>JAMPEW010000029.1 GCA_023664775.1 Clostridium sp. | reverse complement strand
TTTGCGACAGCTATTAGATAATAGCACAGTGATTTTTGAATGTCAACAGTTTTTTGGCAAAAAAATGTAATTAAAATTACAATAAATGATTAAGCCCTGTTACTACCTTCATAAATATATTTTTTTCATATATTATAGTAAGTATGCTGCTGTCATCAATTTGGGAAAAGAACCAGTTTCCGATTTGCGTATCAGGAATAATCGCCACAAGCACAAAGCATATCCACACGATAAAAAGCGCCTCAAAAAAGCCAAACAACATTCCACCCAGGCGGTTTATGCCTCCAATGATAGGAATACGCACAGCCACCGCTGATATGATACTTGCAATTGCAAAAATAATAAGAAGAAATGCAAAGGACAGCACAAATGCCATTGCATTTATAATCATGCGGCTTATATATGTGGAAATGTATTCGTAAAAGCTGTTTACTCCCAAACTTTTTCTTGCCTCGTCATGGTTATTGTCCATAAGTGCGGTTTTTATAAATTCAGGCACCTTCATTTTATTTATTATAGCTACCTGCTGCACTTTTGCAGGGTCCTCCTTCATAGCTTCATCGGTAATCTCCTCCACTACATCCTCCGAGGTGATACCAAGCTCATTCTTTAAATTTTCCTCAACATTTTCCTTCACGGTTTTTTCTATAACAGAATATGCTTTTGTCTTGAAATATTCGTCAACATTTGTATATTGTATAATCGCATCAGCAAGCATAGGTGAAAGAAAATAGGACAAAAGCAAGGACAGTACAAGCAGCACAAGCTTAAGCGCCGACCTGAACAGTCCGTGTTTATATCCTATAAATATGCATACTATGAAAATAATGCCCACAATAACAGCGAGATAATTCATCTTTTGCTCCACATTCAACCTTTACTCGTTTTCGGAAGACTTATCCGATTTTAATTTTATGATTTCCGTAGCATCATCGTATACCACAACATAGCTAAGCTTCTTTCCGCTTGGAACCATACTTAAAATTTTTCCTGACAACATTCCGTCAAATTTTATGCTTCCACTTGTTCTTATGATTTTACAGTTTACATCGCCTGTTACGATTATCTCCTTTTCGGCAGCATATATATTATCATAGTTAAAGTCTATCGTTTCCGTAAATTTTTTATTTCCCCTTGTATCATACACTCTCATCACATAGCCCGATTCCCCATCATCTGATTTTTCCTCCTGAACAAAGCCTATGTAATCCTCATTATAAAAAACACTCCTTATTTCGCCCTCAAAATCAATTTCAGCCTTTTCATTCGGTTTTTCCTTCATGGAATATATTTTTATGCTGCTTGTTCCAAATGCAGCCAGGGTATCATTGCTGATAAACTGCACCTTAGGCACAATCTGTCCGTCAAGCTTGTAACCACCCACCATTCTATCGGCGTTGGCATTTTGTCCTACGTCCCCTAAGTTATATGCAGCAAGATTATTCTGCACGGTGCCTGAGTTTACATTTATATAGCTTGTAAATAATTTCCTGCCGTCATTGGAAATGGTTATATCAAGAGGATAACCACTCTTTCCTATGGTCGTCTGCATTTCATGTATACTATCACCGTTTTTATCGTAAATATTCACATAATTTGTTTTTTCACTTTCTAAAACAACGGCAAAGGCGCCCTGATTGGCAACATCCACGTCGCAGATGGTGTATGGCATGGTAAGGCTGCTTACCTGACCCTCCTCACTGAAAATGTAAACCTCATTGCCGCTCATATCAGCAACTGCAGCATAGCTTCCGCTTGTTACAGCCATAGGCATTTTCATATTTACGCCTGCCGTCCACACCACATTTCCATTTGCATCAATATATGACACTCCGTCAGGTGTGTATTTAAGCAGATTGCCACAAAACTGGACATACCCTGCGGTATTCTCATATTGAGTTTCATTTCTCTCCTGAACCTTATAGCTATGGTATTCCCTATTTAACAGTACAATGGCACTGACTGCCGCAATAACGATTGCCAGCAAAAGAACTGTCATCTTTATACTTTTTTGTTTTCGTGCCCTGTATGCTGCCTCTTTATTGTTTTTCAATGCTTCCTCAGAGCCGCCCATATATACTACATTGTCCGTTTTATTCCTTTTTTTATCCTTCATGTTATTCCTCATATATACTAGAAATTAAAAAACATCCATAATAGTATACATCTAAATGCTATCTTGCGTCAATTGCCGGAAGTAATATTTCATCTCCCTCATATATGTTATCCTCCAAATCCATTTTGTTTGCCTTGGCAATATCCTCGGCATACACAACCGAACCGTATGCCTCGTAAGCAATGGAGGAAAGCGTATCTCCCGCCTTTACCGTATAATAGGTAGGATTTCCGTTCGTCATTGCAGGAAGTATCTGCTCTTTCGTCACATCCTCCTCTGTGTTTTCTGCAGGCTTTCCAGCTTCAGTGTCAATATCTGCCTGTCCCGCTGTCATTTTGTCAGCATCTGTTACAGTTTGCTCTGCCTCAGTATTTTTATCGTTCTGTTCTGTGGCAAGCACCTGTACCGTATCCTCATTTGCATCTGCAGTAAGCTCAAGCCTGTTAATGGATATTTCCATTTCCTTCATTTTATCATAATTGCTTATAACAGTTATTCCCATAGCAAGCATAACCAATACGACAAATGAGCTTGCTACATATATAAGGCTGATATTATTAGTCCTTGGCTCTTTTCCATGGGAATTTTTTTCACGGTACTGCTTGATGAGCTCCTCGTCCTTTCTGTGTATTTCTGTGTCTGTCTCCTCCTCCATGCCCGTTTTCTTCTTTATTATATAGCTCTGCATAGGCTCATTCTGCGCATAATATATATAATATCCTCTCTGCTTGACAAGCTGTCCTTTCTCATACATATAAAATGCGTCCTCTGATTCTAAGGAATCGGTCACATATAAAACCTTATTTTTTCCCGAAAAATTTTCCACGTGCATTTTCTCTATTTTTTCATTTACCGCAGTGGAAAAACCCATTCTTGATAGAAACCACCCCACTACGGAAAGCTCCGGGAAGTTTTCCTTTATTTCCGCATATATCCCTGACCATACCTCCTGGTCAAATTTACTCTCGTCCATATCAAATTCAATATTCTGCGCATCCACCGCCCCGCTTATAAATACAATATCACCTACCTGTGAATGTTTCATTTCTCCAAGCAGAATGGCCCCTCTCGCATGCGTGCTTCCCGGTCTTGATATATAATTAAGATACGTAACGACATAATCCTCTATGTAAATTCTTTTATTCCCGCAGGGATTTCCTATTTGTCTTATATTTTTCGGCAGCTTGACATTTTCGGCGTTTTCATTCGCATCACTGTTTCTGTCGTCATTTGCAACAGTCCTGCTGCTTTCTTCCTCCTTCTCCGCTTTTTCCTTTGACTTGTCATAGATGATTTCTATCATTCCTTCCACCTCTCTCTAAAACTATTTTAGACAATTGCTACATACTGTAATAAAGAGAGAATAGCATGTCCCATACCGTTACATAGTCAAATTCTGTCGCTTGCCCTTTAATTTCAATCGCATGTTTTTTATATTTGTTTTTTGTTTCGACAATATGTATTTATGGGTATTTGTTTAAAATTTTTTCAATTTGTCTACAATAGCTGCATATGCTAATAATAATCACTGACCCAAGTAAAGCCAGAGGTATGTATGAACAATATTCTTCAGGAAAATGCAATAATGCAGTATTTTGATACATTAAACAGCTATTCATATATAGAATTAGGGGATTTCATTTCAGAGCTTATGCCGGAGGATTTGATTTCAAGCTACACGCCAATTATACTGTGTATCGGAACAGACAGGGCGACAGGCGACTGCCTTGGTCCGCTTGTGGGCGACCAGCTTGTAAATTATGACAGCCGGATTAAGGTAATGGGCTGTCTGCAAACTCCTGTACACGCCTTAAACATACGGGAAACAATAAGCGAGATAAATATGAAGATTGAAAATCCATTTATCATTGCAGTGGACGCTGCCCTAGGGCAGGGCTGTCATGTAGGGCATATTACAGTCAGCAATACCCCTATCTTGCCAGGCAAGGGTGTAAATAAAAAATTACCAGCGATAGGGGATATATCTATCACTGGTATCGTAAATATTTCAGGTCACCACTCTGGTCTTTTACAAAGCACAAGGCTTTATACTGTTGTCACATTGGCAAACTGTATCGCAGACGCCTTAAAGCATTCCATTGGCTACTTTGGCGTCTTACCCTTATAGAGGTTGATTGCTTCGGAAACAGTGGCTGCCTGCCCTTCCTCCATAATTGCTATGAGGTCGCTGAGCTTATCCTCCCTGCAAAGCTCCTCACCCAAATACGAAGCATACTGATTTGTAATCTGCAGAACCTTATCCGAATACATTTTTTCACCCTTGGCAATTTTTTCCTCAAGTTCCTTTTTTTCCGCCTTCATATCCTCAACGGTCTGGAGGCGTCTTCCGTTTATCTCATCTATGATAAGCTGCCTGGTATCTGCTTCAAATGCCCTTAATGCCTCCTGCTTTTCTGCTCCTATTGTATCAGCCTCAGCATCAAGGTTTGCAAGCTTTTCATCATATGCATCTAAATTGTATGCACTTTCGTCCTTATCCTTACTAATCGAGTTTTTGATGGCATCTGCCTGACGGTCATTCGCCTTCATTTTGTCTCGTATGCTTCTGCCCTGCTTTATAACATCACTGTGACGTATCTTAGTTGTATTGTACAGTGCAAAATAAATGACAAGCTGTAATATAACAAGACATGCCGCAATCAGCACGCACCAAAAGGCTACATTTATATCCTTTTTTTCATCTAAAACAAATATCTTCACAAGTGCCGTTATGCCTGCCGGAAGTCCTGCAAAGAAAAGCAGGAAACAACCCAGCAGTCCAAATACCTCTGCAATTCCTCTAGGCATAAACATGACATAGTAAAGCTTGGTGGAGCAAAATGACGGAACCTTATTTTTTTTAAATAAGGTTTTCATCTCTACCTCAAGCTCACGTGTATTTTTATGAATATCCTTTGTCTCATCATCTATACGCTGATTTATTCTTTGGTTTTTCTTTTTGTCACGCTTTGAGGATACCTTTTTCTTGCGTGCCCGGTTATCGTCCAATCTCTCATCATAGGTATTTGATATTTCCTGCTTACGCTTTTTCAGTGTAGCTGTGATTTCGTCAGCTATGGACTTTTCCTCTGCCGCAATATTTTTCGTGAGTTTTTTTTGATGCGCCCTCATCTTATCAAGCTCTGACGCCATACTGTCACGTTTTACGACCTCATTCCTGGCACCTATCAAGTAATCCTGTTTTTCGTTAAATACGTTTTCTGCCATGCTTTATCCTCTGCGACGGTCTGTAAATGCACTATCGCCTCTGTTTCTGTATTCCTCAAGACGTTCATTGTCAACCTTAATACGGTTATCCATCGTCTTCATAATATCAACAATCTTATACTTTTTGTATACACTGTCATTGCTCAAATCATAAATCTTGTTTGTTGTGAAGCCAAGCACCATCGGTCTTAAAATGTTATCCGTATTTTCAGTTATAACAAGACCCTTTTCCTTGTTCGTGAGTTCGATACATACTCCCGGTGTAAGAATATTGATGCTCTTAACAAGTGCCCCAACGATTTCCGAGCCGTATTCCTTCTGATTTTTAAGCAGATGCTTTATCGCTGCAATTTCAGATATAGATTCGCTGTTAAGCTTCATACATGTCATTGTATCAAAAAGATTTGCAACCTTAAGTACCTTGGTGCTTTTCAGTATCTTACCCTCATCGCCTTCATCACTGCCATATTCCATACGATGCATCTGTGCAACAACACGCTTCACGCCACTGTTAAGCCCAAGCTCCGGACGTATAAGACCAAGTCCGTCCGCCTGAAATTTTCTTACCATTACCATGTCATTGGCATCATAATCATCATATTTATCCCTTACCCTGCTTGGAAGCAGAAGCTTACCTGTATCATGCAAAAGAGCTGCAAGCACAAGCTCCTCCTGCTCGTTAGGACCGATTCCCGCATGAGAAGAAATAAGCGCAGAAAGTATGGCTGTATTTATTACATGCTTATATACATAATCCGTAGTACTTCTAAGATTTTGCGTAAATGAAATCTTATGGTCGAGCCTTCCGTAATTCGTGATAATTGCATGTGAAAGACGCTTTAAATTTTTCGGTTCCCTTCCTGCTATGAGGCTGTCAAGCTCCTCACGTATGCTAAACACTGCCATAGTCTGAAATCTCTCGAAATCCAAATCCTCCTCTGTCATAGGCGGAACAGGTTCTGCCGGCTCAAGAATATAAAGTCCGAGAAGGCCAAAATTCTTCACACTCTCTATACCCTGCATCGTAAGTCCTGTGTTGCGCTCATAAAGCAGGACACCTGTCTTATTGTAAATCGGCTTTGCTAGACGCATGCCATATTTTAAGTCTTCAGCTTTTATAAAAAGCATAGCATAACCTCCTCAAAATAATTAAAATGTGTATTTACGTCATATTTCACTAATACTCCATGCCTCGCATGGAGCCTTGCCCTAAGGCATCCACCACCTTTGGCGATACCCCTTAGGGCATATTTTAACATATCAAATGTCATAATACAACAAAAATACCTTGAATGAATTTTACTTTTTCATACGACCGGTTCTGTTTAATGCGCTTATAAGAGCAAATGCCGATGCATCCACAATATCTGTTTTTATGCCTGCGCCCCACACAATTTTGTCAATGCCTTCAACCTCTATGCCCACATAGGCACATGCCTGTGAGTTTGAGCCAAGCTGAAGCGCATGTTCCTTGTAGGTTACAAGCGAAAATCTTATGTTAAAGTGCTTCATAATTGCATTGCTGACTGCATCAAGCCTTCCATTTCCATGTCCATGGTAAATCTTTTTCTCATTATCTACCTCAATCGTTACCTCTGCATCAATGCCGTCCACCTGCTTGTAATGACATTCCAAAAGTGTAACAGGCTCCTTATGATTTACATATTCCTCCTGAAATATGGAAAGGATTTCCTTAGGCGAAAGCTCCTTGTGTTCATGGTCGGACACGCCCTTGACTGTGTAACCAAAATCCTCCCGCATCTTTGCAGGCAGGTCAAAGCCATATTTCTGTTCAAGAATGTAACCGATGCCGCCCTTTCCCGATTGGCTGTTTATCCTTATAACGTCACCATCATATTTCCTGCCGATATCCTCAGGATTAAGAGGAAGATAAGGCACTGTCCACATCTGCTTTTTGTCCTCCTCCCTGAATTTCATTCCCTTTGCAATTGCATCCTGGTGTGAACCGGAAAAGGCCGCAAACACAAGCTTACCGGTATACGGCGAACGCTCGTATACATGCATCCTTGTCAGCCTCTCATAAATCTCTGTCGTTCTCGGTATATCAGACAAATCAAGCTGCGGGTCAACTCCATGGGTAAACATATTCATGGCAAGGGTGATAATGTCCACATTTCCTGTTCTCTCTCCATTTCCGAAAAGCGTACCCTCAATACGGTCCGCTCCCGCAAGTATTCCAAGCTCCGCATCTGCCACGCCGCAGCCTCTGTCATTATGTGGATGCAGGGATAAAATGATGTTCTCCCTGTCATGGAAATTGTTGTTCATATATTCTATCTGACTGGCATATACATGAGGCAGCGACATTTCCACCGTTGCAGGCAGATTGATAATCACCTTTCTGTCAGGCGTAGGCTTCCATACATCTATAACGGCATTACATACCTCAAGGGCATATTCAACCTCTGTTCCTGTAAAGCTCTCAGGCGAATACTCAAACTGATATTTGACGCCATACTCATCTGCCAGCTCGTTTAAAAGCTTTGCTCCGTCAGTTGCTATCTTAAGTATCTCCTCCTTCGACTTTTTGAACACCTGCGTTCTCTGTGCGTAGGAGGTGGAATTGTAAAGATGGACGATAACATTTTTAGCTCCCTGCACCGCCTCAAAGGTTTTCTTTATAATGTGCTCCCTTGCCTGTGTAAGCACCTGAATCGTCACATCATCAGGAATGAGATTGTCCTCTATAAGCGTGCGGCAAAATGCATACTCCGTTTCGGATGCAGCAGGGAAACCAACCTCTATTTCCTTAAATCCAACTCTGATAAGCTCCTTAAAAAACTCTATTTTCTCATCAAGGCTCATAGGAACGATAAGTGCCTGATTACCGTCCCTAAGGTCTACGCTGCACCATGCAGGAGCCTTGTCAATGTACTCTTTGTCAACCCAGCTTGTGCTTTTTTCCGGCGGCATGTAATATCCGCGCTTGTAGTGTTCGTAATTTTTCATAACTTTTACCTCCTTAATATATTTTTATAACTTAATGATGTACCTGCAAAAAAATAAACCCACATCTCTAAACTTTAGAGACGCAAGTTTTACGCGGTACCACTCTAATTCATACATGAAATGTATGCACTCATCAGGATACGGACTAAGTCATATATCCTCCTGCTATAACGGTCAGGCTCCGTCCAAGTCTACTGATACCATCGGTACCGTTCAACCGGCTGCTCCAAGGCGAGTTCGCATATATCACAACATCATAAATGTCATAATATACAATCCACCAAATACTGTCTCACACCACCCGACAGTTCTCTGAAATTCAGCAAATTCCTACTATTCCTTTTCATCGCTTTTCCATATTTAGAGCAAAGCATCTTAGCAGGATGCTTTCTCCTGTTTAAGAAACTTTAACATATTTTTTATTGTGTGTCAACTAAAAAACTTTACCCTAACCGTGTTACCATCAATTCCCCTGATAAAAATTGAATTATACAACAATCGGCATCTGTGTTATAATGGTGCTAATTCGTTTACTAATTGAAACTATAATAAAGCGTAAACGTCCCATTTTAGAATATGTATTTACGGAGGAAAAAATATGCCGCCAATATCAAACGACTGGGCAGATGCCCTGTCACCGGAATACAAAAAACAATATTACAGGGAGTTATTTGATTTTATCGGAAAGGAATATGCAACACGACAAATTTTCCCGCCAGGCGATGACATATTCAACGCATTTCACCTCACGCCGCTTTCCGATGTAAAGTGCGTCATTATCGGGCAGGACCCTTACCACGAGCCAAATCAGGCACATGGTCTATGCTTTTCGGTAAAGCCGGGAGTTGACATTCCCCCTTCCCTTGTCAATATTTACAAAGAGCTTGCGGAGGATGTGGGCTGCTATATTCCAAACAACGGCTATCTTGTAAAGTGGGCCAAGCAGGGCGTTCTCATGCTGAACGCTGTATTAACGGTACGAGCACATCAGGCAGCCTCCCATCAGGGAAAGGGCTGGGAGGAATTTACTGACGCGGCAATCCGTATTGTAAACGGGCAGGACAGACCGATTGTGTTTCTTCTGTGGGGAGGCTTTGCAGGAAAAAAGGCAGCTATGCTGAATAACCCGAAGCACCTGATATTAAAGGCGCCTCATCCATCTCCCCTCTCAGCCTACAGAGGTTTTTTCGGCTGTAAGCATTTCAGCAGCACGAATGCATTTTTGGAGAAAAACGGCATTGCCCCTATAGACTGGCAGATAGAAAACATTTGACAACGGTATTATTGTACACTTTAATACTTTCGGAAAGGAAACAACATGGAACTATATATTGTACGCCACGGAGAAACATTGTGGAATCAGGGAAAAAGGCTTCAAGGGAGTACGGACATAGAACTGAATGAAAACGGCAGGACTTTGGCAGTCAAAACGGGAATTGCACTAAAGGACACAAAAATTGATGTTATTTATTCAAGTCCCTTAAAAAGAGCCTATGAAACTGCTTCGCTTATAAAAGGCGACAGGGACATCCCCATAATAACCGATGACAGAATAAAGGAGCTTTCCTTCGGACATTTTGAAGGCGAAAGCTTTTCGGAGCTTTTAAAGGATGACAGCCTTACCTTTAAATTTTTCTTCAAGCAGCCTCATTTATATGTGCCTGCTGACGACGGAGAAACGCTTGAGCACTTAATAGCACGTGCAGGCGATTTTATGCAGGAGGTAATTGAGCCGCTGCAAAACAAATATGAGCGTATCATGATTGTAGCCCACGGTGCCTTAAACAAAGCAATCATGAGCTACATAAAAAAACACTCTACAGAATATTTTTGGTCAGGCGGTCTTCAGGAAAACTGTAATGTTATCATTGTTGACTACTCGGACAACGAATACAAAATCATAGATGAAACAAAGCTGTTTTATAAGTAACCTACTCATTTTTCCTTAAAAAGAGTGCTGGAATTATACCTATGGCAAAAGGCACAATCCACGTGAAAAATCTATAAATTACCAATGTTGCCGCAATGACGTCCGCCTCAGGTATTATCGTGCCAAAAAATATTGTAACGACAAATTCAAGCGTTCCCACACCCGATGGTGCAACCATGACACAGCCTATCATATTGCACACAGCCATGAGAAGCAGGCATGTAAGCATTCCCACATCAAACTGCTCCCTGAATACGATACCGGGTATGCAGTACCAGCAGGCAAATTTGAATACATTTAAAAGTATAACCTGTACAAACAGCAGCTTGTCATGCCAAAGCATCCTTCCACATTCCTGGAGATTTTCCACTGCCTTTTCCCCATCAGCAAGCTTTGGATAAAGCTTACTTTTTTCCTTGACAAGCTTATAACAAAGCTTTATAAGTAAATTCGATATTTTCTCCGACACGGTAATTATAAACAAAAAGAGGCACACAAGCGCTATTACGATAGAGCCTGCAAGCATATAGCCCCAATATTTTTTTATATCTTTGTCTCCTGAAATGATAAGTATGATAAAGGAACAAATCCCCATAACGCCAACCGTTATTTTCATAAATGTATACTGCGCCATAGACATGCCGCTTGCACGGCTTACGCTTATTTTTTTTGCATTATAATAGTAAAGCTGTGCGACAGCAGTTCCGCTTCCCAAGGTGGAAACCCTATAAAATGCACACATGTATGCACAGCTTATTCCCTGAAGCAGCGACAAGGTATGTTCCTCCTTCGAGGTCATTCTGCTTATGATTATGCCCTCTGCCAAAAAATATAGATTGGCAAGCACTGCGCACAATGCTATGCTTTCAGCAGATATATCTGAAATCTCATTCATTGCATCTCTAAAAAATGATTTGTATTTTACACATGCAAAGGCAAGCAGCCCCAGTATCAGCACCCACTTAATGATACTTGAAATTACCTTCTTTTTTTCTAATCTGTAACTCATACTACTCCTTTTTGCAAATCAAAATTACGGCAGACAGCTCGGCTTGTTGCAGGCAGAAATAATTTCAAAATAATGCATTCCATTTTATTTTATTATTTTACACATTACTTTGCAATATGAAAAGAATTTTTCACATTTTATTAAAAAATACATAGTATTAAACTATAACAACTAAAAGCACCAGCATAATACTGAGTATATTAGAAAGAGAGGATTTTATTTTGGATACAATGAGATCATATGGCCGTGGCGGCATGGGTCGAAACGGATACCCGCAAGGTTCCAGCCAGTCATACAGCTACGGCAGAAATAATTTACAAAAATTTGGAAATCCAAACAATTGTCAGTCAGACAATTCCTGTATGCGAAAAGCCTCCTGTGATTGCAGGGATGACTGTGGGGACAGCAACAAGCAGATGTCTACCATGCCGCTTGCGATGGGGTTTGTGCCAATGCAGTCCTTCGGTGAGCTTTACGACCCTTGTACAGCTTTACGGGAGGGTACGGCATTTCCTTGTCTAAATCTTATATTCTGTGGCTCAAGGGGGAAAATGTAGATGCATAACATGAATAAAAAAGAATTATTTAATTTTATCAGTCAGGTTTCATTTATGCTTGACGACATAACGCTTTTCCTTAACACACATCCCGACTGTGCAGACGCAATCGACGCCTACAACGAGTTTAAGGAAATACGAAGGGAAGCAGTGTGTGACTACACGGCAAATTACGGACCTTTAAACAGATATGATGTAAATGCATGTAATTATTGGGATTGGGTAAATAAACCTTGGCCTTGGGAAGGAGAGTGTGGCTGTTAATGTGGGTATATGAAAAGAGACTACAATGTCCTGTAAATATAAAAGAAACGAATGCGAAGCTTGCTCAGGCAATTATAAGTCAGTTTGGAGGACCTGACGGCGAGCTTGCTGCTTCTATGCGCTATCTTTCACAGCGCTATGCAATGCCTTACAAGGAGGTTATGGCAACCTTAAATGACATCGGTACTGAGGAGCTTGGACATTTGGAAATTATCGGCACCATCGTTTATCAGTTGACAAAGGATCTTTCCATGGAGGAAATTAAAGTATCAGGATTTGATAAATACTATGTCGACCATACGCTCGGACTTTGGCCGCAGGCCGCAGGCGGTATACCATTTAATGCCTGTGAATTTCAAAGCAAGGGCGACCCGATTACAGACCTTTACGAGGATATGGCTGCCGAGCAAAAGGCACGAAGCACCTACGACAATATTTTAAGGCTCTGTAAGGATTATCCTGACGTTTATGAGCCGATTAAATTCCTGAGAGCAAGGGAGGTTGTCCACTTCCAGAGATTCGGCGAATCCTTGAGACTTGTTACCGATAAACTGGATGACAAAAACTTCTACGCATTTAACTCTGCTTTTGACAAGGCTGCGCCATGTGTTGATATGAATAAATGTAACTGTGGAAATTAAACAAATCCAATTAATATTTTAAATACAAAGAAATATAGCCCTAAAGCGATTGATGAAACTTGCTTTAGGGCTTATATTTATTATTCATTCCAATCTCCTGTCAATTTGATGCTGATTAGTATCAGTTAATTGCATAAATCAGAATTTAACACATTGCAAAAACCATTTCAAATCGGGATTTATTTATACCATTTTCCGCTTTCCACCAATTAACAGGATAGTCATAATCATTCGTTAGTTCCGGAGGATTTCTGTTTATACAATCCATAAATCCTTCATCATAACAATGGTGTTCAGCGCTTTCAAGAATACCACAAATTCCTAAAATATTTATAATAACTTCTATCTCATTTGCATTAGACTTAAATAATTTAGCAGAAGTAACCGCTTTTCGTAAGCCTCCCACCTTTTGATATGGCTGCAAATTTTCTACACAAGACAAGATCGCAAATAATATAGCTTCATCTTCTTTGGTATGCTTGACCTTTGGTAGTTTTAAAAATTCCTCAAGGTCAAAAAGAGCATACACTGCATCAGTATGACGAACACCGCCATATTTATATCGCTCATAATTCAGAACGTTGTAATGATTTTTATATTCTGCATTACATGATAAATTATTGTAAGTATCCCATTGACAAATATTACAAGATCCGGAAGCAGTACTAGCATGCGGCGGTATTGCTTTTGCATACCAATAGCTTCCTAATACGGAACGATATTCAAGCTTTCTTGAAGAAAGGCTGTATAAAAAAGCATTTGCAGCATCCTCAGGAGTTATACGGCTAAGTGCATCGGATATTCGCTTGAGACATTCATCATGTTGTACGGTTTTTATGTATGGGAACATGATTCCTTTTTCTTTTGCATAGTCAAATTCTTCATTGCTTATCTCAGCTATAACTGCTTTTCTATTGACTATTTTTATATCAAATGCTTTCATTAATATTTTTTTTGCATCTTTCATGAATCGCCTCCCAAATCATAGTAATATTATCCATAAAAAATGTTATAGAACAATGTACTTTCGGTACTCTTTGTGTTGCCACAGCTTTATATAGGAGCAAAAAAGACCGGACATAAATTTATCCGGTCTTTTTTAGCTTCTGTGGTAAATCCACCTTTATATATCTTAGTACTTACCAAAATCTCCGTCAAGAGAAATGATTGGCTCATCAGTATCCTCATAGGATGAAGATGGCATCTCTGTGAAAGAGCTTCTTCCACCTGATGATGATGTAAGCTTGTAGTTTGAAATAAGGTTTTTGAGCGTAAGTGCCTGATTTGAAAGCTCCTCACTGGCAGCTGCGCTCTCCTCACTTGTAGCGGCATTTGTATGTACAACTGTAGATACCTGTGAGATAGCCTGATCAATCTGTGAAATGGAAGCAGCCTGGTCATTGGATGAAACCTTGATGTTGCCTATGCGAACAACAATCTCATCAATTGAGTTAACAATCTCATCAAGTGACTTCGCAGTCTCCTCAGCAATTCTAGTACCATTTGCTGCCTTGTGGATAGAATCCTCTATCATCTCTGCGGTCTCGCCTGCTGCGGAAGCACTCTTTGCTGCAAGGCTTCTTACCTCCTCTGCAACTACTGCAAAGCCCTTGCCATGTACGCCTGCACGTGCAGCCTCAACTGCTGCGTTAAGTGCAAGGATATTCGTCTGGAATGATATATCATCTATCGTCTTAATAATCTTGGAAATTACCTCTGATGACTGATTGATGCCGTCCATAGCCTCCATCATTTCCTTCATGTGTTCATTTCCAGTTGTTGCCATATCCTTGATGTTATTTACTAAGTTGCTTGCTACACCAGCTTCTTCTGCGTTGTCCTTTGTACGCTGAGTAACCTCATGCATGGATGCTGTTATCTCCTCAAGTGCACTTGCCTGCTCTGTAGCACCCTGTGCCAATGCCTGGCTTGCACTTGCAACCTGCTCAGAACCAACTGTAATCTGTGAACCTGCCTCCTTAATGTTGTTGAGGGTCATATTCTCATCAATAACAAGCTTTCTAAGTGACTTTCCAAGAATATCCTTATCACTTCTAGGCTTAACATCTACTGTAAAGTCACCTCTGGCAATAACGTCTGCAATTCTTACCTGATCCCTTATTCCATCAGCCATGATTGCAAATTCATCCATCAATTCGCCGAGGTCATCATCATGTATTTTCTCACAATCTACATCAACATCACCAATTGCAAGCTTTCTTGCAGCCTCTGAAAGCTTTGCAACAGGCATTGAAATACCATTGATAAGCATTGCACCATAGATAAGTGTAATAATAATTGCAACTACTGCTACTGCGATAATGACTGCTGTAAAGATAACATGCTCATTGTCAACCTTCTCGCCGTTCTCGTCTGCTTCCTTCTCAAGCTTTGTAAGAAGCGCCGTCAATTCAGTCTTTGCATTTTCAGTAATCTTGGCACCATCACCCATAAGGTTCTGGAATGCCTCACTTGATTTTCCACTCTTAGCAAGCGCTATTTGTGCATCTATTGAGTCACTCCACTCCTCCATGGCATCCTGAACATCCTCATATTCATCAACAATATCTTTTGAATATGAACTGAGATTTGCCTCGAACTTTGCAAATTCATCTGCAATTTCCTTCTTGTAGCTGGCAATCAAGTTTTCCTGCTCACTAAGACTTGTTGGATCCGTGGATAGCATTATCATGTTACGGATGCTCATCTCAACATTAGCAGCACTTGAAAATGCCTGACTCAGGTAAAACTGACCCATTGCATAATGGTTATAGCGTTCTTCTTCCGACTTATTGATTCTGTTTGCAGAAATCAAACCAACAGCTGCGATAATAATCATAAACGCAAGCATAACAATACTAAAAGTTACGATTTTAGCTTTTACAGCCATATTGTTTATTGAAAATTTTTTCTTCTTCATGGTATACACTCCTTTTTATTTTTGTTCTTTGTCTGAAATTTCTTCAAGCATATTTATGTCCTTCTGTCCTATAAGCTTCTCAGGGTCAATTAAAAGCTTAACTGTATCCCCGGTTCTTGCAAGACCGTATACATACTTATTGCTCTCATTATCCTTATGTCCTATGGCAGGTGGTGGAACTATGTCATCATCCATAATGTCATCCACCTCTGCTATCTTCTCGACAATTAATCCTATCACCGTATTCTTAACATCAATAACGATGATACATGTTCTGTCGTTGTACTCTACAGGTTCCATTTTAAATCTCAACCGAACATCAATTACAGGAATAATCTTGCCACGAAGATTTATCAGTCCCTTAATGTAGTCGTCTACTTCAGGTATTGCCGTGATTGGCTGCATGGCAATTATTTCGTTTACGAAACTTATGCTTATACCGAAGTACTCTTTGCCTGTCTGGAAGGTCATGAATTTACCCTTTTGTAAATCTTCCTCCATCAGTTCTTCTTTCAACTCTTCAGCCATGTACTATCTCCTTTCCTCGTCAAGCATCAGCCCGGCAGTATCAAGAATCAGAGCAATGCTGCCGTCACCAAGCTGGGTACAGCCTGAAAGTCCCCTAACCTTCTTCACATAGGAAGGTATAGGCTTGACAACAATTTCCTGTTCCTGAAGCAGACGGTCAATTAAGACACAAACCAAACTGCCTTCATGTTCCAATACAACAACGATACCTTCATCTACCTTACTGCAAGCATTCGGCAGATCATATCTTTCGCCTAAACGGATGAACGGATGACATTCTCCCCTGAGAACCATAATCTCTGCTCCGCTAGGCTCCTGTATGAGCGCGTCCTCGCCAACTCTTACAAACTCTTTTACAGAAGCGGTTTCTATGACAAAGAAGGTGTCTCCCGCCTCTACCACAATACCATTTATAATGGCAAGCGTAAGCGGTATGATAAGCGTCATTTCTGAGCCCTCGCCCTCAACACTCTCAATATCAAGTCTTCCTCCGATGCTCTGAATGTTCTTTACAACAACATCCATTCCAACGCCTCTTCCGGAATACTCTGTAACCTCTTCCTTTGTGGAAAATCCAGGTAACGTAATAAACCTGTATATTTCCTTTTCCTGAAACTCTGACATAGGCTTGTTATCAATAAGACCATGCTCAAGCGCCTTATTGTAAAGCGACTCCTTGTTCAGTCCCTTACCGTCATCCTTAACGGTAATGTAAACCTTTCCGCCTTCGTTCTTAGCCTCCAGTGTAATGGTTCCTTTTTCAGGCTTACCCTTTGCCACACGGGCTGCAGGGTCATCCTCGATACCATGATCTACGGAATTTCTGACCAAATGCATAAGCGGGTCGGAAATGTTTTCTATAATATTTTTATCTACCTCTGTGTTTTCACCAATTACCTCAAGGTCAATGTCCTTGCCAAGCTTTCTCGATACATCGAATACGATACGCTTCATCTTTTGGAATGTGCTTGTAAGCGGCATCATTCTCATGGACATGATAACGTCCTGCAAATCTGTCGTAATCTTCGAAAGCTGACCGGAAGCCTTTTGGAAATTCGTAAGCTCAAGTCCCGGCACCTTCAAGTCAGGATTTTGAAGCACAACCGCCTCAGCTATAACAAGCTCTCCGATGAGATCCATAAGCGCATCCATTTTCTCTACATTTACGCTTATAACTGCCTGCTGCTGCTTCACATGATTCTTTGCAAGCGTTTTTCCCTTGCCGGTTTCCTTTGATTTCACAACATAATCGCCAGGCTTAGGCGGCGGTGTGTCCTCCTTCTTAGGAGCTTCTGCTTTCTTCTCGTCTTTCTTCTCATCATCAAGCTTAATGATAATCGGTGCTTCTCCCTGTCCAAGATCAGCAACACCTTTTCCATACTCCTCAGCAGTAATCTCGTCAAAATCTATCTGCTCAGCCTCAGCGTTATCTATGAGACCCAAGACCTCATCCTTGCTGCTTTTTGTCTGAAGGAGCATATAAAAGCCCTCCAGCAAAATTGTGTCCGCACTTGCCTCATTGGATAAAATATCCTCAGGCATATAAAGAAGATCCTCTGCAATCTCCTTTAAAGCATATGTTGCGGAATATGCCCTTATGTTACTCATTTGTGTGTCATTTCTGTAATGAATGACAATCCTGTAAAAATGACTGTCTTCCTCTGCTACAGGTGATATATAAAACTGACTCGGCTCCTCCTGCTTATTTTCCTTCGGAAGCCTTCTTCCCTGTTTCTTAATATCACCCTTGAGTTCTCCCAAAAACTCATCTAATCCCTGTATAATGCCGCTTTCGTCTCCATCAGGTGCATCTCCGTTTTTGATTTTCTCGATTTCACCTGTAATAAAGTCCGATACCGCAAGCACCTTTTCCACAAGTTCCAAATGTGGAACATCGTCAGGGTGAGATTCCCTTAAATAGTAAAATACATCTTCAAGCTTATGGGAGGTCTTCATAATGTTATCATACATCATAACTCCTGATGAGCCTTTGATTGTATGCATTATACGGAAGATTTCATTAATGTCGGCATCGTCAAAACAATCTGCATCCTGTTTTTCTAATATGATGCCCTCCAGCTTTTCAAGAAGCGTTCCGCTTTCATACAAAAACATGGAAAGCATGCTGTCAGTATTAAATTCGTCTGCCATACTTCCTCCAATCTTAAGGATTTACCTTTGCTTTCCCTCTTATATAAGATTCAGCTTTTTTAGTACCTTTTCGAATTTTTCCACATCTATTGGTTTCCCTGCGTACGCTTCACATCCAAGCTCAAATGCCATTTTGACATTACGCTCATCGTTAAGTGCAGTAGTCATAATGACTTTAACGCATTTTTCTTTTGGGATCCCCTTTTGCGCTTCAATATTTCGGATTGCCCTCAAAACCTGATACCCGTCCATGACTGGCATCATGACGTCAAGACACGCCAAATCATAAGGTTCTCCGTCTTCAAGCGCTATCATAAAAGCATCCACTGCTTCCTCGCCATCCACCATGACGTCACATTCTCCATACTTAGAGAGCTGCTTATCCATAAATTTCCGGCTGGCAAAGTCATCTTCTGCCAATAAAATTTTCATTCGCGCCTTGCTCCTTTCTATAGGTATGTGTATGTATCTATTTGCTTAACAGGCTGTAAACTTTTCCTGCAATAGCCGTAATGCCTAACTGGTGCTGAACAGCACCTAAATCATATGCCACCTTCGGCATACCGTAAACAACGCAGGTTGCTTCATCCTGTCCGATTGTCTGCGCCCCTGCTCTGCGCATCTCCAAAAGTCCCTTTGCGCCATCACCGCCCATGCCGGTAAGGATAACGCCAACAGCATCCTTTCCTACAAGCTTGGCTACAGAATGAAAGAGAACGTCTACGGAAGGGCAGTGTCCATTGACCCTTTCAGTGCCCTTACATTCTACCTGATAAACTCCGTTGACCTTAACGAGCTTCATTTGCATGCTGCCTGGTGCAAGGAGCACCTGTCCCTGACGCACCACATCTCCCGTCACTGCCTCCTTAACGGCAACCTCACACTGATTATTCAGACGGTCTGCATACATTTTTGTAAAGCCCGGCGGCATATGCTGTACAATGACAACACCCGGTATATCTCTTTTAAACCTCTTTACTACCTCATAAATTGCCTCTGTTCCGCCTGTTGACGCTCCGATTGCAACAATACGGTTTTTATTTGCCGTGCTTATATGTCCCGAAACGGTTTCTGCGCCAGCAAGCTTATACTTGGCAACCTTTGCAGTTGAAGCAATCTTCACCTTTGCCGCAAGATCCTGCGTGAAAAATTCGTGAAGCTTTGCCTGATCCATACTGGTAGGCTTCTTAACAAAATCCACTGCTCCTGCATCAAGGGCGTCAAATACCTTGTCATTTAATGAGCTTATCATAACAACGGGAAGCGGATACTGCGGCATAAGCTTTTTAACAAATTCTATACCGCTCATCTTTGGCATTTCCACATCAAGGGTCATAACATCAGGCTTATATTTTATGATAGCGTCTCTCGCCTCATATGCATCAGCCGCCTGTGCCACAACTTCAATATTCGGATCAGCATTAAGGCCTTTTACAAGCATGTTTCTGAACATCAACGAGTCATCACATACTAAAACCCTGATTGGTCGCATACTTTTTCCCCCTATTTTCTATATATTGAAGGCTGGACATATTGGAACTTGACCTTATTTCTGTCTAAGCTCTCCGTTGTACCAATAAATAAATATCCACCCGGTTCCATAAAATCATATATCCTATTTACAAGGTCATGCTTTGTATCATCCTCAAAGTATATCATTACATTACGCAAGAATACAATATGGAACTTTCGCTTAAACGGCAACGGATTCATAAGATTAAACTGTCTGTAAATGACTTCTTTCTTAAGCTCATCCGTCACTCTGTATTCTTCTTCACTAATTTTCTTGAAGTAATGCGACTTCCAGTTTTCAGGCAGGGGTTCTATATTTTCTCCCAAATACACGCCCCTTACTGCATGTTCAAGCACTCTTTTTGATATGTCCGTGGCAAGAATCCTTGTATCCCAGCCCTTATGGTCAAATCCGAAAAAGTCATGTATTACCATCGCCAGTGTGTAAGGCTCCTCACCCGTAGAAGATGCTCCGCACCATACCCGAAGATCCTTCGTGTTCCCAGCATATTTCTTCGCCCAAGGCAGTGCAACCTTTTTCATAAAGTCAAAATGTGCACTCTCACGCATAAAATATGTGTGGTTTGTCGTCAGAACATTTACTAAATCAGTAGCCGCGGAACCACCCGGGTCTGCTTCGACCTTAGCCATAAATTCATTATAGCTTGCATAGCCGTTTCTTACAAGGTAATTTTCAAGCCTTCCGCCTACTAGAACCCGTTTTTGCCCGAGTTCAATTCCAAAGTTTTGTTTCATGTACGCTACAATACGTTTAAATTCATTATCTGTTATCACATCTGCCTCCTCAGACGTAAAGTCTTATTAATAATATATTTAAACATTTTTATCAAAATGTTCATTTACTTTCATTTGTCTCCATATCTTATTGAATACATCAACAAGATCGGGATCATAGTAAACTCCACTATTTTCATTTATAATTTTTATTTTTTCTTCGACAGAATCCACTGTTACGTCTGTTCCCCTTGATGTAGAATTGTCAAAGTCATCAAGCAATGCGACGATTCTTGCCTCTAAAGGAATACTTGCGCCCTTTAAGGTAGGATAACCTGTTCCGTTCCAATTGGCATAGTGATAATTTACTATCTCAATCGCCATGGTAAGATAATAGCCGTCAATCTGATCGGCACATATCTCCTCAAGTATCTCAGAGCTTTTCTCAAGACAGCTTTTTATGTATTCCTCATCCCACTGTCCCGGCTGTTGTTTTGCCGGTTCCGTCTGATTTTCCAAAATAAAACTGCCTATATCATGAAGCATCGCTGCTTTTTCAATCGTTTCAATAAATTTGTCCGTAATCTCATGCTCAAATTTAGGAAGGAGCTGCAAGCCCTGTGCCATCACCCGGCTGTTGTAGCCAACATTTGCCATATGCGCGCCAAGCTTTTCGTCACGCTTTCCCATGAGCTTTACAAGAGACATTAACACATTTTCCTGTGCCTGCTCTAACTGTTTTTTCTGCTCATCAACAAGCTTATGCATCATGCGGTTATAATCACCCATCTGCTGTTTCAGCTGATAGTTGGTAACATGGTTTTTGACACGCATGATAACCTCTATGCTGTCAAAGGGCTTCGGTATAAAATCAACCGCTCCCGTTGAAAAAGCCTGTTCCTTTTCGCTTGTCGTATCAAGCACGGTTATAAATACAAAAGGGATATCCCTTGTTTTCGGATTGTTTTTAAGCATTCGGCAAAACTCCATGCCGTCTATCTCCGGCATAGAAAGATCCGACAAAACAAGTGACGGCTTATTTACCTTAATTAACTCCAAGGCATCATGGACATTTGTAGCACAAATTGTATCATAGCCTCCGCTTTGAAGAATATTATCCAAAATAGCCACATTCATGTCAATATCGTCGACTATAAGTATTTTTGGTGTCTCATCGTCAATGTGTTTTCTTTCCATATCAAGACTCCTTTTCATCAAGCCCTGTGATGAGAGCGTTTTTCAAATTGTCATATGCCGCCATGCTTCTATCATAATTTGCTTTTCTGATTGCCATTTCCATACGGAGTACATGTTTCTTTATGTCCTCTCCTGCACCCTCCACAAGTGCCTTCACTGTAGATGCAAGAACCTCCGCCTTTTCCCATGCGCCAAGCTCAATGGAAAGCACAAGCTTATCCATACGTTTTTTAAGCTCCTGCCTGTTTTCAGGCTCTCCAAACTGCATGAGACCTTCTGTATATAAATCTTCTTCATTTACATAATTATTCCAATCAGCATAGGTCTGTCTCTGATTATCCTCAGGATTTTCGGTTGTTTTCAGCTTAATTGAAAAGGAAAATGTACTGCCCTTTCCCTTTTCGCTTTCCAAATAAATATTTCCATTCATAAGCTCAATCAGTTGCTTTGTAATTACAAGCCCAAGTCCTATGCCTCCAAACCGTCTTGTAATGGATGCATCCACCTGACTAAAATTTTGAAACAGCTTATCCTGCTCCTTAGGTGAAATTCCGATACCGGTATCTTTCACCATAAAAAAAAGCTCAACCTCATCATTTACCTGCATTGTCTTGTTTATTGCAAGGCTGACATAGCCAACCGTTGTAAACTTTACCGCATTGGATAAAAGATTGTTAAGTATCTGTCCGATTCTAAGCTCATCGCCAATCATAAACCGTGGAATTTGCTCATCTATGCTGACATTCAGCCGAAGCTCCTTACGGTTTATCTCCATACTGTGCGTGGCTATTACCTTTTCCATCAGCTCGTAAAAATCAAATTCCGTTTCATCTATCGTAAATTTGCCCGTTTCAATCTTTGCATAATCCAAAACGTCATTGATAAGGGAAAGCATGTTTTCACAGCAATGCAATATAACATCCAGCATCTTTTTTTGCTGCGGGTCCTCTATCTCCTCACGGAGTGCTAATGCCTGTCCCTTGATGCCATTGACAGGAGTTCTAAGCTCATGCGTAACATTGGCAGTAAACTGATTTCTGCCTCTGTTGCTTTCCTCCTCGTCTTCCTTCAGCTTTCTCACTCTTTTGTTTATGCTGGCAGTAATATCCTCCGCCATAATTATGTATGTATCAGGTATATCGGTCGTAATAATACGCACGTTAACAGAGAAACAGGAGTTGTTTTTACGATACATAGCAAGCTCCTTATTTCCCTTTTCAATACCATCTAAAAATGTGTCACAGGCTGCAAAATCCTGTCTGAAGATCTGAGACATGCCACATGCTAAAAGCTCATCATTGCTATATTCAAGCTTATCCTCTGCCGTTCGGTTTCCATATAGAATTTTACCATCCTTATCGAAAACAAGAATAAGCTCAATTGCTTCATTTGCAATTTGTGAATTTAACCATCCAAGCTCCATATTGCGATGCCTCCATGCATGTATCTTAAAGTGTTATTTCCACCCCTAAATAATACAATTTTTTATTTTATTTGTCAACGGCACATTGCTTTAAAGGGGGTTTTCAACAAAAAAAATTCTATTCATCAAAATGCGCCCTCACGCCGCTTCCTGCAACTAATAGAAACGAACATATCACGTCAATGATGCCTTCTGCCAAATAAAACCAATGATGTCCTGCAATATTTCCCACAACATGCATGAGAAAAATGACAACAAGATATGCCGCCGTAATGAAATTGAAGTACTTAACTCCTGCAATAAGCGTAAATGCAAGCACTACACTGACAACAAGCGTAATCACATTTCCAAGCCCCGGTCCCATAACAAGATTAATAATGCTCTTTACTACCATGTAACCGCCAATAACGATACATGTATTTTTTCCTGAATTTGTGTTTTCCATATGTACCTCCATGTGTAATATAGGTGCAGGACAGACTGCAAATTTATTTATATATTATATTCACTGTTGTGCAGAATATCAAGATGCAGATTTAAAAAAATCACACTAAAAACAACTACAAGCGGCTCGCCTGTAGAGGGTATATGTCTTTATATGCAAGGTATATACTTACATATATAAAAACATATCCTATTCACTGGCGAGCCATGTGTACAGCATGGATATTCCTTTTATTCGTTTGCCTTCAGGCTTGTTACCATGTCTATCGTTTTTACTTTTCTTGCAAGCATCATATTTACAATATAGGTAACGATAAATGTTCCGGCTGCTCCTGCTATATATGTAATAGGACTTATATGTACCAGCATATCAAAGTTATCACCGATTGCCATTTTAAATATAAGCACCGTCATCATGTAGCCAAATGGCATTCCAAGTATAATTGCGGCAATTCCGATCCATATATTCTGCATGACATATATTTTCTTTATCTTTTTCGCCCGAAATCCCAGCACCTTCATTGTGGCAAACTGATACTGCTTCTCGGAGAAGGAGAGTATGCCGAGATTGTAAATGATTACCACTGCAAGTATCACAGATACGCCAATTAACAATCCGACAAGCATGTTCATCATATCAATCATGGACAGTGTTCCCGTTTTCAGATCTGCCTTATTTTGAATGATGGATACGCCCGGTATGCTTTTTACACCGTCAAGGTCAGTATTTGTGTAAACGGCATCAGGCTTGTAGTCAATGCCAAGCTCCTTTGCATATTCCCTTGTTATGCCAAAGCTTTGCCCCTGAGGTTCCTTGTAGGTTCCGATAATCTCCGTTTTGTATTCCTGACTCTCCCCATAAACGCTCCATGTGACGGTATCGCCCTGTTTCAGTCCAAGGTTATCTGCCAGCTTTTCGGAAAGATATATGCCGCCATCGGATATCGTTATGTTCTGTGCCTTATGACCTGTATACCTTACAAGTCCATCGGAATCGTTTATAACAAGCCGCTGCGTGCTTTTTTCCCCGTCAGGGGAGGTATATTCGATTGCAAGGGTCATGCTTGTGGCATCCCCATATTTATCATATATGTTTTCTAAATCCTCATCGGATATTCCTGATTCCAGTGAAAGCTTATAGCCAAACTGATATAGCTTTTCAAACTGCCAGTCTATAAAAAATTTCATTGTGTCCCGCATGCCAAACGCACACACAATCAGCATGGTGCAGCCGACAATTCCGGCAATTCCCGTAGCCGTTCTTCCCTTATTTCTCTTTATATCCCTAAGATTCCATCTGACATCGACCGGGAATTTTTTTGTGAGTCCTCTTGATGGCTTTACCTCGCCAGCCTTAACCTTAGGAACCTCAAGCCGGAGTGCTTCACTGGCAGGCTCACTCAAAACCTTGCGGCAGGTAAGATAAGTCACAAATGTAATCAGTGCCACAACTCCGCAGGCGACAACATATACAACAGGAAGCGTCTTTACTCTCATGTCAGGCATTTCAAACATTTCCACCTGCATACTGATAAAGAAGTTTCCAATTAAAAGCCTTCCTAAGACAATTCCCAAAGCCGCAGCCAAAAGACTTATGAAAAAGCCATAGCTGATGTAATGCCACTGAATTTTTCTTCTTTTGATTCCGAGTGCCTTCAGCGTTCCTATCTGCGTCCTCTGTTTTTTTACAAAACGGTGCATGGTAGTAACGACAGAAAGAATTGCAATGAACAAAAACAACAGCGTGAACACGCTTGAGTAGGTTTTGCCCTCGTCAACCTCACTCTGGTATTCTGCTACTGATATGTTTGCGTCTCTGTCTGTCACCGCTGTGGCTGCCTTTATTTTATTTTGGATATCCGACTTGACAGCCTCTAAGTCTGCATCCTCCGCTACATCAACATAGACGTTTGTAAATACATAGTGCTCCGCCGGGTCAAACTCAGGCAGTGCCATGTCAAACACCTCGTCTGTGACATCAGTTACCGAAATATCCAGTTCACTGGCAATTTCTTTCTTTGCCTCATCAATCATGAATTGCTGTGGAAACATATCCATTGACATATATGCATATCCATAATCCTTATGGGTAGGGAATATTGCCGACTCATCCTTGATGCTGTATACATGGTCGGGCGTATTGATAAGTCCCAATATCTTTCCTGTTATTTCATAGTCATTATATGTAAGCGTAATTTCATCGCCAACCTTAACCCCTATATTTTCCGCAAGATAGCTGTCAAACCAAATGCCCTTTTTGTCAGGGGCAAAGTTTTCGCCGTCTACCACATGCATAACTGAAATTTCGTTTGTTTCTATAAAGTTCGCTTCAATGTCAACATTATCAAAGCTATTTAAGCTTGTATTGACTACAAGTGCCCGCTCTGCATTTTTCACGCCGTCAAGCTCACGGATTTCCTTCATGGCATCATCGTCGAAGTTTTCTCCCATGACCCACAAATCCTGAAGATTATTTTTTTCATAATACCGGTTTGCACTGTCCTCCATGCCATCCATATAGGCATGGATTCCTGAAAAAGCAAGCACGCCGAGAAACGCCATAAGAAAAATGGTAATAAATGAGGACAGATTATTTTTTATATCCCGCATTGCCTTACGCTTTAGCATTACCACTCCACCTCCTCAATACTCTTAGGAGCTTCATTTTGGACAACGGATTTGATTTTGCCGTTTTTAACCCGTATTACCGTGTCGGCAATGTCCGCAAAAAGGCTGTTATGGGTTACGATAATAACCGTGTTCCCTTCATTTTTGCACTGCTCCATAAGGAGCTTTAATACATCAACACCCGTTGCCGAGTCAAGGGCTCCCGTAGGTTCATCGCAAAGAAGTACCTTTGGGTTTTTGGCAACTGCCCTTGCAATGGAAACTCTTTGTTGCTCGCCGCCTGAAAGCTGGTTCGGAAATTTATTTTCGTGCTCGGAAAGACCGACCTTTTCGAGTGCTATATGGGAATCTATGGGATTTTCCACAATATCCTTTACAAGCTCCACATTTTCCAAAACCGTAAGTGTCGGGAGAATGTTATAAAACTGGAATATAAATCCAACGGAGCCTGCACGGTAATCGCTTAATTTATCCTCCGAATACTTTGATATGTCCTCGCCGTCCACAATCACCTGTCCCGCTGTAGGAATATCCATTCCTCCAATAAGATTAAGCAGTGTGGATTTGCCTGCACCTGAAGGTCCTAATATCACCACAAACTTTCCCTTTTCAATTTCAAGGTCTACACCATCTAATGCGTTAAATTCTTTTTCGCCTGTGCGGTATGTTTTTTTGACATTTTTTAGCTCTACGATTTTATTCATTGCAAATTCTCCTTTATCTGTTTTTTATTTTTAACTTCATGTTAGCCATAACTAACTTAATGTTTAAAAAAATAATGCGTCTGCACATTCTAAAAGGGCTATCAGCAAAGAATATTTGATAGCCCTTTTAGTATATCAAGCTTACAGTTAGTTGTCAATAACCGTCGTGTCACAATTCAGGATAAGTCTGTCTATATCCTCAAATGCATTTTCAATCCGCTCAGTATGATACCTCTCATACATACAATAAATAAAATCAGTCAAACCAAGAGCATCCCACTTCATTAATACCTTGTCAGCACTTGTCTTTTTATAGGATGCGTAATGTTCCAGCAAAAAAATAAAAAAGCTCATTTCCTTTGGCATTTCAATCTCTCCTTATATACAAAGAATTGCGAGGATCACCTGTAATCTGCTCACTTTCCCACATATCAAATAATGCAGCAGGACTAAAATCCCACATTTCCAAATTCTAGTCAATCAACATTTGATAGGTTTCAAATTTCAGCTTGTACAATATGCCCAAAATTCAATTCATCTTTATAAAGGTCATACACATACGCCGAGCTTTGTGCGTATAATCCCGTTTCTGTATTTTGAAGTTTATCAAAAACCTCAGAATGATAAAATCGGTTCATTGCATCATCATACTCTATGCCCTTATCAATTGTAATCATTTCAATAATATCTTGTATTACAAATTCAATTAGTTGCTCTTGTTTGCTCATTTTAGCCATCCTTTCTTTGTAGAAGTCTAATGCCTTTTTCAGTATGAAACGAATATTGAGAGGATGTTTTCTTATAAATCATACCTTTTATTAAAGTTGGAAAATCAATCATCTCATTTTCATATTGACGAAAAAGCAAAGCCATATTATCATCTGCAACAGGACCTATAACAATATCATACTTATTATCTTGATTACACAATTCATTTTTTATATCATCAAATAACCGGTTTCTATTGTTCATAACGAATCTTGCCCATTCTTCCGTTGTCTGCTCTCCAAAATCTTTTATTTTAATATTCTGTAATGTCCTAAAATCATCTTGTATATCAAAAACATTTACAAAAGGGGTACCTCCATAAATCTGAGAAACCCTTACAGCCATTCTTTCAGCTTGTTCCTTTATATCCGTTAAATAAAATCCTGTACCAAAATCCTTGTAAGGTCTGCACATTGCAAGATTAATATTGTCAATTTCCGTGTTACTCCCATGATACAATTTCATAGCGTCCCTCCATTTCTTTTACATAAATAGCCAACATCTTCTAATATTGTATCAAAAGGCAACGTATGTTCCGCTTCGTAATTTTTCTTTATAAATTCAATGCCTTTAAACTGAAATAAATATTGAAACGCCTCCTTAACGCTAAGATTATGCTTTTGTGCAAATTCGTTTACGAAGGAAACTGTAAAATTAATCACTTTTTTTTGTTCTTCCATATAGAATATCTCCTCATTACCAAACAAATCTTTCTTTTGCCATAAACCCCTTAATATTTTCAACTTTTTCGCTTACAGTATCTAAGCATTATCTTGTTGTTTTAACGATTTATCCATTATTAATACTACATTTAAAATTATATCATCAAACAAGTATCTTTTCCATTCATTTGTTATGTTTGCTTTAAGCATTTGACATTTTCCACATTGCATTTTAATATAAATACCATTATATCATGCATAATTTACAGAACCCGACAGGAGATGCACTACCATTGATAAGGAGGACATAAAATGAGCGAAAAAATCCTTTTGGTGGACGACGAAAAGGAAATTGCCGACCTTATGGAGGTTTACCTGACAAATGACGGCTACACGGTATACAAATTTTACAACGGAACAGACGCATTAAAATGTATTGCTGAGGTCGAATTTGATTTGGCGATTTTGGATGTTATGATTCCCGATGTTGACGGTTTTCACATTTTGCAGAAAATACGGGAACAGTTTTTTTATCCTGTTATCATGCTCACTGCCAAGGTTACGGACAACGACAAGATAATGGGACTTACGCTGGGTGCCGATGATTATATTACAAAGCCCTTCAATCCACTTGAGGCGGTCGCGCGTGTAAAAACGCAGCTACGGCGGTATAAAAAATACAATGTAAGCTCCCCTGTCCCGACTGATACAGCCGAGGTATGTGACATAAGAGGGCTTTTATTAAACAAGGAAAGCCACAAATGCTATCTCTATGAGCAGGAGCTTCACCTTACGCCAATTGAATTTTCTATCCTTTGGTATCTCTGCGAAAACCAGGGCAGGGTTATTTCCTCCGAGGAGCTGTTCGAGGCTATGTGGGGCGAAAAATATTTTGACAGCAATAATACGGTCATGGTGCATATCAGAAGACTGCGGGAAAAAATGAACGACACGTCAAAAAATAAAAAATTCATAAAAACGGTATGGGGAGTGGGATATACAATTGAAAAATAAAACCAAAAAAAACAAGGATTTTAATCAAATTAAAGCAAAAATATTTTTTCAAACAGTTTTCATGCTTCTTGGCGCAATCCTATTTGTCTGGATTCTATACAATAATTTTATTTACGCAAAATTCGGAAACTGGTTTATATATGTGCTTGAACATGTTTTTAAATTTGACTATCTCACTGCCCTTAATATTTACCACAACCATGTGCAAATATATGCCGGCACAATCATTTCCCTTACGATAGCTGCATTATTTTTTATAATCTTTCACTTTTACCTGAAATCCTTTACAAAATATTTTGAGGAAATCCATAGGGGAATAGATGCGCTTGCAAAGGAGTCAGAGGAGGAGGTTGTGCTTTTGCCTGAGCTTGCCTCCACGGAAAAAAAGATAAATGCCATACGGCATACCCTTTCAACAAGAAAGCTGGATGCACAGCTTGCAAATCAACGCAAGGATGACCTTGTCATGTATCTTGCACATGATTTAAAAACACCCCTTTCCTCTGTCATAGGGTATTTGACGCTTTTACGGGATGAGCCTGCAATTTCGGAAGAAACACGAAAAAAATACCTGTCCATAACCTTAGACAAGGCGGAGCGTCTTGAGGATTTAATCAATGAGTTTTTTGAAATCACAAGATTTAACCTGTCAAACATTTCCCTTGAATACGGTAAAATAAATCTGACAAGAATGTTGGAGCAGCTTGTATTTGAATTTAGTCCTATGCTTGCAGACAAAAATATTACATGCAGCCTTGAAGCAAAGGCGGACATTATGTTATCCTGCGATGCAGACAAGCTGCAACGGGTTTTCGATAACATCTTAAGAAACGCCGTTAATTACAGCTACGAAAATTCCAAGCTTACGGTAAGCCTAAAGACAGAGGCAGACCATGTGTCCATCAGCTTTTCCAACGAGGGAAATACAATCCCCGCCGATAAGCTTGAACGGATATTTGAACAATTTTACCGTCTTGATACGGCAAGAAGCACAAGCAGCGGCGGCACAGGACTTGGGCTTGCCATTGCAAAGCATATTGTTGAGCTTCATAAGGGAACCATAACTGCAGCAAGCGCAGATAACATCACCTGCTTTGAGGTCGTTCTTCCCCTTCCGTAAGAAAATTGTAAGAAATTGCATATAAATTTGTAAGCTGTTTATAATAAAAAACAAAAACATCAATCGCCTTGTTTCTGTACAATCAGTACATGACAGGGCGATTTTTTGTTGCCAAAAATCCTGTATGCCGCAAGGCAAAAGCATTACCAAAAAGGAGACACCAGACATGAGTAATACAAAGAAAAGAAAAAACCAATCCCGTATTTTAAGACAGATGCTTATTATTTTGTGCATTGTTATTGCCGCTTCTTTCATTCTTCTTATCAACCTGCTTGGGAAGTCAGATAAAAATGCATCATATACCACTGTATTTTCCGAAAACGGCAGTGATGCGGGTACAGGCAAAATCAACCCGGAAGCTTCGGAGCCAGCAGAAGACAGCCAAAATGATGATTTACAAGATAATGATTGGATGCTTATTTTGGTAAACAAAGACCATCCGCTGCCTGACAACTACACACTAGACACAGTAACCCTTTCAAACGGACAGATCGTAGACGCACGCATATACCCTTATCTTCAGGAAATGTTTGACGATATGCGGGCAGATGGCATTTATCCTGAGGTTGTTTCAGGCTGGCGCACATACGAAAAACAGCAGCAGTTAATGGACGAAAAAATACAGGAATATATTGCGGAGGGCTATTCAGACGAGGAAGCGAAGGAAAAAGCAGAGGAATGGGTTGCCATTCCAGGCACAAGCGAGCATCAGCTCGGACTTGCAATTGATATCAATGCAGACGGCGTAAACTCATACGGATATGAGGTTTACGACTGGCTTTATGAAAATGCATGGAAATATGGGTTTGTAAAACGCTATCCCGAAGATAAAACAGAAATCACAGGCATCATAAACGAGCCATGGCACTACCGCTATGTAGGTTATGATGCAGCAAAGGAAATGACGGAGCATAACCTTTGCCTTGAGGAATACGTCAAGACGCTGCCACACTAAGCACGCAGCTTTTCCTACAGTCTGTCCAGCAGCCCCTCCAGTCCTTCCTCCTCATATATTTCCTTGTAATACAAAACCTCATCCTTAATCAGCCCATCTATGACCTTCATTCCAAGCAGCTCCACAGGTGCCTTATCATCAGTCATAATATAGCTGCCTGCCTCATATGCAACAAGGCTTCCCTCCAGCTTTTGTTCCATAAAATTCTTCAATTCACCCTGCAATGCATCATCCGATGATAATGCCTCCACCTCGTCATAAAAGGTTTCTATCATAGCCGCATTATTTGAAGCGAAAAGCTGACGGTTCGTGGAGCCTCCAATATCAACAATATAAACCTCCTCAAACACCTGCGAAATAGTATCTTGAAGATGCTGATTAATATCACCCTCACTGTTGCTCCTCATGTTCATATTTACAACCATAACCCCGTCAGGCGTAAGATGTTCTTTTACAAGAGTGAAAAACTCAACTGATGACATCTGAAATGGAATTGTTATATCCTGATAAGCGTCCACCATGATAACGTCGTATTTCTCATCTATTACATTCAAGTACGCCCTGCCATCATAGGTTGTAACCTGTACATCCTCAGGCAGCTCAAAATACTCTCTTGCAAGCTTTGTTATTTTTTCATCAATCTCAACTCCCGTACAGACAACATTATCATAGTATCTGCTACATTGGGTTGCATAGGTTCCCGTCCCCATGCCAAGAATGAGAATATTCATGCCGTCCTTTTTTGACAGGCCTGCCATAAGGGGAGCTGCCATTGCATAATCATAGTACATGCCTGTAAGCCTCTCCTCCTTGACATAAATAGATTGTATGCCAATAAGAACATTTGTGGAAAGATACACCTTCTCATCATTTTCCATAACCTGAAGATAATTGTATATGGACTCTCCCTCATAGGTCAAATCCTTTTCCCAAAATGCAAAGCTGTCCGATGAACCAAAAATGCAGCTTATAATAAGAACCACAACCGAAACGGCAGACTTAACCTTCCCTGCCCTACAGCTTACAAAATATATAATTCCAAGGAGCATAAGCACACCTGAAAATATAAGAAATGTAATGGACGTTCCCACCGCAGGTATGGTTACAAAGGTCGGCAGGAATGTTCCAATGATACTTCCTATTGTGTTAAATGCCCCAAGGTTGCCTACAACCTTCCCGCTTTCCTCAAGGCTTTCCACTGAATATTTTGCAAGGGACGGCGTGACCGTTCCAAGAAGAAAAAGTGGAAATACAAATATAACCATGCAGGCACAAAACGCCGCCCATATGAGAAAGTTGTTATTAACCGTAAAAACAAGAAGTGCCGAAATACCCAAAATAATATATTTCCCCACAAAAGGAATCAATGCAATCCATACGGCTGCAATTAAAATTCTGCCGTAAAGCTTATCGGGATTTGGATTTTTGTCTGCACTTCTTCCTCCGTATATATTGCCAAGTGCCATTGCAATCATAATTGTTCCGATAATGATTGTCCAGACAATCTGCGAGGAGCTGAAATACGGTGCAAGAAGCCTGCTTGCCCCAAGCTCCACAGCCATTACGGACATTCCCGCAAAAAATTCCGTCAGGTACAAAAACACCTTATTCTTTAATATTCTTTTTTCACTCATAACAGCTTTCCTTTTCAATGAAATTTTTTATCAATAAGTTTTTGCCTATGTCAAAACACAAACAAGCTTTATTTTATTCTATGGATTTAAGGGATTCTGCCATATCAATAGCCTCAAGCTTCCTTCTCATAATCATATCCACTATCACCAAAAACATAAGCACCATTATTACGCCTATGACATAGCTGATAGGCAGTATGGTTATCTTGAAGGATATAAGGTCGATTTTAATTTGGGAAATGACAAACGCATGAAGCCATTTTCCAAGCGGCACTCCCACAATAATTCCAAGTATGGTAAGGACAAGGTTTTCCCTGAACACATAAGCGCCCGTCTCGCCCGAATAAAAGCCTAATACCTTTATTGTTGCAATTTCCCTTACACGCTCCGTTATGTTAATATTGCTCAAGTTAATCAGCACAATAAATGCAAGCGCAGCAGCACAGCCGATTACAAGCCATACAACTGAATCAAGCATTTTCATCATATTGGCTATCCTGTCCTTTAATGCGGCAACGACATTCACATTCATAATGCCGTCTATATCCGTAAGCGTTGCTCCAGCCTCATATGGGTCTGCCTCCTCCGAAAGATTAATAAACATGGAATTAGGCTCATATTCCGCATCAAAAAAGTCACTATAGGTTTCAGGCGTTACATATGCATAATGCCACACATAGTTTTCAAATATACCGGAAACCTTAAGCTCGGTCTTTCTTCCGTCATTATCCGTAAGCGTAAAGACATCTCCCACCTTTACGCCTGCCATCTCAGCAAGCCCATTAGAAAGCAATACCTCTCCATACTCCGGATATTCCACCTTTTTTCCGTTTTTGTGAAAATCGACAAAGCTCTCAAGGCTATCCCCATCAGCGGCAGTAAGATATACCGTCTTTGACACGTCATCCGTACGGTATTCCATCGAGGTTTTATAGATTTCCGTTGATGTGCTTATCACAGTCCCAAGCTGCTTTTCAATTTCATCTCTTGAAGCATCGTCCACTGACCCTGAAAATGTTGCGTCTATGTCAAAAATTTCTATCTCATCATACTGAAATGCCGCAATGTTTGAAATGGAATCCTTTAGACCAAGCCCCGTCATAACAAGCGCCATGCACCCTGCAATTCCTATAATCATCATAAACATACGCTTTTTAAATCTGAATACATTTCTTGCAGTAACCTTGTGAAGAAATTTCATATGCTTCCAAATAAAATTCATCTTTTCAAGCAAGATTCTTTTTCCTGCGGCAGGCGCCTTCGGTCTTATCAGCTCAGCAGGCATACATCTCAGTTCATTTTTGCAGGCAAGGTATGTTGTGCCCGCAGAGCAAAGAAACGCCACAAGCAGGGAAAGTACAAGCATCGTTCCCGAAAAATAGTATTTAATTTCTGCAAAGCCGTACATCAAATCATAGGCAAACCATATAACATACGGAAACAAAAACGTACCGCCGAAAAAGCCGGCAAGCCCGCCGATGCCTGCTGCACTTCCCGAATAAATGATATATTTTGCAATGATGGAGGAATTACTGTAGCCAAGCGCACGAAAGGTTCCGATCTGCCCTCTTTCATCATCAATCATCCTCGTCATTGTCGTTGAACACACAAGTGCCGCGATAAGGAAGAAAAACACCGGAAATACCTTTGCAATCCCCTCAACGATTGCGGAATCATTTTTAAAGCACACATACCCAATATTTGAATTTCTATCAAGCACAAAGGTTTCAGGCTCAACAAGCTCCGGCAGCTCTATTTCGCCTACAAGCCTGTCAATTTCCTTATCGATATCCTCCTGTGGAAGCTCCAATGTTCCATCGGCAAGAAAAGCGTCTATAATGGACTCTGTAAAGCCCTGCGCCATCATCTGCTCATAAAAAGCCTCCCTGTAAGCGTCAGTAACCTTATCCTTAATTTCGCTGGCAGCCTCGTCATACTCGGAATTTATTTCATCAAGCAAATCCTCATATCTTGCGTTTGCAGTCTCCTTTAAATGCTCCTCAATGTAAAAGGCTCTCGCATCAATAAAATCATCATATTCCTCTGTATATATGTCATAGCTGTCCTGACATTTCAGATACAGCTCCGTATAATATTCCAAGGCAAACGCATCAGGAAGCATGTAGACAAAGCCTCCAAGCCTTCCATTTCCAAGACTCGTGGTTCCCCTTTCATAATTCAGATATACAGGAGAATACACAGTACCCACAACGGTATAGGTATTTCTTGAAAAAGCGTCCTTTATCTCATCCGAGTTACTTTCATCAATGGAAATTTCCCTGCCTATCATATCCTCGCCGTAGGAATAAGCGTCAAGCACACATTCGCTTTCATCCTTTGGCAGGCGTCCCGATACAAGCTTTAAGCTATTTACATTTTCGGTAATGGAATTTGCCTTGATGACAGACTCATTCCCCTCGGAATCCACGTAAATAAAATCCTGACTATACGCTCCCTCGGCAGCCATTGCCGTCTCAGACATTTTCTTTACCTCATCATCAGTAAAGCCATAGGTGGAAAGCAGCTTAAAATCGTACAGGCTGTGTTCCCTTATGTAATTGTTTCCCGTCGTTACCATGGCAGGCTTTGTCACCTTCAGCCCCGAAAAAAAACCTACGCCCAAAGCGATAATCGCCATAATGGCAAGATACCTTCCAAAGCTTCCTCCTATGGTACGGGTAATGTTTTTACCATATGCATTCTTCAATTTTTATCTCCAATCAAAACTTAATCCATAAATTTTAATATTTTTGAAGCAAATTAAAGTGTTTTGTTAATCCGCTTTCACAGCATTTACCATTCAATATTTTCCACCGGAATAACGTTTTCATTTATTCTTACGGAGGAAATGTGTCCGTTTTTAACCTTGATTATTCTGTCTGCCATAGCAGTTAATGCCTGATTGTGCGTAATGATAATAACTGTCATTTTATTTTTCCTGCTGCAATCCTGTAAAAGCTTTAGTACAGCCTTGCCCGTTTCATAGTCAAGGGCTCCCGTAGGCTCGTCACACAAAAGAAGCTTCGGATTTTTGGCAAGTGCTCTTGCAATTGACACCCTCTGCTGTTCTCCTCCTGAAAGCTGTGTAGGGAAGTTGTCACGCCTGTCTGTAAGACCCACAAGCGCAAGCACTTCCTCAGGGTCCATAGGCTCCTTTGAAAGCTGTGTTGCAATTTCTATATTTTCTATTGCCGTAAGATTGGGTATCAGGTTGTAAAACTGAAATACAAAACCTATATCCTGCCTTCTGTAGGTGGCAAGCTGTTTTTTGCTAAGCGCAGACACCTTTTTATCCTCAAGATATATTTCTCCGCTTGTAAGCTTATCCATACCGCCCAATATATTTAACAGTGTTGTCTTTCCTGCGCCTGACTGTCCCACGATAACACATATCTCGCCTTTTTCGACCTCAAAGCTTGCACCTTTCAGCGCCTCCACCTTAACGTCACCACTGTGATAGGTTTTGCATACATCCTTAAATCTTACATAACTCATATTTTACCGCCTTTACATATGTACATATTGAAAATGGGGTTGCCGCGACAACCCCATGTCAGATTTCACTGTTATTTTATTTCCTTAATCCATCCCTCAGGCGCTTCTATTTTGCCCATCTGAATACCCGTAAGCGTATCATAAAGCTTCTTTGTTACAGGTCCCATATCGTCCATGCCGCTTGGGAAGCAGATTTCCTTTCCGTGGTCGTCTATCCTTCCTACAGGCGAAATTACTGCTGCCGTTCCACAAAGACCGCACTCGGCAAAATCCTTAACCTCATCAAAATATACCTCTCTGTGCTCAACGGTCATACCGAGATATTTCTCAGCAACAACCATAAGTGAGCGTCTTGTAATGGAAGGAAGAATACTGTCTGACTTAGGCGTTACAAGCTTGCCGTCCTTCGTTATGAAAATAAAGTTTGCTCCGCCTGTCTCCTCAACCTTCGTACGTGTAGCAGCATCAAGATACATATTTTCAGCATAGCCCTTATCATGCGCATCCACAATTGCATGAAGGCTCATTGCATAGTTAAGTCCCGCCTTGATATGTCCCGTTCCATGAGGCGCTGCCCTGTCAAAATCACTGACACGAATAACGATAGGCTTTGCCCCGCCCTTAAAATAAGGACCTACAGGTGTTGTAAATACACGGAACTGATACTCATCAGCCGGCTTTACACCGATTACAGCATTGCTTCCGAACATGTATGGTCTTATGTAGAGTGTCGCTCCCGACCCAAACGGCGGAACATAGTCTGCATTTGCCTTTACGGTATCAACAACAGCCTGTACAAATCTATCCTCAGGAAATACAGGCATCTCAAGTCTTTTACATGTATCTGCCATTCTCTGTGCATTCAGGTCAGGTCTGAAGCATACAATACGTCCGTCCTCAGTCGTATATGCTTTTAACCCCTCAAAACAGGTTTGTGCATACTGGAGAACGCAGGCACATTCACTCATTGTAACCATCGGATCATCAATAAGCGCTCCTTCGTCCCAAGCTCCGTCCTTATAATTTGATACAAATCTCTTATCCGTTTCCATGTAAGCAAAGCCTAAATTTGACCAATCAATATTTTTACTCATAATCGTATACTTCCTTTCCCTGATTGTCTCGCCTTGTATTTTCGTTTCTATGACTTATCAGATTTTCTACCCAATCTAGTTTACCACCCTAATGTTAATTGCGCAAGATTTTACTTATTTTTTATTGCCACTGCCTCAATCTCTATCAGCACGTCCTTTGGCAGCCTTGCCACCTCGACGCAAGAGCGCGCCGGATAATTGTCCGTAAAAAATGCCGCATAAACCTCATTTACCTTTGCAAAATCATTCATATCCTTTATGAATACGGTAGTCTTTACAACTGACTGTGCATCTGCGCCTGCCTCCTCAAGGAGTGCAATCAGATTAGAGATTGCCTGACGTGCCTGTGCAGTAATATCACCACCTTCAAGCTCTCCCGTCTCAGGTATAATCGGTATCATACCTGACGTATAAATCATATCGCCCACAACAACTGCCTGTGAATATGGTCCGATTGCCGCAGGTGCCTTTTTTGTTGAAATTATTTCCTTCATTTTTATTTCCTCCTTATTTCAATCGTTTTTTCCGTAATTTTTATTTTGCCCTCCTTAAGCAGCTTTCCAACAGCACGCTTAAAGGCATTTTTGCTGAGTCCCAGCTCCTTTTTTATAAGCTCCTTATCTGCTTTGTCGTTAAAGGGAAGCACACCCTTGTAGCTTTTTATGACATCGTATACCATCTCACTGTCTGAAATCATCTGCTTATATGCCACATCATTAAGTGCAAGGTCTGCCCTGCCATCCTCTCTTATATTTACAATGCGTCCCTCTACCTCATCTCCAACATAAACATTGTTGTAAATCTCATTTTCATGAATCAATCCACTGTACTTATCATCTATGGCAACAAAGGCTCCCATACCCTGCTTATACTCGTATATGATGCCCTTAAAGCCTTGTCCCTTCTCGTAGCCCTCCTTGATAGGTAGAAGATAATTATACAGCTTCATGGAAACGCAAAGCCTCTCGGATTTATCCGCATACATTCTCACAAGGTACTCTTTTCCCTCTTTCACCTTGGTTGTCTGCTCCTTAAACGGAAGAAAAATATCCTTTTCAAGACCCCAATCCATAAATGCACCTATATTTGTTACGCCTTTCACAACAAGCCTTTTTATCTCACCGATTGTAATGTATGGCTCATTCACGGTTGCGATAAGCCTGTCAGAGGAATCCCTGTATATAAATACCTTTAAGGCATCGCCGATTTTTGTATCTTCAGGCACCTGTCTTTTAGGCAGCAGCACAGCATCCCTTGCAGCACCGCCTTCCTCTGCCAGATATACCCCAAATTCCTTTTCTCTCACTACCTTTAAGGTATTCCATTTTCCTACTTCTATCATGTCAAACTCCATTTCCTGTAAAACCATACTATGGCAAATACATTTTCAAGGTAAAAAAGAGCCGTTTTTCAGCTCCTTATTACTTTACATACAACCTGTACATTTATTTTTTTGCAGTCTTTAACACCTTTTGTTTAATATAAGCTGCCTCTGTATCTGATGCCTTTTCAAAACCGCACTCTGTAAGCTTATCTGCTGAATTGCTTAATGAGAAAAACGAAACTCCCTTTTCGTTTTTCTGTGTATCATAACCATTATAAACATCTATAATTGCATATTTGTCCTTACTCCTCCTATCAGGATTAGGAACAATCTTTTTTATACACCAGTCCCATACAGGAGTCCCAACCTCTAACTCCGCAACCTCATCGCTTGGAACCTTTTTTACATATATACTGTCCGTATCACATATCGCCCATGGTACAACGTAAATTATGCTGCTCATAGCAATCCTCCTAACCGTTTATAACATGTGAAATTCTAAACCATGATGTGCTGTTTGTCAAATAGTTTAATAAAAATGTTTCTTCCATTGGCAATAATGATACATAAAAATGCAATTTACATATATAATAACAGCAAACTATAGTTTTTGTGTATTTTTTTCTTATTTTTTAAAAAAATACTTGCTTTTTTTTTTCTGTTATTTTATAATATCTTTTCGTAATGGGCTATCGCCAAATGGTAAGGCACTGGACTCTGACTCCAGCATTTCAAGG
>JAMPEW010000028.1 GCA_023664775.1 Clostridium sp. | reverse complement strand
GCTATTTGCGATGTTCTTTCGCAAAGTATAATATGCGTTTACGCATATTATACCACAAAAAATCGGTTCCAACAACGTATGCGTCTTGATTTTTATATTTTAATGTATTAGAATAATACCTAGTTTACTTGCGTAAAATATATATGAAAAAGGAGATTTAGACATGGGAAAATTAGTAAAGGGACTTGTAAAATTTACTGTAGCTGCCGCAGCAGTAGGCGGAATCTGCTACGCATTTAAGGATCAGATTAAGGAATCTAAGGTTTATAAGGAACACAACGTGGATGAAAAGCTCAAGAAGGTCACAACTGCAATCAAGGAAAAATTCCCAAAGACAAACGAGGAGGATATCGTTGACGAGGATGAAATCTTCTTTGAGGACTCCGAGCCTGGCGAAAGGGATTATGTTACATTAGAGCAGGAGGGCGAGACTGCTTCTGAGGCGGAAGCTGGCGAAGCGTAGCTATAAAGCTTAAATTGAAAATATTAGAATAATACAGAGGCTGTGTCGACAAGGATTTAAAAGGAAATAAATCCTTACTGACACAGCTTCCACTTTTTAATCGTATTATACAACATCATAAGCAAGGTGTTTTAAAAATACATCGCTTTACAATTGCCTGATTAATTACACGAAAGTCTTTGCCATACACAAGTATTAACTGCATACAGTACGGGAATTAATATTACCGCATTTAGGGCTGTAATACTATTACGACTGCACAGCATAAAATCCTTATCTAAATTTACACTGTATATCCATGCAAAAAGCTTTGAGCTTATCATTTCCTTTAACGTAAGTGGAACTAATATTGTAAACAAACTTAAAAACACTCCTGTTTGAAGTCGTTTTACAAGCATTCCAATCAGACATATCACAAACATTGTTACCACGTTCCATAAGACATGAAGTGCACCCCTAAGTAAAATATACTCTCCCACGGATATACTCCACCTCAATTTTGAAAATTCATTCATGCTTCTTATGGGAAGGGACAGAACCTTTAAATTCCCCGAAAAGATGACATACAGATATTCTATTGCCAAAAACATGACAGAAACAAATACGGCAATACACATAAGCACATTTTGCTTCGTAATTATATATTCGGTACCTCCCCTATATGAGGCTTTTATAACCGCATGCCTTTTTTCATGAAAATCAACTGTCACGGAATAAATCGCAATGACAGCCAAGAGAAATATCTCAAGATAATTCACCCTGCTGTTTTTTAAAAAATCCTGCATGGCAAGGTCATTATAAAAAATGCAGTCCTTGTTATTTTGTATTGCAACCATGTTCAAATATCTGTCATATACCATTCCCCATGCTATTTCATGCTGAAATGCATATTGTAGCTTATCAAAATCACTCCATGCTTCGGGATTAGAGTTACTCTGTTCAATAACAAGATTTACACGCTGATATTCCTCCAATATATATGTTTCCTTTTCCTCGTTTAATGGTCCAGCCAAAATTTTAATGTACTCATTATAAAAACCCCGAACACTAGCATCAATTTTAGAATGGTTAAATGTCAATATGAAAAAATATATAATCCCAAACAGGCAGACTAAAATAAAAAGCACGTCCATATATTTTTTTAATTCAAATTTAAACACTTAATCATCACTCCCAAAATAATACATGTAAACATCCTCCAACGTAGGATAAACAGGCTGTGCTTCTTCCTTTGGTCTTTCATCTCCTATGATTCTGACCCTGACGTGTTCTCTGTCTAAATTTATCGTATTGACAACCTTATATTTTTCCGTATATCCAAGTACATCCTCATTTTTTACATCCAAGGACCATATGCAATTCTTCTTTTTTTCAATGAGCCTGTCGTATTTATCCTGCTCAAGCAATCTGCCCTTATCCATTAACACTATGTTATCCGCAATATGCTCCACATCAGAAACAATATGTGTGGATATTATTATTATGGTTTCATATTTTATTTTACTCACAATGCTTCTAAACCGTATACGTTCCTTTGGATCAAGCCCTGCTGTCGGTTCATCCATAACAATCAGCTTAGGTTTATTCAATAGTGCCACAGCAATTGCCATACGTTTTTTCATTCCTCCCGAATATTCCCCAACCTTCTTATCTGCGACGTCAAGTAGGTGAACAAGCTCTAGAAGTTCATTTATTCGCTCCCTTGAAGCATCTACAGCCTTCAATTTTGCAAAATAAGAAAGAAGCTCTCTGCCCGTATAAAAGGGATACAGTCCCGGATACTGAGGAAGATATCCTAATATTTTTCTGTACTCTTTCCCCATTTTATATATATTTTTACCATCAAACAAAGTCTCACCACTACTCGGTTTCATAAGCGTTGTAACTATGTTCATAAGCGTTGTTTTTCCTGCACCGTTGGGACCAAGCAGTCCGTAAATACCATTCTCAAAAGTTGCGCTATAATCACGCAAGGCCTCTGTTTTTCCATATTTTTTTGATATATTTAATAATTCCAGCTTCACTTATGCACCCCCTTCTGCAATACAGGCATGAATTTATAATTAAAACAGCAGCAATTAACAGCCACGCAAATGTAAGCGCAAAGCAAAGTCTTTTTACAGGCGTGCCAAATAAATTGATTGCATCATATGACCTTATATAATCCTGAAACCATAATAATGATATTGGCGAATATGTTTTTAACCATATGAATATTTTATCTAAAAAAATGGATTTTTGTTCGTACGGATATAAATCCATTTGCGCCGTATATATTGTAAATTGCAGCAAACCAACATTCGCAAGCACAGACGCAACGATTGACGCCAAAGCATTTCTAAGCCATACAGCCATCCATGCACTTATGTTTGCCACAAAATAAAGCGCAGTGAATTTCATAAAGAATGCCAAGAGAACATACTGTCCAAAGGTAATGTCAAAGGGACAAAACTGCGCTATGGCTCCATTCGGAAAAAAATATACCAACTGAACAGGTTGACTCAGTGCCCCAAGAAATCCGCCAAACCTCCATCCCATTATGACAGCGTCAATCACGCAGCTTAGCAGCGTAAGAAACAGTGTCGCCGTAAAAACAATTTTATTTTTCAAAACGAAAAAAAACAATCTGCCCTTATATGCCGTATAAGTAAGCTGATGTATTCCACCCTCATATTCATTTGTAAAATAAATCGAAATGATACAGCATAAAAATAAAATCAAAAGCTGATAATTAAATTGATTTATTCCCTCCGACTCACTCCAGCAGTACATATAAGCTCCCCGAGTATTTGCCAATTTAAGCTCTATATTATCCCGTATATGCGTATAGGCGGAAATTATGGCATCTGCTTCCTTGTCCTTATACGGGTCACGGTATTTACCAAGGTATTTATTGTTTTCCTTTACCTGCTGCGCATTATAAATCACATCGCTTAAGCTTTCCTTAAAATCCCCTAGGTATCTCATAGTGGAAAGAAGCGTCTCATAAAGCCATTTGTCATATTTTTTTGCAGGTCCGAATCGTCCTGTCTCTTCACCTTCGCTATCCGTTCCCTCATAAAGGCTGTCGGATACCAAAAGCATCTCCTTATATTTTTCTTCGGAAAACTGAATTCCGGCATGCATGTACAACAATTTATTTTCATATTTTGTCATATCACGACCATCACCGGCTTCTATCCCCTTTTTGTACTTATTTAATAACCCTGTATTATTTATTGAATTCAGAAGCATGCACATTATAATTAAAATAATGGATACACCAATTCCCTTTATTTTAAAAAACTTTTTAAGCTCTAAAAAAAACAATCACATCAATCCTTTTTTTGAATTATCTGCGTCTGGCGAAAATTTAACATTCCCGTTTGATAATCGTATACCAAAAATTTGGCTATATGCTTCTCATTATCATCCACAATATCATTTATATCCATCTCAAATACAACGGTATCCTTTTCCGAAATAATATTACATGTCAGGCAGTATTCTTCTCCATAAAACAAAACAGGCTTATCGTCAACAAGCAGATATATATCGTATTTTCCGCTATTACCGCAAAACAAACCATAACACGGTGTATTTTCGTCAAATATGATATTCCAGCGTTCCCGCTGCACCCCTATAGGAATACGGTCCGAAATCACAGCAAAGCCATCCGACCTCCAACCGCTAATGACATCCTCAATATTTTGTCTTTTTTCCTCTGTTTCAAATGTATAAACATCCCTGAAAATTAGAGTTCCGTCCATTTCCGTTTTTTTCTTTTCCTCCAGCCGGTATCCGTCTACCGTCTTATATATAAATTTATCTGAGCTTACCATTTCATTATGCCAACTAAACGCTTCAAAATCATTTTCTATCATTGAATCAGAGAAATACGTTCCAATTATTACCTCATTGGCATAGGAGGAATTACCGATTGTAAACGCAATCTCAGCGCTCATATTCTCTTTATTTTTATATGGAATCGAATTGATAAGCCTTTCCTCATTTCCGTTTACGGATAGGGGCTGAAAAATGCCGCCGCACAAAGCAAAAATGTATATTTCTCCCTCCTCGGGATACCCCTCCACTTCCACATAATATTGATATATTGTTTTCTGTTCGCTGCCATCAGCCTTAAAAGGTACATTATTCTGAATAATTAACGTTGTATTTCCCGTAAGCTCGTCTGTGCTATAGGAATAAAAGCCTGCTGCCATGGAAGCACTTTTTTCCACAATCGGGAGTTCTTCATGGTTTGCCTCCCCGATTGCTTCGTTCTCTTGTTCAGCTTCCACATGATTCCCGTTTTGAGCAAGCATATATGTATTCCATGTTTTATTATCCATATCATATCTGTAAACAGAATTTCCCTCCTCAAACTGTCCTATATCAAGCAAATATAACGCCTTATCCCTTACAAATGCCCGCATATTCGGGTTCAGCGGGGCATCATTCAGCTTTTCCCTGTCCTCGCCATCCGTATTACAGGAATACAAATCACAAAAGGAATACTGTTTTTTAACAGCGTCCAAATCCGTATGCATATAATAAAGCTTTTCCCCTGCCGCTCCTAACATAATACATTTTTTATTTCTCTCCGTCAGAAAAACCTCAATATTGTTATCCCTGTCAATGCTGTACACAGAGCCGCCATCCGTATTGCAATACAAAAGGCCATTGCTACAGCAGCATGGATACATTAATTTTGTATCAGTGATTACATTACTTTCCATTGTAGCCGTGTCAACCTTGAAAATTCCGCTTGCGCTGTCGTAATAGTATACATTTTTATCATCCCCACATACCATAGAGGATATCGCATATACCTTTTCACCTGTATCTAAATTATATATACAGCTTCCATCCTGACATAAAACATATATCATGTTGTCGGAAACAGGCATGACGCCTTCAATTTTGACCGACTTATCCAAGGATATTCCATTGCTTCCTGTATCAAACACAGCTATCAGACTTTTTTTTCCCGTATCATCCAATTCATACAGGCTTGTGCCTTCCGTATAAAAAATCATGTCATTTCCCGGGAAAAGTCTTTCCTTGTACATAAATTCTACGCAATCTGAGCTCTTATGGCTGCATCCCGGAGTCTCGCAAATTCCTATGACCTTTCCTGATATTTTATTGATTTTAAAACCTCCAAAATAAATATAGGTGTCATCCTCAAAAAATCCCGATGTATACGCTCCTGCATATGCCCCCTGTGTTATATCTCCGTATCCACCAAGAAAATTTTTTTTATCAGATTTTCTGTCACATGCAGCAAGAGAAATAAAAAGTACAAGACCCAATACCGTAAGCAAATACTTTTTCATAAATGTTGTCCTTTCATGTTGAAATATGTCAGAGATACAATAAACACATATTTATATCTCTGACATACATATTATTTATTGTCTAGTGCTACTGAATGTATATTTTTGTCCCGAGCTTGATACAACCGAATAAAAAAAATATCCCTTCGTAGTATAAGCATTACTTACAAAAACAGGGGTTTGTAATGACAGAGACTTCGAGTTTCGTGCGATTCCTGAAATTGGATCCTTATCAGAGCCTGAACCTGATTTTAGCTTTACGTATTCATATAATTCGTTAGGCGTTGCACTTGCCTTTAGCACCAATTCATAATATCCGGACGGTCCTCCTGCACCATAATATGTAATGCTCCCTGTATATGTAACACCTTCATATGTTGCACTTGTCACATCCATTGCATTTGTTTTTATGTTATACATACAAATAAATAATAACAACATGGAAAAAATCATTGCTATCGCCTTAGTTTTTTGTTTTTTCATCATAAATAAGCCCTCCATAAATTTTCTTTGTCAATTGTCAACCGTTGCATTTTTACAGTTTCATTTTAATCTATTTATTTTTCAATTTACTTTAACTGAAACGACATATTGTAGCATTTTTTATTATTTTTAATATATAAATAAATCTTCTCTCACTGTAAGGATCTGTCATGGATTCAAAATACATATACTCGTCATTTTGCTTGATTGAAGCAAAAACCTAAATACACGAGTATATGGTCCTCATATGAAATTTGCTTTCAAAATGCCGGGAAGCCTTGTAATGATTTCACCGTCCTTTCCAATTTAATTCTACCAAACAATCCTCGTTTCATACACGACAGCTTCACATTCAGCCATCTGTCAGATTAACCTACAAATTTATTATACCAGACATTTTCCACATAGTCACTAAGCTCATTGTACCAGTGTTAAGTGCATTGTACCAATTCGGAACATTTTTACCATATATTTCCCCTATTACATCAATCATATCAATTAAGAAATTTTACCTTTTATATGTAAATTACGAAGTACAACTTTTTATGCACAAGGCATAAAAAATATGACAGTGCCTAAAACAGCTGCAATATCGTGTTTGTCACTAACACTAATTAACACAAGAATAAGTGCAATTAAAAAGCTTGCCATTCTCATTGTTGAAATGGTAGAAATGCTCCTCGCAGATTGCTTTGTTCCTTGAGACGATCTGCTAAGCCACTGTAATATTTATATTCCTGTTCCATCTGCGTAAAATATATATGAAAAAGGAGATTTAGACATGGGAAAATTAGTAAAGGGACTTGTAAAATTTACTGTAGCTGCCGCAGCAGTAGGCGGAATCTGCTACGCATTTAAGGATCAGATTAAGGAATCTAAGGTTTATAAGGAACACAACGTGGATGAAAAGCTCAAGAAGGTCACAACTGCAATCAAGGAAAAATTCCCAAAGACAAACGAGGAGGATATCGTTGACGAGGATGAAATCTTCTTTGAGGACTCCGAGCCTGGCGAAAGGGATTATGTTACATTAGAGCAGGAGGGCGAGACTGCTTCTGAGGCGGAAGCTGGCGAAGCGTAGCTATAAAGCTTAAATTGAAATCCAGAACAAAGCGTCTTTGATGCTGTAGTTCGCATCCTAGCAGGATTTTTAATCCTGCCTGATAAGAAATTCGGAGAACTTTCTTATCTATAATAAAAACAAAATGAGAGGCTGTCTGCGACAGCCCCATTTTTTTGCCAATAACTTCTCACATATATTTTTTTCTTCCCACGCAAAATAAATGTACGGCAATTTTTAATTGTTTAAAATGAAAACGAAAGGAGAACCGTTATGAACAACGATAAATGCTGCTCCTGCCCTGAAAGCCTTGCAATGGCATCTGTTCCAATGCAGGATTGGTGTGAGCCTTATGATTTTGAAACAGCACTTATGGAGGGTACCATTTTCCCTTGCCTAAACATGCCGTTTTTCAAGGCTGACAAGGGCGAAAGCAACTTAAAAGCTGCCTCTCTTTCAGGCACTCCCGCAGAGGCGGACAGAGAAGCAAAAATGACCGAGCTTTCAACAATAAGCTTTGCCATAAATGACCTTACGCTTTATTTGGATACACATCCTGACTGCAAGGAGGGTCTTACACTTTTTAAGGAGCTTTTAAATAAACGCCTTGATTTACTTGCAGCGTATGCAGGTAAATTTTATCCATTGACACAGATTTCCATGATTACAGGCAACCCCGACAGTTGCTGCTATGACTGGGGCGAAGGTCCTATGCCTTGGGAAGGAGGTAAAATATAATGTGGAGCTACGAAAAAAGATTACAATTTCCTGTTAAAATAAAAAACACATGCCCGAAAACGGCACAGCTTATTATAAGCCAATACGGTGGACCTGACGGCGAATTGTCAGCATCCATGCGTTATCTGGCACAGCGTTATTCCATGCCTGTCAAGAAGGTAGGCGGTCTGCTTACGGATATAGGCACCGAGGAAATAAACCATATGGAAATTATCTGTGCAATGGTTTATCAGCTTACAAAAAATCTTACGCCTGAACAGGCAAAAACTGCTGGCTTTGACGCTTACTATATTGACCATACCACAGGGCTTTGGCCGCAGGCGGCGGCTGGTGTTCCTTTTACGGCACTTGAATTTCAGTCAAAGGGTGATGCAATGGCAGACCTTTTTGAGGATCTTGCCGCAGAGCAAAAAGCACGTACCGTATATGAAAATCTGCTTCGTGTGATTGATGACCCTGACGTAAGGGCACCGCTTAAATTCCTGCGTGCAAGGGAGATTGTCCATTTTCAAAGGTTCGGCGAAGCACTTGAAATGACCAAGGAAAAGATGGACAGCAAAAATTTTTATTACTTTAATGCAGAGTTTGATAAAAATATGTACAAGCAGACCTTGTAGGAAGAACAAAGTGCCTTTGAAACCCCTTATGCTGCCATACCTTTAATGGCACTTGGGGCAAATTGGGGCAGAATGATTAATCCTGCCTTATAAAATTCAGAGAATTTTTTTATAAAACAAAAGGGCTGTCGCAGCATGGCTTTCAGGCACACATAAAATTACACAGCCATACTGTGACGGTCCTTCTTTTTTACTTCATTTATTTTATCAGCTTTTTTAAATCAGCATAAAATCCCGGATATGATATGTCTACACATTCACTTCCCAGTATGCCTGTTTCTCCCTCCGCATTTAATGCCGCTACGGCAAAGCTCATGGCGATACGGTGGTCAAGCCTGCTGTCCACGTTAGCGCCATGGAGTGCTTTTCCACCCTTGATTATCATTCCATCCTCTGTTGCCTCTATGTCGGCTCCCATTGCCGAAAGGTTTGACACCATGACGTCTATGCGGTTTGATTCCTTAACCTTAAGCTCCCCTGCATCCTTTATGATTGTTTTTCCTTCCGCAAAGCAGGCAAGAATGGCAATTGCAGGTATCTCATCAATCAATGTCGGAATGATATCTCCCCCAATGACGCAGCCCTTAAGCTCCGAGGTTTTAACCGTAATATCTGCTGTCGGCTCGCCTATATCTGCCGATGTTTTTTCAACTGCGATATCTGCTCCCATCATTTTCATAACCCGTATCATTCCATCTCTTGTCGGATTGATACCAACATTTTTTACGGTAACGCAGGAATTAGGCGTAATGGCTGCCGCCACCATAAAATACGCGGCGGAGGATATATCGCCGGGCACCGTTATCTTTCTTGCAAAAAGCTCCCTTGCAGGTGCAACAGTTACGGATTTCCCCTCCGTTTTTATATCAACACCAAATTCCTCAAGCATAAGCTCTGTATGGTTTCTGCTTAAGGCTGGCTCTGTGACCGTTGTTTCGCCCTCTGCATAAAGTCCCGCAAATAAGATTGCCGATTTAACCTGCGCAGACGCAACAGGCGAGGCATAGCATATTCCTTTGAGCTGTCTGCCATTTATAACAAGCGGTGCACAGTCATTTCCATTTTCACTTTTTATGTCTGCCCCCATCTGTAAAAGCGGGGTTATAATGCGCTTCATCGGTCTTTTCTGTATGGAGGCATCGCCGTTTACTCTTGACGAAAAGCTTTGTGCCGCCAAAATTCCCGACATAAGCCTCGTTGTCGTCCCGCTGTTTCCAACGTCAAGAGTATCGTCAGGCGGCAAAAGACCTCTCAGCCCCCTGCCTGTTATTACAACAGTCCCATCATTATTATTTGTAATTTCAACGCCCATTTTCCTGAAACAGTCTATTGTAGAAAGGCAGTCCGCCCCCTGCAAAAAGCCCGTAACCTCCGTATTTCCCTTTGCAAGTGCGCCCAGCATGATACTTCTATGTGAAATGGACTTGTCTCCCGGCACAGTAATTTCACCGGACAAGCCTCCTGCTCTTTTGAATTTCAATTTCAGTAGTCTCCTTTCGTAATCTGCCATGTCACCGTTCGCTCATTTTGTCGCAGCGCACATTCGGAAAGCCCTTGGTTTTCCTCATTCACGGGCATTCGCCCTATCAGTCCGTAATCTAAAAAAACGGTCTGCAAGCAGCCGCTTTTTCAGCTTCCAGACTGGCACTGCTCATTGCTTTCGTGCACATTCTACCATATCGTCAATCAAAGATTGACGATGCGCTATTTGCGATGTATTTTCGCAAAGTAAAATGTGCCGTGCACATTTTACCACATTACCGGTTAAATTTCCATCATTGGATGTACTATAATTTACACCAACAAAGGATTGAATGAATTTTTATAATGTGATATATTGTGATATGTTGAAATAATCAATATACGAATGGAGTTTTTCTCTTTTTAAGGAGCCTTTTATGAAAACAAGTAATACCGTATGGATAATTGCACTGATTATATTTATATTTTTAGGAAGTATGGAGCTTATGTTGTGGAAACAATACAATAAAAACATGGAAGAAAAAAATACAGGTACAGCTACGGCAACAGATGCCCCAAAAAGCAATATCCTTTATGAGGAAAACCACGACGCTGTTACAGACACCTCAACGGCAGATGTGCCTGACACCCACAAATACATATTCGTAGGCGATTCAAGATATGTTGCAATGTCAGAGTGTGCAGAGGCTTACGATGTTTTTTTCTGTGAGAATGGCGTGGGACTTTATTTTCTGAAAAACCGCATGGATAAAATTGTTGAGGCGTCAGATGACAACACACGAATCATCATCGGCTTAGGCGTAAATGACGCAAGCGCCGGTAACGCAGGTTATATTGACACCATTATGGATTTATGCCAAAGAACAGACGCAGAGGTATACTATATGCTTGTAAATCCCGTAAGCGACGCTGCATGCTCCGCAAACGGATATTCACTGACAAATGCAATGATAGACCGCTTCAACACCTCCATGATTGAGGGGTTAAACGACACAGAGGTAAAAATAATAGACACAAATACATATCTTATGTCAAACGGCTATAACACCTTTGATGGTCTTCACTATGACAATGAAACAACGGAAAATATATATAATTTCATAAAGCTGTGCATACGCAATCAATAAGAATTTGCTAATATTCTTTGACAAGTCTTTCAAACCAGTCGGTTACAAGGCTGTTATTTGCATTGTAGATAATTTCCTTTGCCTCATAGGGATCATCAGAAATCACACCGTCCACATTCATAAGCAGAACCTTCTTTATGCTTTCTTCCGTATTAATCGTCCACGCATAAATACGTTTTCCGTTCTTATGGATATTATTTACCATTTCCTTGCTTATAAAATTGTGCCTCACACTGAAAGCATCAATATATTCCATATCTCCGAAATCTCCAAATGCCATTTTTAAAATGTAAAGGGTCTGAATGTCCCCGTTTAGCTGCTTCATTCGTTTCAAAAGCTCATAATCGGTAGAGGCAAGCATACAGTCATCAAAATATTCGTATTTTTCTATCAGCGCAAGCACGCCCTCCTCATAATTTTCATCCGTGTCCGCAGGCTTTAATTCAATATTTAGAAAAACGTGATTCTCCTTTCCGTAGGCAAGCACCTCCTCAAGCGTCGGTATTCTTGTATTTTTGTATTCCTCAGAAAACCATATGCCTGCGTCTAAATGCTTCACGAATCCAATTTTCACATCTCCTACAATTCTGTCTACCCCTGTCGTTCTCTCAAGGCTTTCGTCATGCATGATAATAAATTCCCCATCCATCGTCTGCCTTACGTCTATCTCCACTATATCCGCATGGTTTTCAACGGCAAGCATTATCGCCTCCATTGTATTTTCAGGTGCGTGCGCCGAATCTCCCCTGTGCGCCGTAACGCTTGCATTTTGAGGATATGCAATATTTAAGCTGACCTTATTATTTATGCTTAAATAAATATAAAATCCATTTAGAATAAGACCAACACTTATCATGGAAACCATTGTAATCTTATCCCGCTTTCTTTTTTTCTCCAAATCCAAATGGGTGCTTTCCCTTTTCTTTTGTATCTTTTCATACTCTGCATAGTCATTATCCCCTTCAAGCTCATAAAATGTGCTGCATATATAGGAATAAATAAGAGGCGTCGAAATAAGGGAAAATATAATATACAAAATCATAAAGCCAATCTGAACAACATTTCTCATAAAGAAATATGCCTTTTTGATGGGAAGCACGGTCTTAAAAAGTCCCACAAATGCAGATGCCAAAACACCCTCAAGCAGGAACAGGCACAGCGTTATCACAAGGTTCCACATGATAATTCCGAACAAAACCTTACCCCGATGATGCTTTATCAGCTTTTTTCCCATAATAACCGATTCCCTATAGCTAAGCTTGTATAGGGAATAGTAATTAATGGTAAAGATAACGAACACCTCTATAAAGCATACTAGTATATACACTGCCATAATACCGAAAAAAACATATTTGTTTTGCCGGATATACTTTAAAAAAACCTCAGGCAGCTTAAAGCCCGCAAGAGAGCCTGAAATTGTAACCGTATAGGTAAACGGAAGGACAAGCAGCACATAAACTGCGATTCCCATATTTTTAGGATTGATGATTCTGATTGCATTAAAAACACCCTTTAACAAAAGCTCCACAGGATTTGTTTTCTCCTTCCTGTGTGATGCCTCCATAGCGTAAATCATAGCAGAAATATCAATTAAAAAATACATGGCAAAGATAAGTATGGCAATCACAAGAAGCGCATAGGTCGATGGCGACGTAAAATATTGATTCATATTATTTGATGTAAGATAGGGAATTTCCGCAAGCGTTACCGAATAATTAAGAAGCGTATAAAAAAGCGGTACAAAAAGGGCAAGCGCCATTATCTTATATACCAGCTGAAATAAAATAATGGCAGACATATTATATCTAAATAATCCTAAGCTTCTTTTAATAGATTTCATATGTCTGCCATCCTCTTTCTTATCTTGTTATTTAGGCAATTGTGAAACTCTGCTTTATAATAACGTAAGTTGGAGAAAATATACAAGTTCATAGACAGGGCGTTAAGCGCAAGCGTGCCCTGAGTTGAATTTGTATATTTTCTACAACGTATCATATAAAACACATAGTTTCGCAATTACCTAATCTTGTTATTTTCAAAGTATCATCATCGCATCGCCAAAGGAAAAAAATCTGTATGTTTCCTCCACAGCCGTCTTATAGGCTTCAAGCACCCGTTTCCTGTCATAAAATGCCGAGACAAGCATCAGCAGGGTAGATTCGGGCAGATGAAAATTTGTAATTAGTCTGTCCACCACTTTAAATTTATATCCCGGATAGATAAATATATTTGTCCATCCGCTGCACGGCTTTATATATCCGTTTTCATCGGCAGCCGTTTCCAAGGTTCGTGTGCTTGTTGTTCCCACGGATATTATTTTACCACCATTTTGCTTTGTTTTGTTAATTAAATTTGCAGCAGTTTCATCAATGACGTAAAATTCACTGTGCATGTGATGCTCGCTTATATTTTCTACCTTTACGGGCCGAAAGGTGCCAAGTCCCACATGAAGGGTTATCCTTGCTATATTGACCCCTTTTTTGCTGACAGCACGAAGAAGCTCCTTCGTAAAATGAAGCCCTGCCGTAGGCGCTGCCGCCGAGCCTGTATTTACCGCATACACAGTCTGATACCTGTCCTTATCGGCAAGCGCATGGGTGATATACGGAGGCAGCGGCATCTGCCCTAATTCGTCCAAAAGCTCCTCAAAGATTCCCTCAAAGCGAAAATCTATCATGCGGTTTCCTTCCTCCACGATATCAGTAACAGTACCCACAAGCATTCCGTCGCCAAAGGATATTACCGTTCCCGGTCTTGCCTTTTTGCCTGGCTTAACAAGTGTTTCCCATCTTGTGTCATCAAGTCTTTTTAAAAGAAGCACCTCTATGGAGGCTCCCGTTCCCTCCTTAACTCCGATGAGTCTTGCAGGAATTACCTTTGTGTCATTGATAACAAGACAATCGCCCTCACTAAGATAGTCAAGAATATCACTAAAATGTCTGTGGGTAATGGAAGCATCCTCCCTGTTTAAAACCATCAGCCTTGAGTCGCTTCGTTTTAAAAGCGGGTCCTGCGCTATCAGCTCATGGGGAAGCTCGTAATAAAAATCCTTTAATTTAAAGTTGTTTTCCATAGCAGTCTCCAATCAAACATTGCCACATCTTATGCCCTTAACGTAATACCCATTTTACCAAGCTCCGCAATAATCGTTTCAATTATCCTTCCAACCTCTGCGTCCTCAAGCGTTTTGTCCTTTGCCCGAAAGGTCATGCTGTAGGCAACCGACTTCTTTCCCTCGGCAACCTGCTCGCCCTCATATACGTCAAAAAGCGTAAGACTCTCAAGCAGCCTTCCTCCACATTTTTTTATAACTGCCTCTATCTGTCCGACAAATATGGACTTGTCAACAACCATGCTCAAATCTCTTACGACTGCCGGGAATTTTGCAATTCCCTCATATTTTCTGTCAAAGGTGGAAAGCATTGTGACAACATCCATGTTTATGACTGCAACATACACTTCCGCTTTTATGCCATAATTGTCTGCTGCCTCAGGGTGAAGCTGTCCCATATAGCCAATCTGAAGCTTTCCCTTTTGTATATCTGCCTGTCTGCCCGGATGCAGGAAGGTATGTGCACCTGTCGGCTGGAAGGTTACTTCCTTTCCGAAGCCAAGCTTTTCAAACAATTCCTCAAGAACGCCCTTTAGGTCAAAGAAATCCCCGCTTCCATACATCGCCATTGTAAGCTTCATCTTCTCGTCAGGAAGCTCGGTAAGCGGAAGCGACTTTGGAATATAAACATTGGCAAGCTCATACAATCTTGCATCCTTATTTCTTCTGTTATAGTTTGTTGCAATTGAGGTAAGGATTCCGTTCAAAGGAATGGTTCTCATAATTGAGAAATCCTCCCCTAACGGATTTGATATTTCTATTGCGCGCCTTACCTCGTCCTCAGCAGGAATAAGCAGCTTATCAAACACCTTAGGGCTTTCAAAGGAGTAGCACATTGCACCTGAAAAGCCGTTGCCCTCACATATCATTCTTACCTCGTCCTCAATTCTTTCAGCATAGCCCTTTTTGCCTGCAGTTGCCTCTCCCTTTGGAAGCGTTGTCGGAATATTGTCATAGCCGTAAAATCTTCCTACCTCCTCTGCAAGGTCAGCCATACATTTTATGTCCTGTCTGAAGGTTGGTATGGTAAGCATATTTGTTTCCTTGTTATACTTGATGCCAAGCCTGTCAAAATATTGAAGCATCTGCTCAGCCGGCACATCTGTTCCAAGCAGCCTGTTCATTTTATCAGGCTCAAAGGCAAGCGTTATCTCCGATACGGGATTTGGATAAACATCTACCACGCCGTCAACAACCTTTCCACAGCCAAGCTCCTCAATCAACTGACACGCCCTATTCATTGCTTCTATGGCAAGGTTCGGGTCAAGTCCCTTTACAAACTTTGCGGCAGCGTCCGTCATCAGCCCGATTCTCTTTGTGGAAAGCCTTATGTTTGTTCCATCAAAGCAGGCAGCCTCAAACAAAAGTGTCTTTATGTCGTCAGTAACCATGGAATTTTCACCACCCATGATGCCTGCAATACCGATTTCCTTTTCCCCATCGCAAATCATAAGGACATCCTTGTCCATTTTTCTTTCCTGTCCGTCAAGGGTAGTAAACACATCTCCGTCCTTTGCACGTCTGACAACGATTTTGCTGCCCGCAATGGTAGACAAATCATAAGCATGCATAGGCTGACCGTATTCTTCCATCACATAGTTAGTTATGTCAACCAAATTATTGATAGAACGTATCCCCTGCGAGGCAAGTCTTTCCCGCATCCATTTTGGAGAAGGACCTATTTTAATGTCGGTTACAACCCTTGCAGTGTAGCGTGTACAAAGGTCCGAATCCTGCACCTCCACGGAAATATAATCGTTTACGTTTCCACCGCTTCCCTTTACGGTAACAACAGGCGGTATAAACTCCTTTTCAAATGTAGCCGCAGCCTCTCTAGCCATTCCTATCATTGAAAAACAGTCAACCCTGTTTGACGTAATCTCGTATTCTACCACTGCATCATTCAGTCCAAGGACAGCAACTACATCTTCCCCGGGACTTGTGCCTGCATCTTCCGGAAATACATAAATTCCATACTCAGGCGCTTCAGGATAAAGCTCCCTGCTTGAGCCGAGCTCCTCAATGCTGCACATCATGCCAAAGGATTCAACGCCCCTAAGCTTACCCTTTTTTATCTTGATTCCTTCCTCAGGAAGGGGCTCGCCGTCATGTCCCCCTGCAACCCTTCCGCCGTCAAGCACTACGGGTACAAGGTCACCCTCCTTTACGTTCGGTGCGCCCGTCACAATCTGTATCGTCTCAGCGCCCACATTCACCTGACACACAATCAGCTTGTCTGCATCAGGGTGTTTTTCTATTTTTTCAATGCGTCCCACAACAATTTTTTCAAGGTTTTTATCCTTTTTCTCGTATCCCTCAACATGGGAGCCCGAAAGCGTCATTGCGTCAACAAATTCATTGATATCCACGTCCAAATCAGGAACGTATGCTTTAAGCCATGATATTGGTGTATTCATATGCCTTTACCTCATCTTTCCTAAACTAAAACTGATTTAAAAATCTCATGTCATTTTCGTAGAGAAGACGCATATCATCTATCTCATACTTCAGCAGCGTAATACGCTCCAAGCCTATTCCAAAGGCAAAGCCCGAATAAACCTCAGGGTCAATTCCACACATTTCAAGCACATGAGGGTGAACCATGCCGCAGCCTAAAATTTCTATCCAGCCGCTTCCCTTACATACACGGCAGCCCTTTCCACCACATTTAAAGCATGTTATGTCAACCTCTGCCGAAGGCTCAGTAAACGGAAAATGATGCGGCCTAAATTTTGTTTTTGTTTTTTCTCCAAAAAATTCCTTTGCAAACTGGTCAAGGGTTCCCTTTAAATCCGCCATTGTTATGTTTTTGTCTATGACAAGGCCCTCCACCTGATGAAAGGAAGGCGAATGGGTTGCGTCCACCTCATCCGACCGGAATACCCTGCCAGGTGAGAGTATTCTTATCGGAAGCTTTCCCTGCTCCATAATTCTCGCCTGCACAGGCGACGTCTGCGTCCTTAAAAGAATATCCTTCGTAATGTAAAATGTGTCCTGCTCATCCTTTGCAGGGTGATTTGCAGGTATATTAAGAAGCTCAAAATTGTATTTGTCATATTCTATCTCAGGTCCCCTTACAACCTCATAGCCCATACCGATAAATACACGTTCCAAATCCTCTATGGCAATCTGATTCGGATGCCTGTGTCCCTGAATTTTCTTTACGCCGGGCAGTGTTACGTCTATCGTCTCACGCTTCATTTTCTCAGCCCGCACAGCATTATTTATGCTCTTTAGCTTTGCTTCTAATTTTTCCTCAATGCTTTGTCTCGCCTCATTTACGAGCTGCCCCACCTTCGGCCTGTCCTCCGGTGCAACGTCCTTCATGCTTTTCAGCACTTGCGTAAGCTCACCCTTTTTTCCAAGTATGGCTACCTTAATGTCATTAATCATGGAGGCATCCTTTGCCTGCTCTATACTTGCAAGAGCCTTGTCCTTGATGCCCTGAAGCTTCTCCTTCATTATTTCTTCCTCCTTTACAGTGGCAAAATTAAAATACATTGTCGAAAATATGCTAGTAAGGGCACCGGGCACACTAACGCTTAACGCCCTGTGCCCTTACTAGCATATTTTCTCACGTTATGATGCTTCGCAGTTCAAAATAAAAAACGTCCCCTAACAAAGGGACGAAAATAATCCGCGGTACCACCCGTTTTCAGCCATAAATGGCTGCTCTTAAAAAATGTGTAACGTACATAACACGTCATGCCCTACTGTAAGTTCAGGCATGCAGCTCCGGTGTGAAAATGAGACTTATCCTTATCTTTAGAAAGGCTCTCAGCCAGCGGCCCCTCATCTCTGTAGGAAGCGAATAAGTCCTTGTTGCACCATCACAGCCTTTAAATATTCACATAAAGGTATTCTAGCATAACTTTATTTCTTGTCAAGTGGTTTTTACTATTGAAAAATGTCGTAAAATGGTTTACTCTTACAAGAGTAAATCTGTATTTGGATGAAAGTGGCAAAGCTGCTTTCCTCCTATACCCCATCGGAGTTTAGCATGAAGAAAAAAAAGTATCAGAAAATGTTATTAAAAAATACACTTGCCGTAGCAATTCCTGCTATAGCAGTTTTTCTTGTGCTTGTTTTTCTATGTATTCAATATCCGATATTTGACTATATCGAGTGTAAGGAAATCATCAGCATGGAAAATATAGATGCGACGCTTGAGGGACTTTATGCCGCGCAGACTACAAACGTAAAGCTTACAGCTGATAGTTTAAAATATACCGGACTTGACTATTATGAGGACGGAAAGCAGAAGGGCTCCTATTATTACATGTCAACAAATAACCGTCTCATACTTTTTCTTATTAAAACGGATGCGCCTGCTCCAAGCTATGAAGCGAAAACCTTAAAAGGAACCATCATCAAGGATAACGTTTCCTCCACATATATCATGGGACAATTTGCAGACCAGGCAGGCATAGACCAAAGCATCCTCGCAGGCTATTGCAGTGATTATATTGTAAGCGAGGTAGGCTATCCCCTCAATTTCATTGTAATGGTATATATACTTTTTATTGCACCAATCGTAATCAGCATTATCATCTTAATGTACACGGTGTATATCATGCTGAACCCACAGGCGCACCCACAGTCAAAGCAGCTTGCCCCGTACGGTAAGCCTGCTGAAATCATATATGATATAAATACACAGCTTACATATCATCTGCTCTACAAAAAAAAGCATATTTACATCACAGAAAAATATATGATTGTAAATTATCTTTCCAAAACAGATGTTATCAAGCTTGATATGGTAAAATATCTGTCAAAAAATGTGATTGAGCGCCCAAAGACCTTCGGACATGCTTCCGAAAAATTCAGGCTCACGCTTTCTAATCCTGATACGCTCTTTTATGAGGTGGATTTTACCTCTGAGGAAACAATTGACGCTGTTATCAAGAGCATCGGCAACGAAGAATAACAAAAAAACAGTGCCGCCTTTCTTTCTCAAATCATCATTTCGCCCAATATAATATTTTAACAACTTTCCTCCAAATGAATAATATAAAGCATAAGAATAATTTGGAGGTAAACACATGAGTGATTTATCAGCTACACAGTGTGGTTGCGGTTGCGGCGGCGGCCTCTTTGGCGGAAACGGCAGCAATTGCAGTTGTATATGGATAATATTGATATTGCTGCTCTGCAATGGAAATTGCGGCAGTGGTCTCTTTGGCGGCGACGGCTACGGAAACGGCGGATGTGACTGCATTTGGATAATCCTTATTCTTCTTTTCTGCTGCGGTGGAAACAGCAACAATTGCGGCAGTGGATACTCAAATAACTGCGGCTGCTAATAAGGGAATTTTTTTAACAAGCAGGGATCCGTCATGGGATTGTTGTATTAAAATATTTTGTACGACAACTCCATGGCGGTAAATCCTTATATAGGTTCAGCCATTGTTCATAAGAAAAAAAATATGTGCATATAATGTACAGAGAAAATGTTGCCTTATCGGAAAAAGTGCTTTCAATAACAAAAACGAAACAGGCAGGATGCTTTTATGAATAATTTTGGGCGTGTCCATCCCCTTGATAAATTAATAGATGATGATTCCCTTTTCCTGCTTGAAGCAATGGTTCCTTTTGTAGAGTATCAGTACAAACTTCCTTTAATTTTTTTCATAAAGTACAGGGAGCTTACAATGATTATGCAGCGAATGAATGACAGGAACTACATTTCTGAATGCGGCTTTGACTGCCATCCAAAAAATCAGGAGGAAATGCTTGGAAGCATGTTAAGCTTTATGCCCGGTGAATATGCAAACACGTTTAAGCAGATGAAACAGATGATGTCCATGATGGAAATGATGAATTCCATGCCTGCACAGCCTCCTGAATATAGCGAACACGTTGAAAGTGAAACAAACGGCGGCACCTCAGATGATTTGTATGAAAGCGTAATGTCAATATTAAATGAAAGGACGTAAAAATGTATAACAGACCACAACAAAGAAATAACGGCTACCAACGTCAAAATTCCCCTTATCAAAATGACGGCTCTTTTGAGAATAATCCGAAATTAAGGGGAATCGACCCTTTAAAGCTGAAAATAATATTGGAAATTAAAAATAAAAGCCAAAATAAATCCATGGAGGAGCTGCTTCCTGAAATCATGAAAATAAATCAGGAGCTGAACCGCCGTAACATGAACTTTACAAAACAAGAGAGTGAACTCCTCCTTGATGCAATAGAGGAATCACTCTCTCCTTCTGAAAGACAAAAATTTAATATGCTGAAATCGTTTCTTTAATGGCAAACGATGTTTACAATCCTATTCGGTACGTAAATCTCCTTGACAATATTGCCGGTAAGTCTATCGCCTAGCGCTTCCTTCGCCTTGGCAATCACGGTGTCCTTGTCATCATTTACGGAAATGTTTACGGTAACTCTTGTCTTGCCGTTTATCTGAACGGCAATTTCCTTTTCATCATCCTTCATTTCCGCCTCATCATAGGAAGGCCACTGATTATGGAATACGGAGGTCGTCCCTCCAAGCATCTCCCAAAGCTCCTCACCTATGTGAGGTGCAAACGGAGCAATCAAAAGCACCATTGTCTTGAGCGTTTCCTTATCTACGCCCGTAGTTTTTGTAAGCTCCATAAACTTGTTGTTATACTCCATAAAGCCTGATATAACGGTATTTAAGTTGAACTGCTCCAGTCTTTGTGTTATATCAAATACAAGCTTATTGCGAAGCTTTACAAGCTCCTTTGTCTCAGGTGCATCTTTTTCGAGATTTGAGGTAACCATTGCATAAAAACGGTTCAAAAATCTATATATGCCCTCCATACCGCTGTCGTCCCATATGGAGTCAAGCTCAGGCGGTCCGATAAACAGCTCGTACATTCTTAACGTATCGCAGCCGTAATCTCTCACAATGTCATCAGGTGATACAATATTTCCAAGCGATTTGCTCATCTTTGTAGCCGCACCCGTAACCTTATCCCTGCCGCATACCATGCCTTGATTAAACAGCCTCTTAAACGGCTCCTCAAAATCCACAACTCCAATATCATAGAGAAATTTCGTATAAAATCTTGAGTAGAGCAGGTGCAGAACCGCATGCTCAACGCCGCCGATATACATGTCCACAGGAAGATATTTGTCTGCCTTCTCACGGCTCACAAGCTCGTCTTTATTTTTGCTGTCAACATACCGCAGGAAATACCATGAGGAGCCTGCCCATTGAGGCATGGTATTTGTCTCTCTTTTTGCAGGCTTTCCACAGCATGGACATGTTGTGTTTACCCACTCTGTAATATCTGCAAGCGGTGACTCGCCTGTTCCCGTAGGCTGATAGCTTTCAACCTCAGGAAGAAGAAGCGGAAGCTGCTCCTCAGGAACGGGAACTGCCCCACAGTCAGGACAATGTACGATCGGTATCGGCTCGCCCCAATACCTCTGGCGTGAAAATACCCAGTCACGAAGCTTGTAGTTTACAGTCTTTTTGCCGTAGCCCTTTTCCTCGATCATTGCAGGCGCTTCCTTTTTCAGCACAGCAGATTCCATGCCGTTCCAGTCTCCTGAATTAATCATGGTTCCTGCCGCCTCCGTATAAGCCTCAGTCATATTTTCTATTTCCTTGCCATCCTTGGCAATAACCTGAATGATTGGAAGCTTAAACTTCTTTGCAAATTCAAAGTCCCTGTCATCATGTGCAGGCACACACATGATTGCACCCGTACCGTAATCGGCAAGTACATAATCTGAAAGCCATATCGGCGTTTTCTTTCCATTTAAAGGATTTATGGCATAGCTTCCCGTAAATACGCCGGTTTTTTCCTTATCCTGCATACGGTCAACATTTGACTTCATGGAAGCCTCATAAATGTATTTGTCAACTGCCTCCTTCGTTTCAGGTGTGGCAAGGTCAGCCGCAAGCGCATGCTCAGGTGCAAGCACCATAAATGTAGCGCCGTAAAGGGTATCAGGTCTTGTTGTGTATACGGTAATCGCCTCATCCCGTCCGTCAATCTTAAAATCAACCTCTGCACCGTAGGACTTTCCAATCCACTCGCTCTGCATTTTCTTAACCTTTTCAGGCCAATCAAGACCCTCAAGGTCAGCCAAAAGCCGCTCTGCATATGCTGTGATTTTAAGCATCCACTGACGAAGGTTCTTTTTGGTTACGTCAGCACCGCACCGTTCACATTTACCGTTTACAACCTCCTCGTTGGCAAGTCCCGTCTTACAGGACGGACACCAGTTAATCGGCATCTGCTTCTCGTATGCAAGCCCCTTCTTAAACATCTGCACAAATATCCACTGCGTCCACTTGTAGTATTCAGGGTCAGTCGTATTAACCTCCATATCCCAATCGTATATGGCGGCAATCTGATTAATCTGCTTTTTTATGTTGGCTACATTTTCTGCTGTTGAAATGCTTGGATGCACTCCATTTTTTATAGCATAATTCTCAGCGGGAAGTCCAAAGGCATCCCAGCCCATAGGGTGTATCACATAATGTCCCTGCATCAGCTTGTATCTGCTCCAAACGTCAGATATAACGTAGCCTCTCCAATGTCCTACATGCAAGCCGTTTCCAGACGGATACGGGAACATGTCAAGACAGTAATATTTCGGCTTTACCCCATCATTTACATTAATCGGATTTTCTTCCCAGTTCTTACGCCACTTTCCTTCAATCAGCTTATGATTATATCCACTCGCCATTTTTCAATTCCTCCGGTAATTTTATTGTTTTTTCTACTATAAACAATTCTTTCTAATATTAAATATATTTATATGAATTTACTAAGCACAGCCTTATATTAAATATTCTTAAATAAATTTTCTGAGCGCCTCATCATAATGATACTCTATTTTTTCAAGCACGCCCTCAACAGCTTCCCTGTCTGTGCCAAACTGCTCACAAAGCTCCGCCAGATTGATATTTTCATCCCGCATTCTTGTATTTACAAAGCTTAGCAGCATCATAGGGTCTTTCGGTAATACATCTATCGCCATCTACAGCACCTCTCCCGTTATCAGCCAAGGCGACGGCTGTGTCACAAACACGCTGTTCTTATCCGTCTTGGAAACGGTTATCTGCATAACCTCCATATTGCCTATGCCGTACTTTTCAAATAAAGCCTTGATACCTGAAAGTATATCCAGCTCAAGGGTATAAATAACAAACTGCATGTTAGGATTTTTCACAAGAAGCCTCTGTATATCCTCCTCAAGATGCTTGTTTGCCACAATAAAGGAAAGTCTTGGAACAGGAATACTGTCCATGGACTCCTGATCAAGATCAGGAATAATCTTTACGTTATGAACGCCAAACTGCTTGACGTTATCCTCCATGGTTTCCTTTGCGCCCTTGTCGTTTTCAACACATATAATTGTGCCGTCAACCGCTACAAATGCAGCCTCAACCGCAATGCTTTCCGCATCAACAAGACAGATTATATCCTGTGAATCTACACCTAAAAGACTCATGATAACCGCTCTGATTTCCTTGCCCACATATTTGATGGGACCCTTGGAAAACATATCATTTTTCATGCCTATTCTGTAGGATTCCCTTGTATTTTCATTTAGAATAAATATGACTGTGGGAGCAGTTATCTTCCTGTTGATAACCTCTTTAATCTTTACATGCCGTACCTGTCCTTCCTCCTTTATGCCGACGCCGTACCACATATCATACTCGCCAAAGCCAGCCTCCCAAAATTCATAAAACAAATCCTCATGAAGCTCGTCTGCAAATATGATTACCCGCTTGTGGGTTTCAACAATAGGTATGACATTTTTCATTTTGCCGCAAATATCCAAAAGCTTTATTTTCTCAGGACTTGTTTCCATTGCTTTTGAAAAATAACCCATCCATTCAAGTATCTGATTTGTTGTGTAGCTTCCCTTTGCCATATCCACTCCTCCTTTTTGTCACTGTTTTTCGTCATGCTCCGTGTCGCCTGCTGTTTCATGTGCATCGTCTATTTCACTTACAGCCTCATGTACGTCATCCTCCGCCTCGTTTACAGTCTCATACACATCGTCCTCCGCCATGTTTATCTCCTCAAGGGTATCCTTGTCCAATGTCTCCTCATCAGGAAATTCCTGTCTTTTTCTCACAAGCAGCTTTGCCTTAATGGTGGCAAAATAACCCTTTTTCCGTTTTTTCTTTTTCAGTGACCTTCTTCCATAAAGCTTTGCCGCATATTTTGGTTCTCCCGTCTCCTCATCAAATCCAATAAGCCTGAAATAATCCTCAGTTTCGGAGGACATATTTTTTGCACGAAGTCCATCCCGAAGCTGTACTGCAAAGAATGCGTAAATACATGCAAATACAGGAACGCCCAAAATCATGCCCGGCACACCGAACAAATCTCCTCCGACCAAGATTGCGACAAGTACCCATATTCCCGATATACCTGTGGAATCCCCAAGAATAAGCGGTCCAAGTATGTTGCCATCGAACTGCTGGAGAATGAGAACCCATACAATAAATATAACAAACATAATCGGGTCGTCCATAAGGGCAAGCAGCGCTCCCGGAACAGCACCGATGAAAGGTCCAAAGAATGGTATTATGTTTGTAATACCCACAATAACGCTGATAAGCAGTGCATACTCCATGTGCATTGTCTCCGTGAACACATAGCATATGATGCCGATTATGATGGAATCGAGTATTTTACCGTTTATAAATCCTCCAAATACAGAATTTGCATAGGAAAGACCATCAAGTATTTTATTTCCATGCTTTTTGGAGAAAATACAATAAATAATTTTCTTACCCTGAGCAATCAGCACATCCTTACTTGCAAGGAGATACACGGTTACAATCAGTCCGACAAAGAAATTCAGTACCGCCTTCACTCCGACAATCAGCCCCGATGAAACCTGCACCATAATTGTATCTATATTCGGAATTACTTTTTCCTCAACAATTGTCATGACATTATTCTGTACATAGCTTATAACCTCTGACAGCTTTCCCTCAAGATATTCATTTTTTGCAAACACCCGCTCAACCCACTCCTGCGCATTATTCAGATACCCTGACATATTCCGCGCAAGTGTTTCAATACTGACTTTAATCTGAGGAATGACAAGCCATAAAAAGCCTGATAATATACCGATAAAAAATACCAATGTCAGTATCAGTGCCGGCACCTTTGTCTTATGGTACAGCACATTGTAGCTTTTCTTCTTCCATATTTTTGTAAATAGAAAGGCAAGTCCACGCCTTATATATATCATAATCGGATTGAGCATAAAGGCAATAATAAATCCTATGATAACAGGCGTCATTGCAGAAAAAATCTTGCCGATGGTTGCCGCTATTACCCGCCATCCTTCAATTACATGTGCAAAAAGAATACAGATACAGACAGATACCGTAAATACAACTCCGGCACGTATAATATTTTTATTCCACTTCTGTCCCATAAAGCATCTCCTAAATATGACTTATCGCTGTTTTTTGCGATACTGTTACCAACACATAATTGATATACTTGAAAATTATATCAGATTTTCCTGCCTATTTCTACCTATAACTTAAAAAACCTGCATATTCTGTGCAGGTTTTTTAGAAGTAACTTTACTCTGATACGCTTTGGATAATTATGTTCCTGATTTCCTCCTTGTCGCTGCCTGTTGCAAGCGCAAGCTCTGAATACAGATCCTCCTCAGCCATTTTCAAGTATCTCTCATCTGTTGCAGTTATTTTTTTGCCGTTTTCCTCCCGTTCCTTCTTCCTTATCAGGAGCGTCTTTATAATCTGTATCCACTGTCTGCAGTCTCCACTTTTCATGACGCTCTTATAGCTGTCGTCACGCATTCTTTCATTCGTTATACAAAGCGGTTCAATAGTTTTTGATTCGGCAATAATCTGTTTTGCCTCCTCACAGCTGATTACTTTTCTGATCATAATCCTGTCATTGTCTGCTGGACAAAAAAGCTTACTGCCTCTTGCCTTTTCCGGAATTAATACATAGTATAATCTGTTCCCGTCTGCTCCCGAAATGTCAGGATGCGTAATATCCGCCACCCTGCAAATTCCATTAATTCCGTAAACGATATAGTCTCCGATATCAAACATTACATCCTCCATTTCCAAAACAATTTACCGTAGGTAAACTGCTTTTTTACTAACGAAAAAGCCGTTGTAACAAATATTTTAGCAAATTTAAAACTGAAAAGTAAATGTTAAATTTGCCCAAAAAAAATTTTTGTCACTTTGCTCATTTTGACCCCTTGTTATTTTGTAATATTTTACAATGTGATAGTCTAATTATTCCCAACAAAAGGGGTACTTTAAACAAATCCTTTGAAGGATGATTCCACTGTTTTTCTTGGTATCATGATATAATGGCTGCACAAGGTACATTTCAGGCGGAAATCCATGCCTACACGCTGAATTTCCCAACAGTTTGCCCCGCAGGGATGCGGCTTCTTTAATTTTATTTTCTGTCCCACCTGAAATTCCATTTTATTTCCTTTTTAAATGCAGCATTACGCTTCTTCTTGTTATAATTCCAATAAAAATATTTCTGTCATCTATAACCGAAAGAAAATTTCTGTCAATTATCTTGTCCATGATTTTATCCGTATCCGTACTGTTAAGCACAAAGTCATCTACAGAAAGATGTACAATATCCCTGACAATCATGTTTTTCATCTCATCGCAGCCATGCTGTATGGCTACACGCAGGAAATCACCTTCACTTACAATGCCCTCCAGTCTTCCAACCTCATCCACAACAGGAACAGCAGTAAAGCCGCTGGCAAGCAGAAATTCAACTGCTTTATCCATTTTATCGCTTCCATTAAGATATGTAAGATCCTGCTTCGGAATAAGAATATTAAATATGTTCATCTTATGTTACCCCCATTAATAACAGTTGTCGCAAATTAAAGCTGCTCTGCCATAGAAAGAAGCAAAGCCTCCGATTTTTCCCAGCCAAGACATGGATCTGTAATTGATTTACCGTAACAGCCTCCTCCAATCGGCTGATTACCGTCCTCAATGTAGCTTTCCACCATGACGCCCTTTACAAGCCTTCTCACACTCTCAGAATGTCTCCTGCTGTGCAGTATTTCATTGACAATTCTTGGCTGCTCGTCCCATTTCTTGCCTGAATTATTATGGTTTGCATCCACAATGCAGGCAGGATTTACAAGGTCAAATTTTGCATACATGTCACTTAAAAGCTTTAAATCCTCATAGTGATAGTTTGCAAGGGAGCGGCCGCTCTTGCTGAGTGAGCCTCTTAAAATACAATGTGCGAGAGGATTTCCGTCAGTCTTTGTCTCATAGCCCATAAATAAAAATGTGTGCTTTGACTGTGCTGCCACGCAGGAATTGAGCATGACATTGTAATCTCCGCTTGTAGGATTTTTCATTCCCACAGGAACGTCTATACCGCTTGCCGTAAGCCTATGAGCCTGATTTTCCACACTTCTTGCACCGATTGCAACATAGGAAAGGACATCCTCAAGATAAGGCCAGTTATCCGTGTAAAGCATCTCGTCTGCAGCCGTAAGCCCTGTCTCGTTGATTGCCTTTATGTGCATCTTTCTGATTGCCTTTACGCCCTCAATAAAATCCGGCTTGTTTTCAGGATTCGGCTGATGCAGCATTCCCTTGTAGCCCGAACCGTTTGTCCTAGGCTTATTTGTATAAATTCTAGGGATAATCATTATTTTATCTTTAACCTTCTCCTGCACCTTTGCCAGTCTTCCGAGGTAGTCTAAAACTGAATCCTCATAATCTGCCGAGCAGGGTCCTATGATAGCGATAAATTTATCTGATTCTCCCGTAAAAATTTTTCTAATTTCCTCATCCCTTGCAGCCTTTATATCTGCAAGTGCTTTGTCCATTGGGTGTGCCTGCCTGATTTCATCAGGGGTGGGTACACTCTTTACCATGTGTAGTGCCATTTTGTACCTCCTTAAGATAACTCATCTAATGTCTTTGAAAATGCCTCTAGGCATTCACTCACAAATGCCTCTACCTCCGGAAGCTCCTCCGCAAGCCTTTTTACACTTTTTTCAGTAGATTTTTTTGCAACAACAAATTCCTTATTTCCGGTTTTTTCTTCCTCTATGCACTTAATAAGTGCCGATATTTTGTCGGCAGCCTTAACAAGCCTCCACTCGTAAGCTTTTTCCTCCGGCTTTACAAAATACTTTTCATACTCGTTCCGTATATCCTCCGGAAGCTGTGAGAGAAGCTTTTTATTCGCCTCATCCTCAATGGATTTGAATGCCTCATTAATGCTTCTGTTATAGTATTTTACCGGTGTCGGCATATCGCCTGTTATAATCTCAGAAGCGTCATGATAGATGCCGACAATAGCCGCATAATCTGCATCAAGCCTTTTTTTATATCTGACGTTTCCTATAATGCACAGGGCATGGGCAATCATGCTCACCTCAAGAGAGTGCTCTGACAGATTTTCTGATATGGTGTTTCGCATAAGCGCCCATCGTTCAATATATTTCATTCTTGCAACAGTAGCATAAAAATTATAGTTCATAATTTATCCCTGCCTTATCGTTATCTGCTGCATTTTTAAGCTTGACGTTTTGATGTGTTTCATAAAGCTTCATAAACTCGTCGCCTGTAAGGTTTTCCTTTTCATAGAGCACCGTTGCAATAGCGTCAAGGGTCGTCATGTTTTTCTTAAGAAGCTTGATTGCCTTCTCGTAAGAAGCCTTTATCATATTTTTAACTTCCGTATCGACCTTCGTTTCCGTCTCCGATGAACAGTTCAGGACACGCCTGTTGTCAAGGTACTGACCTGTCACGCTCTCAAGCTGCACCATTCCAAACTTGTCCGACATGCCGTACATGGTTATCATTGTTCTCGCAATGCTTGTTGCCTTTTCTATGTCGTTTGCCGCACCGCTTGTAACCGAATCAAACTTCAGCTCCTCCGCCGCACGTCCTGCAAGGCAGATAACAATTTCCTCCTCAAGCTCCTTCTTGCTTTCAAGCTGTTTTTCTTCCTCAGGAACCTGCCATACATATCCCAATGCTCCACCTGTCCTCGGCACAATGGTTATTCTCTGTATCGGCAGCGTATTTTTCTGAAGCGCCGACACAAGGGCATGTCCAACCTCGTGATAAGCAACGATTTCCTTTTCCTTCGGACTTAAAAGCTTCTCCTTCTTTTCCTTTCCTGCAAATACAACCTCAACGGAGCCAAGCAGGTCAGCCTGCGAAACAAAATCACGCCTGTTTCTTACTGCAAGCAGCGCCGCCTCATTTATGATGTTGGCAAGGTCTGCACCGACCGCACCGGCAGTCGCAAGGGCAAGCTCCCTTAAATTCACGGTCTGATCCATCTTTACATCCTTGGAATGAACCTTCAACGTATCAATACGTCCCTGAAGGTCAGGCTTTGACACTATAATTCTTCTGTCAAAACGTCCCGGACGAAGGAGCGCCTTGTCAAGCACCTCCGGTCTGTTTGTAGCCGCAAGCACAACGATACCCTTTGAGGTATCAAAGCCGTCCATCTCTGAAAGAAGCTGGTTTAATGTCTGCTCCCGCTCAGAATCGCCGCCTGAATGTCTTGTATCTCTGCTCCTTCCAATGGCGTCAATCTCATCGATAAATATAATACATGGCGCCATGGCATTTGCACGCTTAAATAAATCCCTTACACGGGAGGCTCCCACACCTACATAAAGCTCAACAAAATCCGAGCCTGAAAGTGAGAAAAACGGAACCTTTGCCTCTCCTGCAACAGCCTTTGCCAGAAGCGTCTTTCCTGTTCCCGGAGGTCCTACAAGCAGGGCGCCTCTCGGAAGCTTTGCTCCAATCTGAAGGTATTTCTCAGGCTTTTCAAGGAAATCAACCATCTCAGAAAGGGATTCCTTTGCCTCCTCCTGACCTGCCACATCCTTAAATGTAACGCCCGTTTCTGTCTGAACGTACATTTTCGCATTGGATTTTCCAACGCCCATAACGCCGCCGCTCTTTGTGGCGCTTTTCATTATAAGCATCATGAGAAGATAAAATGCCACAATCATAATGCCGTAGGAAAGGATTGTCTGTACAATAACACTTCCGCCCTCATCTATCTCCTCAAAGGTTACCCCAGCCTTGTCCAGCCTGTCAATCAGGTTGAAATCATCGGTTCTGACAACGCTGTAGGAAACCTCGTAAACCGCATTTTCATCTTGTACGGCAGGCTCAAAGGTTATCTCATTTGAATATATTTTTACATTTTGGACATTCCCCTCATCAAGCATTGTAAGAAACTCATCATAGGTTACCTGCTCCTTGCCTGAATCCTTAAATTTACTGTAGGTCTGCCAAAAGGCAAGCGTCATTAACACAGACAAAATAAGAATGATAAGCGTAGCTGAAGGTTTTTTCTTATTATTGTTGTTACTGCCCTGATTATTGTTTGAATTTCCGTTATCGTTATTGCTCTGATTATTTTCCATATTTTTCTCTTTTCTTTGAATTAGCAATGAGCTGTCTCAGAATACACTGCAACAGCCCATCTAAATAATAAAAATTATTTATATAAAGGATACTTATCAGTAATACTCTTTACTAATGACATAGCCTTATCGTTATCCTTGTCTATCACTGCTGCCTTTATGGCATCCGCTATGGTAATCATATCCTCCTCATTTGCACCACGGGTTGTAATTGCAGGTGTGCCAAGTCTGATTCCACTGGTTACAAATGGTGATTTCGGGTCGTTTGGAACTGTATTTTTATTACATGTAATGTGTACCGAATCAAGCAGCTTTTCAACCTCTTTTCCGGTAAGGTCAAGGTTCTGCAAATCAACGAGCATCAGATGATTATCCGTACCGCCCGATACGATTTTAAAGCCTCGCTCCGTAAGTGCCTGTGCAAGCTTTGCCGCATTTTTGACAACCTGCTGCTGATACTGCTTATACTCGTCGGTAAGCGCCTCCTTCAAGCAGACTGCCTTTGCAGCTATGACATGCATAAGAGGTCCGCCCTGAATGCCCGGAAATACTGCCTTGTTAAAGTTATACTTCTCATTTACCTCATTGCTTGAAAGAATCATGCCGCCTCGTGGTCCTCTTAAGGTCTTGTGGGTCGTTGTTGTCGTAACATGTGCGTAAGGAATCGGGCTTTCATGTACGCCTGCTGCAACAAGTCCTGCAATATGCGCCATATCGACCATGAGAACTGCTCCTACGCTGTCTGCAATCTCCCGAAACCGTTTAAAATCGATTGCCCTTGCATATGCGGAAGCGCCTGCCACGATAAGCTTCGGCTTACACTCCCTTGCAATTTCAAGCACCTTATCATAGTCTATAAATCCATCATCGTTTACGCCGTAAGGCACAACATTGAAATATTTTCCTGACAAATTGACCGGTGAACCGTGTGTTAAATGTCCGCCGTGTGCAAGATTCATTCCCATAAATGTATCGCCCGGCTCCATAATTGCAAAAAATGCCGCCATATTTGCCTGCGCGCCTGAATGCGGCTGCACGTTTACATACTCACATCCAAAAAGCTGCTTCGCTCTTTCTCTCGCCAAATCCTCCACAACGTCAACATGCTCACATCCACCGTAATACCGCTTTCCCGGATAGCCTTCTGCATATTTATTTGTAAGAGGGCTTCCCATGGCCGCCATAACAGCCTTTGAGACAATATTTTCAGATGCAATCAGCTCAATGTTGTCATTCTGTCTGTTAATCTCGGCAGTCATTGCCTCGGCAACCTCAGGGTCAAAGCCTTGTATCTCATCAAAATCGTACATTTCATTTACCTCCATTGGACACATACTCTAAACATTCGCCATAACATTATACCATAGCATTTTCATTATTGCTATCTGCATTTTCATCTTTTTCATCTTTTTTAAAAAATACCGGGCGAAGGGAATTAAACTCCGCACCATATAAAATAATCTGCATACCCACATACAGCCAAATCAAGATAACAACAATGGAGGTAAGGCTTCCGTACATATAGGACGCCTTTGTTGCAAACCGCATATATATCGCAAAGCCTCTTGTCATAACCATCCATGCAAATGCCGCAAATACGGCGCCCATAACCTCATCCTTAAACCGACCCTTACGGTTGGGGAGCTGATAATATATCAGAAGAATAAACACAAAAAACACTGCAAAGGTAAGCGCTCCCTTTATGCTTAATATAAGTGCCGTGGCGTTGGCAAGCTCAGGTCTTGCCGAAACAATCTTTTTCGCTATATCATTTCCAAACGTATTTAAAATCATAAGTGCAATACAGCTAAGCATGAAAATAATTGTATAAAATGCGCTGATAAGCCTTGTAAGGACAAAGCCCCTTGCACGCTCCACCCCATACACCTTGTTAAGTCCATAGGTTATCGCCTGTATTCCTTTGCCAGCCGACCATACGGTAAAAAGTGCCGTTATGATTGTAAATGAGCTGCCGCCTCCGTACATAATATCATCAACCATATATATGATATAGGAGTCAAACTCATCCGGCATAAGCTCAATCAGCTCAGATACTATATTCTGCCTCGCAAAGGGAAGATGCATTGCGGCCATTATAATCATTATGACAAATGGAAAAAAGGACAGCAGGACAAAGAATGCCGTCTGCGCCGCATAAGCAGGAAGACTGTCATCCGAACCCTTTTCCACGATACGCACTATATTTTTTATAAAAGCCTTCACTTATTCTTCCCCGTCTTCCTCTAAAAATTCATATATCATTTCAAAGTCAGCAGATGAAAAATAATGCCTTATGATATATGTATAATGATACCCTTTTGCAGCCAGGGCATTTGCTCCATTCTGACTTAAACCGGCGCCGTGGCCAAAGCCGCCTCCATATATTGTAAAGCCACCGTCACTTTCCGTTACATAATAAAATGTACTCGGCAGCGAGCTCCACCCCGTTACGACAGAGCCATCCTGCCTTACGATATTTTGATTTACGGGCGTTATAAGATTTCTTATATTCGCCTGCCCTTTCACTAAAATCGTTCCTTTTGTTCCCTCTATCAAAAGTGCAAGCACCATGCCGCTGCTGCTTCTTTCAGAAACCTCCACGGAAACAATGTCTCCTATATCCGCAATGTTCCCGTCAACAAAATCGCCATTGTCGTTTTTTACCCTTATGCTTCCTGCCGCAGTGTCAAGCCGTTCCGAAAGCTTACGGTTTACGGCTTTTGATATGTCCTCTCTTGTATAATATATGCTCCATCTGTAATATGGCAAATTCTTCTCTATGGTGTCATATCCAAGACTATCCTCCATAAACTGTACAAAGGTGTCCTCATCTGATAAATCAAGCTCCGATTTTTCTATATCCTCCACATTTGAGGTAAAATACGGATATGGCGTTCCTCCCCATACCTCTGAATTTGTACACGTCATGCCGCATGAGGTCGAAAAGTAAAGCGGAAAAACCACCTCGCCGTCATACATCGGAACAATTCCATAGGTTTCATCAACTGCCCTTATGCTCTCCGGTGTTTTTAAAACATCATTGTACATTTGGCAAAAAACGGAATCGTCCAAATCGGCATTATATTCGTCAAAGCTTCCATCCTTCATTTTACCATAAGCATATGCCCTTGCACAAACGGCAATTGCCTTGAGCGCTTCATTCTCATATGTGGACGGAGCCTCACTTGAAACAACGCCGTACAAATACTGCTCAAGAGGCAGCTCGTTTATGACGTACATGCCGTCCTTCTTAATATCAAGCTCAAGAAAGCCGTCATAAGCAGGAGCGCCGCATTCCCTTGTTATGCTGTGGATGGTAATTCCTTTTCCTTTACCGGTCTGCTCTATAATAATTTTGTCGCCATCTTCATAGTCCTCATATTGTATCGTAACCATCTCACCTGCCGGAAATGTTTTTTCCCCGCCGTCAGGATATATAACCTTAAGCACTTCCTCCGACGAAAGGGTCAGCTTTGCCATTTTGTACGATGTAAAATCATGATTGCTAAGTATTACCCTTATTGTTTCGCACTCTGCATCCCCATATGTAACAGCGGCGCAGGCTTTTTTATCCTTTACCAAAAGCTTTACCGTCCCATATCCCAAGAGAGGCTGCCTGCTTTCCATAAGGCTTATATCATCCGATACGTTATACACTGCAAAATTATCATCATAGGCATAGCTCGGCGTGCCTTCTAAGCGTATATCTCCTTCAACCGAAACGACTCTGCCCTCCATGACCTCATAGTCCCCATCGAACTTCTCAACACCTGTGTCTGTAATAAAAAGCGTCCCCACACAATCCTTTTTTACCATAGCGCCATTGTTTATAGGATAGCTTTTTATAATTCCCTTATATAAAAAAGTACATTTCGTGCTGTCCGCATCAATCATCCATACATGCTCAAGGGGTATTTTTGTATGTCCAAAGCCGTTCACCTTAAATATTACGCCATTTTTTACGTAAACATCCAAAACTCTATCTAAATAATGTTCTTCATAGGCAGTCTGAAAATCATATTTTTTCGTGCCGTCACTCACATATATTTTTTCCCTGTTTTCCTCATCCTCCGTCCAAGCAACATCAAACACAAGAATTTCCCTGCGCTCCAAGCCGTTTACAACATCGGAATCCACCATATTGTGGTAAATCTCGTCGAACTCCTCACGGCTGACAACGCTTTCCCCACTTCTGCCCTTAAAATAATCCTGATAGACAGTATCAGGTGCACCGATGATTTTAACAATATTTTTCACATATGAAACTGTAATGGGATTGCTTTTTGACAGTGGATCCACCAGTCTTGCAAGCTGAGTAGCTGATTCCTCCGAAGCTGCAAGATAGCTTACAACCTTTTCGACATCACTGTAGGAATAACAGTCTGCATCCGTTTTTGTCGATGCTTCCCCATAGGACGCATCCATACCGGTGCCTGACGTCTCATCCTGCCGGTCATCCTTCCTTGTTTCTTTTGCCATTCTATTAATCTCACCTGCAATAACAATGATTATAGCAAGGGAAAAAAACAGTCCTAAAAAAATGTATATTTTTCTTTTCATAAATACAATTCATCCGCACGCTTACACATTAATCAATGTCCAAGCAAAAAAATATATATCCAGAATGCCGGTTCCTGCCTTTTGACTCCTAGCAAAGCTAGGTGGGCAACCGCACATAGTTTTTTTGTCTTCCACTGCAAATCGGAGGCCTGACATATTACTACGCTATAGGAATCCCGTTTAAAGTAAATGTAGGTTCAAAATAAACAGGAATTATCGAGCATTCCAGATATATATGTATCAATAAATCAACCTGACAACATCCATTTTCGCAATTGATATTGCCTTTTGTTAATTATATAATAATTATATGCTATTTTCAAGATATTATTATGGAAAAATTAACAAAAATATGCTATCCTATAGCAAGATTTTAAAACTAAGCTATGAGGTATGAAAATGGAAAAAAACTGTATCATTGCCCAGTCCGGTGGCCCGACTGCCGCTATTAACGCTTCCCTTGCAGGAATCATAAACAAAATAATAACAAACAAGGAATATGAACATATATATGGTGCAGTTCACGGCATACAGGGTGTCCTGCGTGAGAATTTTCTCGATCTTACAAAAAGCACGCCTGAATTTGTCGGCAGACTTAAAATAACCCCTGCCATGTATCTCGGCTCATGCCGTTTTAAGCTTCCTGACGCATCGGAGGATGTAACCTTATACAGGGAAATATTTAACGTATTTGACAAAATGAATATCGGTGCGTTTTTCTATATCGGAGGCAATGATTCCATGGATACCGTAGACAAGCTTTCCGAATATGCATCGTCAATCGGCAGTGACATTCAAATTGCAGGCATACCCAAAACAATAGACAATGACCTTATGTGTACGGACCATACGCCCGGTTTTGGTTCTGCAGCCAAATACATAGCTGCCTCCGTAAGGGAAATCGCATATGACACATACATTTATGACCTTGAGAGTGTTACAATTGTTGAGATAATGGGACGTGATGCAGGCTGGCTCACAGCCGCCTCCTGCCTTGCAAGAAACGAAGCTGCTTTGGCACCCCATCTTATCTATCTTCCTGAGGTTGCATTTGACACTGAGAATTTTATATCTGACCTTAAGAGGCTGCTGCCTATCCATAAGAATTTAATCGTGGCAGTGTCTGAGGGAATCCGTGATAAGGAAGGCACATATCTTTCAGCAGCCGAGGCGGCAGCTGACCGTTTCGGCCACGTACAGCTTTCCGGCGCCGGAAAATATCTCGAACACCTTGTAAAAGAAACCCTTGGCGTAAAGGTGCGTTCCGTGGAGATAAATGTTTTACAGCGCTGTGCAGGGCACCTTTGCTCAAAAACAGATCTTGACGAGGCGTTTGCCCTTGGCGAACATGCAGTAACACTTGTGAAAGAGGGACAAACAGGCTTTATGACCACTCTGATTCGAACAAACAATAAGCCTTACAGCTGTACGCTCTCCTCAGTGCCCGTAAATCAAACAGCAAACAAGGCAAAGGCTGTTCCACGCAGCTTCATTAACGCCGATGGAAATGACGTGACGGGGGAGATGCAGGAATATCTTGCACCGCTTATTGCAGGCGAGGTTGAAGCAAACTATACGGATGGTGTTCCGTCTTACCTTGACGTGCCGCATTTATTACAAAAAAACAGGGACTGCAATGCCAAGGTGTAATTTCAGGCATTGCAGTCCCTTATCCCTATCCTACTAATTTTTGTATTGTATTCTTAATGATGTCTACATCAGGCGGCTTTACAAGATACCCGTTCGGCTTCAGTGCCACAAGGCTCATAATTTCCTTTTTATCCTGTAATCCTGTCAGGAAAACAACCGGCATGTTTTTTAAATTCTCCGACTGGCGTACTGTCTCAAGCACCTGTTTTCCATTGTAGCCCGGCATCGTATAGTCCAAAAATACGATATCAGGGTGTTCATCGTTCATGACCTCAATTGACTCCTCCCCTGATACAGCCATAAGTACTTCATAATCCTTCATCAAGGCACTTCGAAGCGCCCTTAACTGAATCGGATTGTCATCTACCAAAAGAACCCTTATCTTTTTACTTATCGGTGGCAGAGCCTCCTCCACCTTCGGCTGTGGTGCGGCTGCAGGGGCTACCGTAGCCTGCGGTACTGCTTTTACGGCTGGTGCCGCTTCCGTTTTCGGCATTATCTTCGCCTGATAAGCAGCCTTCGTCTGCTTTGCAAGTGCCTCATCAATCCACGAATCGTCCAAATCATCCTCAATGCTGTTTTGGCGGTTATCCCTGAATGTGACAGTCCTTTTCTCCTTCTCCTCCTGTTTTTCCTCCATTCGCCTTCCGATTTTTTCCTCCAGCTCACGCTCTAAATCTTCCTCAGACTTTTCAACAAGCTTTGTCGGTTTTTCTGATATGTCAAGGATTGCCTTTACGTGCGTCCATATATTTCTGTTCGTGCATGGACGTGTGATTGCCTGATACTGGGCAGTTTCCAAAAAAGCCTCAAAGGGCTTTTGCTCAGACTCCGTTCCGATACAAAGCACAGGAAGCTCCTCATATTTCTGCCTGATAAATGCAAAAAGGCTCTGATATTCCTTATCCAAGCTTATGAGACTGATGATAATAAGCCCCGGATTTGTCATTTTTATGATGCTTTTGATTGATTCGATGTGTTCAGGGCATACCTGAATATGGATAAACTGATCCTTCTCATCAAAAAAATCGTAGAGATCCTTAAAAACAGTGTTGAATTTTCCTATCAGCAATGCTTTTTTCATATTATTTCCCTCCAACCATTTCCATAATTTCTGCAAGCGTTATATCTGCTTTTTTCATTTGAAGATTTAAAACCTGCTTTGCAATCGTGTCAACCTTTTCCTGAAGCTCCTCCTCATAAGAATATTCACCAAGCTCTGCCACAAGCTCATCCGTCTTATCAAGGTTTCTGACCTTAAGCGCCTTTTCAAGCTCGCCTAAAATGGAACGCATTTCATCATAATCCTCCATAGGCGGCTTAACATTTTTATCACCAACCCATTCGTACAATATACCCTTTATCTTTTTAAGCTCATCAAGGAGAATCGGTGTTATATTTTTTATCCGCTGCACATCCTTGTCTATGGCATATACCTCTGCGACCCTTGCAACACCTGACAGGCTTAACGCACCTATCATTTTACTTGTACTCTTTAATGAATGGACCTTTATCTTATACTGTTCCATTATATCAGAGTCTTCAATATTTTGATACATTTCATTTAAGTTTTCAAGCTCATAATCTATCGTCTTATAAAAATCCCCGGCAGTCTGCAAAATAAGCTCCGGCGTTTTTAATACCGTAAGGGCATACGTCCAATCAAATTCTGCAAGCTCAGGCAGCTCAGTTGTTTTTTTCTTAACCGTTTTCTTAGCTGGAGATATCTCAAAATTAAGCTTTTCACGTGGAAGCATATCTGCGATAAGCTTCTCAAGATTTTCCGGAATAATCGGTTTTGATAAATAATTATCAAAGCCCTCTGCCAAATAGTTATCCCTTGCGCCTACTACTGCATTTGCAGTCAAAATTACAACAGGCGTATTTGCATTGACATTATCCTTTGCATTTCTCAGAAGATGGAACGTCTCCACGCCGTCAAGCTCCGGCATCATATGATCTAAAAATATAATGTCATATTTTGTATCGGCTGTTTTTTTCAGACATTGTTTTCCACTGTCTGCCTGCTCTACCATTATTTTTGTTTCTTTCAAAAGGTTTTTAAATACCTTTCGGTTCGCCTCGTTGTCGTCAACGACCAAAACCTTTACGTCAGGCGCCGTAAACAGCGTGCTGTACTCATATTCCTGCGTCATATGCTTTAATCGACTCTCAATATCGCCTATAATTTCCTGCCCCATTACCTTCTGCTCCAAAACAAATGAAAAGGTTGAGCCTTCGCCATAGACGCTTTCCACCTCAAGCTTGCTGCCCATCAGGAATAAAAGCTGATTTGTTATATTCATTCCAAGACCGGTGCCCTCAACATACCTGTGTTTATTTTCATCAATTCTCTTAAAGGCTTTAAAAAGCTCAGGTATATCTTCTTCTTTTATGCCAATGCCTGTGTCAATCACTTTAAACACAAGCTTTACCTCACCATGCTCTGTATATCCGCCGCTAGTTACACTTAATGTAATGCCGCCCCGTTTTGTATATTTCACTGCATTGGACAAAAGATTAATCAAAATCTGTCTGATTCTTACATCATCGCCAAAAAGGATATTGGGAAGATCACGTGCAACCTGTATCTCAAGCTTCAGCTTTTTTGCCTCGGCAGAGCTTTGTGTCATATTTACCACATCATTAATCAGGGAAGAAAAATCATACCTGACAGGAAGCAGCGTCATATTTCCCGAATCAAGCTTCGACAAATCGAGAATGTCATTTACGATACTGAGCATGGATTTCGCTGCAACATTAATATCCATGGCATAGTTACGGACATTATCCTCTGTGCTTTCCCGCATTATCATTTCATTCATGCCGATGATTGTGTTTATAGGAGTTCTTATTTCATGTGACATCTTAGCAAAAAATTCTGTTCTTGCCTGCATTGCAAATTCGGTATCCCGTCTTGCCTTATTGGCAAGATAACGCCCATAGGCAAGGTTCGACAAAACCTCAGCGATATTTCCAAGTGCCGCAGCAGCATTATCAATCCGCTCCTTATCGATAACCTCAACCTTTTTAACTGCCTCTATGTATTCCTCCTCATCAATTTCAAGTTCTCTTGCAATTTTTCGGAATTTATCAAGGTCAGGCTTCTTGGAAAGCACCTGTCCTCCAATAAATGAGCCTATCATTTTTCCGTGTACCATAATCGGAGCCGCATAATCAGTCAGTCCTCCATGACAGGAATATGCATAGGGTCTTCCATTTTCTATGCATATTTCAGCGCCCATTTTGTCACACTTTTCACACCGTTCAGCTCCCTTTGCAGACTGACGTGTGTATTTCATACAAAAGTCAGTAAAATTACTTCCCTCCGTTATCGGTGTACCATCCTTATCCGTAGTCAATGCAGCCATACCCGTAAGCGAAGAAAAGCTGTCCTGTATTTTTTGCAATAATTCAGTTTCAATTAACTCTACCAGCCTGATATCACCCATATTTTCATCTCCTTATAGTCCATTTGCCACGTCTACAAGATACTGTCCATATGCCGTTTTCATAAGAGGTTCAGCAAGTGCAAGCAGCTGCTCCTTATTGATAAAGCCCCGTCTGTATGCGATTTCCTCAATACATGAAATATACATGCCCTGTCTTTTTTGGAACGCTGCCACAAAATCAGCGGCATCAAGGAGCATGTCATGATTTCCTGTATCAAGCCATGCAAACCCGCGTCCAAGCGTCTCCACCATAAGAGTGCCCCGTCTTAAATACTCATTGTTTATACTGGTTATCTCAATTTCGCCTCTTG
>JAMPEW010000027.1:1744-42252 GCA_023664775.1 Clostridium sp. | reverse complement strand
AACAAATATTTTCAAAAACTTATCTTTTCCACTTTTTCTTTTCCCTTGATTATTTTAGCCTTTATTTATGGCATATCAAACTGTAAATAGAGGCTGTTTTATTTGTAAAGGATTTATTCCAGATATATTATTTATCCTTATCCAGCCATAACTTTTTTCATTATTCGACCTCTATTAATTCATGTTCTTTCAAGGTGCTTTTTCCAGAGCGTATATCTGCTGCACGTCTTTCCAACTCTGATATATTTTCATTGCTGTAAAAAGGGTCAGCAGACAATTCAAACGGAATACGGTTTTCCCATACAACTTTTACGCTGAAGGAGCTTCTTTATGAAAGGTTTTCCATGATAGAATATTGACAAAATCAAATCATGGACGTATACTAATGATAGAAAAAAAAGAAAATCAAATCATGGACGTTATGGAGGATAACGTATTGAGCATAAATAAAAAAGACATTGAACAGTATCTTTCTGAAGTGAAAGAAGCTGTTGAAAATGATAGATACAGACTTGATAGAAATGTCAGACGGCAAGATAATATCAATCTGTTTTTGGATTATGTTATAGATGAAGAAAAGGCAAAGGAAATCATATTGAGCCTTACCACAATGGACTTTTCTGAGATTCTTCAGAATGAACATAAAGGCTTTGAACATGAAAGGCTGTATGTATTTGGCAAGGATGTGATTCTTTTGGAAAGAAATGGAACAGAAGAAAAGACAGTTTCTCTGTATATCAAATTCAATAAGCTGGAGAAATGTTTTGTAATTGTTATTTCGTTTCATGAGCAGAAGCATCCACTTACATACTATTTTAAATAAACAGGAGGCAAATTGGAGGTGGTCATTATGGCAGAGAAGAGAAGAAGTGATTTTTGTATAGGGTGCAGAAAAGAGACTGGGTATCTTTTGCAGAAAAAGGACATCGTGAAAAACATAAGAGATAAGGATTATACTTTCGGAATTACTGTAGCTGTCTGTAGGGAATGTGGCAAGGAAATGAGCGTTCCGGGTCTTATTGATAAGAATGTTCAGGAAATCGATGAACAGTACAGAGCTGTAGAAGGCATTGTATCCATTGACGATATCGAAAGGCTCATGAAAATCTATAAGATTGGAAAGGCGCCTTTATCATATGCGCTTGGATTTGGGGAGGTAACAATACCGAGATATTTGGAAGGTCAGGTCCCTTCCAGAGAGTATTCGGATGTGGTAAGAGCGGCGCTGGCATCTCCGGCATATATGAAGCGAAAACTTATGGAGAATAGAGATAAGCTGACAGATGCAGCATATAAGAAGGCGATGGCGGCAGCAGGAAGCATAGAGAGTTTATTCTCTGTTTCAGATAAGATGATGAGAGTGATTGCATATGTGTTTGAAAGGTTGGAAGAGGTAACCCCTCTGATGCTGCAGAAGCTTCTATATTTTATACAAGGTATTTATTCTGCTCTGTATGGTAAACCGATTTTTGAAGAAGACTGCAGGGCATGGGTGCATGGACCCGTCTATCCGGAGGTATATGAACTGTTCAGAGACTTTAAATACAATCCGATTGATGATGCGAGGTTTGCTCTGATTGAAGGAACTGCGGATGTCCTGATAGAAGAGGAAAAGAATGTAATTGACCTTGTGGTAAATACATTCGGCATGTATGGCGCAAAGGTATTGGAACGGATTACACATAATGAGGATCCGTGGAAGGAAGCTGAAAAGGGTTATGGAGACAGCATTCCTTCGAGTGAGCCTCTTTCGAAGAAACGAATCATGAAATACTATGAAGCCATGAACCATAAATATGGAATAGGAACGGAAGAAGGGCTGATGACCTATATTCGCGATATGCTGGATAAGGTATCGTGAAGCAGAGGAACGCTTATAGCGGACAACTGAATAAATCGATGGCATAAGGCTCAGGAAGAAATATTTTTCTGGGTCTTTTTTGGCGAAAGTCAGTAGTCAATGTTGCTGCCTGTCCTGTAAGATGTGGTATGTTGTGAATTGTAGATGTAAACATTTTCGGTAGACGCAGTATTTTAGTGAAAAAATCAAAAATTGTGGATTGACAGGGCAGGAAAAATAGCTTATTTTTGACGTTAAAGAAGAAATGGGTTTTTACCGTACAGTGCTTTTACTCAAGCGGGCTGCTCGTTTCTTTTTTTACTGCCAAAATATCATACAGATATTTTTCTCCGTTGTCTGCATGGCGGACTAACATATTTGCTGAATAAATGTTATGTCTTGCTATTTTACCCGTTTTATCATCATACACTGGCAAGGCGAACCTGATGTCGTATCTGTACCAGCCGTACAGTGCATCCGCCTTATGTTTTTGTTTTCGGTTTGCTTCGTGTTTTGGGTTGGCGGCTATCCCTATAAGTTCAGGAATCGCCTGTGCAGCATTGGCTTTCTTCTTTTCCCATGATTTGTACACATTAAACTGGTTCATACATTGTGGACTGTAAAAGTGATGCCCTTTTTTGCACGCAATTTTATCCTGTTAAGAGGTTATTATAACATAAAATGGGGAAGAAAATGGGAAAGCTGCTACAAAAATGTAATCTGTGCACGATATTGTACCGAGTTCGACGGATATATTGTTTTGGAATATTGAGATGATATACTAAAAAAGAAAAAAGTAAGCAGAGGAAAATACATGAAGGTTACATATAGCATATGCAATGAAATTGGTAATAGATTAAATAATGAGGATAGCGTAGGCTTTTGCTATGATGGTAATATCGGAATTTTTGTGGTCGCCGATGGCTTGGGTGGACATAGCTCGGGAGAGGTAGCTTCTAAAACTGTCGTAAATTCAATTACGGAAGAATTTAAAAAGGGTAATTACGCAGAAGATTTTTTGGCTTCTGCAATCAGTCTTGCACAAAATAATGTACTTGCCATGCAGGAAAAAGACAGAAAAAATTATGATATGAAAACTACGGTTGTTGCAATGATGATTGACGATGAAAGCATGCAATATGGTTATGTTGGAGACAGCAGATTGTATTATTTTAGAGATGGTAAATTAAAGGAACAGTCAAAGGATCATTCGGTGCCATATATGATGTATTTATCAAAAAAAATAAAAGAAAAGGATATAAGGCATCATGAAGATAGAAATAGGTTACTTAGGGTTATAGGAACTGAGTGGGACGAACCTAAATATGATATATCTGAAAAAATAAAGTTATCAGCAAACAAAAGAAACGCTTTTTTACTTTGTACAGATGGATTTTGGGAACTGATTACTGAAAAGGAAATGACGAAATGCCTAAAGCAGGCGAATGATGTTGAAACATGGATGAATGAAATGAAAAAAATAATTCAGGAGAATGGAAAAGAAAGCAATATGGATAATTATTCTGCAATTGGGGTGTTTGCTGATGTCAGTTGAATACGGAATTATGTCATGGATAGGAATGCGTGATGAACAACAGGATAGTGTTGAAGTATATAGCTTCAATGACTTTACTATAGCGGTTGTCTGTGATGGCATGGGAGGAAGTAACGGTGGTGCTGTAGCAAGTGATTTGGCGGCGAAGCATTTTGTTGAATATACAAGAGAGGCATATCCCATGCGAAATATATGGCTGTGCTTAAAAAGTATAGCTATGGAAATTGATAAAGAAGTATATGACTTGAGGGGAAATAAAGGCGAAAGATTAGGTGCTGGGACAACGCTTGCCGGAATTATAATTGATGAAAATGAACTACATTGGCTTTCAATTGGAGACAGCAGAATATATATACAACGAAATGGAAAGGTTGCCAGCGTTACGAGAAAACATAATTATCAATTGTATTTGGATGAGCAATTAAGGTTGGGGCAGATTTCAAGAGAAGCTTATGAGAGAAATCTGGAAAAAGCAGAGTATTTAATAAGCTTTGTAGGATATGGAAATGTATCTCTCATGGATATAAATACGGATGTTTTTAAGCTTTTGGAAAACGATAAAATTTTGGTGTGCAGCGACGGCTTATACAGAAGCATGACAGAGGAGCAGATAGTAGAAATTTTAACCAAAGAACAGTCGGCAGAGAGGATTGCCAATATATTTCTCGGGGTATTAAAGGATAAAAATAGTCCGTATCAGGATAATGCGAGCGCAATTGTTATTAAATATTTAAAAGACGCAGAAAAAACAACACAATTAACATAATTTTTACTTTGCAGGAGGAAACGGTGAAGGTAATAAAGTGTAAAAATCATCATTTTTATGATAGCGATAAATTTTCGCAGTGTCCTAAATGTGGTGAAGCTAAAGAAAAAAGTAATAAAAACACAGCATTACAAACAGAAAATGAGGACAAAGCAATATCTGAAGGAAAGTCTGAGAAAAAAGCCTCGCATAAATTGGTATCTGCTACAAGGGAAAAAGAAAATATGAAAAATTCGACAAGGCATATTTTTGGAGAAAAGAAGGAAGTGCCTGTTGATGCAGACAGCAAGGTTCAGGACGAATGGAATAATGAAATTGAAAAAAGTACTCAATATATTAATTCTGACATGGGATTGACACAAACTCTTTGTGGAAATGTTGATTTTCCCTATGGCAGTAGTATGGCTGATAGGGAAAAGCAGATAATGTTTGCAGTTGGATGGCTTATTTGTATAGATGGTCCAAATTCAGGATGCTGTTATCCATTGCATGAAAATGTTAATACTGTGGGAAGATCGATTAACATGGATGTTCGTATTGATAAAGATGACAGCGTTTCGAGAGAGGAGCATTTTAAAGTTATTTATGACGCTAGAAATGTGCAATTTATTTTATATCCAAATGAAAAAAACAAGCTGACATATTGTAACAATGAGTTAGTGTTGACTCAAAGGACGCTAAATGCTTACGATCTGATATTCGCAGGCAATACAATACTTATGTTTATGCCGTTATGTGGGCCATATTTTACATGGCAAAAGGGAAAAGGCATTATAAATTATGATACGGATTACAATTACATACAATATGAGGAAACATATGAGGATTTGCGTACAGAAAATGATGATGGGGAAACAACGGTGCTTTATGAGGCATCATATGAAAATTTTATATGCCCGATATGTGGAAAAGCTAATATTGCTAACGCATCATATTGCGAACAATGTGGAAAGGATTTACAAAAATGATTAGATGTATGCACTGTATGCGGGAATATGATGAAAAACACATTGATGCAGGGTGTCCACATTGTGGGTATAAATTGGGGCAACCGCCCGAAGAACCTTATCATCTTTATCCGGAAACCGTATTAAACGGAAGGTACATAATAGGTACCGTGCTTGGCTTCGGAGGATTTGGCATTACATATAAGGCATGGGACTATAAGCTTGAAATGGTAGTTGCAATTAAGGAATACTATCCGGCAGGAATTGTAAACCGTGTGCCAGGAACTTCGGATGTAATTTTATATACAGGCAGAGGAAAAGACGAGTATAAAAAAGGCTTAAGCCGTTTTCTTGATGAAACGCACAACATGGCAAAATTCAGCGAGCATGAAAATATTGTAAATGTATACGATTTTTTTGAGGAAAATAATACCGCATATATTGTAATGGAATATCTTGATGGTATTTCGTTTAAAGAATATATAAATCAGCAGGGCGGGAGTGTAGATACAGATACAATGCTTAATGTGTTTTTGGCAGTGGCAAATGCACTTAAGGAACTTCATAGAAATAAAATTTTACATCGTGACATAAGTCCGGATAATATTTTTATATGTGAAGGTACAAAAATAAAGCTGATTGATTTTGGCGCTGCAAGGTTTAGCAGTGAGGAGGACGATACAAGTAAATCCATTATTTTAAAGCCGGGATTTGCTCCACCGGAACAGTATCGGTCAAAGGGGAAACAGGGAGCATGGACGGATGTGTATGCGTTAGGGGCAACTATGTACAGAGCCCTGACAGGTGTTTTGCCGGAGGAATCTGTCAATAGAACAATTGAGGACACATTAAAACCTGCAAATGCAATAAACCCCGATATTCCAGAACACATTAGCAACGCATTGTCAGTTGCGATGGCACTGAATGAAGATTTGCGTTTTAAAACAATAGAAGATTTTGAGGATGCAATAACTGATAAAAAAAGAGTTTTATCTGTTGAACGAGAACTGAAACGACGCAAAAAAAGAAGAAAAATGATTATTTTGGCAGCAAGCCTGATTGTGCTTTTATTGGGAGGTATAGGGATTTACAGATACAAGAGCATGGAACGTGATGTAAAGTTAAATGAAGCTACAGTAGTAATTTGGTGTATTTCTGATGGCAGGGATAACGAATTGATGAACCAGACATATGAAGCCATGCTGGCAGAATTTAGAGAGGATTATCCTCATATAACCGTAAATATTGAAGTGAAAGAAAGCTATGATGCCGCAATAAAAGAAATACTTGAAGGAAAAGGAAAACCAACAATGCTTGAGTTTATGGGAGATGTACATAATCCGGAAATTGAATTGGAAAATATATCTTCTGTATACGATTCTGTGGATATGAATAATTTTTATATGCTTGAGGAATATCAGAAATTAGATTATGCAAAATACATTATACCGATAGGAATGGATTTCCCTTTTGCAATTAATACGAGTGAATTGCAGTTAGGGGCAGTTAATGAAGAACTGACAACCGTTGTGTACCCTATAAGCAAGTACAAAGATATTCAAACGGATTTTCCGGGATTGTACGAGGTAACAACATTCGCTTTGATTGAGGGAAAAGCAAATTACTGTTGGAGTGATGTTTCTTATGCAGTGCTGAAGAATTCTGAAAAAGATGAAATTTTGGCAGCTAAAAGGATTTTGTATTACTTTTTAAATGAAAAGGTACAGGATATATATTATTTGCAAAGCATTAAAATTTCTAATGGTGTTCCGGTTAATAAAGCTATTTTTGAGGAGTATTTAAACGTAAATGGTGAATTGTCAGAAGTAAATTCCTATATTTCTGAGTTAAAAGCGGCACCTGATAAAAATTATATTGAAGATACATATTTAAACGAATTGCAGAAACAAAATTAGATTACGTGAGGTGAATGATAATATGCAGGTAAGATGCATGGGCTGTATGGAGGAATATGATGAAGAATATGGAGTATGTCCAAATTGTGGATTTGTTTTAGGCGAAATAGCAAATGAGGCATATCATCTTCAGCCGGAAACCATACTTCAGGAGAGATATATTGTAGGCAAGGTTATTGGTTTTGGAGGCTTTGGTATTACATACATAGGCTGGGATTATTTGTTGCAGAAAAAAATTGCCATCAAGGAATATTTCCCAAGTGAATTTGCTACAAGAATGCCGGAGCAGAAAGGACTCACGATTTATGATGGCGAACGTGAAGAACAGTTTGATTCAGGAAAAGCTAAATTTGTCGAGGAAGCAAAGCGTCTTGCCTTATTTCAAAAATCAGAGGGTATTGTAAATGTGTATGACAGCTTTGAAGAAAATAGCACAGCATACATTGTCATGGAATATTTAGAAGGGGAGTCGTTAAAGGAAAAACTGAAACGTGAAGGAAAATTGTCTGTAGATGAAACGATTAAACTGCTTAAACCAATTTTACTTGCGTTGGAAGAGGTGCACGGGGAAGGCGTTTTACATCGGGACATAGCGCCTGACAATATATTCATTACGAATGAAGGAACTGTTAAGCTGCTTGATTTTGGAGCGGCAAGATTTGCAACAACTACACATAGCAAAAGCTTGTCTGTCATACTTAAAACAGGCTATTCTCCCGTGGAGCAATATCGCAGCAGGGGTGAACAGGGACCATGGACGGATGTATATGCAACTGCGGCAACCTTCTATAAATGCATAACAGGAATTACTGTAGCTGATGCTATGGATCGTTCCTTAAATGATAAGTTAAAAGAACCTTCAAAGCTTGGGGTCAAAATATCTTCAAGCATGGAAAATGCGATTATGAATGCTTTGAATGTTGAATTTGACAAGCGAACGCAGTCTGCAAAGAAATTTTATGATGATCTTGAAGCTGAAGAAGTAAAACGAATAAAAATAAAACAAAGAAAATTTGACACAGGTAAAATTCCTGCGTGGGTAAAGGCGACAGCAGGTGTTGCAATATCGGCAGCAGTAACATTTGTTTTGCTGCTTGTGACAGGTGTAATTCATTTTAATATGAAACAGGCGGGAGATAGCGTTATTCCTGAAGGAAAAACAAGAGTTCCGAATCTTATAAATACTAATGTTGAAAAAGCAGAGGAAACATGTATTTCTCAAGCGGTTATTATTCAGATTTTAGGTAAAACGCATTCAGATGAGATGGATGCTGACTTGGTTTTGGCACAAACTGAATATGGCGGGGTTATAGTGGATGAAAAATTCACTTTAGGAGTTGTAATAAGTGCGGGAGCAGAGGAGGTTTTTGTTCCGGATGTAATAGGTTTTAAAAGGGAAAGTGCAGAATACGCAATAGATATGGCAAAGCTTGATATTGACGTAACCGAGGAAAAAAGTATTTATGCACCTGACACTGTTATAAGTCAAAATCCTGTCGGTGGGGAAAAGGTACAGGCAGGAGATATTGTCAATTTGGTTATTTCAATAGGTATGGACTATGATGCTTCTTTTCAGACAACTGTTCCTGACTTTCTAGGTCAATCCTTTGAAAATGCAGTCGCATTGGCAGCAGATAATAAAGTTTATGCATACAAGGTATCGGGGGAATATAGTTTGGAGGTACCTGCTGGTACAGTTATATCACAGACAATAGAACCTGGTTTGACAGTTTCACAAGGAACAGAAATAGGCGTGGTTGTAAGCTTGGGAAAAGAAACTGTACATGTTCCGGATGTGCAGTATATGAATGTAGCTCAGGCGAAAGCAGTAATAGAAGAATTAAATTTAGTTATATCTATTGAATATGAAGAAAGTGATACCGTTGCAAAAAATAATGTTATAAGACAGGAAATAGCAGCTGATACTGAGGTTGATGCGGGGACGGTTATAACTGTGTATGTAAGCTTGGGAAATGATAATGCGGATAACACGCTTACAATGGCAGACGCTGTTGTAACTACGCAAACGCAGGCGGCATACGAACAAACTGCTGTACCGCAGCCAATTGCTACGACCGAAACAGCTGCAACAAGTCCGTCACAAAATCAATCAACAAATGTTCATACTGAGGCTACAACGGAAGTGGTAAAGCCAAATGTTGATACGATTATAGTTGCGAAAGATATAGCAGTGCCCAATGTGGTAAATTCATCAAGAGAAAGTGCGGAAAGTACGCTGTCATCGGCAGGTCTCGTTGTATATGTGGAATATGCGCATAAAGAAGGAGCAGCAGACGGAACCGTTTTATCGCAAAGTATAAGTGGTGGATCGGTTGTAAAGCCTGGCAGCAGTATAACTATCAGTGTATGCAATAATGCAAAAAAAACACAGTATAGTTCAAGAACCATTACCAATGAAACGACAACGTCATCAGACCCGGCATTGTCAGGCTGGGAGCAGACAGGAAGCACATACGTATGGGGTAACTATGGTGGTTGGAGTGAATGGTCAAGCACATCAGTATCTGCAACTGAGGCAAGGAATGTGGAAACAAAAACACAGTATAAAAATACGACGTCTTCTACATCAAGCGCTTTAGGAGGTTGGACACAGTATGGCAACCCGACCTATAACTATAGATGGGACAAAAAGACAAGCAACTCAGATCCAGGTTCGGGAAGCAATATAAGAAATAAGTCGGCAGCTACAACATATTATTATTTTCATTATGAAAATTATTACACAAACGAGTCAGGACTTGGCGTAGATTCTGTAAAATCAGGGGGAACAATAAAGAGCAATTATAAATATTGCGAATATACAACGAATACAGCCTTAGGTACTGTTAGTTTTCGGGATGTCGGCGGAAAACAAGCTTATGGCAATCATTTGTGCAGGACAAATGGTTTTAATTATTGGTATTTAAAGGGAACATCAACCACATATACTTACGAGGAGCAGGTTGTGGATTCGACAACGTATTATTACTACCAATGGGCTGATACTAAAACCAATGCGACAGAAACAAGAGTTTTATATCGTTACAGAGATAGAGATAAAATATACACATATAACTATAAACGGACAGTTTATGGTGAATGGAGCGCATGGACTGATACGCCTATTATTGCCGATGCAAAAACTGATGTAAGGACACAAGAGGTGTATATATACTAAATAATAAGTGGAGGGAAACCCATGATTGTTTCTTTGAAGATAAATCAAATGCTAAATACTATTTCATTGCCTGATAAAGCGAAAGGTCAATATTGGCTTGCTATGCAAAATGAATATGGTGGCAAAAGAAATCTGTTGGAAATTGAGGCAATAGATGGGGAATGGAGGTTAAAATCTAATAGGAATGCAAGCGTATATGTATCAGATGGGGAACGTCCGAGTAAATATGTAACCTTGATGGCGTATGGAATATATAAGGTCCGTTTATCAGATTACGAGGAAACGGCATATGTAATTGCTGAACCCGATACTGATGACAGGAAAATATATTATAAATTTTCTTTGCAATATCCTGATATGGAATTAAATATTGGGCGCAGTGTTGATTCAGATATATGTTTTTTGTTGGACAGCGTGTCTTCAGAACACGCTATCCTGACAATAAATAATTATGAATGGGTAATTACAGATAACAATAGTACCAATGGAACGTTTGTTAATAACGAAAAGGTGGAAGGAAGCAGAAAATTAAATTATGGAGATATGATTTACATAATGGGAATGAAAATTGTAGTATGCCGTGGCTTTCTTGCCATAAATAATCCTGATAACTTTGTTAGGGTAAATACTAATCTCCTTAGTATGATGAAAAACGAAGAAATTAGTGAGTTGGATGAAGAAGATATATCTGTTAGACAGATAGATTATTATTATCGTTCGCCTAGATTTAAAAGGGATATAAAAGAAAAAAAGATAGTAGTTGATGCACCGCCATCATCTTACATAAAAGATGAAATGCCTTTGATTATGGTTTTAGGACCGTCAATTACCATGGGAATTGCGTCGATTACCACGGCTGCATATTCAATTTATAATGCAATGCAAAATGGTAATTTTGGTTCAGCAATTCCTTCTTTAGCTATGTCTTTTAGTATGTTGCTTGGTACTATTTTATGGCCTGTTATTTCTAAAAAATATGAAAAAAAGAAAAATAAACAAAAGGAAGATGCACGTCTGAAAAAATATACGTCGTATTTAGAAAATATTAAACAAAGAATTAAGGTAGAGGCAAAAAAACAGACAGAAATAATAGAGGAAAACAATAACACGGCGGAGTATTGGGCTGATGTTATAAAAAACAGAAGCCAGAACTTATGGGAAAGGGCAAAAGGACAAGATGATTTTTTGGATGTAAGAATTGGACTGGGAGAAAGAGAAGTCAAAGTTGCACTGTCTTATCAGGAACGTAAGTTTACGATGGATGAGGACGATTTACAGGAGCAGATGCTTAGTATCTGCGAAAATCCACCTAAATTATATGATGTTCCTGTTACAGTGTCTTTGCAAAAAGATAATATCTTTGGAATTGTTGGTACTGAAATAAAAAATATTAATTTCTTAAATAGTCTTATTGTAAAGCTTGCGGGACAGCATAGTTATGATGAGGTTAAATTTGTATTTATAATGAACCAGCACCAAGAACAGATGTTAGGGTATGTTCGATGTTTGCCGCACATTTGGGATGATGAATATAAAGTCAGGTATTTAGCAACGGATTATTTAGAGGCTAAAGAAATTTCAAAATATATTGAAAAAGAAATTGAAATTAGAGCAGGTCAAAAACAAACTGATGAAACAATTGATATGAAACATTTTGTTATATTTGTATTAGATAAGCAGATTGCAGATAAGACAGAGTGTTTAAAACAAATATATAAGAATAAAAATGATATTCATATGAGTATTGTTTACGTTGCTGATAAAATGAAAAATTTGCCAAAGGAGTGCTCAAAATTCATTGAATTAGAAGGAGAAACGGCGAGACTATACGATAAAAATGATATTACCGGAAAAAAGCCTTCAATTAAACCGGATTTTTATACTAAGGATGATTTGGGAGAAATTACATCAGCATTGGCAAATACGCAATTAGATTTAGTGAATTCAGCTTATAATCTTCCTAAAATACTTACATTTCTTGATATGTATGGGGTTGGAAAAATTGAACACTTAAATATTGAAACGAGATGGAAGGAAAACAATCCTGTAAAGTCTTTGGAAGCACCAATTGGCATGGATACTGCAGGGGGATTGTTTAAATTAGATTTACACGAAAAATTCCATGGTCCTCATGGTTTGGTTGCAGGCATGACCGGGTCGGGTAAATCAGAGTTTATTATGACTATGATTTTATCGTTGGCACTGAATTATCATCCTTATGAATTGGCATTTGTATTAATTGACTATAAGGGTGGTGGAATGGCAAAAGCTTTTGAAAAATTACCACATACAGCAGGCATTATTACAAATTTGGATGGAGCGGCAGTTAAGCGCTCACTTGTATCTATTCAAAGTGAGCTCAAGAGAAGGCAGGCTGTTTTTTCAATGGCAGGTCAGCAGGTTGGAGAAAGTAATATTGATATATACAAATATCAGCAATTATATCGTGAGGGGAAGGTTACAGAGCCGCTGCCGCATTTGCTTATAATTTCGGACGAGTTCGCAGAGTTAAAGACGCAGCAACCTGAATTTATGGAACAGCTTGTCAGTGCGGCAAGAATTGGAAGAAGTCTTGGCGTGCATCTGATATTGGCAACTCAAAAGCCGGCAGGTGTTGTTGATGATCAAATATGGAGTAACTCAAGATTTCGCATATGCTTAAAGGTTCAGGACAGAGCTGACAGTATGGATATGCTGAAACGTCCTGATGCGGCAGGATTGGCTGATACAGGGAGATTTTATCTTCAGGTAGGGTACAATGAGCTGTTTGAACTTGGACAATCGGCTTATGCAGGAGCACCATACATTCCGTCAGAAAAAGTTACAAAACAAAGAGATACGGAAGTTGAATTGTTAGATAGATGTGGAATGGTAATTGCAAGCAATAAAATTGATAGGAAGCAAACTATAGCAAAGACCAAAAAACAATTGGATGAAATAACAGCTTATATTTCTAAAGTGGCACAGGAAGAAAATATAAAAACGAGACAACTATGGCTGGAACCGATACCATCAGAAATTATTGTTGATGCATTAAAGGATAAATATAAACATACAGAACAATATTATGAATTGAATCCTATTATTGGTGAATATGATGATCCTGCAAGGCAAAGACAGTGCTTATTAACATTACCGTTATCAAGGGAAGGCAATGCTTTGATTTATGGAACAGCTGGAAATGGAAAAACAACATTTCTTACAACCATGTTGTATTCACTGGTAAGCTCCCACAATCCGGATGAAATTCAAATCTATATCCTTGATTTTTCATCAGAAACCTTGCGTGTTTTTAGAAAGGCGCCTCATGTAGGAGATGTACTTGTGTCAGGTGATGATGAAAAGCTTAATAATTTGTTCAAGATGATTAATTCTGAAATCGCAAAAAGGAAACAAATATGTGCTAATTATGGAGGCGATTATGCGTCTTATGTTGCAAAAGGAAATACGGATATACCTAATATACTTATTGCGATTAATAATTATGCAGGCTTTTCTGAGCTTTATGAAGATTATGAGGAATTTGTACAATATCAGAGTAGAGAAGGCATTAAATATGGGATTTATTATGTGATGACGGCATTGTCGACAAATGCAGTCAGATATAGATTACAACAAAATTTTAAGCAAATGTTTGTGCTTCAAATGAATGACGTCGGGGAATATTCAACTGTATTGGGAAGTACAGGAGGAATGGTGCCGTCTCATATTAAGGGCAGAGGACTTATGAAGGATGCAAATGTTTATGAGTTTCAAACTGCGTATGCGTCGTATGATATTGGAAATATTTTCAGTAATGTAAATGATTACTGCGAGCAGTTGCTTGAATATTATGGGGAAAGACATACGGAAATTCCTGAATTGCCTGAGCATGTGTCGGCAGATGATTTTGAAGATGAGAAGAACATAAGCAGCTTTCCAATTGGCATTGCTAAGGAAAATGTGGAGGTTCAGTCAATAAATCTTTTACAGCCGCCGGTTACAATTGTGACGGGAAGTAATGAAGGCGGAATAAAAAAATTTATGGAAGGGTTTTTGGATGGACTTACTGATGTTTCTGATTTACAGGTAACATGTATAGATGGTTTAGGAATATGGCAAGAAGAAAATATGCCTTGTGATTTGGTTAATGCTGATTTTGATGATGAGATTGTTACTATATTTGAAACGGTCTTATATAGAAATAATCATTTTAAAGAATCAGGAGGAGTGTTGTCGGAGAATGATATATACGAACAGTTGGTTTTTGTATTTTATGGTTTTTTGGATTTAAGAGATAAGCTTACGGAGGACTCGCTGGACAAAATAAAAATTGTATTAGAAAAAAATTCGCCTGAGTACAATGTTGCTTTTGTCATTGTTGATACCACGAATGACTTATTGAAGTATAGCAGGGAACAATGGTTTAAGCATCATAATGCCAATAAAGAAGGTATTTATATTGGAAATGATATTCAAAGTCAGTTTGTTCTTGAGGTTGATGTACCTGGCGCTGAATACAAAAAGCCTTTGGAACGTGAATTTGGATATGTAATTTCAGATAGAAAGGCAGTTTTGACAAAGCTTGTAGTGTCGAGAACGGAGGTTGAAAATGAATAAAATTGTTGTGGAGGTAATGGTGCCTGCAATAGGTAAAACGTATGATGCTAAGATTCCAAAAGATATTCAGATATGGGAGGTGACAACATTATTATCTGAAATGATAGCAAATATAGAAAATGGGATGTATTCATCCATGAATCAGGCAGTGTTGTGCGATTATGGTTCAGGTGAGGCGTTTCCTGTAAATTCTTTGGTTGATGATACAAGCATAAAAAATGGAACAAAAGTGATTTTAGTTTAAAGGGGGAAACAAGATGGCTAACGAAGCAATCTATATGGACACAGAAGAAGTGTACAATTGTGTTGCAGAAATAAAAAATAATAGAGATGGTCTTGAACGACTTATCGGAGAAATAACAAAGATAGTAAATGGTACGACATCAATATATACAGGTGATGCTGCGGAGGAAATGCGAAAGCGTTATAAAAATTCCTTTTTGGTTAATGCGGAAGCATACATAAAACAATTGGATGAATATATAAAATTTGCAACTGATGCAAAGCTTCGTATGGAGGAAGTTGAAAAACAACTGCAAAAGATATTGGACGAGAAAGGTAAAAAATTTGCAGCAGAAGCAGTAGCAAGTGTCACAGATATGGTAACAGGTGCAATTAACAATTTGAAGGGTTGGAAATAGGGGGTTTTTATGGCGAAAATAGATACGGATTATCAAAAGCTTTTAAATGCATCGGAAGAATTGAGAAAGTTAATCTATGATGCCGATGGCTTGGTTGTTAAGCTCAATGCAATAAAAGCATTAAAAGATGACATGAGCAAATATTGGAAAATGCAGGATAACATAAATCACTTGAATGCTTTGGTTGCCCTATACAGTAAGTTGAGGTCATCTGTAAATGAACTGAATTCTTACAGAAAAATGTTATATGATGCAGGAACTGAATATAAAGCGGCAGCCTCAGACAATGAGGCGGCTGCAAAGGGAATCAAATAGAGGGAAGGTGAGAAAATGGCTGAAATAGATTTTATAATTCAATCAGGTTTGTTAGACAAAAGCAGAAATAATTATAAGATGCTGGAGAATTATATAAAAAAACTGCAAGTTCATCAGGCTAATATTGTGTCAGCGTGGACTTCCTCAGGAAATGACAGATATTATATTATAAAAAGCTTAAATGATATTGGAAAAGAATTAGTTAAAATATATAAGGGATATTACAGCTTTACAGGCGCTGCAAGCAAGTATGTTGGTATATTAAAGGCATTTGAAAAAGTAACGGGAAGCATACCCATACCAGGGATAAGCTTTTCTTATAAAGAAATCAAAGTTAATAAAACATCTTCAAAAAAGATAAAAATAAATACGACAACAGTAAAAAGTGAGGCACAGAAAATAGCAAAGCTGGCACAGGATATTGGAGAACTGACCCTTGGCTATAAAAATATTGCTTCAAGAATTGATGATGTAGTTAATAACTATCTTAGGGGTCGGACAAGCTCTTTAAGAGATCTCAATAAAAGGTTGGACAATGCCGCCATTAAATTAGTTAAGACAGCATCTGTGCTTGTGTCAATATGCAACAAATACGATAAGACAGAGGAGAATATCAGGAAGAAGGCAGAAGAATTAAAAAATGGAAGGGATGTTACATATGTTGATGGAACAATAAGTAGCGTCACTGTTTTAGGAGAAGGTGGGCAAAGTAAAGTTTATAATTATGAGAATAGGAAATATAGTATAAAAATAGAAACAGGTGGATTGGCTAGTATAAATGTTACTGGAAAACCTGAAATTGTCAAATGGATAAAAAACAGAGATGAAAGCTTGTCTAACAAGCGAGATTATTATAAGCAAAATCATTGTACTGATTTTACAAAAGATAAGCTGAAGCTTTTGGGAATTGATTATACAGGTGGGGGTAATGGAAAAGTATACTACCAAAATATAAAAAATAATAAGTGGAGTGGAAAGAATTATGATGTCGAGTGCGTGGACGGAAAAAACGCTTTAGAAGAAATAATAAATAAGTCAGATGGTCAACCTGTATATAATATTGTTTTGTCATTTGTACATTCTTCAACTTGGAATAATGCACCAGCAAATTACGAATGGGGGCATACGCTGTTAATAGACAAGGTGGAAGATGGACAAGTATATTTTAGTGATAATTGGTTTGGAGATAGAAACTATACGGAACAACCTTGGAAATTAGACAAATTTTTAAAATGGTATAACACATATTATGGTGGAATGACTGGAGCAGCACATTTTATATCAAAATAGTCCATTGGACTTAAAATAAAGGAGGAAATTAATATGGGTAAATCAATTATGGTTGATCCGGCAAAGCTGACAACAGCAGCAGGAAATATTGAGAGTAAGGCTGGTGAGTACAAAAAAAACTATCAGCAGCTTTATCAGGAAGTGGAGGCTATGGCAGCAGCATGGTCGGATTCGTCAAACACTACCTTTACAACGCAGATTAAAGGATTTCAGGACGATTTTGAAAATATGTATTTGTTGTTGTTGGATTACAGCGAATTTTTAAAGACGGCAGCTAATTCATACAATGCAACAAAGGATGCAATTGACAGTGCAGCAAGAAAATTAATCAATTAGGGGGAATGAAAAATGGCAGTAGAAGGAATTAAAATATCTTTTGATGAAGTAACGCAGACGGCTACATCTATACGTACTTTAAATACTAAGATGACAACATTGCTTGAAGATGCAAAGAAGGAAATAGATAACCTGCAATCAACATATCAGTCTGATTCAGGAGAAACCATTAGGACAAAAATTGCAACACAATCAGCAAGCTTTGAAGAATACAGAAAAGTTGTTGACGCTTATGCTCAGTTTTTGGATGACACAATTGCCACATATCAGACTACTGAAAATAAAATAAATGCGAATGCGCAACAATTTTTATAAGAAATAAAAATGATATAAGGGTGTATTGCTAAGGTAATATGCCCTTGTTAATTAGATGTGCTGGATTCTTACTGCTATCAGGTGCGAGATTCTGTTGATATATACAACGCAATAACCACAAGGAGAAGAACATATGAAACGAAAACTTTACGCATTTATTATAACTACAATTACGCTTTTAGCCCTTGCTGGCTATTCTTCAAATGAGGAAGATACAAAAGAAGATAAAACGGAGCAAACCTCCGAAGTAATAGTAACAGAAGCTGAAACGACTACGGAGGCTTTTACGGAAATAACGACAGAGGATGCCGAACAGCAGGCAGAATTGGAAAGGCAGCAACATTTACAGGATTTATATAAATTTTATGGTGAATGTCTGAAAAATTATTATTGTGATAACATGTATGTTAAACCACATTTTTTAATTTGTGATTTGAACAACGACAAAATTCCTGAGTTGTACATAGGGAAAGGAAACCATGAATATGAAGACGATTTTTGTGTATATAAGATGTACGTGGATATTGATACAGAAATTGAATTGGAATCTGATATGGAAATGTATGATGGATTTTTTCAATATTGGGTTTCCGATGAGACATCGAACGATACAGGCGAAGCTATCGCAATGAATGTGCGCCTTAATGAAAATAATGAATTGGAAGAGGTCTTTAAATATTCGAGGGTGATAATTCCAATTAATACATATGATTATGAGTTGGAATATTATGTTTTTGATGTAAATGGGAATAAAATAAAGGTTACCGAAGCAGAATTACAGAAGCAGAAAAAAATATTTAAATCGATATATAAAGCTTATGATTTGTCCAACGCAAATGTTATGGCATTGGAAAACGGGAAATTGGAGTGGAATGTTCAGCCGGCGGAAAGCGAATATTTTACCTGTGGTAAGTATAAGATGCATTGCGGCTTATATAACGGAATACTCGCAATATTTGATGCAGACGGTAATGCAGTGGAAAATTATATAACATTTAATAAAAATGGTACATTTGAATTGACAGAAACAAAGGAAGCTTCTTTTGGCGATAAAAAGGCGACCGGAAAATATGAGTGGAAAAACGGACATTTTTATTTGTATTACGATTCCGACGAATATTTTGAGGAGCTGCACATTTCTCCATTGGAAGATAATTATGAAATGTTTATGGTGTTTTCCTGTAACAATATGGAAGACCAGTGGCGTGGATATCATTATATAGGAAATGAAGGAGAGCATGCAGAAAATAAAATTACTGAAAGAAGAACCGGAGATGTTATTGTTACCATAGAATGGACTGGATGGGAGCAATTCGGCACAGTTGATGCCTTGGATATGATTATTAATAAAAAAACTTCCGATGGGGGCTTGGAAACTGTAATTAATGATTGTTTTTATTCTGATGATAAGGAAACAGCAGGCACATATGTGGAAAATACTATGGGAGCAAAGGGCAGGAGAAGCGTCAGGCTACCCAATATATCAGGAAGGTATGACATTGAGATAGCAAACCCGGAGGATAATAATTTGGCTGATGCAGGGATAGTAATTACCATTGAAAGCGATGATGGCATAGTTTCTTATGGAGTGGAAGAAGGAAGCTCCAATCTTTATCGAGGAATAACAGGAACATGGTATATTGGAATTGGGGTAGAAAATGGTAAGGTTGTAGATTATCAAATTCCACAGTAAAATGTATGGAAAGGATGCCTTTTGATTTTGGGAATGCTGTTATGGCTCCCTGCTTGAAATGAATTTTATAAACATCAAAACGGACACTCGCAGATATATAATCTGATAATGTCCGTTTTCTTTTATATAGGAAAATCCCCTATCCCCTAATAATGTATCCTGTTATTTTCGTAGTTTGACTCCATTGTAAGCTGTATGGAAAGCCTCTTTAGTTGCTTTATATCAACCAAAGACAGCATAACCGATGTGTGAACCTGACAGCCGGCAAGCTTTGGAAGCTGCTCCAGCGCAAGTGCCGCATCCTCGTGGTTGGCAGCACTTATGGACAAGGCGACAAGAACCTCATCTGTGTGAAGCCTTGGATTGCGGCTGCCTAAGTATGCCGTCTTAAGCCGTTGTATCGGCTCAAGGGATTCTGGTGCAAGTATATATAAATCATCATCAAGTCCTGCAAGTGCTTTCAGCGCATTTAGGAGCATTGAGGAGGTGGCGCCCAGCATGGAGGTGGTTTTTCCTGTGATAATTCGTCCGTCAGGAAGCTCTATTGCCGCTGCGGGACCATTTGTAAGCTCTGCTTTTCTTCTTGCGGCAGGAACAACCGCCCTGTCGGTAGGCTCTATTTTCGCCTGCTTCATAATAAGCTCAAGCTTAAATATTTCTGCCTCTGCATTGTGTCCCTCTAACAATCTGTTTAATGTGTTGAAATATCTTCGTATAATTTCCTGCTTGGAAGCCTCCTTGCAAACCTCGTCGTCGCAGATACAATTTCCTGCCATATTTACGCCCATGTCAGTTGGCGACTGGTATGGGCTTTCCCCATATATTTTTTCAAACATTGCTTTCAGTACAGGAAAAATCTCCACATCACGGTTGTAATTTACCGTAGTAAGACCGTAAGCCTCCAAATGAAACGGGTCAATCATATTTATGTCGTTTAAGTCAGCGGTAGCCGCCTCGTAGGCAAGGTTAATTGGGTGCTTGAGCGGTATGTTCCATATAGGAAATGTCTCGAATTTTGCGTAGCCTGCCTTGATGCCGCGCTTATTTTCATGGTAGAGCTGTGAAAGACAGGTCGCCATTTTTCCACTTCCGGGACCGGGTGCAGTAATAACGATAAGGGGTCTTGAGGTTTCTATATAGTCATTTTTTCCAAATCCCTCATCGCTTACTATTTGTGAGACATTGTTTGGATAACCCGGAATAACATAGTGGGTGTAAACCTTTATGCCAAGCTTGCCTAAACGCTGTTTAAATAAATCGGCGCTTGCCTGCCCGGTGTATTGTGTAATGCATACACTGCCTACGAAAAGCCCCTTTGCTTCAAATTCGCTGATAAGACGGAGCACATCGGTATCGTAGGTAATGCCTAAATCCCCGCGTATTTTGTTCTTTTCAATGTCTGCCGCATTTATGACTATGACAAGCTCGGTCTGATCTGAAAGCTGCATGAGAAGCTGAAGCTTTGAGTCAGGATGAAATCCCGGAAGAACTCTGGACGCATGGTAATCGTCAAAAAGCTTTCCGCCGAACTCCAAATAGAGCTTGTCCCCGAATTTACCAATTCTTTCCTTTATATGACTTGACTGTGTTGCAAGATATTTGTCATTATCGAACCCTATTTTCAATTTTATATTCCTCTCTTAGTAAAGTAATACCCGTAAGCAAAATGCTATCTTTTCGAATTTTCATTGTACAATATGGACAACTGCGTGAAATAATATAGCTTGCTTAACTCTAAATAAATATATCATAAATTATCGGGAAAAAGAAGTTAAAAATCAAGGCTTCGGTCAAAAAACATATGTGAATGCCGTTTATCGTAGGTTTATGATGCTTTATTAAGCGTGCAGCCTAATATATAATTAGTGTAAAAATTTATTTTCTAAACAACAATTTGACATAATTGCCACAATGTAATAATATTAAGGAATAAAACCGTTTGCGAAAGAGGGAGGTTATTTATTATGGCAAGAACAACAGGTAAGGAAGAATTAATTGATTTAAGGGAATCTACGGGTATGAACAGAAGGGAATTCTGTGATTATTTTGGTATTCCATATCGTACTGTTCAGGATTGGGAGCTTGGCAACAGAAGAATGCCTGACTACCTGCTGCGTCTTATGGCATATAAGATAAAAGCAGAAAAGCTTGATAAGGTAAAGAAGTAACGAGGAGGCTTAGGATAATGAATCCTATGGGGTTTATGAAGATCAAGGGGCTTGTGGAACGATTTAAGGAAAATCACCCAAAGGTTCCGATGTTCTTCACAGCAGCGTCAAAGAGTGTCGATGTTGACAGCATAATCGAGATAAACATAACGACTGCCGAGGGTAAAAGCTTATGTACCAATATGAAGGTGACTGCTGACGACATGGAGCTTGTAAGGCAGCTCTCGGAGACTATGAAAAATTAGAGACGGCTGTATGTAAGCCTGCTGAAATGTTAATCTGTATTGCGTGATTTATAAGGAGGAATTTATATGCCGATTTTAATTGGAGTTTTGGTGGTTGTTTTTATTATTGTTATATGGTATGTATCAACCTATAATGGAATAAAAGCACTGGGAATTAAGGTTGATGAGGGACTTTCAGGAATTGATGTTGCACTTACAAAAAGATATGACACGCTCACGAAGCTTCTTGATGTTGTAAAGGGCTACCAGAAGCATGAAAAGGAAATCCTGCTTGAGGTAATAAAGCTGAGAAGCGGTATGTCCATGGCAGAGAGAAATGCTGCAAATACGCAGATGGATCAGGCTGCCAATCAGATTAAGCTTCTTGCGGAGGCATATCCGGAGCTTAAATCGAGCAACAATTTTATACAGCTTCAAAATTCAATTGCTGATGTGGAGGAGCATCTCCAGGCGGCAAGGCGTTTATATAATTCAAATGTATCAGCCTACAACACGAAGATAGTTATGTTCCCGAATACTATAGTTGCAGGCGCAATGGGAGCAAAGGAAAAGGAGTTCTTTGAGGCTGAGGAAGCTAAGCGTTCCGATGTACAGATGAGTTTCTAAAATGAAGGTTGAATTAGAGATAGATAAAAAATATACGGAGCCTGAGATACATGTGTGCAACCATATATGCAACGAGGAAACGATGCAGCTTAAGCAGGCTGTTAGTGAGCTTGTTGATGGAAATGTTGTCGCATATGACGGCGATAGCTCCAGGCTGTTAAGATATGCCGATATTGTAAGAATTTTCTCGGCAAATAAAAATGTATATGTTTCCACTGAGGAGGGGCAGTACCGCATAAGGGAAAGGCTTTACGAGATGGAGGAAAGGCTTGACGCAAAACGGTATGTGCGCATTTCTAATTCAGAGATAATAAATGTACAAAAGCTGATAAAGCTGGATACAAGCCTTACAGGCACAATCAAAATGTACCTGAAGGGCAATCAGGAGACATATGTGTCAAGAAGATATGTCGCCAAAATAAAAAAGGCATTGGGAATATAAAAAAAGCATGCTTATGAGAGGCTGTCACAGTAAGATTTAAGATGCACTTAAAATTACACAGACAAGCCTCTTTTGTTTTGTATTTTTATGGTTACCGGCTATCTTTAGCATAGGTTGTAAAAATACAAAATAAAAGAGGACTTGCCATGGGTAGACAACTATGTGCCTTAAATCATATTGTGGCAGCCTTGTTCCTTGTTTTATTGGGATGAATAAACCACTTGTCGTTTGCTTTTTACCACATATCCGAACGCTCTTTTATTTTTAAAATATTTGTTGTATAAATAACTTATGTAAAAGCTGAGATGAACAAAACGCAGTTTTTCTAAAATGTAAGGTGGTTCATGCTTAATAAAAATATGAATGGAGGTGGATGTATGCTAAAAAATACATTAATAAGAATGATAAACAGCTTTATGTATGCCATCGGCATTACGGCAGTGATATATTTTTTCATAACCGCAGGCAGGGATTTTGTTCCACTTCTGCCCGAGTACAGGGAGCGGTTTGACAATGATACACAGGCGTTGCTTGTACAGCTTATGCTTATCGGCTGCATGAGTGCGGCGCTTGGCGGCGGCTCCGTGATTATGGAAATAGAAAGGCTTAGCCTTTTGGCACAGAGCATTATATATTTCGTGCTTGTCTCTGTGGTGTGGATTTCTGTAGGCTGCTACTGCTGGTGCATATATAAATATCCACAGGCACTTGCATCAACGCTTATCAGCTATGTTGTGTCGTATGTTATCTGCTGGGTAATACAGTATAAGCTGTGCAAGAAGAATATTGAGGAAATAAACAGGCATCTGCAAGAACTCGAACATGAAAAACGGGCTGCATAAAATGAAAAATGACTGTAAATATAACATAAGAGGAATACGTATCAAAAATACCTGTGAATATAACATAAGTGGAATATGTATCAAACATAGTAGTTAAAAATGATAAACAAGCTATAAAATTTTGATAAAAAACTATAAAATATAACATCAGGAGGGCAGTATGGAAGAAGAATTGGCAATCGTAATAAAGGATTTAAGAAAGGAATTCGGCAGTAAGGTCGCAGTAAACAATATAAATCTCAATATTGGAAAAGGAACGCTTTTTTCACTTCTCGGTGTAAACGGAGCTGGAAAGACAACAACAATACGAATGCTTATGGGCTTATCAAAGCCCACGTCAGGCGAGGCATGGGTTATGGGACACAGTATTTTAGATGACCTTGGAGCTGTGAAGCAGGTGTCTAATTTTTCGCCGCAGGAAACATCGGTTGCGCCTAATTTGACTGTACGTGAAAACTTAGAATTTTTTGCAAAAATATATGGTGCAGACAAGGAACAGGCATATAAGCTTGTTGCTGACATGATAGAAAAATTTTCCTTGCAGGAGGTTGCGGAAAGCAAAGCGAAAACATTGTCAGGCGGATGGCAGCGAAAGCTTAGCATTGCAATGGCGATTATATCAAAGCCGCAGGTTTTATTCCTTGATGAGCCGACGCTTGGGCTTGACGTGCTGGCAAGGAGAGAGCTTTGGAAGGTGATTGAAAGGCTGAAGAAGGAGATGACGATTGTTCTTACAACCCACTATATGGAGGAGGCAGAGCAGCTTTCTGACGGCATAGCAATCATGGTGGGCGGAGAGATAAAGGTATTAGGAACACTTGAGGAAATAAAAAAGCTTACGGGTAAGGACAGCCTTGAGGATGCATTTATATCAATTGCTGAGCAGGAGGTAACAAAATGAGAAGTATAGAATTTAGCAAAAGAACAACAAAGGAAATATTAAGGGATCCGTTAAGCTACATATTTTGTATTGGATTTCCGGTTATTATGCTGATTATCATGACGATTGTTGACAGAAGCATACCAAAGGAGGCTCAGCTTACGATATTCAAGATTGATTATCTTGCACCAGGCATGGCGGCATTCGGACTTACATTTGTCATGCTTTTTTCCTGCATACAGCTTTCGAAGGATCGTGCAACGGCATTTCTCACAAGGCTCTATGCTTCACCGATGAAATCGGCTGATTATATTATTGGCTACACGCTTCCTTCAATGATACTTGCACTTATTCAGATGGTTGTTACATTTGTGGCATCATTTATCGTGGCGGCTGTAATAGGAGGAGAACTGCATATTGTAAATGTGCTGCTTGCCATATTGTGTCTTTTGCCTTCTGCCCTTATGTATATCGGTTTCGGGCTTTTGTTTGGAGCGCTGTTAAATGATAAGGCATCACCGGGAATATGCTCCATTGTCATTACGCTTTCCTGTATGATTGGCGGAATTTGGATGGACGTTGATTCAATGGGCGGCGGAGTAAAGGATTTGAGTCATGCGCTTCCCTTTTATCATGGCGTGAAGGCGGCAAGGATGGCGGTAAGCGGCGAGCTGTCAAACATAGCAAAACCATTGATTATTACCCTTGCTTATGCTACAGTAATATATATACTTGCAGTACTTGTCATGCAGGGAAAAATGAAAAAGGATGTAAGATAATGCATGGGCTTTTTAAGATTGGATAAATTTCTTGCCGACGCAGGCAGGGGAACAAGAAGTGAGGTAAAGCGTCTCATAAAATACGGCAGGGTGAAGATAGGCGGCAAAGTGGTAAGAAAGCCTGAGGAAAAGGTTGATACTGATAAGGACAGCGTATTTGTTGACGGACAGCCTGTGTGTTACTCGGAATTTGAGTATTACATGCTGAATAAGCCTGCAGGAGTTGTGTCTGCCGTTACCGATAAAAAGAATAAAACGGTAGTGCAGCTAATTGACACGGAAAAAAGACGTGATTTGTTTCCAGTGGGGAGACTGGACAAGGATACGGAGGGGCTTGTTATTATCACAAATGATGGTAAGCTTGCAAATGAGCTTTTGGCACCGAATAAGCATGTGGAAAAAACATATTATGCTGTGGTTCGTGGAGCTGTTACGGACGATATTATTTTACAGTTTCAGGAGGGGCTTGACATAGGCGATGACCGAAGGACTAAGCCGGCAGGGCTTAAAGTGGTTCAGTCTGTAATAAGCGAAGGGGCAGGCGTGAATTTAGATAAAGATGCTATGGGGAGCGATAAGCTTTGCAGCGTGGAAATTACAATCACGGAGGGCAGGTTTCACCAGATAAAGAGAATGTTTCAGGCTGTGGGCATGGAAGTCGTATATTTAAAACGTCTTTCTATGGGAGGGCTTGCGCTTGATGCGGCACTGCCATGTGGTGCATGGAGACGGCTTCGTGAGGACGAGCTTTTGTTGCTTAAGGCAAGGCAGGAATAAAAATATTTGTGTATTATCGGGAGGCTTTATGGAGGAAAACAGGGAGGAGCAATTTCAAAGAGTGCTTGAGGTTCTGCATCAGTGGACAATAAATTTAGGCAGGTATTCCTTTAAGACTGACGAGGAGATTGAAGAATTTTGGGAAAAGCTTTCGTCTGATATGGGGCTTTTGGCTGAATTTGCATATTACCATGATAATGGAAAATTTTTGTGCAGATACAATATAGACGGTTATACAATAGCAGATATAGCAGTCTGGCAGATGGATCATTTCAGGGCGCATATGAACAGACCTGACAGCATATATCGCTATGACAGTGACCGCCTCGTATATGTGGCATTTGAAACAATGCTAAAAATGAAGGAAAACCCTGAGGAGATAAAGCTTGTAATGTCCCAGGAGTCAGGAACGGACGTGTCGGGCGGCTGGTATATACATTAAGAACAAAATCAAAGGGCTATGCACAGTTGTTATATATAGGGATTGCATGATGATTGCGTTTGGCATATGCTGGACTTGTCAGCCGTATTCGGATAAGATAGTTGAATAGTACAAATTGTACACGAAACTATACAATTTGGACATTGACAGGCTTTATTTTTCGCACATATAATATACATGTAAATCATATGCACCGATAATCTTCTGTTTTAAGCAGAGGATTATTTTTATGTTAAAAATGTGCAAGACGCACCATTTCTAAAATAAAGTTTTGCGCATGACTACTTATTTAATATTAGGAGGCTGCATATGGCAAATATTCTTCAAAAGCATTTTCCCATGATTCGGGAAAGGCAGGAACTGATTGACTACATTGCTTCAAGGCAGGACTTGAAGTTAATTTATGAAGGCTGGCGGGAGGAACGGCAAAAGGAATTTCTTGACTTTTGTTCCGGTGTAAGTGGAATGAAGCTTACATATGACGGTTTTTTTAAGGAGATTATGAATCCTGAAATTCATCCTGAAAGGCTGGAGGACTTTTTGTCCTGTATATTGGGAGAGGGACCTGTAAAAATACTGCGTGTTATTCCCAACGATTCATCGCGGATTGCAGACGAAAGCTCTCTTGTCGTTATGGATATCGTTGTTGAGCTTGAGGATGGACAAATTGTAAATGCAGAGATACAAAAGCATGGTTACAAGTTTCCGGGACAGAGGAGCGCATGCTATTCCGCAGACCTTCTGCTCCGCCAGTACAAAAGAATCCGTGACGAAAAGGGAAGCAGTTTTTTTAATTACAAGGATATTAAGACGGTATACACGATTGTTCTTTTTGAAAAGAGCACGGAGCTGTTTCACGGATATCCTTCCCATTACATACATAAGTCCATGCAGCAGACGGATACAGGGCTTGAAATTGACCTTTTGCAGAAATATATATTTATACCGCTTGACATATTTAAGGGAAAACTGTATGTTAAAGGAATAGAAAACAAGTTAGACGCATGGCTCTCATTTCTTGCCTGTGATGATCCTGTAATAATAGCAAGGCTGATTGCAGAATATCCGGAATTCAAGAAATTGTATGAGGACGCCTATTACATATGTCAGAATGTGGAAAGGGTGATGAATATGTTTTCTGAGGAGTTAAAAATATTGGATAGAAATACGGTTCAGCTTATGATTGACGAACAACAGGCAGAAATCGACAGGAAAGATGAGCTTATAAATTCATTTGTTAAAGTTTTTATGAAAGACTGTATGGAACGTGGCGATTCGCAGGAAGCCATGATTGGTCGGTTGTGTGATACGTATGATATGACAACGGAAGAAGCTGAAAAATATGTAAAAGGAATTAAATAGGATTTCATATTACAAACAAAGGGCTGTCGCACGAAGGAATAACTGCATCATTTGGTACAGTTAATCCCTAGTGCGACAGCCCTCTTTAAATAAAAACCTCGTTTTTAACAAGTCTATGCGTAATTGTTATACATAAGTCCACTATACAAGGATTGTGTGTACGGCGTGTTGGACTTGTTAGCCGTATTCGGATATGTGACAATCAGCTTGTTGATGTATGCCATAGGATCAAGGGTAAGTCTGTTGGTGGCACTTTCAACATCATCCTTAAAGGAGGAAACCTTGCCAAACAGCTTTGCAAAATCACCGCTTCTGATATTCTCTGTGAGCACTTTTTCATTTTGTACAATGTGATTTGTGTCATCCACATCTAAGCCTACATCCTCAAGCTCAGTCTTATGCTTGAAAACCAAACCCGAAATATCATTAAATAAATTTCTTGTGCCGATTCTGTTGCTGCCCGTACCTGAAAGGTCAACTAAGCTGTTGTATGCGTCCACAAACATGTCTATATGTCCTCTCGCATTGTTAATGTCGGGAACAAGATTTATTGCAACCGGCTCATCAGTAACCTTGTGGAAGTCAAGCTCAATCGCCTGATTTATGGATATATGGTTTGATGATGAGCTGTGAGGCGAGTCATTGATATAAAAATGTGAGTTGGACGGAACAGTATCTACATGGTTAATGCCTAACATATCAACTATATCACGGCTGCCCTCTGAAATAAATGAAAAATACAAGCCGTCATCACTGGATGGCTCACCGGTATCGGTGGAGGAGAGCATGAGAGCACTGCTGCTGCCCTCAGATATAACTGATGCGTGAACGCCTATGCTTCTGTTGTTTATATATTGGGCAAGCCTGCTTTGAACCTCCATGTTGGAATCGTTGCCCACATGGACATTAAAATGGGATGTGCCATTTATTGTTTCCAAGGAAAATCTGTAATCGCCCTGTGTAAAATCATGATCGTTTGCATTTAGGTAATTACCTATATTAATCTGTTCCGAGGCGAGGGTTTCAATTTTAATGTTAAGCGTATCAGGAATATCTCCGTAGTTGGAGGTCCTGATTAAGCCGGACACTGCGTCCTCGTCGGCAGAGTGGAGCGACTTCTTTGTATATATATCGCTGTCGGTATTTGAAAAGCTGTCAGAAACATCCTTAAGGGTAATGGCAGCCTCCTTTATATTTATCATGTAAGATTGCTTCTGCTCCGAAAGTGACAAAAGATAGAGCGGTGAGTTCTTATTGTACTTTGCCATGTTGTTGTATACGGCGCGGAGCTCAGAGGATTTGTGAGTGACATTGCGCTTTTTAGGCACAAGTGCAGTACTTAAATAATTATAAACATTCTGATTAATACGCATGTTATCACTCCCTTCCATGGATTAAAGACGTAATATAGGAAAATCCGTTTCCTAATAGCCTGATAAATGTTTTGGCATCATGTAAAGACACCTATAACATCATACTACATATAATTAATGTAATTATATACCATTTTGAAGATTATGTCCATAAAAACAATGGCATTTTTTGCAGAAATTTTTTAAAGCGATATTATTTTTTGAACTTTTTTCTTTGTCCGGCAATATTTTTCTTGACTTTAACAGGGGCATTTGTTATTCTATAGCTTGCGATGGAAGAAGGTCTTTTTTTTATGCCTTAAAATGAACAAGGTGGATTTGCCGCTGTTGTTCGAAGCAAATAATAATATGGAGGTGGAAAGTTGTGCGTGTTAAGATAACATTGGCATGTCAGGATTGTAAACAGCGTAATTACAATATGACAAAGGATAAGAAAACGCATCCGGACAGAATGGAAACAAAAAAGTATTGTAAGTTCTGCAGAACCCATACAATGCATAAGGAAACCAAGTAATTGGCATTTAGTGATGTGAAGGAGTATGCATATGTCAAAAAACAAAGAAACGTCACCTGCCCTTAAAAGAAGCTGGTTTCAGGAGCTCAAGGCTGAGTTTGCTAAAATAGTTTGGCCTACGAAGGATTCGCTTGCCAAGCAGTCTGTGGTTGTATTTATTGTGGCAATCATTTTAGGCTGCCTTATCAAAGGCGTAGATGTATTGTTACAGTTTGGCTTGGATCAGATTATAGGTTAAGGTAGGTGGAAATATGTCAGAGATGGTAGCAAATGAAACTATTTCAAGTGGATCTGCCGGTCCTGAGAGAACACCGACCAGCAATGAAGCAAGGTGGTATGTCGTTCATACCTACTCAGGTTACGAAAATAAGGTAAAAAGCGATATCGAGAAGACAATCGAAAACAGAAAGCTTCACGACCAGATACTTGAAGTGGCAGTGCCGGTTCGGGATGTTATGGAAATGAAAAACGGAGTGAAGAAAAATGTTTCCAGAAAGCTTTTTCCGGGATATGTTCTTATAAATATGTTTATGAATGACGCTACATGGTACATTGTCCGTAACACAAGAGGCGTTACGGGATTTGTAGGACCTGAATCCAAGCCGGTTCCTCTTACGGAGGCTGAGATGAGAACCCTTGGAATCAATGTAAAGGAAATACAGATTGATGTGGAAGTGGGCGACGAAATAAAAGTTGTTACAGGAGCATGGGAAGGCAATGGAGGCGAAATCAAAGCGATCAACGAAGGAAAACAGACGGTTACCATCGAGGTTGATATCTTTGGTAGGGCAACACCTGTTGAGATAAGCTTCACTGATATTCAAAAGATGTAAGTTATTTAAGTGGAAGGGTATCCCCCGTTATTACCACAATATTTTTAGGAGGTACGCTATAATGGCGAAGAAAGTAGAAGGATACATTAAATTACAGATACCTGCAGGCAAGGCAACGCCTGCGCCACCTGTTGGTCCTGCACTTGGACAGCACGGTGTAAATATCGTTCAGTTCACGAAGGAGTTTAATGCGAGAACTGCTGATCAGGGAGATTTAATTATTCCTGTAGTAATCACAGTTTATGCAGATAAGAGCTTCAGCTTTGTAACCAAGACTCCTCCGGCAGCAGTACTGCTTAAGAAAGCGTGCGGCATTAAGTCAGGCTCTGCTGTACCGAACAAGACTAAGGTTGCAAAGATTTCAAAGGCTAAGCTTCAGGAGATAGCTGAGCTTAAGATGCCTGATTTGAATGCTGCTTCCGTTGAGGCTGCAATGAGCATGATAGCAGGTACTGCCCGCTCAATGGGTATCACTGTTGAGGAATAGTAAGCGGGTAAGAAAGCAATTGATTGTTAGCACAATCAATTACAGAAAGTGGGAGGGTCGCTCCCGATAATACCACAGGAGGTTTTATTAAATGAAAAAAGGTAAAAGATATACAGAGGCTGCAAAGCTTATTGAAAAAACAAATGTTTATGACTTAAACGAGGCTGTAGCTTTAGTGAAAAAGTCAGCAAGCGCAAAGTTTGACGAGACGATTGAGGCTCATTTAAGACTTGGTGTTGACGGACGTCATGCAGACCAGCAGGTTCGTGGTGCGGTAGTTCTTCCTCATGGAACAGGAAAAGCCGTAAAGGTTTTGGTTTTCGCAAAGGGAGATAAGGTTGACGAAGCTTTGGCTGCCGGTGCTGATTTTGCAGGCGGAGACGAGCTTGTTCCTAAGATTCAGAACGAGGGCTGGCTTGATTTTGATGTTGTTGTTGCTACACCTGATATGATGGGTGTTGTAGGACGTCTTGGACGTGTCCTTGGACCTAAGGGCTTAATGCCAAACCCAAAGGCAGGTACGGTTACAATGGACGTTACGAAGGCTGTCAATGATATTAAAGCAGGTAAGATTGAGTACAGACTTGATAAGTCAAATATTATCCATGTGCCAATTGGCAAGGCTTCTTTTACAGAGGAGCAGTTATCAGACAACTTCCAGACTTTAATAGATGCTGTTATTAAGGCTAAGCCGTCAGCGGCTAAGGGTCAGTATTTAAGAAGCGTGGTAATCGCTTCTACTATGGGACCGGGCGTAAAGCTTAACACTGCTAAGTTCTAATAACAGACAAATAAAAGGGATTGTCACGCTAAGGAAAACCTTGGTATGACAGTCCCTTTTTGTTTATGGGGCTGTCGCACTTGCAGATAACGCAGGTATCACATGTGCGTAGCCCGTTTGTGTATTTTCCTGTATGCAATTCTTAGCCCGCTGCGTCTGTGGTGGGTTACACGTGTAGCAATCAGGCTTTGGATTTTGTATAAATTGTATAATATTCTTGATTTTTATTATAAAAAATAGTAAAATATTTCTTGTATTGAAACAAGGTGGCTTTGCCGCCGAGGTTCGGTTATTAGGAAACAAGGTTTTCTATTATAAAATATTGTCAGGGGGTACATAGAATGGACAAAGAACAGATTAATAAAAAGCTGGAAGAAGTTATCAGCGACGTTATGCCGGATATTGAAGATGTAAACATGACATCTTCAATTACAGATATTTACGGGGTAAATTCTGTATCGCTCATAAGACTTATTGTTGCGGCAGAGAGTAAATTTGACGTATCATTTTCTGATTATGAGCTCGCTCTTTCTTCCTATGATACATTTGGGGATATAGCGGCTGTTATAGCAGAAAAATTAGCACAGTAGTTTGATGATTGGAGGAATTATAATATGGCAGATATGAAAAAATTACCTGTAACTTACCCGACTATTACATCATGGCAGTGGCATGCAACACTTTTTTCTATTCTTTCAGATGATGAAAATGCAAAGAAGTGGATTTTCAGTAACTACATCCAGCTTCGCTGCTACAATATACAGGAGATATTTACGGGAGATGAGATGCTCCTTACTGATATGATGCCTGGAAGCAGCTCACTGAAGCAGTGTCCATACCTTGTATTCTCACTTCTTACAAAGGCTCAGATTGAGAGCTACTGCGGCAATATCATAGACTTTATCATTAAGACCATTGACCTTAACGGATATGTATACGGCGTATTTGATGAGGCAAAGATTCTCTGCGACGCAGAGGTGGATTATAAATTCCCGCATGAGCTGTTTATATATGGCTATGACAGGGATAAGGAAATTTTCTATGTTGGTGATTTTACGTTCCAGGATCATTATTCATACAATACGGTTTCCTTCTCGGATATTGAGAGGGGCTACGAGGTAATTACTGAAAAGGACGACCATGTGTTTAAGGATGACTACAAGGGCGGCAGAGGTCTTTATGTAGTTATGAAAAACAGCGATACGGTTTGCTATGATGTTGACTTAGAGCTGATTAAGACTACGTTAAGAGAGTATCTCAATTCTATGGATACAAAAAATCATTTCCGCATGATGAGAAATAGATTTAACGATACTACATTTGGCATTAAGGTTTATGACAAGACGCTTGCGCAGATTGAAAAACAGGTTCGTGCAGAGGAACCGGATTTCGATATCAGAGCACTTCATGTTATGTATGACCATAAGGTGCTTATGCTTGAGAGAATTAAATACCTTATGGAGCATGGCTATCTGAAATTCAATCAGGATACGATTGATGAGTATGAGACGGTTGTTACAAATATGCTTACGGCAAGAAATCTCCTTGTAAGAATTTCAATTACAGGCGAGATTGAAGCAGCTTCAAGGTTTAAGAAATATTTTGACGCAGCCAAGGAAAAAGAGGTATGCGTATTGTTTAGAATCCTTGCGGAGCTTGATGAAAAATAAAGTGAAAGGCTGTTGCCTAAATTAATTGCAGAGAGTGTGTAGCTTATGTCTAATTTTACCAAGCCGGCTATCGTGGACAGCTTTATCAGGCTGTCGGAGCAGATGCCGATTGACAAGATTACCGTAACCAAAATTACAAAGGAATGTGGAATAAACCGCAATACATTTTATTATTATTACAATGATGTGTATGACCTTTTAGAGGAAATTATATACACAAAAATGCAAAAGCTCTTTGTGATTGACGAGAATAATTATGGTGACTCATGGAAGGCGAGCCTTCGGCTTATCGGACAGTATGCCATAAAGAACGAGGAGTTTATAAAGGCGTTATATCATTCCATGGGTCGCGATGCCTTTGGAGATAAGCTTACAAGCATAGCGGAGGAACCAATACGCAGAACCTTGATGGATTATGTTGACAGACAGGAAGCTGTTGAGGAGGATATAAGGAATGTTGCGTATGCGTTTGCAAAGGCATTTGCAGAGCTGGCAGTGGAATGGATACGCGGCAGATTAAACAGCACACCCGTTGAGACTATGGAGACTGTCATAAAAACATTAGGCAACATTCCTGATATGATAATAAAAAATATTTCAAAAAAGTAGTGTATATAAAAGCTGTTATGCCATACAGTATATTTTTACAAAGGGACTCCGATGTTGGCAAGTAATTAGTATGTCGGAACATAGTAAAAAGTTATTTTTAGGCAATTGATACAAAATGCCTAAAAATCAGACAAATTTCAACAATTGCTTGTTGTTATATAATTTTTAATGTGCCAAAATATTCTTTGTTTAAGAATGTTTTGGCACATTGTATTTTTAGGAGGAGCACCTTGAAGGTTTTACTTATCAATGGCAGCTTGCGGGGTGAGCAAAGCTCGTCGCTTAAAGTTGCGAAAGCCTTTGTAAAAGGGCTTGTGGAGGAAACAAATGCAGAGCTTACGGAGGTAAGCCTGAAGGATAAAAATATTGACCATTGCCACGGCTGCTTTGTCTGCTGGAAAAATACACCGGGGGAATGTGTGATACATGATGATATGGACGAGCTAAGAAGGCTTGTGATGGAGCATGATATTATAGTGGAGAGCTTTCCTTTATACTTTTTTGGGATGCCATCCAAGATAAAAGCCTTTACGGACAGGATGATTTCCTATGTCAAGGAGTACAGGGGTAATCCGGGAGACGAGGAAAATCACAGGTTTCTCCACAATATGAGATACCCTGAGCTGCAAAAGAAAAAGCTTGTCCTTGTATCTACCTGCGGGTATGAGACAACTGATAACTGCTATGATGCAATATTTGCACAGTTTGACAGGATATGCGGTGTGGGGAAATACACGACGGTGCTTGCACCTCAGGGCGGTATGCTTTCTGAAAAGGGCTTTGCCAAAAAGGTGGAAAAGTACTTGGAAAAGTTTACCGAGGCGGGACATGAATTTGGCAGTAAACTGCAACTTTCCGAGGAAACATGGAATAAGCTTCAGATACCTATGCTTGGACATAATACATTTGAGACGGCAATTAACATGAATTGGGACACACCGGAGGTTGGACCATACGGAAAAAAATAAATGGTTACTGTGATTGGTAAAAATTGTTGTAAAAGCGTTAGCTTGTAGGAGAGATAGATATGAAGCTGTTAGAAGGCATAAAATGTGGTGCTGCAAAATGTGCATTTGCAATCGCCAATGTAGTTGTGAGAATTATGTACCCCCTCAAAATTACATGGATCGATAAAAAGGAAACCGTGAAAGCATTTCAATCAGGCTGTGTACTGTTTTCCAATCATACGGGACATGTGGACGGTCTTTATATGACGAGAATACTCGGCAGATATGATGTTCATACATTTGTTGCGAGAGATTGGTATGAGAAGAAAAAAATAAACTGGCTGTTCCGAAACCTTCCATACATACCAATGGACAGAAAGGAAATGGACACCTCGTGGCTTGTTCTCGGAGAAGAAAAAATAAATGAAGGAAAGCCGGTATACATATTTCCAGAGGGAAAGACAAGTAAAACAGGAGAGATAGATACATTTAAGCCGGGCTTTCTTATGCTTGCAAAAAAGACGAATGCAAGGCTTGTGCCTATATGCATAGATGGGACCTTTAAGACATTTCATAGAATACATATTATCATCGGCAGCCCCTTTGACATAGAATTTGAGGAGGGCAGACCGTCCATTGTACTAAAAAAATGGTCGGAGTTTTGCAGGAATGTTGTGGTAGAACTCAAGAATCAGTTTGGTTGGCATAAAGAGTAGCTGCGTATGATGCAGCAGGTATCGTGCGATTGGATTTTGCAAGTAAGGAGTTTCATAAACTCCTAAAAATAAAACAAAAGTAAAAAGGAGAAATTGCCATGAATGAAAAAGAATTAGAAATCGCAGAAAACATTAAAGGTATGCTTTCAAAAAATTTAAGAATACCTGAGGAGGAGCTTGATTATGAAATCGCTCTGTTTGGTGACGGAATAGGACTTGATTCGGTAGATTCCCTTGAGATTATTGCCTGCATAGACTCTGCCTATGGTGTTGCCATGACAGGCGTTGCAAAGGAGCATTTCTACAATATAACAAGCCTTACAAAATATGTAGTAGAAAATATGTAATGCGGCAGTCCCGTAAAATGATAGGCGATTGCGGAGCTTCTAAATTCTCAAAAATTAGTTGTACAATATGGACAATATCACAAGCAAGGCATTGTGGAGCCGTCGGTGCTTAGCGAGGTATGTCCTGAGGTGGCTGCGAAGCAGACGGAGTCCTGAGGACAAAGGCATTTTATGTACCGTTACGTGCGACACATAACGAAAGTGTGCCTTGTGGCGATATTATCTATATTGTGCAACGGATGTTCGCAAAAGTAGAGTTTCGCAATCGCCTGCTATCAAACTAATACAAAAAGGAGTAATTCAAAATGGCAAAGGATATTCGTACACGTTGTGTCGTGACAGGACTTGGGCTTATAAGTGCTATTGGAAATAATGTAGATGAATGCTGGACAAATGCACTTGCCGGCAAAACAGGAATTGACAAAGTAAAATCGGTAGATACGACAGACTGTTATGCAAATCTCGGAGCAGAGGTTACTTGTGACAGCCTGGATGACATAGAGGAAGCAAAAAATGTGGACAGGGTTTCAAAGCTTTGTCTGAAAGCGTCTGCTGAGGCATGGAAGGACGCCGGGCTTACGATAGATGAGGAACGTGCAGAACGCATAGGCGTTATAATGGGAAGCTGTGTCGGCGGCGTAATCAGCGTTGAAAATTATATAAACAACGGTGAAAAGACGGAGGATATCAATAAGATGACCATTGCCTCAATTGCAAATCATGTTGCAAATTATATCGGGGCGAAGGGTATTGTAACAAATGTGGGAAATGCATGTGCCGCAGGGGCAATCAGTATTGCATATGCATGTGAGCTTATCCGTGCAGGTGTTGCAGACGCATTTGTGGTAGGTGGAGCCGATGCATTTGCGGCAGTGCCGTTTTCAGGATTTTTGGCACTTCATGCCCTTTCTGAAGAAGCCTGCTCTCCGTTTAATCACAGCAATGGAATTACATTAGGTGAAGGCTCGGGTGCAATCGTGGTTGAGTCTTATGAGCATGCATTGAAAAGAAATGCAAGAATATACTGCGATGTGCTTTCAGCAGGCATCAGCAGCGACGCCCACCACATTACCGCACCAAGACCTGACGGACTTGGACAGATGTATGCAATTAGAACTGCAATGGAAAAATCAGGACTTGCCATACAGGATATTTCATACATAAACGCACATGGTACGGGAACACCTAAAAATGACGAAGCAGAATTTCTTTCGATACATACAATATTTGACGATAAAAATGATGACCTTACGGTAAGCTCCACCAAGGCGATGGTGGGACACTGTCTTGGTGCGGCAGGTGCAATTGAGGCAGTCTTTGCAATCAAGGCACTTACTGAAAACAAAATACCGCCTACAATCGGATATTCTGACGAGGACGTGGCGGCACTTTCCGAGAAGGCAGGCAATATAGATTTCAGACCAAACGATATGAGGGAAAAGGAAATGACCTCCGTAATGTCAAATTCCTTTGCCTTTGGTGGAAGCAACGCCAGCGTTATTTTCAGCAAGAAGGAAGGCGGAGTTTCAGAGACTGAAACCGATGGAAAAATATACATAACAGGAATGGGTATCGTAAGCCCTGTAGGAAATGGTGTTGAAAATTACATTGCAAAGGTAAATGCGGGATATACACCTGATGCCACAAGCCTTGAGGCAAATGTAGGCAAGGAGGATTACGATAAATTTGGCGTTAAGATGGCATTTTACAGAAAGCTTGACAAGTTCAGCATTATGCAGGTTATATCAGGTCTTGAGGCACTTGCCTCGGCGGGCGTTGAGGTAACTGAGGAAAACGCTGAACAGCTTGGAATGATTATCGGTACAGGCGATGGACCGCTCACAACGGTTTATGAGTTTCAGGAAAACATTTCTGCAAATGGAACAATCGCAGGCTCGGCATTTAATTTCCCAAATACGGTTTACAATGCGGCAGGCGGCTATCTTTCCATAAAAACAGGAATGAGAGGCTACAACGTAACCGTTACAAACGGTGCCCAGTCGGGAATGAGCAGTGTGTGCTACGCTTACAATGAGATAAAGCAGAATCGGGCAAAATTTATGCTGGCAACAGGTACAGACGAAAACAGCCGTGTTATGAACAAGCTTTACGGACAGCTTGGCATGATTGCGGATAATGTTAAGGGTGCATTTTCCGAGGGGGCTGGCTTTGTGCTTTCTGACGGCAGTACAACAGTTGCACTTTCTGACGGGGCATATGCCGAAAGCTGCGGTGCAAAGAAATATGCTGAGGTTGCAGGCTACGGCATGGCACATGAAAATGTACCGTACGGCGAGGTTTTAGGCTCTGACAGGGGACTTTCTGCTGCAATGAACGCTGCGGTAAGCATGGCAGGAATATCACTTTCCGATATAGATGCAGTATACGGATTTGCAAACGGCATGAAGGCTGTTGACGATATAGAAAAGAATGTATATGGAGCACTTTTCGGAGGAAAGGTACCTGTACACTGCATAAAGGAAGTGACAGGAGAGGCAAGAGCTGCGGCAAGCACCCTTACGGTTGCACATGCTGCCCTTGTGCTTTCGGGAGACATTTCAGGAGAACAAAAGGCGTATTATGTAAACAAGGATGAAGTAAAGACAGATATGGTTGACACAAGTGCATACAAGTATGTGCTTGCAGCCTCCTATGCTGTTGGCGGTTCATACAGTGCAGTTATTTTAAAAAAGGCAGAATAAGGAGTGTAGTATGGAAGGAAAAGTAGCACTTGTAACCGGAGCATCCAGAGGAATCGGACGTGCCTGTGCCATAAAGCTTGGAGCAGAGGGCTATCAGGTCGTTGTCAATTACAATTCCAACGATGTAGCGGCTAATGAAGTTGTAACTCTCATAAAAGAAGCAGGAGGCGAGGCAGTTGCCATTAAGGCGGATGTCTCTAATATCAATGAGGTAAAGACGCTCATAAGGGAGACGGTAAATACCTACGGACAGCTTGATGTACTTGTAAACAACGCAGGTATTGTAAAGGATGAATTTGTCCTTATGATGAGCGAGGAGACAATTAGTAAATGCCTTGACCTTAACATAAAGGGATATTTGTACTGCACCCAGCAGGCAGTTTTGAAAATGTTTTCCAAAAAGCAGGGAGTTATCATAAATGTATCCTCCGTAAGCTCAAAGCTTGCAGTACCTGGGCAGTCCGTTTACAGCTCCACAAAGGGAGCCGTAAATTCCATGACGGCGACAATGGCAAAAGAGCTTGCACCTTACGGAATCAGGGTAAATGCAGTGGCACCGGGATTTATTGCAACTGACATGGTAGACCAGCTTCCTGAGGACAAGAAGGAGGAGTATCTCAAGGATATTCCATTGAAACGCTTTGGAACAGCAGAGGAGGTTGCAGACATGGTTGCAATGCTGGCAGGACCTGCATGCTCCTATATGACAGGTCAGGTGATTGTATTGGATGGAGGCTTGAGTTTATAATTATGATGAATATAAATGAGGTTCAAAAAAGAATCAAACAAAGACCGCCGTTTCAAATGATAGAAAAGGTTGTTGAGGTGCGGGCAGGCGAGTATGCAAAGGGAATTAAGTGCGTTTCCATCAACGAACCGTATTTTACGGGACATTTTCCCGACGCACCGATTATGCCCGGTGTACTAGTGATAGAGGCAGCAGCACAGCTTTGTTCCATTACGATTGAGAGTGAGGGAACCGACGAAAACCAGATATATGTGCTGTTAAAATGTGATGACTTTAAATTCCTAAAGCCTGTGCTGCCAGGAGATATGCTTGAAATCGAGGTTACCAAGGAAATGGGTGGAGCAGGGCTTATGAAATTTAATGCAAAGGTTACGGTTGACGGCAAAGTAAAGGCGAAGGGGCTGCTTTCGTTTACTGCCATGAATAAAGAGGATATTTACAATCAGTAAGGGTATCGGTTAAAATAAACATATTATTTTTGACATGTAGTATGCTCGGCGACAAAGTCGCCGAGACCCATCGTCAGCCCATGAGTTCTCGATTTACAAAGTAAATCGGAACATATGCTGAAGGCAAATTGGGAATGGGCGGATGTTCATGATAGTGGAGCCGAAACATGAAAATAAACGTAATATTCAAAAAGGTTGATGCCGAATACCTTGAAAATAATTTTGACAGTCTAATCGCTATGCTTCACCCTGCTAGACGGGAAAAGGTTAAAAAGCTTAAAAATAAAAAGGCGGCATATGTTTCCATGACGGCAGGGCTGCTGTTACAGGAAATTGTGGAGCAGGAATTTGGCTTAAAGCCCAAGGACATTGTGATTGGACAGGGGGAAAACGGCAAG
>JAMPEW010000027.1:0-1644 GCA_023664775.1 Clostridium sp. | reverse complement strand
AGGAGGATATAAAATGGATTATGGGACACTTGTGGAGCAGGTGCTTTCAGGAAATCAGGATGCATGGAATTGTCTTTATCAGATGACTTATCAAAAAATATATTATACCTGTATGTGTTTTGTTAAAAATGAGCAGGAAACACTTGACATGGTTCAGGAGGCATATACCTCGGCATGGGAGCATTTGAGGGAGCTTCAGGACTGGCAACAGTTTGAGGCATGGCTTATAAGAATTGCAGTAAATAAGTGTAAAAACTATTTAAAGCAAATGAATATGTTTTATCTGAATGATGTGGATGCCATGGTGGACTGTGAGGAGGAAAATGAAAATTTCCTCCCTGAAAGCTATGCGGTGCAGCAGGAAAAACGTCAGCTTGTATTTCATATTATGAGCAATGTTTTATCGGAAACGCTGTACAGAACGGTTATCCTGTTTTATTTTGATGAAATGACAATACAGGAAATTGCAGAGCTTATGGAGTGTCCGGTTGGCACGGTTAAATACCGTCTGAATGCAGCCCGTGGAAAAATAAGGCAGGGCGTGCTTGCGTATGAACAGCAAAGCGGGGAGAAGCTCTACTCTGCTGCAGGCATCCCATTTCTTGCGTTGCTTTTCCATTATCAGGTATATGGAATTTCGCCTATAGCGAAGGCGGCTGTGGCAGCTTCTGCCGTGGGCAGTGCAGCTTCGGTAACTGGTACGGGTTCAGCAGTGACAGGACAGGCAGCAGGAACGGCAGCGAAAATAGGAGGATATGTCATGACAAAGGCTTTAAAGACGAAAATAATAGCAGGTATAGCGGCACTTGCCGTAGTAGGAGGTGCAGCAGGCTTTATCATTGCAAATAATAACAAGGATGACAAGAAAGAGGACACTGGAAAAGCACAGGTTGAAAGCGTGGTGAATGGAGGAGATTTCCGTATTTCCTTTGAATATGATAATTACACTATGGTATCAAGTGAATTTGATGAAACAGTATCTGATGATATGTTCAAACGGTATAATCTCAGCTATCTTGAAAGTCAGGTTTGGTACAAAAGGGCTTACAATTTCCTTGTTCCCTTGGAGATTGACGGGCTAAGACTGGATAATGAAGCATGGGATTATCACACACGCAAGCTGGAGGATGTAACGACTATTAGAAACGTACAGCTTGGTATACAACACCAATTGTCTTATGCTGATTACGAGTATTTTCCGGATTCTGAGGTTCTGGATATCGGTTTATATATCGAAGATACAGATGAGTACAAGCCGTGGGAGGAGGTTTTTGGCGATGACGACCTGAGCATCCGACTTGACGAGACGACAAGCGGAAGCAGCGAGTATCGGCTTCACAACATTGAGAGCCTGACACGGAATGTTACAAGTACAGATGAGGGGGTCAATCCTTTTGGATTTTCCTATACCTTGGAGAAGGGTACCATGACTGTGGAGGAGAAGCACGAATACAGTTCAGAGGATGAGATAACTACGCGTGAGATTCCGTACAACCTGATAAGATTTTCAGGACTTACGGAGGATGACATTAATGATTGGGGCTTTTTGTATTTTGACGTCTCTGAGGATGCGTCAAAGCAGACTGTCATGGACGATTTAACACAAGTGCTGATTGCTTCCTTTAAGGCGGTTGAATGGGAGTA
>JAMPEW010000026.1 GCA_023664775.1 Clostridium sp. | reverse complement strand
AATCGGTTTCCTCCTTTAACTAAATACCGCAGGAGGTTACCCAAATCTGTTTTGCCGAATTATTCTTGTAGTAAAATTCCACTCATATTGAAAATTCGCCCATACTGTAATTTTGCTTGCATTAATACTACTTACAGCAAAATTCCGTTTGTATTGGAATGTCGTCCATACTGTAATTTTACTTGCATTAATACTACTTACAGCAAAATTCCGTTTGTATTGGAATGTCATCCATACCACAACAAAATCCCAATAAAACATCTGCATACAGCATCCTTCCAAAATACGGACAACCCCTCTGCTTAAATTGTAATGTAATGAACTCAAAGCATCGAAGTTCCGAATTTTTCTGATTTTTGAACGAGACTTGCGCCCCAAAACAGAATTGAAAGATTTATGCTTTAGGGAAATGATAACACAAGATCATATATAATTCAATATATTTTTGTATATAAATCAATTTTTTCAAATTTTTATGGAAAACTATGCAAAAAACAATGTGCGTTTCCCAACGGACATATTGTAACTGTGCTTCCATAAACACATATAATATAAGAAGTATTTTATTTAGGAGAACAAAATATTATGAACAGCACAAATACCCTGAACCAAATAAATCCAAATAACAATATGGCTGCCCCGAATATAGAAACCGATACTGCTATGCCAAGTTTATCTGACACCCCTGCTGACATCGCCATATCTCAGTTGTCAGACACATTTGCCGGCAATAATTTTGTAATCAATGTATTTCATGCAGTGATAGACGATATAGTCTCTGAGCGTGGCACCCGCTTTGTTACAATCTCTTATGATGAATGTGTAAGATGTGTGAATAATGTAAATCGTGTGACCTTAATCGTAGATAATAATACTTTGATTATTGACCAGTGGGGAAATACCGTAGCCGCAGACAGGCTGTGCCGCGGCATGAATATAAATGCCTCATTTTCCACTGTCATGACAAGAAGTATTCCGCCTCAAGCTGCGGCTTATACAATCCAACTGCTAAACAGCTCTTCTTCCTACAATATAACCGAAGGCAGGATCGTAACTGTAAATCGTGCAAGCCGGTTTATAACCGTACTTGTAGAGTCCAACATGTCACCCATAATCAGGTTCAATATCGCACCCGATGTCATTATCATGACCCCTTTTGGCAGATCAGCAGGCATTTCCTCCCTTATGCCGGGAATGCGGGTAAGGATAAAACATGCCACATTTATGACACTCAGTATTCCACCTCAGACTACGGCATACAGAATACAAATAATGCGGTAAGCGTTGATGCCCTTTAATACAATAAAAAACCGTTTGAAGACACCAGTACAACCATTCCCAAATGTTAATTCATGTACCAACGTCCTCAAACGGTCTTACTTATATGGCGGCATCAACTGAAATATCAACCGACACATCCACGGAGGCTGCACCCTCAACAGATGCCAGCGTATCTTCAACAGACATCTCTGTCGGTCCGTTTGCAAACGCCTCAGTTCCTTCTGCCTCCTCAAAGGCATCTACCTGCTCTTTCTTTTCCTCATCATCCCAAAGGGAATCATATTCCTTTTTCTTTCTAAGCTTTACCATGCTGCCGATGTTTTTAGCCGCCTGATATAGCTTATCATCAAATTCCATAAGCTTTTTCTCATCCTGTGCAGGAACCTTATGCCCCTTCATAATACGGCGGGCAACCTCCATAATCTTGCCAATATTTTTGGCATATTCCTCCATGGCTTCGCCCTGCTGCTCTGCGGCAATCTTGTCAATGATGGAATTTTCCTGTGCCAAAAGCTTATCCATGTACTCCTGATATTCACTCTGCTTTTCATCAAGTGCATCATAGGAAAGCTGCAATATAACAGACTGCTCCTTGTACATGTCATTTTCAGGTTCCTTCTTCATCTTCTCCTGCAAATCCATTTGCTGTTGATGAATATCCCACTTTTTCATATTGTAGGATTTTAGCAACACATTGTAATTTTGTCTTGCCTCTCCAATTTTCATACCGACACCTCCTTGTTTCGTACGAAAATTCATAAATGAATTGTAAGTATCTACAATCCCTATCATACCCTATATTTATAATATCGTCAAATGTTAATCATTCATTAGATTTTGGTCGGGATATTCCTCACAAATTTTTTCCACGGCATACAGAGGCAAATTGACAATCCAAGCCTCTTTTTTATAATCTGTCATTGATGTTCGGACAGAAATTTCAGGTGCAAATTTCTCATAATATATTTTAAGGCTTTTTGCCTTCAGATTGACCTCTGCCTTAACCTCCACAGGCACTACGCTTACGCCATTATCAACAATAAAATCCACTTCACAGGAACCCCTGTCATTTGTGTAATAATAAATACCCATATCATCTATGGTTTTAAGCTGTTGACAAACATATTGCTCCGTAAGTGCACCTTTAAATTCAGAAAATAAGCCGCTGCCGTTTAAGAGTGTACACTGATTAAGTCCTGTCGCTTCATATTCACAAAAATTACAACGAAAATTTGTCATGCGATTACATTTTTTACAGCGAAAATTCGTCGTACACTACATTTTTTACAACGAAATTGTGTTTAACTTTGGAATTTATATGGTTTTAACTGTCTATCCTCTGAAGCTCATGTATATTTTTATTTCGGTATATCAAGTCATCCCTGACCGTAAACCCCATGTTTTCCCAAAATACATTTCCCAATTTATTTTGGGAAAACGCAACCAAAGCCACCTTATGTATGCCCTCTTTATCTAACGCATCCATTGCATTGTCTACAAGTCTTTTGGCTATGCCCTGCCCTCTATGGCTTGCCGTCACAGCGGTATGGTAAATATATCCCCTCCTGCCATCATGTCCCGCAAGAATTACACCTATGATTTTGCCGTCATCTTCTGCAACAAAGCACGACGCAGGATTACGCTTTAAATATTTCGCAATCCCCTCCCTGCTGTCATCTGTCAGATTCAGCCCCATTCCCGATGTCTGAAGCCACAAATCATAAATTCCGTCATAATCCAAAATTGTCATTACCCTTATCTGTATCATTCATGTTCTCCTTTCGCTGAACTTGATTATTGCTTGACGTAAACAAATTTACCATTACCCATTCATTAATATTTTTCTTTGTGCAAAAGGTAATCCTCCCGCTTTAGCTCCAGCTCGCAAATTTTCCAGTTCCCACCAATCCATTTTCTAAATACCGTTTCATCCTCACACCACGAAAGAATGGTCTTTGCGTCTTCTTTTTTATATGGTCTTAAATATAGCATTGATAAATCACTCCATTCCCTTATTATCCTAACTGCTTCTATGTTGTTTTTATACCATACTGTTCTTTTGTTTGCAATGATATATAATGAAATGGCAAAACAGACAAGTTACTTGTTTACGATAGGAATGTATGATATATTATCAGCACGGGAAAACCATAGAGCCAAAGGCGGCTGCTCTCCGTCACGGAGGGTAAGCCCTCCGAAATTCAAAAGAGGAAGGAGGGTGATGCGATGTATATTACATATGCGGATTTAATCCAAATTGGGATATTCATTGTAGCTCTTGTAAGTCTTTGTTATAAGATTTTCAAGGACAAAAGAAAATAGCCGCCAACTATTCGCACTAGTTGACGGCTGCGTAATGTAGCTAATCACTATTTGAGGGTAGCCGCTTCTATGGCTTTCCTCTTTTCTATGCTTAATATAACATAGATATTATAGGTTTTCAATAATTTTTCTCCAAGAATACCAAACCGGCACGCTCATTTTTTAACATCCCTGCATCCTTATTCAAAAGCATTGCCAGCTTTCGCTTTCCTAACCATAATTCCAACAAAGGTTGTGAACGGCTTAATATAGTTTTCAAAATATTTTTCATCATTCAATGCAAATTCGTGCTTCGTATCAAACCATTCCTGCCAAGGCAATTCAAAGGATGACAGCTCCCATGTCCTGACAGCTTCTATGTCTTTATGACCTCCAATCATCCGTTTCCAGAAGTCAGCACTTTGAAACATGTAGGCATCTTCTCCTAACCATGGTGTAAGCAGCTCCTTACTTTGTCCATCATATTCGTGTCTGATACCGGGAATTGCAATCAATACAATGCCACCACGCTTTACATACGGCAAAATATTATCGACAAAAAATCCCTCTTTTCCTGCAAAATAGTGATACGAATCAATGCTTATCACTGCATCAAACATTTCCTTATCAAACTGCAAATTTGCAGCATCTTCACATACAGGAATTATCCTATCCTGCATGTTCCAATCTGTAAAATGCTTTCGGTTTTCTTTTTCCGATATCCATAAATCATTTGCATATACTGTTGCTCCTGTTTCCTTTGCAATAAACAGGCTGGTTATGCCGCTTCCACATCCCAAATCCAAAACCAAATTATCAGATGTAAATTGCAATGGATATTCCTCCAGCAATTCATCCAAAAATCTTAAACAGTTTGGTCCCATCATAAAGGGAACCTTAAAATAGTTTCTGTAGTGTTCACTTCTCATTGTAGCTTGCCTTTTGTTTCCCATTGATTTTTTAATATGTTCCATTTCTATTCTCCTTCAAATTTATTCTGCAATCGACTATAAAATTTTCACCTTACCCAAAACAGTGATTTACAAAAACAAAAAAGACCACAACTACCCTCATTCATTCAGATACTATGGTCTTTTAATCTTGATATGATTAATCTATTAAATAAAAACAGCATGACAGATGCCACGCAAAATTATCTATGGAAGTATACCACAATATTAAGCATGTAAAGGCGAAAACGCTGACAACTTAGTTGTCAACAAACGGGCAGACTCCTAACGTAAGCTAAAAATCATCCCTGCAATATTTATTTTGCAATTTTCTCCATCACAACCACACTTAACATGCAAAATCCTCCTAAGAATTTTTTGTAATTGTACTTCATATCTTATGGTTAGTCAAGCCTAAACCTAACCGATAAAAACAACAACGGCAAAATCATACCAAAAATGAAGAATTACCGAAGCCCATATAGATTTACTTTTTTTAAACACAATGCCAAACAGTAATCCGCATATGAAAACACTTCCCACTTGTGTCAACATTGCCGTCAGGGAAAATATACCATCACAATACCAATGAATCAGATATGCAGGTATATGTAATGCTACAAAAAATAAACACGATATCATGTTTGCTTTCCTTTCATTCATATATTGGGACAACGCATTCAGCCCATACCCACGATACACAAGCTCCTCCACAAAACCAACAATGAAAAAATGACAAAGCACTTGCGGAAAAATAATACTTGGATTAATCCAAAAGCCACCGTGCATGAAAAACATTTTTACCAACACACATATCGTACTAATGGCAAATACCAACAAAAAAGAGTTCCAATGAACATGAAATCCAAATAGCTGTTTCAGCGGAATTACCTGTCCCTGTTTTCTTTTTAAAAGAATAAGCAAAAATGGCATTCCCCACACCAGCCTGCTTATATAGCCATAAATGTACCTGTTCCAATCATTTGGCAGCTTCGTCAAAAAATGTTCCGAGTAACCCCATGCATCAGATACAACCGCCCAAAACAGCACTGACATCGCTAAAAACATATAAACATGCCACTTATTGTCTTTCATCCGGTTTTTCATGTATTCTCCTTACCGTTGCCATATTTATTTAAACCAAAGGATATTATCCAAAATATCGAGCAACATATCAATTGTACTATCACGAAACGAACCACTTAATTTACATAATTTAATTACACTTCCGAGTATCAACCAGACGCTGACCAGACATACTAAAAAGCCCAAAAAGCCATCAGGTGCTTCAAATACAAATGCCTGCAAAATAATCATCAACAAACCTGTCAGAAGCAATACGATATATAAAACAACCTGTTTTTTGTTTTTCATATACTTCACCTACTTCTTCCCGAATCACGCCATTACAAAGCAATCATACAATTTTTGCTTTATTCAAATTTTTCGTTTATCCACATTTTAAATTTAACATATTATACTTTTGTTTTCAATCAGATTTAAAAATGATGCTACTCTGCATCTTCGCTCTCTTTTCCCCTTGACAAAAATCAAAATATAATTTATGTTATATAACATAAATTATATTTCGCAGAAAGGAGAAACAATGCCGCCAAAAGCAAAAATAACAAAAGAAATGATACTAAATTCTGCTTTCAGCATTTTGCAAAAAGAGGGTGCAGACAGGATTACCGCACGAAACATCTCCGAGCACCTGAACTGTTCTACCCAGCCTGTGCTATATTATTTTGCAACTGTGGAAGACATAAAGAAAGCTGTGTATAAAAAAGCGGATGACTATCATTCCAATTATATCATGAACATGGAAAAAGATTATGGAAATCCCATGCTTGCCATTGGAATGAATTATATTACATTTGCAATTAAGGAAAAGAATTTATTTCGCTTTTTGTTTCAAACCAACGAATTTTCGGGAAACAGCATGCCTGATCTGCTAAATCAGGAAGAACTTGCACCGCTTCTTTCCGTTTTTCAGCAGACATTAAACGTATCATCAGAGGAAACAAAAGAACTATTTTCTACCCTGTTTATTTTTGTTCACGGGTACGCAAGCTTATTTGCCAATAATTCAATGGTTTATGACGAAACACAATTAATCAACGCACTGACAAATGTATTTAACAGTACTGTCAGTTCCTTAAAGGGAGGTAAACATGAAAAAAATTAAAACATTATCACTGATTTCAATACTACTTATGATTGCATTTTCACTATCCGCTTTTTTAAAGCTGGAAGTAAACGGCGAGCCTTTAACCCTTACCAGCATTACGCTCCTTATCGGTATCATCGTATTTTTCATTACAAGGGAGCCGGAGGATAAGGATGTTATGAGTTTAAAAGCGGTTCCAAAGCTGCTGAAGGATAAAATCACAATTTTACTGGTTATCATACCTACGTTAGCAGATATCCTTTGTTTTACCTTGGCAAAATATATTTTGCCTGAGTTTTTGGAGCATATTTCAGACCGTACTGACTTTCTTGCATTTGATAAATTTTTAATCTTGCTTGTGGAGCTAATCGTTGCCGCATTGGGTGAAGAAATCGCTTGGAGAGGTTTTTTTCAGCCACAGCTCTCAAAACTATTACCGTTTGGGGTTAGCTTAGTGATTATGTCTGTGCTTTTTGCCATTTGCCACATGACTACGGGAAGCGTTATCGTGATTTTGTATGATATGCTGTTCATCGTTATCAATGCAATATTTTACGGACTTGTATATAAGAGAACCCACAATATACCAATCTCCACACTGTCACACTTTCTCGCTAACCTTTCGGGTGTGCTAATATTGCTTTTCATTTAAAAAAAATAGGGGGGCTGTCGCAGTAAGGATTTAAGTCACACTTAAACTTACGCTGACAAGCCCCTTTTAAATTACAAATTATCCTATGCCATATTTTCCTTTGCCACAAGTCTGTCAGCCCCATAAATCTTACGGAGCTTCGGCTTTTCTATCTTGCCTGTTGCATTTCTTGGAATTTCACTGAAAATAATCTCCTTCGGACGCTTGTATCTTGGAAGTCCAAGACAAAACTCCTCGATTTCCTCAGTGGTACATTCAAAACCGTCCTTAACCTCTATGACAGCCGCAGTCTTTTCGCCAAGCCGTCTGTCAGGCAGCCCGATAACTGCAACATCCTTAACCTTATCATTTTTTCTTATGAAATCCTCTATCTGAACCGGATAAATATTTTCGCCTCCGCTTACAATAACGTCCTTTTTCCTGTCAACAAGGAAATAAAAGCCGTCCTCGTCCTGCATTGCCATGTCGCCTGTATAAAGCCATCCATCCTTTATCGTCTCGGCAGTTGCCTCCTCGTTGCGATAATAACAGGTCATGACGCCGGGACCCTTTACACAAAGCTCGCCAACATCACCCTGCTTTACAACAGTTCCATTTTCATCAACAATCTTACATTCCCAACGGTAACCCGGAACACCGATTGCGCCAACCTTATGTATGTTTTCCATGCCGAGATGGACACAGCCCGGACCTGTAGACTCCGAAAGTCCATAGTTGGTGTCGTAAGCATGATGTGGAAAATACTCCTTCCACCGTTTGATAAGCGAAGGGGGAACAGGCTGTGCGCCGATATGCATAAGCCTCCACTGGTCAAGCTTGTAATCCGAAAGCTTTATATCTCCTCTGTCAAGGGCATCAAGTATATCCTGTGCCCAAGGCACAAGAAGCCACACGAGCGTACACTGCTCCTTGGATATTGCATCTAAAATCGTCTCCGGCTTCGTCCCTTTCAGAAGTACAGCCTTGCTTCCTGCCACAAGGCTTCCCATCCAATGGAACTTTGCGCCTGTATGATATAAAGGCGGTATACAGAGGAAATTATCATTTCGTCCTGTTGCATGGTGCTTCTGCTCCATCTCAGCCGCCTGTATCAGACTTTGGTGCTTATGTAAAATAGCCTTTGGAAATCCCGTTGTTCCCGATGAAAAATAAATTGCGCCGTAATCCTCCTCCGTAAGCTTAATGTCAGGTGTCTGGCTTGAGCAGTCGGCAACAAGCTCATGGTAGCTTTCCGCAAAGCTTGGACAGTTATCTCCCACATATATAAGAAGCCTTCCCTTGCAGAGCCTTTCCGCATTATTTTCAATACGTCCGATAAATGCAGGACCAAACACAATCATGTCCACCTCAGCAAGCTCTGCGCAGTAAAGAATTTCCTCCGCATCATATCTGAAATTGAACGGTACGGCGATAGCCCCTGTCTTTAATACTCCAAAATAAATAGGCAGCCATTCCAAGCAGTTATACAACAATATTGCAACCTTATCGCCCTTCTTTATTCCTCTGCCAATCAGCATATTTGCAAAACGATTTGCCTTTTCATTAAACACGCTCCACGTAATTTCACGGCGGTACGGCTGAAATCTGTCAGGCTCAACAAGCTCAAATTCCTTCCACGTAATTCTTCTGTTATCCTGCTCCTCAGGATTAAGCTCAACAAGGGCAACCTCATCACCATATAATTTTGCGTTTCTTTCCAAAAGCTCCGTAACAACCATAATCTATCTCCTATGCCTTCAAATGTTTTCTTTTGCACTTTACACTTTTAAAACTGTGCAGTTATATTTTAAGATATAATAGGTCTGTTTACAAGTGAATTTTTAAATATTATTTGCTTTACGAATTTTCTTTTTCCTAAAACGAAGCTTGCTGTAACAAAGAAAAAAGGCTATCATTTTTACGACTTCTAATCGTTAAAGCGACAGCCCATAATCTGATAACTATGCCAACTGTATAACCTCTGCCTCAATTTTCTTTAAATCATCAAATGACAATGATGGAACACAATCCGCAATCTCCTCTAATGTCATTTTTCCTTTCCTTATCATTCTTTCTGCCGTTCTTCGTTCAGTTTCTTTTTCTTTGTTATCTTCACGTTCCTCTGCATATGCCTCTAAAACATATTCATCATCAAACAATGTCATCATCATATCTACCACCTCCTGTTCCTTATCTTCAAGATATTCCTTCAACACGTTTCTGTCCTTACAGATACGGATTGTTTCCGTCACCGCTTTCTCCGTCTGTCCGTATTTCTTCCTCTGTTCATTATATACCTTACAGAAAATAATATACTGTCCGATTATGTTTTTTTCATCCTCTTGATACAGAACCTTAACCTCTGCATCTACCGCTATTTTTTCTCCGTCAAAAAAATCCTCCCTAAGTGATATGGTATCAGGTGGATTCTCCGGCTTTTCACCTGTAAAAATCACATACAATTCAGGCTTCGGCATATCCACTTTTTTTGAACCATACAGATTTTGTTTGGTACGCTTGAAAAAATCGTGGTATGTCTGTATCAGATACATCAATGCACGAATAATGATATTTACCGTCCATGTAGACTGACTTTCAACTAGAATGACAAGTCTATCACCAACCGAAAATCCAAGGTCATTATAATCTGCGTCAACCAATATATGCTTGATGGTAACATCTTTTATATCGTCCTCTGTCACATCACTGTCCTCTGGGTGAAGTGTTTGATACAGACGGAGTAGATATTTTTTATCCTGAAAAAGGTTTGTAAATACACTGTCTTTTATCTTACGCTTTGGCATACTTTGAGACATTTTATCCTCCTATTTTCTAAAGGCCATTTAATATTTTATCTAAAGTGATAGAAAGTAAATACAGTTTACTTCTGCCACACCTTAATTATACAGAAAAAAATTTATATTTACAATGAACTTTCCAGTAAAAATTGCTGTCTGTGCAATTTTTATGCCATAAACAATTACACTTTTATATGAGATATATAAAATACGCCCATAACAGACAAGCATTATGATCCTGCCGCTCTGTTAAGCTCCCTTTTATTTTTGGAATTTTATACTAGAGTCATGTTATCAAATATAATTTTTCAAATATAAAGCAATGAATATTGATTTCAAGCATCCTTTTTAGTATAATATTAAACTATGTGACAGATATTGCTAAATGCCATAATAACGCATTAACCTATTTTTTGAAACTGTTAATTATATCTTTTATTATAAGGATGAAAACAATCCACAGTATCTCAAATGGTATAGCATAAACTGTCCTTGAAGCTGGACTATAAACACTACTACTTTATAATACGAGGAGTTATAACATGTCAGATTTATTTTTCACAATTATAATTACTTTTTTTGCAGGCATGGGTGCAGGGCTTGGAACAGGCTTTGCAGGCATGAGTGCCGCTGCCGTAATCAGTCCTATGCTTATCACATTTTTAGGCATGGAGCCTTACATGGCAGTGGGGATTGCCCTTTCATCTGATGTGCTTGCCAGCGCCATTTCCGCATACACCTATGGAAAAAACAAAAACCTTGACATAAGAAATGGACTTGTCATGATGGCAAACGTGCTTTTATTTACTGTTGTTGGAAGCTATGTGTCAAGCCATGTTCCCTCAGGAACAATGGGCAGCTTTTCCGTTGTAATGACATTTATGCTTGGAATTAAATTTATTGTGCGTCCTGTTATGACGACAAAGGCTGAGATGCAGTCTGTCTCTGCAAAAAAGCGGATGCTTCAATCCATACTTTGCGGCATGATTATCGGCTTTATATGCGGCTTTGTCGGTGCAGGTGGCGGAATGATGATGCTCCTTATTCTCACAAGCGTGCTTGGCTATGAATTAAAAACAGCAGTCGGAACAAGCGTATTTATTATGACATTCACTGCGCTTACCGGCGCAATTTCCCATTTTGCCATAGGCGGCATGCCCGACTTAACAGTGCTTGCCCTCTGCGTTGTATTTACTCTTATATGGGCAAGGATAGCCGCAAAATTTGCAAATAAAGCAACGCCTGCCACCCTCAACCGGGCAACAGGCGTGGTTCTTGTTTTACTTGGTATTGCAATATTTGTGTTTTCAAGGATAAAATAATACCGCTACTCCCTGCTTTTCATTTTTAGCTCAGGCATATGTACCGATACCTTTGTGTTTGGCGGTATCGACTCTGTGATAAAGGAGTTACCTGCAACGACCGAATTTTTCCCAACAACAGTTTCTCCTCCGAGAACCGTGGTATTGGCATATATAACAACATTATCCTCTATCGTAGGGTGACGCTTTATGCCTGAAAGCGACTGTCCTTCCCTCGTGGAAAGAGCACCCAGCGTAACGCCCTGATAAAGCTTTACATTGTTTCCTATCCTTGTAGTTTCACCGATAACAATTCCTGTTCCATGGTCAATGAAGAAATATTCGCCGATTTCAGCGCCCGGGTTAATATCAATCCCAGTCTTTCCATGAGCGTGCTCCGTCATTATTCTTGGAATAAACGGAACCTTGAGAAGATAAAGCTCATGGGCAATCCGATATACAAATATTGCAAATATGCCCGGATAGGAAAATATGATTTCCTCCCTGCTGTTTGCGGCAGGATCTCCTGAAAGCTCCGCTTCCACATCCTTGTAAATCAAATTTTGAACATGGGGCAGCCTGTCAAGAAATGCAGTTGTGATGTTCTCCGCCTCACTTTTAATAGCCGCATCATCGGTTCGCCCATTCTTATAGGAAAGAGCGATACGTATCTGTTTGAACAGTTTTTCATAGATAACTGCAATCCGATTTCCTGCAAAGCTTTCAAGTGATACATAGGAGGTATTTTCCGTTCCAAAATATCCCGGAAAAACAGCCCTTCTTATCTCGTTTAAAATTTCTATTATCTCTGCCCGCTTTGGAAGATGCTCCCCAATTCCCATCTCAAAGATGTCCTGCTCCCTGTAATTCGCATTTAACTTTTCTGCAATGTCAACAATTCTCTTTTTTATATCCATACCCATAATATCCTCGACCTCCACAAGCTTATCGCCCTCATATCTGAGCTTAAGTCTTATATCCTGCTCATTTGCCAAAAGCTTCTTCAGGAAAATAACATCTCCCTCCCAAAGTGCAAGGTCTAAAACCTCATTCATCGGAATCCATTTTAATGTTCCCTCATTACAGTCGCAGACAAGCTCCCCACTGAAGGCAGTAGCAGTATATAAATGCATAACCTCATTTTCCCACATATCGGAATAAAAATCAATGACTCCTCTTTTAGTGTATTCGGTTAAGGTTAGTCCTGTTTCCTCCTGAACCTCCCTCAGGAGACATTCCGTTACCGTCTCACCCTGTTCGACATGTCCTCCGACTCCAATCCATTTTCCCTTATTAAAATCCTTGTCCTTTTTGTTACGGTAAAGCATAAGATAACAGCCCTCATGCTCTATGTAACAAAGTGTTGTTTCTACCACGACTTACTCCTTGTTTTATGAACAAACGTTTGGCATAATATATTTGATATTACCTCTGACGGCAGGCGCTTAGTCCTTCTAACGGAGGACTGTGACCTCCGATTACATAGAAACCCTCTATTTGAGGAATACATAAAAGGAGGATATTGTTTATGCTAACAATCGGTGACTTGATTGCAGTGCTTAGTCTCTGCTTAACCTCATTCGGTCTTGGTTATTCGATTGGTAAGGAATAACAAGACACAAACGAAGCTTACTACCGTACAACATCATTGTTCAAGCGGTCTGCTCGTTTTCTTTTTACGTTTTAATTGTATCATTGTCAAGTTTAATTATATCATTTCTTCAAAAATGATATAATTAAACCATGCTATTAATTTTTCTAACACCCCATACAAGAAAACCGTTTTTTCACTACCACTTCGTCAACGGTATCGACCTTAATTTCCTTTATCTAAAAATTAATTTTCCCCATATCCGTCAGGGTTCGCAGACTGCCATCTCCATGAATCCTCGCACATTTCCTCTATGCCATACTCTGCCTCCCAGCCAAGCTCTGTCTTGGCAAGAGAAGGGTCTGCATAGCAGGATGCTATATCCCCTGCACGCCTTGGCTTTATCTCATACGGAATTTCCTTTCCACATGCCTTTCCAAATGCCTTTATCACGTCAAGCACGCTGTAGCCCTTTCCCGTTCCAAGATTATAAACCTTTACGCCGGGATTTTCTTTCAGCTTGTCAATCGCCTTTACATGCCCCCTCGCAAGGTCAACGACATGAATATAATCCCGCACGCCTGTACCGTCAGGCGTATCATAATCATTTCCGAAAACGCCCACCTGCTCCAGCTTTCCGATTGCCACCTGTGCGACATACGGAAGAAGATTGTTCGGAATACCCTTAGGGTCCTCGCCAATCATTCCACTCTTATGTGCGCCTATCGGGTTAAAATATCTGAGCAGTATTACATTCCACGCACTGTCTGCCGTATTCAAATCCGTCAGGATTTGCTCAAGCATATGCTTCGTCCAGCCGTAAGGATTTGTACATACTCCCTTCGGACATTCCTCCGTTATGGGAATAAATGCAGGCTCTCCGTAAACCGTTGCCGAGGAAGAAAAAATAATATTTTTACAGCCGTTCTCCCGCATTGCCCTGCACAAATGAATAGTTCCACCGATATTATTTTCGTAGTATTCAAGCGGCTTTGCCACAGACTCTCCCACTGCTTTAAGACCAGCAAAATGAATGACTGCATCAGGGGTTTCCTTTGCAAATACACTGCTCATGGCATCGTAATCTCTTATGTCATTTTCATAAAAGCTTAAATCCTTTCCCGTTATTTCCTTTACCCTGTCAAGCGCCTTTTTGCTTGCATTGTAAAGGTTATCAACAACTACAACCTCATATCCCTCATTCAGAAGCTCCACACATGTGTGGCTTCCTATATATCCTGCACCACCTGTTACAAGTATTTTCATATTAGAATCCTCCTTTCTTTGAACGTCGCCGCATCCTAATTTTGCTTCGCAAAAGCGGCAACGCTGCATGTCAAGTTTTCATAGAAAACTTGACACAACCTGAATATCAGTCCATTACTTAGCAGATTCCGTCAGGAACGTGCCAATAAACCCGAATTTGCTTTCAGAAAATGGATAAGGCAATCTCCATGGAGCTTTATGCCTTATTCACATAATCTATAAAACGCATAAATGCCTGTTGTCCAACCTCATCCCTCTTATACACGCCTGCACAGAGCAAAACCTTTTGAAATACGTTTCCTATTTCAAGCTTGAGGACCTCCATAAGCTGCTCTTTCATAATAATTTCGTCACGGGAATTATCACATAAATCACCAGCACCCTTACATGCATCGCCTGAACCTGCCCCATCAATACAGGCTTTTCCACATATGGCATCACATTTATCCCGAAATGTATCAACCCATGCGGCATGCTTTGCAAGGTCGGGGTCAGAACTAAAATCACGATCCTCAAAAAGGGCGTCTGCAAGCTTTTCCAGTTCTCCCTTGAGCCTTGAAGGAAGCACTGCAAGACCCATAACCTCAATCAGCCCTATGTTCTCCTTCTTGATGTTGTGATACTCCTCCCAAGGGTGATACAGTCCAAGCGGATGCTCCTTAGTGGTTATGTTATTTCTGAGAACAAGGTCAAGCTCGTATCTTCCTGCTTTCATGCGGGCAATCGGGGTGATTGTATTGTGCATTTCCCCATCGGTTTCGGCATAAATATATACCGCCTCATCAGTGTACGCTCTCCAGCACTTTAATATTTTGTCTGCAAGCTCTATCACCCTTTCCCTGTCGGAAGCGTTAAGCCGTATGACCGACATCGGCCATTTCACAATGCCTGCGTCCACATCAGAAAATCCCTCAAAGCAGAGTGCAGTTTCCACAGGCGCTTTCTCCATTGCAAAGGTATAATTGCCGCCCTGAAAATGATCGTGTGAAAGTATGGAACCACCTACAATTGGAAGGTCTGCGTTTGAACCCACAAAATAGTGTGGAAACAAATCAATAAAATCAAACATTTTTACAAATGTATTTCTATCAACCCGCATCGGAACGTGCTCACCATTAAATACAATGCAATGTTCATTGTAATACACATACGGAGAATACTGAAAGCCCCATCTGCATCCGTTAATTTCAATGGGTATAATTCTATGGTTCTGCCTTGCAGGATGGTCTATTCTTCCTGCATAGCCCTCATTTTCAATACATAACTGGCATTTCGGATATGACGTGGATTTAACCGTCTTTGCAAGCGCAATCATCTTCGGGTCTTTCTCAGGCTTCGACAGGTTTATTGTTATGTCCATGTCCCCGTACTCCGTATCTACAACCCATTTCATATCCCTTTTGATACGGTATGTCCTTATATAATCTGACGCCTTGGAAAGCGCATAGTAATAATCGGTTGCGTCCTTTGGCGATATTTTGTATCTGTCCCAAAACTCCTTTATGATGCTGCTCGGTTTTTCCAGCAGGGTGTTCATAATTCTTGTGTCAAACAAATCCTTAAGGACAACGGAATCCTCCTTGATTATTCCCTTTGAAAGCGCATAGTCAAGCATTTCCTTTAATGTATTTTCCAAATCCTCAGGCGTGTTTATTTCATCGACTGCTTCAGGCTCCTCATAAGCCTCAAGCCCAAGCTCCATAAGGAGCATGTTTGTTGTATATATTTCATCCTCCGGCTTAATAAGCTTTTTTTCAAGCCCGTATTTTATTAATTTTTTTATACAGGAATTTATCATGCCGTTTCAACCTCCTACACAACCTTTATTCCACCATACGGTCTTACCTTAAGTACATGGCAGCTTCCCTCACCAAATATTTTTTCCATTGCCTTTTTATATTCCGGCACTGCATCGTTTTTGACAAACGCCTGCATCGTGCCTGCAAAGCCGCCTCCATGGACACGGCTTGCTCCATTGTCTCCCAAAACGCTTTCCGAAACAGCAAGGGCAATCGTTACATTTTGTGCAGTCAAATCATTGGGGCTGTATATGTTCTGCAAATATTTTGCTGAAGAATTACCACTTTGTTCCAGCACATCCAAAAAGCCTGCATAGTCTGAAGCACGAAGCATGCTGACAGCTTTATCCACACGGTTTTCTTCCGTATAAAAATGGATTGCCCGAAGCACTGCCCTGTCTGAAACCTTATCCCGAAGGACGGCTATGTTTTTATAAAATTTTTCCTCCGGCACATCCCGAAGATAATCCTTTCCAAAATATTCTGCCACCTGACGCATTTCCTCAGGTATGGCGGCATAGTCAGGCGTAAGGTCAGCGTGTGAGCCCTTTGTGTCCACGATACAGAGACTAAGCCCTGCCTCCTCAAAATTACATTCAACCTTCTCCACTACAGGCTTTGTCGTATTTGCAAAATCAATGTATACCATACCGCCAACGCTGCATGCCATCTGATCCATAAGCCCGCAAGGTTTTCCAAAATATTCATTTTCTGCATACTGTCCGATTTTTGCAATGTCAACGGCTGAAACCGTCATGTCATTATATAGTCCTGATAGTATTGTTCCAATCAGACTTTCAAAGGCTGCAGAGGAGGACATGCCAGCCCCCATAATCACGTCGCTTGTAACATACGCCTTAAAACCGCCCAGCTTATAGCCCATGCTCTTTAAGCCTGCAAGCACGCCTCTTATGAGAGCAGTTGTAGTGTCCTTCTCGCTTTCCCTTTTTGCAACATCGGTAACGTCTATTACCTCCATTGGAAAATCGCCTGACACAAGCCTTACGGCATTGTCCTCTGTTTTTGATACTATAGCTATGGCATCAAGGTTAATTGAGGTTGCAAGAACAACTCCATTTTGATGGTCGGTATGATTTCCACACACCTCGCTTCTTCCCGGTGCGCTGTATATTTCAATTTCATTTTCCTCAGGGAAAAGCTTTGAAAAACTGTCAATGGCACTTACATACCGTTCACGGTTGTACTTTACTCTGTCAGGCTCCACATAAATGGATTTTATTCTGTCATCCATGGCTCCCTTCAATAAATCATGCCTTAATTTATCAATATTGTTCATGTCCTGCCTCCCTTGGAATATTATATATAAATTGATTATACCATATCTATACCAAAAATCATTCCAATTTATAAAAAACTTATGTTTCCTCTACAATTTTACACTCAAAGGCTTCAAGCTCCATGCCGTCAACCGTAATCTTTGACTGATTATGATTAATATACATTTTTATCTTCTGATTTTCGCTACCGCGTTTAACAACCTCGACGCCTTCCTCAGCCGGATACATCTGTATATCATTTTCACGCATGGCAGTCTCCATAAGCAGCTTTAAAATTTTTTCCTCAAGACCACAGCCGATATAATAAACGCTTCCCTTTTCATATCTTTTTCTCGTAACGGCTGCATATCCCATATAAAACAAATCTCCGTATGAAAAAAGCATTTCTGCCGTCTCGTCATCTAAAATCATATCCCTGAATATTCCACCATATCCGTTTATTTTCTTATAATCGCCGTGTCCGATAACCGGAAATGCATCATACTCCTGGAGACTTTCTGTTTCCTCCACGGTTATTCCCGTAAGCTCATTATAATTTACAGGTATCGTCTTTCCAAATGGAACATTGTTGTCCACATCCTTAATTGCACATCTGTAGGTGAGAACTGCCGTACCACCATTTTTTACAAATGCCTTGAGTCTTTGTTCCATTTCAGGCTTTGTAATAATAAGCTGTGGCAGAATGACGATTTTATAGCCTGAAAAATCCCTGTCCCATGGTATGATGTCAACCCCCACATTTACATCATAAAATGCCTTATAAAACTTCTGCATTTCTGCCTGCGGGTCAAGCAGCAGACTCTGCCTTTGTATACGGAAGGAGGCAAGGCTGTCATAATCATATACAATCGCAACATCATTTTTTATTTCAGCAGATAATTCAGCTTCATAGCCTGAGATGTTGTTAAAAAAATCCTGCACCTCATAAAATCTTCTTCTCTTTACGTTATCCGCATCAATGACCCCATAACAAAACTGCTCTGCACCCTTTGTTGCTCCACGGTATCTGAAATACATAAGTCCGTCACAGCCATGTGCCATGCCCTGGTAGGACCACATTTTTGCCTGATTGGGTCTTGGAAGAAAGCCGGTAACATCATGTCCCTGCGCTCCCATAATTGCTTCGGTTATCCAAAAATTTTCTCCCTTGAGTCCTCTTATATAATCAAGTCCAAATGCGATTTCATGTGGAGGAAGGGGCTCCTTTTGCCCTCCCCATACGGGATAATTATTATAGGCAGTCTTATCAATGGAAGCAGCAACCCTTGAATAATCCACATGCTTTGTAAGTCCTCCGCCCGGAAAATCATGCATAACCACAGCATCAGGTGCTATTTCCTTAATGAGCTTTGCCTGAAAATCTATAAAGTCCACAATCAGCCTGCTTCTGAACCGTTCCCAATCAAGGCGAAGGGATGGATTGTGGGTCGTTATTGTCTCCATAGGCGTAGGTATCTCCTCAAAGGAATTGTATTCCTGCGACCAAAAGGTTGTGCCATAGGTTTCATTTAATTTATCTATATCATCTTCAAATTTTTCTTTCAAAAATTCCTGAAAACGCTTCCTGCAATTCTCGCAAAAGCAGACATCGCTTCCCTCATGTCCAATCTCATTGTCTATCTGCCATGCAGCAATCGCCTTTTCCTCCTTATAATGCTCCACAAGCGCTCTCACAATTTTCTCAGAATATTTATACATATGAGGGCTGGAAAAACAGTAAACATGCCTTCCTCCAAAGGTTCTCTTTTTTCCTCCCTCATACTCTGAAAGTATGCTTGGGTGTTTTTTTGCAAGCCACGCAGGTATGGTTGCCGTCGGCGTTCCCATAATTACCTTCAAGCCCCGCTTTTTTGCCTTTTCAATCACGTTATCAAAAAACGAAAAATCATAACATCCCTTTTCCTTCTCCATCAAATGCCATGAAAATTCCCCAATTCTAATTACGTTACAGCCAAGCTCCACAATCGTATCTAAATCCTGCTCAAGCATGGCTATGTCCCACTGCTCCGGGTAATAATCTACTCCTAACAACATCTGTTTATCCTCCTATTTTCATCCGTTTTCATATGGTGTGGATTGCCTATATCCATAACATGACAACCTCTTTCCTTTTATGATTCCTTCTGTCTGTTAATGTCAGACATGCTTCTGTTCAAATCTATTGTCTCCCTTACCTTCTTATAAAAATCAGGCGTGAGCTTATATCCCTTGATATATATGAGGTAGCATAATGCTGAAAGCACTGCAGGAATGAGGAACATGATTACCCGCATACCATTTTCAGCGCCTGTGGTCTGCTGTACATTTGCCTGATAGCCAATCAGGGTAAGACCCACACCGCTTAAAAATCCACTGAAGGCGCCTGCAAATTTAACCACAAAGGTCTGCATGGAAAATAATATGCTTTCATTTCTCGTTCCAAGCTTATACTCGCCATAGTCGACAACCTCAGAAAGTATTACCGTTATAAATACAAGCATAAAGCCAATTCCAATATTTACGATTGCGCTGCACACTCCTACAGCCACAATGTTCTTTGGTATGAAATAGCCAAAGATCCATAGAAGGGCAAAGCCGATGACAGGACAAAAGCTTGCAAAAAAGAAGGATATTTTCTTGCCGATTTTTTGCGACAGAAATGGAAGGACAGCCATTGAACCCATCTGCGCAAAGCCTGCCACACCCGCATAAACAGGATAAAGCACTCCATTTCCCTCCTCTGCATAGGTGCGTTCTGCCACATATTTAAAATAATAAAGGGCAAAGCTGTTTGAAAGCTGATACGCAATATTGAAGAAAAGGGCGATTCCAAGTATAATTTTTACCTGATCATTTTTGAAAAGCACGTTTATCATTCCCTTAATGCTTGTCTTTTCCGCACTCGGCGTTACCACCTGCTCCTTACAGGTAAGACAGGTTACAATTGACGCCAAAATAAATACGATTGAGATGATTGACGCTAAAATGGAAAAGCCCCTCACATCGTCCCCGCCGCCAAGCCTTGATACCATAATAAGACCGAAGGAGTTGATTACGAGCCATGCAAGGCTTGCAAATATACGTGGTATGGCAGATATCTGACTTCTCTCATTTTCATCCTCGGTAAGTGCCGGAACAAGCGACCAATATGGTATATCCATAATTGTATATGTCATGCCCCACAGGATATAAAACACAGAACACCATACAAGATAGCCCTTCCCCTCAAGTCCGTTGTCCAAAAACAAAAGTGCAAGAACAACTGCGTTTAAAATTGTTCCAATTAAAATCCAAGGACGAAACTTTCCCCATCTCGTTCTTGTATTGTCAACAATCATTCCCATAAACGGGTCATTAAAGGCATCCCAAATTCTCGCCACCATAAAAAGCGTTCCCACAAATGCAGGCGCCACGCTTCTGTAATCTGTCAGGTACATCATCAGGTATGTACCCACAATAGCATAGACTGCATCCTTTCCAAATGCTCCGATACCGAAGCAGATTTTTGAAACCCAGCTTAACTTTTTTGTCATAGATTTCCCTCCTGTTTTATTAATTTCCTATAAAGTAAAAAAATCATCCGCTTTACTTATTATGTAAAGGAGATGATTTTTTTATTAGTGTTTTTGAATTTTATTTTTATCTATATTTTATGCATCGTTAAAATCTAGTTCTGATGCTTTATCTGTGTTTCGCAGATAAGCGGATATGAGACAAGCTCCCTGCTGTCGATATTTTCATTGTACATCGATACGGCAGTAATCATGCTGTTGTTATAGGTTGTGTAGTAATAGATGCCGTAGTCAACATTGCAGCAACAGGAATATATTGTACGCTCATACTTTCCGTTTCCCATGCATACACAGCCGTTTTGCTGGTCAACGGAACCAAGTATATGGAAAAATTGGCTTATGCTCTCATTTTCTCCGTCTCCACATATGGAATTTAGCTTGGTAAAGGTTGCCTTCACAAATCTTGACATCGAGGATAAATCACCCGGCAGACCGATACCGCCCATGCCCCTGCTGTACTGTGTGAGGGTAATTTTATCGGAAAACCTGTTTTCAATCTGCTCTGACGTGACACTAAGATAATTGCTTAAATTGACAAGCTGTATGTTAAAGGACGGGCTGTTCGTAAGCACACCCATCGGATTATCATATATCTTTAAGCCGTCCTTTTCACATTCCACGGTTATGGACGCTTCCTTGTCGGCAATCATCCAGTGCAGCGTTCCATTTGGCAGGCTTTCATCAAACTGCTCATCCGTAATATTTATTTTTTCAAGAAGCTTTTTTGCCTCATCCACAGTTTCACACTGGCAGACAATCCATGGAATAAACTCAAAGGTCGTTATATTATCCTTCCCCTCCTGCACCTTATTGTAATGTGCATATTCAGGGAAATTGAGGGATGCCATGCTCAGTCCTTTTTCGTTTGTTGCCTCGTAATAAAGGGGATAGTCTTTTACGACATATGCCATTCCAATCATGGAATAATGCTGTTTTATCTCAGGCATCCTTCGGAATTTAAAAGGAAAGTTTCTTGGTGTGATTGTGACTGTTTCATTATAGGAATACTCCAAATCAAAGTTACGTCCAAAATAATGGTCTTTCGTTGTATAGGTTATAGCTGTACACATGATGATGCCTCCTTTATATTTTACTGTTTAGCCGCCTTATAGGGCTGTCGTATATCATACTATAAATATGCTTAGTGCGGCAATTCCCCTGTGATATTATTCTATCATGTCTTCAACAAATGTTCCATAGCCTCGTGTGGGATCTCTCAAAAATACATGCGTTACTGCTCCTACAAGCTTCCCGTCCTGTATGATTGGCGTTCCACTCATGCCCTGCACGATTCCACTTGTAAGGTTTAAAAGCTCAGGATCCTTAATTTTTATTTCCAGTCCCTTGTTCTGACTGCTCTCGCTTATATCTATCCCTGTAATTTCCACATCATAATATTTCGGTTCACCCGATACGGCAGACAACAGCAGAGCAGAGCCTAAATGTGTTTCGGATTTCCTTCCTATGGGCATCCATTCACCTGAGGAAATATAATCTCCCGCATTTTTAGTCATATAACCTTTTATGCCATAGGTTGTATTATTATTCACCCTGCCGATTACATTTTTTGATGAATAATCAATCAGCCCCTCCAGCCTTCCGGGGCTTTGCCCGTCTGTCCGTACAATATTTATAATCTGCGTATTATAGATTGCGCCGTCCCCTACTTCTAAAAGCTCTCCCGTATCATTGTCATTGATACTGTGTCCCAAAGCGCCAAATCCGTTTTCATCAATATAAGTAAGCGTTCCAATACCTGAAATGTCATCCTTTACCCAAAGCCCAAGCATATATTTGTCATTAACGGAAAGCACAGGCGTTACGCTTACATCCATGCTTTGTCCCTTTCTCTTTATGCTTATCACAACCTCACTGCTTCCGTATTTGTCAACATTACTGATTAATTCTTCTTTGTCATTTACCTTCGTTCCATTTATGGCAGTAATGTAATCTCCGCTTTCTATCAGGTTCATGCATGGACAGCAGCTTTCGCCTGTTTTTGTTTTTACCTCACCCGTGCCGATAACCATTACGCCGTCCGTTTTTACATAAATGCCGATTGGTTTGCCTGATGGCATTACCATATGGACCGTTTCCGTCTTTTCTGAGGCTGCCGCTGTATTTTCATTTTCGGCAGACTGTCCAAGAACAGTTTTCTCTGTCTGCCCCTCCTGCAGCAAATCCGCCTCAACACCGGTTTCATGTGCATAAAGCTTTTCCGTTACCTCTCCATTACCACTTACCACCAATTTATTTGTAAATGAATTTATATCATGAAAGACAGTTACACATATTAAACAGCATACTACGGCTAACATGGCACATAACATCTGCCTGTACGCTTTAATACTCATTGTAAATCCCTCCTTTTCTTTTGAACATCAGCCATTCCAAGAACAAAGCGTCTTCGACGCTGTAGTTCGAATCTTAGCAGGATTTTTAATCCTGCCTTATAAGGAAGTTCGGAGAACTTTCTTATAAAGTAAAAAAATAAGAGTACATGCTGACATGTACTCTTAGTATCAAATATTTTCGGTTTATATAATCAGTATATTTTTGTTTTATCTGCCAAATCTTTCATTTCCTGTGCGTTTGCAAGAGCTGTTTTCGTCACCTCGTCACCACCCAAAAGCCTTGCAATTTCGTGGATTTCCTCCTCGCTGTCAAGCTTCCTTATTTTGGTTGTTGTTTTATTTTTTTCCACGCTTTTTTCAATTATGTAATGCGAGTCTGCCATGGAAGCAATCTGTGGCAGATGGGTAATACAGATGACCTGATGCTTCCTTCCAATAATGGAAAGCTTTTTTGCAACGCTCTGTGCAGTTTTACCACTTATGCCCACGTCAATTTCATCAAAGACGAGCGTAGGCGTATCATCCTCATATGCAATACAGGATTTCAGGGCAAGCATGACTCTTGAAAGCTCTCCACCTGACGCTACCTCATAAAGAGGTCTTGCAGCCTCGCCAATATTGGTAGAAATCATAAAATGCGCCTCGTCAGCTCCGTTTGCCGTAAATTTATCCAAAACATGAAAGCTCATGTCAAATTCAACCGAGGAAAAATTAAGCTCGCTTAAAGCCTCCTTAATCATGCCGCAAAGCCTTTTTGCAGTGCTTTTCCTTATATCCGTAAGCCGTTTGCATTTTTCCTCAAGGTCCTTTTTTACTTTTTCAAGCTCACCGTTTCGCTTTTCCATATACTGCTCATAGGATACAAGCTTTTCGTACTTCTCCTTGAAAGCTTCAATTGCAGAAAGGATATCCGGTATGGTTTTTCCATACTTTGCCTTTAAGGAATTAATTAAATTAAGCCGTTCCTCAACCTCCGCAAAATTTTCGGCATTATATTCCATATTCTGCATATAATCGGATAATTCCCTGTTAAAATCATTCAGCATGGAATCAATATCAGTTAAAATTTCACTTGCAGGCGCAAGGTCGCCGTCAAGCTCAACCAGCCTTTTCATCTGCAAAATCGCCCTTCCGATGGAATTTGCAAAGGAGTCACTCTCCTCATATCCCGTTATTTTGTATATCTCGTCAGCAGTGCCAAGTATCTCCTTTAAATTAACCGATTTCCTGTACGCAAGCTCAAGCTCGTCATCCTCCCCTGCAACAAGCTTTGCTGCAGAAATTTCATCAATTTGGTATTTCAGAAAATCCATCTGCTTATTTTTTTCAGCCTCATCCATTGAATTTTCTTCTATTTCTTTTAAAATGGATTTATATTTTTCAAAGTCTGCTTCCACTAATTTTTTGGCATCGGCAATTTCAGCCCCGCCAAATCTGTCAAGAATTTCCATGTGCTTATTTGGCTTTAAAAGCGTCTGCTGCTCATGCTGTGCATGAAGGTCAATCAGCACTGCCGCTGCTTCCTTTAATTTTGCGGCAGTAATTGTGTCATCGTTTATTCTGTTTATTGTTCTTCCTGCACTGTTTATCCTTCTTGAAATAATAAGCTCATCGTTCTCATCAGGATAAATTTCCATATCCTCCAAAAGCTCCCTGATATGGGGATTATCAATTGAAAATGTAAGCTCAACCAAGCCATCCTTTCCCTCGTCCCGAAGAAGCTCCCTTTGGAATTTTCCTCCCATGCATATGCCGAGTGAACCGATTATAATTGACTTTCCCGCTCCTGTTTCACCCGTCAGAATGTTAAGGTTATCGCCAAAGCTTATATCTATATCGTCTATCAAAACTATATTTTTTATGTGTAAATTTAATAACATTTTTTTATACTCCCAATTATCTCATCTGCTCTATGAGGGTCCTTGATTGCAATAAACAAAGTGTCATCGCCTGCAATACAGCCCATAATATCATCATCATGCAGGCTGTCTATTGCCGTTCCCACAGCCATCGCCATTCCTGCCGTGGTTCTTATAACAATAAGATTTCCTGCACAGTCAATTGATATTATATAATTTTCGAGCATGTGCCTGTATTTCGCTGCCGACTGCTCAAGGCGGCTATTGTCAAGCACATACTTATGCCTGTTTCCCTCATATGAAACCTTGGTAATGTTAAGCTCCCTTATATCCCTTGATACCGTTGCCTGCGTTGTATCAAAGCCGCTGTCAATTAAACATTTAAGCAGGCGCTCCTGGGTGTCAATCTCTTTTTCCGTTATTATTTTCACAATTGCACTCTGCCTTTGCTCCTTCAAAATATCAACCTCCTATTTTGTCCCGAAGCACACTGTAGAAATTCACATCATGCACCTTGATAAGCCGGACGGTCCGTAAGGAAATACATGCCGATACAACGTCACCAGCCCCAAGGTCTATGCTGTTTCCACCATCAAAGGATACGATCGCCTCCGTATCTTGCGTTTTTCTCTTTTTCGCAATCTCAATTTTTATCTTATCCGTGCTGTCAAACACAACACTTTTTGAGGTAAGGGAATGAGGCGAAATCGGCGTTACGACAATCACTCTTGCCCTTGGACTTACGATAGGTCCTCCTGCGGACAGATTGTAGCCCGTTGACCCTGTCGGCGTGGAAACAATAACACCATCCGCCTCATAGGTGTCAAGAAGCTGTCCGTTTACATATACATTGAGTCCAATCACGCGTGAAAAACCTGCTCTCGTAATTACAATATCATTTAGCGAGTGGAAGGTTTTATTACCAACAGTTCCTTCAATCATCATACGGTTTTCAATTATGTACCTGTCTTCTAACAGCATATCCAGCGCATCAAATACGCCTGTCTCCTCAACCTCTGTCAAAAAGCCAAGTGTTCCAAGATTTATTCCTATAAGAGGTATGTCATAAATGCCGATACCCCAGGTGGCTCTAAGCATTGTACCATCTCCGCCTAAAACAATTGCGGCATCTGCTCCCTTTACAAGCTCGTCCATAGCACCATTATCAAGAACGGCGTCACAAACGAGGGAGGACGCTGCACCCTTGCTGCTTAAATAGTCCGTTATTTTTTTTGAAAGGATAAGTCCCTCGTCCTTGTCCGTATTTGTAAATATTATAAATTTATTCATAAATTTTATCCTTTACGGTATTGTGCATTGAAACACAAAATTTTAATCATTGCTATTATGTATCTAAAGCATCATGGGAGCTTTCAACTACCCTGCCTATATCAATATGTCCATATTTTGCTGATAAATCTAAAGCATCTTTATTTTTTGAAAGATATAAAAGATATTCAATATTTCCCTCAGGTCCCTTTACGGGAGAAAAATCAAGCATAAGCGGGTATAGGTCTATGGTTTTCGCATAATCCGTTACCGTTTCTATAACCTCCTTATGAACCTCCTTATCCCTGACAACGCCCTTTTTTCCAACCTTTTCACGTCCCGCCTCAAACTGCGGCTTTATCAGGCAAACAATTTTACCCTGATTTCCAAGTATATTTTTTACGGGAAGCAGAACCTTTTTCAGCGATATAAAGGAAACGTCAATTGAGGAAAAATCCACAGGCTCTCCTATATCCTCAGGGGTAACATATCTTATGTTTGTTTTTTCCATGCATACGACCCTGCCGTCGTTTCTAAGCCCCCAGTCAAGCTGGCCATGTCCCACATCAATTGCGTAAACACGTGCCGCCCCATTTTGCAGCATACAGTCCGTAAAGCCTCCCGTGGACGCACCAACGTCCATGCATACCTGCTCCTTAAGGCTTATGTTAAATTCCTGCATGGCTTTTTCAAGCTTAAGACCGCCTCTGCTCACATATTTCAGTGTAGTTCCCCTTACCTCAATATTAGCATTTACAGGAAATGCGGCGCCTGCCTTGTCCTCCCTGCTGCCGTCAACATATACGATTCCCGACATAATTACCGCCTTTGCCTTTTCCCTCGATGGCGCAATGCCCTTTTCCACAAGCAGCACGTCAAGTCTTTCTCTTTTTATCTTTTCCTGCATTCGTCAAGACACTCCTTAATCCTGCCATATACCGACACAGCATCTATATTAAGCTTATTTCTAAGCTCGCTTATTGTTCCCTGTTCAACAAAAGCCTGATTAATTCCACAATTTATATGAACAAAATTTTCCTGCAGGCATATCTTATTTTTTATGATTTCATTGTCAACCATCTCGCCATATCCGCCCCTGATAATGTTTTCCTCCATCGTCACAAGTATATGGTGATTTTGGCATATGTCAGTTAAAAGCTCTGTATCCACATGGGAAATAAACCTTGCATTGATAAATGTAGGCGCAAGACCGTCCTTCTCAAGCATATCAACAACCTTGGCGGCCTCCTCATTCATATTGCCGCATGCAAGAATTGCTATATCCGTTCCCCTTTTTATTATCTCACTTTTTCCAAATACTATCGGCTCTGAAAATTCAGACAGTCCCTTATATGCGGTGCCTCTTGCATACTTTATTGCAACAGGTCCGTCATGCTCATATGCAAAGTTCATCATTTGGGTAAGCTCATATCTGTTTTTTGGCGCCATAACAACCATATTCGGCATATGCGACAAAAAAGAAATATCATATATTCCCTGATGGGTTTCCCCGTCCTGCCCTACGATGCCGGAACGGTCTATGGCAAAAATAACATGCAGCCCCTGCAGGCACACGTCATGCAATATCTGGTCGTAGGCTCTCTGTAAAAAAGATGAATATATGGCGGCAACAGGAATCATTCCAGCCGAAGCAAGCCCTGCCGCAAATGTAACTGCATGCTGCTCTGCAATTCCAACATCAAACATTCTGTCAGGATATTTTTCCTGAAATTTATGAAGCCCAGTCCCGATTGACATTGCCGCGGTAACTGCCACTAGGTTTTCATGCAGTTCCCCAAGTTCAACCATGTGGTTTGCAAAAATGTCAGTATAGGTCTTGCACTGTTTTTTCTCAAGCACCCTTCCTGTTTCCTTATCAAATGCAGATATTCCATGAAAATAGTCAGGATGCCTTTCCGCATAACGGTAGCCCTTTCCCTTTTTCGTTATAACATGTATGATAATCGGCTTATTTAACCTGAATGCCTTTTTAAAGGTGGAAACCATTGCATTTATATCGTGTCCGTCTATGGGTCCCACGTAGGTTATTCCAAGCTCCTCAAAAAAGCTGCCCGGAACAAGCAGGTGTTTTATGGCGTCCTTGGTACGCTTTATTTTTTTTGCCGCCCACTCACCCGTCTCTGTGGACAAAAGGCTGTTCTCAACTCCAACCTTAAAATCATTGTAGGCTGCACCCACACGAATATTGTTTAAATATTTCGACATTCCGCCCACATTCTTATCTATGGACATTTCATTGTCATTTAAAACGATAACACAGCCTGTCTTTGTCTGCGCCAAACAGTTCATTGCCTCATATGCCATACCTCCGGTGAGGGAGCCATCGCCTATAACGGCAGCAACCTTTTCATTTCCTCCCTTAAGATCACGTGCAACTGCAAAGCCCATAGCCGCCGATATGCTTGTGGAGCTGTGTCCTGTGTTAAACGCATCGCAATCACTCTCCCTTGTTTTAGGAAATCCACTCATTCCACCGTATTTCCTGAGCTTGTCAAACTCCTTTTTTCTTCCCGTTAAAATTTTGTGGGTATAGGACTGATGCCCCACATCAAAAACAAGCTTATCCTCAGGAAAATTCATGGCAAGATGAAGCGCCATGGTAAGCTCAACACAGCCAAGATTAGATGCAAGATGTCCGCCGTTTTTGCTGACCCTGTCAATAAGGAACTGCCTAATCTCATATGCAAGCCTATCGTAATCCTCTCTGTTTATGTTCTTTATGTCATTTTCATGGTTGATTTTACTTAACAATTCCATTTTTATTTATCTCTGTCTATCAAGCTTTTCACAAGCCTGATAAGCTCCCTCTTTACATCCTCATTTTTTACGGAAAGACTGTCTATTTGCTTTACGGCATTTTCCGACAATTCGGCAGCATATGCCGTTGATTTTTCCATTCCGTGGAGCGTTACATATGTAGTCTTTTCGTTTTTTTCATCACTGTTTACAGGCTTTCCAAGCAATGCCTCATCTCCGACAATATCAAGAATGTCGTCCTGAACCTGAAAGGCAATTCCGATATTTCTCGCCGCCTGTTCCAAAAGGAGTATCTCCTCCTTACCGGCGCCGCCCAAAACAGCCCCAGTCATCATGGCACATTCAATGAGTGCAGAGGTTTTATTGATATAAATATATTCAAGCTCGTCATCACTCAATTGTTTGCCGGATTTTATTACATCAAGGGTCTGCCCGCCTATCATTCCGTATATTCCGGGCTTTGATGCAAGATAAATATATGCCTGCTCAACTGCACTGTCAGCAGGTCTTATTGTAAATGCTTTCGCCGCTGTTTCATAAGCATAATTTAAGAGCCCATCCCCTGCAAGTATGGCAATATCCTCGCCAAACTTGACATGCACAGTAGGTTTTCCCCGCCTTAAGGCATCATTGTCAAGCGCAGGGAGGTCATCATGTATCAGGGAATACGTGTGTATCATCTCTATCGCCGCCATGAAAACATGCAGTGCCTCGTCATCCCTGTCGTCATACATATCGTGGCACATCTGCATCATCATGGGTCTTAGCCTTTTTCCTCCTGCATTTACTGCATAATCCATGGCTTCCATGACCTTTGCCTGATACCCCTTTGCAGTCGGAATATATTTGAATATTATTTTTTCTATATCCTTAGCGTCATACTTCATTTAAAATCTGTATCTCCTTCTCAACACCCTCAAGATTTTCCTTGCAGGCATTCACAAGCTTAACACCCTCTCCATACAGCTTGAGGGCTTCGTCAAGACTTGTCCCCTCAGCCTCAAGGCTTTTATTTATCTCGGAAAGACGCTCAAAGGCGTCCTCAATGACAAACTTATCATCCATAACATATACTCCTTAACCATAATTTTTAAAGCGGATTAACCTTTGTAACCCTTGCAGAAATCACTCCGTCATGCAGTGTAAGCGTTATATCCTGTCCTTTGCTCACACCCCCTGCACTAAGGACAGGCTTACCCTCTGCCTCAACATAACCAAAGCCTCCCACAAGCTTTGCCGTAGGGGAAAGTCCATTCAGCCGCTCTGTATATATGGCAAGCATATGCTTCCTGTCATCAAGCTTTTTTTGCATAGCGCCCGCCAGCCTATCATACAGCTCTGACAAATACTGGTTTTTCTGCTTCAGCTTTGCGACCGGGCTTAACATTTCAAGCCTTGACGTAAGCCCCTCCAGCTTAAGCGATGCCACATGAAGCTTATTTGACATATGTGCATTTAGGCTGTCCCAAAGACTGCTTAAACCATTAAGCGTACTGATAACGTCAGGCACTGCAAGCTCACATGCCGCCGAGGGCGTGGGTGCACGCAGATCCGCCGCATAATCCGTAAGCGTTATGTCAACTTCATGTCCCGTACCTGAAATAATGGGAGTTTTAGCCTCGTATATCGCCCTTACGACCTTTTCCTCATTAAACGCCCATAAATCCTCTATGGAGCCGCCGCCACGTCCTACAATAATCGTGTCAACGCCCATGTCATCAAGCGTTTTTATTCCTGCAACGATAGTGTCTGCCGCACCTTCTCCCTGGACCCTTGCAGGGTAAAGAATCAGCTGGACATAAGGATTTCTCCTTCTTGCAACATTTTTGATGTCCTGGATTGCCGCGCCCGTTTTAGCCGTAACAACACCAATTCTTTTTGGATATTTTGGAATTGGCTTTTTTAAATCAGGGTCAAAAAGTCCTTCGTCATTCAGTCTGTATTTCAACCGTTCAAATTCCTCGTAGAGCTTCCCTACGCCGTCCAATGTAATTTTGTTTGCATAAAGCTGGTACTTACCGTCACGCTCATACACGCTTATACTTCCTGACACAATAACGGACTGTCCTTCAGCAAGCTTGAAGGATAGTCCATTTGCAGCATTTCCTTTAAACATAACAGCAGGAAGTGAACCTGACTCATCTTTTAGTGAAAAATAAATGTGCCCCAGGCTATGATACTTACAGTTTGAAACCTCACCCTTTATGGTGATGCTCTTAAGCATATAGTCCTGGGTTATTATATTTTTGATGTAATTATTTACCTGACTGACGCTAAAAATCTTCAAGCTATTCATCCACCTTTGCAAGCAATGCATTTACAAAGCTTTTTGCATCATCATTGCAATATATCTTTGCAAGCTCAACCGCTTCATTTATTGCCACCCTAAAAGGCACATCCTCGTCGTACTTCATCTCGTATACGGCAAGCCTTAAAATTGCAAGCTCGGCTTTTCCAATCCGCTCAATATTCCACCTGGATGAAACCTCTGATATTGTCTTGTCAAGCTCGCCGACACAGTCTATAATTTTCCTTGTCTTAGCTACAATATAGTCCCTGTCCTCATCGCCAAGCCCGTCAAGTCCGTCTATGGAATAACCAATCTGCTCCTCCATCTCATCCACAGAATTAAATTCAAGCTTAAATAGTATACGAAAAATGTTCTCTCTCTGTTTTCTCCTAGTCATTTTATTCTTTCTCCAGCTTAATCCCCGACACAACTACATTTACGGAGCCAACCGTAAGTCCTGTCATGCTTTCTATCGCCTGTTTTACCTTAATCTGCACATTTTCAGATACGGTTTTTATGCTGTTGCCATACTCAAGCTCAAGTGAAAGGTCTACATCAACCGTTCCCTCGACAATGTCAACCTTAACTCCCTTTGCAAGATTTTTCTTTCCAAGCTTCGCAACAAGCTCCTTGGAAATATTGCCTGTCAGCTTTGACACTCCCTTTACCTCTATAGCCGCTATACCCGCTATGGATGCAACCACATCATCAGCAATACTGACCTTTCCAATTTTATTTTCTGCTTCTTCTATTACTCCATCCTTTATTTCACCCACAAAGCATGCCTCCATTCCATAAATTTAGATGAAGTAATTATACCCAATATTTGTAAAATTTGCAACATATAGCATTATTTATTAGACCAGACAAAAAACGGATTCATTTTCTTATTGGGAAACAGTTGTAATAATAATCTGGTCAACGCTGCATCCCGTCTTTCTCACAACCGTATCCTCAATACGTGCCCGGTCAGTGTCGGTCAGTGTTTCTGCACAGACGATTACGTCCACGTTGTCATTTGAAATGGATACAATGGCATTTTTATATCCGTTTACGTCAAGCAATATTTCTGCCTCCGACTCCTTCTCCATATCCTCAGTCAGCTTCACATATGCATCCGTTGCAGAGGCAACAGCAGCTTCATCCATGCCGTCGTTATTTATTATGTCAAGATAATATTCCTTCGCCTTGGAACGCACCTGTTCCCTGTTCAGCTTTGAATTAATAAGGCTGTTTGTGGCAGTGTCAGCAGATGTAAGCACAGCCTCCCCTATTTCATCCTGCTCAGAGTTAAGCTCTATGTTTTCCTCCGCCTCCATGTCATATGTAGTGATTTCACCGACAGCCTCGTCTACATCCGTTTCCGCAAACGCTGACTGCGTTTTGTCATCATCCTTGTCACTGTTGGCAAGATCAAGCGAATTGCCTGAAAAGTTAATATAACCTGCAACGCCAAGCAGCACTGTTAATGCCGCAATAATTATCTGATTTTTCTTTATTGATTTTTTCATATACCCTCCTACTATTTTTTAATTATTACCGCCACCTTATGGGCAGGCAAATCAAAAAGAGCCGAAACAGCGTAGGTAATGTCAGACACTGCCTGCTGCCCGTCAACATTGGCAACTATAAGAATACCGTCTATCACTACCCTTTTGTCAGTCTGTCCATACATATCCACAGACCCTGTGTCCTCAGATATATGTACCATAACCTCCATAGTTCCCTCCCCATATGAGTTTTCCAAAATACTGTCCAGCCTCTGCTCATAGTATTCGGCATATGACTGATAGCTGTCCCGGGCAGCATCTGACTCCCCATCGTCCGACTTATCCTTTACGGGCATGCATACGACAAGCAGCAAAACGCCTACAAGTATTATGGTTATTATCTTATCTGTTTTTAAATCCTTTATTTTTTTTAAATCAATCCCCATTACATCACCGTCTTACTATATTTATACTATCAACATCCACATAATAGACTTCAAATATATAATTTTTTATTATATTCACTTCGGTATCATTCAGACTGCCTTTTATGTAAAGCGTTACGCTTACAGGTTTTTTATCCTGATCCGTTATCACGGCTGCATCTTCTATGTCGTACCCCATATTTTCAAGCAACGTAATAATTGTCGTTTTCACTCCCATATCATAATAATCATACATATTATCCCTGTCCTTGAAAATGCTTTTATCCTGCATATAGCTTTCCATGCCGTATGCAAGGCGCTCCAAATCCTCCGTATTAAATTTCAGGAGAAATGACAACGGCCGTACCATAATGATTACGATAAGAAGCCCCGCAAAAAAAGAGATATATTTTCTATAATTTCCTGACGGTGCCATGTTAAGCACAAGCCCCGACATAATAAGATAAAGAACAAGGCTTTTCATCCACCCATATAACATGCCATCCCCTCCTATCCACTGCTTGCATATGCCATAATTGCCACAACAAGCATAAAAAGCGCCACCGAGCTTCCTATCGCCTTAAGCAAAAGCGACATGCCGGAAGCAAGTGTCTCTATTCCATTTACATACCGTTTTTCACCGATTGGCTGCAGCATTGCCGATGTTACCCTTATCAGCATCATAATGATAAATGTTTTAAGCACAGGGGCAAGGGCTATCATTCCGAGTATGATAATGCCTGCAATTCCGATACTGTTTTTTATCACAACCCCCGCCTTTAAAAACGTACCTGTGATTAAAGCTCCCATTCCTCCGCCCGGAATTGCAGACACAATTTTATTTATCGTATTTTTTCCAAGTGCATCAAGCTGAGGCTCAAGAAGGCTTTTTATAATGCTGAGTCCCACAACAAAAACAACGATTGTTTTCAGCATCCATATCACAATATTCCGGACAAGTGTGCAGAGCTTTGAAAGACTGTCCTCCTTATTCAGATTATTTACAAGGGAAACAATCACATAAAATTTAATCATCGGAAGCACAACGCCTGAGATGACAATCTGTACAAGCCATATGCCGACCATGATAAGCTCGTACATTCCCGCAGATGAAACCGGATTGCCCACAAAATTCATGGACAGGGCATAAACCGGAATTACAATTTTTACAAAAGAAATTATATTGTCTATGGCATCATCTACCATATCAAGACTGATAAGAAATGACGAAAGTAAAATCGACGTTATAATTAAATATGTAACATAAAAGCCCTGCTCACTTACAAAGCTTCCGTTAAAGCTGCCTGAAAGCTTCACAAAAACCGAGCCAATCAAAACGATAATAATAAGCTGAATAATGAGCTGCTTATTTACAAGTATGTCCTCAACGGTTATTTTTTTTATTATTTTCCATACACTCTGTTTTACATAGTTAAAATCATTATTTTTGATGCCCGAAAATATGGCGTTGAAGCTTATATCCTCCATTCCCAGACGGTTAATGCCATGCTGCACCTCATTAAGTCCAATCTCGTTGTATATATCCATATACAAATCGTCAGTAATAACAAATTCCGTGTTGCTTTCATTTTCATTATTTACATATGTATTGCTTTCATTTGTTTTATTCTTGTTCTCATTGCTTTCATCTGTATCTATTTCACATACGCTTTCTGCGTATATCCTGCTTCCATCTATATTGCTCACATTTGCATCATTTTTATCTGTATTGCTTGCATTTACACTATTTTTATCTTCATCTGCGCTGAAATTATCATCTGCTTCCCTGCATAGTTTTTTTTCTGCATAGCTTGTACAGCTAGTATAATCAAATAAAACTGCAACGCAGGTGGTAAAAAAAATAACCCTAACAATATTTTGCAAGCCAAACATAATCCACCTCATTACAATTCCAATATAGTTTCTATTACCTGCATAAGCACAGGAAGTGCCACCATAAGCATTGTAAGCTTTCCTAAAAGCTCTATCTGTGAGGAAACTGCACTGTAGCCTGCATCCTTGCTTATGCCGGCGGCAAATTCACATATATAGGCAATCCCCACAAGCTTAAGCAAAATAATCACATATGTATATTCTATTTTTATGTATGCGGCAAGCTGCTTTAACGTGTCAATGATTGTTCCGATTCTTACCACGCTGAGAGAAATGATAACGATACACACGGCAAGAGAAATCATGCTGCTCATTTCCGGATTTCTCGATTTCAGACTTAATGAAAGTATAACTGCAATGATAACAAATGCCATAATGGCTCCAAGCGTCATATATATCACCCTTTAAAAATCAAACAGCTTGTTAATATTTGCAAACAGCTCATAAACATACGGTATAATCCACGACAGGACTATAATAAGACCGGCAAGACTGACAAGATAAGCCTGGTCGTCTCTGCCTGAGTGTTTCAAAACCTGATTGAGCAATGAAACTATAATGCCTACTGCACCTATCTTAAAAATAATTTCAATAGTCATATACCCTCCAACCTATACAAGCATTATAACAATCATCAGTCCACCCAGCACGCCAAATACAACCGATATTCTCATATGGCTTACAAGCCCCTCATCCGCATATTTTATTATTTTAGAAAGATTTTCCTTTTCAAGCTCCAAGGTCATCTGCTGCGTCTGTATATCAAGATACCCAAATGCCTGTCCAAGAGAGTTTAAAACTGCCATATCTCCTGTCTTAAGCTTTGTATTTTCCCTGAGAAAGGCAAGGGAAGTACACCAGCTTTCGTAAAAGGATTCCGGCTTTCTCTCATCGTCCTCAAGGGCAAGCACATTTCCCAAATCCTCAAGCCATTTTTTGAAAGGTTGTCCACATTTTGCTGCCACCAAAAGACATGCCTCGCTTAATACGGCATGTCTATATGTTATTTCCCCCTCAAGATAGCTTACAATTCTTTGAAGCTCCCTAAGCTGCGCCGTCCGTTTTTTCATGTCAAGCGCAAATTTAAGTCCCAGCATAAGCCCGCCTGCGGCAATAAATATGCATCCTGCTAATTTGCAATACAAAGCGAATGTATGTATAATTCATTGCCCCTTTCATCAAATATGTTCTCGATTGTTCCCGTGTTTTTGCCACCCAAAACTATATACCTGTCAAACACCCTTTCTTCTATCAGCTTCCTAAGGGCAGGCCTTGTTCTTATATCGTCCACAGAATCACCGTGAATTGTAGCCAAAATTGCACATCCACAATTTATAACATAGGATATTGCATCTATATCCTCCCTGCTCCCTATTTCATCAACGGCTATTACCTTGGGATTCATGGACCTGAGCATCATAAGCATGCCCTCAGCCTTCGGGCAGCCGTCTAAAATATCCGTCCGAAGTCCCACGTCATTTTGGGGGACGCCCATATAACACGCACCTATTTCCGAACGCTCGTCAACAACACCTACATTCATGCCCCGCAAGCAGCTAGTTCCGTCCGAAATGCATCTTACAATATCTCTGAGTAATGTTGTTTTCCCCTGTCCCGGAGGCGATATGATTAGCGTATGTAATACCCTGCCATCCCTGATTAAATACGGCAGTACATGTTCTGCACATCCCTTTATCTGATGGGATGCCCTTATGTTTATAAACGAAATATGTTTCACGTTCTTAACTCTCCCATTATCCAATACGACCTGACCTGCCAAGCCTACTCTGTGACCTCCCCGAACGGTAATAAATCCCTGTCTTACTTCATCCTCATAAGCATATAGCGAATAATCGGACACGTAATCAATCGTTGCTCTTATGTCTGCGCCTGTGACCCTGTACGCCCGCTTTTGGTCCTGCGTCATACCACCGTATTCACACACAAAATATTCTCCATGCGAAAACATAAGAATCAAAGGCTCATTTATGCGAAGCCTCAATTCAACGAGCTTTTCGTAATTTATATTTGACTGTTCGAGCAGACCTTTGATATTTTGCGACAATAATCTGCATATAGTATTCTTCAAAGTCTCACCCCTTAATAGTATTTATATGCCTGTAATATAAAAATATGAATCTTATTTTATATTATAAAATTCAGACGCTTGCGAAACTATTGTAAATGTTAGTTCATAAATGTCAGTTCATAAATGTTAGTTGGAAAAAATAGTTGAAAAATCATACAGATTATAATAAAATAAGTCCATATGTGATTTAATTGTGACGTTATCGCTTTGGCAAAGCCAAAATTCCAATGTGGTGATGTTCAAATTTAAGGAGGAAAATTATGATATCAGCAGGAGATTTTAGAAACGGCGTTACTATTGAGCTTGACGGTAACGTATATCAGATTATTGAATTTCAGCACGTAAAGCCTGGCAAGGGTGCCGCTTTCGTAAGAACAAAGCTTAAAAATATAAAGAACGGCGGCGTGGTTGAAAAAACCTTCCGTCCTACTGAAAAATGTCCTAAGGCACATATTGACAGAAAGGACATGCAGTACTTATATTCTGACGGTGAGCTTTTCCATTTCATGGATGTGGAAACCTACGACCAAATAGCATTAAATGCAGATGTAATTGGAGATTCCCTTAAATTCGTTAAGGAAAACGAAATGTGTAAAATCAACTCCCATAACGGAAACGTATTTGCAGTTGAACCACCTTTGTTTGTTGAGCTTCTCATTACTGAGTGTGAGCCAGGCGTAAAGGGTGACACTGCTACCGGCGCTACAAAGCCTTGTACGGTTGAAACAGGAGCTACATTAAATGTACCGCTCTTTGTCAATCAGGGTGATACAATCAAGATTGATACCAGAACAGGCGAATACCTTTCAAGAGCATAAGAAATCGTCATGGGGTTTACCTTAAGCCCGCATGTTAATGCAACTTTATTTTTATCTGTCAGATGCGGATATGCTTCAATTGCCGTCTAACAATTACAATATATTAGACGGCAATTTTTAGTGCCATTTTGTCTGAAGCAATCGTTTTTACTATAATGCAGTTCCACATTTTGCCATTGAAAATACAACAGCTTAAACTGTCATGTACTGCTCCTTATAGGCTTCATATACAAGCTCCTCATTGTAATCAGGGGCATATGCCTCAGCGGCTTCACATATTTTTGATATAACCTCTATATCCTCCTCTAGCTCATCTGAAATAACGGCCACTTCCTTCGATTTTCTCAATTTACAACTAACCTGTGCAATAAGATTTTTAACCAATGCCACCTTTACTGCCTGCTGTTTTTCTTCCTCAAATAATCTTCCTACCTGTGTCATGTTTATCCACTCCCTCACATAATTGCTGGTTTTTTTGTCTATTACCTTGTCGGTAAAAACAAGGGTTCCTGAAAGCAGAAATACCATTTTTTCTACATCAGTTACCTGTTTTGCCAATTCTATCGAAGCATTAATGGCTTTCCTCTTTTCCTCCATCGTTTTATATGTCAACGGAAGAATGATAAATTCCATTAATTCCTCATCCGTAAGCGTCTCGTTGTTCTGTATTTTTTCTGTAAGCCGCTTCCTTATTTCCTCCGAGTCAAGCTCCGATAAAAAAGCTTCCTCAATGTGCAGGCTGAATGCCCCTGTATCATATATTTCCTCGGTTTGTCCCCTGCTCACGTCTGCCGTATATATGACAATCATTCTGATTTGCACATTGTAGATTCCTTCCCGCCTGTACCGTTCCAAAACCCTTGTAATATAAGATATGTACTTTATCTTGTTTTCTTTCTTGTACTCGCTTTCGTAATCAACAATGGCAACTGTTCCGTCCTCTAACAAAAACAGATTGTCAATCCGAAGCTCGTTTGCCGTTATCTCAGGCAGGTTTGTCGGCAGAACCTGAACGATTTTAGGTATGTCAAGTCCGTATGCCTTAAATGATTTTTCTTTCAGGTTTTCAGCAAAGACCTTACTTATAATGTCTTTGTTTTGATATGCGATGTCTTTTCCCAATCGGTTTCCTCCTTTAACTAAATACCGCAGGAGGTTACCCAAATCTTTCTTGCCGGATTATTCTTGTAGTAAAATTCCGTTTGTATTAAAAATTCGCCCATACTGTAATTTTGCTTGCATTAATACTACTTACAGTAAAATTCCGTTTGTATTGGAATTTCATTCGTACTTGAATTTATCTTGTACTAAAATTCCATTTATACGAAATTTCATTTGTGCCAAATTTCTGCTTGTACAACAAATTCATTCTCACTGAAATCCAACCCATACCGAAATTTGCTTGTACCACAGCAAAACACCTGCATACAGCATCCTTCCAAAATACGGACAACCCCTCTGCTTAAATTGTAATGTAATGAACTCAAAGCATCGAAGTTCCGAATTTTTCTGATTATTTGAACGGGATTTAAAACCCAAAAACAGAATAGAAAGACTTATGCTTTAATAAGATGATAGCATAAAGTTGTATATAATGCAATATATTTCTATAAACAAAATATAAAAATATGAAATCAAAACATGAAACATCAAAATTTTCCCTGACATTTAGTTCGAGAGCTTTCTCATAAAATGAAATATTACTTAAAACATTGCACATAGATTGACGATATGATACTATAACAAATATCTGTAACTAACTACGATAAGCATTGAAAGAAACGAGGTCTATATGATTAGAGAAATAGCGAAAACCGATTTAGACGGTTTATTGAAATTGTACATGCAATTGCACGATAACCCTATGCCGAAAAAAACAGATGCGCTTTTACGGATTTGGGACAATATTCTTCAGGATAAAAATCATCATGTAATTGTTGCTGAAGAAGATGGAAAAATAGTATCTTCCTGCGTCTGCGTCATCATTCCCAATCTGACCCACAACCAACAGCCATACGCTTTTGTCGAAAATGTAATAACCGATGAAGCATACAGAAAAAAAGGACTGGCAACACAATGCCTTAATTTCGCTAAAGAGATTGCCCTAAGGGAAAATTGCTATAAAATAATGCTGCTTACAGGCTCTAAGAAAGAAAGCACATTGAATTTTTACCAAAAGGCAGGCTACAACAGTCAAGACAAGACAGCATTTATCCAATGGATATAACGCAAGTAACGGAGATAATTGCTTCTACTTTCATATTTCCTTGGGATAATCCCTCATTTGGTGCAATCGTTTTTTACTGCCCCATTTTCCAACTCACACAAATAATCGTAAATCTGTTTTATCAGACTGTCTGCGGCTGCATAACATTCTGCATCCTTATAAAACGGCATGATAAATATGCCTGACCAGCAATCATACGACACAATAATACCATGCCTTTTCAATTGATTTCCAAATTTCTTTTCTAAAATTGCTTCTATATTACGAATCTCTGCACTCTCAAGCTTTAAATTTTCACATGATAAATGCCCTTCCGTAATTGTTGTCAAAATCCAGTTATTTTTCTTCATATCGGCAGCCTTTCATCTATGCAGTATTGCTGTTTCCTTACCAGTCTGAATCCCAGTCATCATAGCTGTCATCCCAGTCATCGTCCCAATCGTCGTCCCAGTCGTCATCCCAATCATCATAATCATTATCATCATCCCAATCATAATAACCTGAATCCTGAAAATTCATTATATCATACGAATCATAATATATGCCTGACTCATAATAATCCGAATAATTGTCCGTCAATTCACGATCAACATAATCCGTATAGTACCATGCATCATTATAATCATCATAATAATAAAAGTCATCATCCTGATAATAATAATATGTATCATTATAAAGGTAATATCCTGAGCTTGGTCTCCTGTTATCCCTCACAATTACAAATGCAGTCACCACCAAAACCATAATGATAAAAAATGCTGTAAAAGTTGCAAAGCAACCCAAAAAGCGACTGCCTCCCCTTTTTCGGCGGCTATAATTATCTTGCTCAGGTGCATAGCTTGGATAATTGTTTCCTCGATTTTGTTGTTCTATGCGCTCCTGCATTTTCATGTAAAGCTCATTTACCGCATATGCCTGATCGTAACCCTCATATCTTACTGACCGTGTACCGTCTGCCTTATTCTTATAAACAATAAACTTACCCGTTTCCTCCTCTTTATAAATTCCATATGCCTTTGCTCCCCTGTAATCCGTCCCAATATAAGTACGCATATCATCAAGAGGCAGGTTGTTATCCTCCGCCCACATTCTAAGCTCATCAATCGTTTTTGGATATGTCATAGTTTTATTCCTCATCCTTTTCAAATAATAATTACAGACTACACCATATACTGCTCTTTATAAGCTTCATATACAAGCTCCTCATTGTACTCAGGGGCATAGGGTTCTGCCGCTTTACATATTTCCGATATACTCATACCGGCTGTGGCTCCTTTTCCAATTCAAGCACCTGCTCCAACGTAAGATTAGAACACATTGCGATTTCCTCCAGTGACAGCTTTCCTATTTTCATCATTCTTAACGCGGACTGTTTATTTCCTTGCTCTATTCCTTGCTCTATTCCCTGCTCCATACCTTGTTTTATGCCTTGTTCCATTCCTTGTTCTATTCCCTCTGCACGTCCATCCTCAAATGCTTCCTCACGCTCCATCTTCATATGTAATTCCGCATCATATTCAAATATGCTCATACTCACTACCTCCGCCTTGTTTTGCAAAAGAAATTCCCTTAATATTCCCTCATTGATACATTCATCAACAGCCTTTGGCACTGCTTCCTCAAGGGGCATATCCTTATTATATTCCCTGATTTTTGAAACATACTGCATATACTCCCAAAGGTCAGGACACTTTTCCATCAACTCGCTGTTGTACCCCTCATTGATATTAAGCTGCGTCACAATAAGCTCAAGGCTTACCTTTGCCGTCTTTGTTATATATGCGTCTGACAGCCTGTATTCCCTATATTCAGGCTGTGGCTCGCTTCCATTATAAAATACGATAAACTTAGGTGTCGGAAGCTTAATTAATTTCCTTGAATAAATATTATCATGTATCGTAAGCTTTTCAAATACCCTTGAAACATACCGCAGATAGCGAAATGGCATGTTTGGGTTTACCGTTGACTGCTGTTCGTACATGTCAAGGGTAAAATCTATGACGCATGCAACGTCATTTTTACAGCTCATGTAAATGGCATTTTCAAGCGTGACAATCTCCAAGTCGTCAGGGTTATCGTAATTTGTTCCGTTTACGCCATTGTAAAGTGCAAGTAGCTTTCTCTTATCCCTGAGGAGCATACGGAACACCGTATCTCTGTATTCCCATATCACAGCCTGTACGCCTGTAAGCTCCTGCCACTGCTCCCATGTAAGCAGCTTTTGTTTTGTGCTTTTTTCCTGTGCAGGCAAACTTTTCTTCATGTCTTGTTTTTGCTTCGTGCCTTGTTCCTGTGTATGTGTTTTCTGTTCCACGTCATGCTTCTGTCTTGGCTTCGTGTTATGTTTCAGGCTTTGTTTTGTATTATGTTTTTGCCCTTGTTTTGTTCCATGTTCCAATTTTTCATTGTTTTTCATATGGTTTCCTCCTTTAACTAAACGCCGCAGGAGGTTACCCAAATCTGTCTTGCTGGATTATTTTTGTAGTAAAATTCCACTTATATTGAAAATTCACCCATACTGTAATTTTGCTTGCATTAATACTACTTACAGCAAATTTCCGTTTGTATTGGAATTTCATCATACTGCAATTTCACTTATACCAGAATTTTATTTGTATCGAAATTCCATTTATACGAAATTTCACTTGTGCCAAATTTCTGCCTGTGCAACAAATTCATTCACACCAAAATCCTACTCATGCCTAAATTTGCTCATACTACAATAAAATCCCCAGTAAAACATCTGCATACAGCGTCCTTCTCAAATACGGACAACCCCTCTGCTTAAATTGTAATGTAATGAACTCAAAGCATCGAAGTTCCGAATTTTTCTGATTTTTTGAATGGGATTTAAACCCCAAAACAGAATTGAAAGACTTATGCTTTAGAAAAATAATAGCACAAAAGCGTATATAGTGCAAGGCATTTTTTACAATATGCAATTATTATTTTAAATTACCCTTTTTAAGAAAGCATACACTGAACAAATGCAAATTTATTTATCCGATTTGTCATTACCGTTTTAAAGCATAGAAAACTGACCTCCACTCGTTAGATTTTTGGTCTAACTTATG
>JAMPEW010000025.1 GCA_023664775.1 Clostridium sp. | reverse complement strand
ATGGGTCAAGACCGTATTCCTCTATCTGCTCCTTACCGTCTATGCCAAGAAGCTTCTCAACCTCAAGCTCCACAGGAAGCCCATGTGTGTCCCAGCCTGCTTTTCTTATAATCTTATGACCCTTCATCGTCTGGTATCTCGGAATCATGTCCTTAATGACACGGGTAAGCACATGGCCGATGTGCGGCTTTCCGTTTGCCGTAGGAGGCCCGTCATAAAATGTATAGGTAGGCAAATCCTTTTTTTCCTCGATACTTTTTTCAAATATCTTATTTTCCTTCCAAAAGGAAAGCACCTTATCCTCGTGCTCAACAAAATTCAGCTTAGCAGAAACCTTTTCATACATATTTGTATTTCCTTTCTTGTTAAAACCTAGCATTCACTAACATTTAAGTATAAACTAATTTACCGTTATATGTCAACGTATTTACCTAAGATATTTAATTGCCTTTGTATCATTTCCGCCCATTTTATGCTCCTTTATCTGAAAGTGGATATACTATATGTACATACTGAAATGATTTTCAACTTCAAATTTGCAAATTAACTTCTACTTTTTTACGAAACCTCTTGACATTCAAGGAAGTTATGCGTAAGATAATAGTAGTTTAACTTCGTATTTATTATTATACACATTTGAACTTCGCTTGTCAATAATTTTTAGAAGTTTAACATCAAAAATACACAAATAGGAGAACCATATTATGACTTTCGGAGAAAAAATAAGAGAGGAACGAAGAAAACAAAATCTAACACAGAAGGAGCTTGCCGACAAAATTGGCGTAACAAACCGTGTTATTACATCTTATGAAACCGGAAAGTCTTTTCCTCGTACAAGGGATGCTTATAAGAGAATAGCAGATGCACTTGGTATCAATGTCAATTATCTGCTTTCCGATGACGAAGCGTTCGTCCTTGGAGCAAAAGAGAACTTCGGCTATCGTGGCAAAAAGAGTGCTGAAAAACTAATGTCCGAAGTAACTGGACTGTTCTCAAGCGGCGAAATGGCTGAAGAAGATATGGATGAGTTTATGCTTGCCATTCAAGAAGCCTATATAGATGCGAAAAAAAGAAATAAAAAATACACCCCAAAGAAATATCTTCAGAGCGGTCAATGATAAGTACCATATTGGGGACACACATATGATAGAATTAGTAGGAAGATTTATAGAAAAGGGCAGTCGGTTTGATTATAAGAGCCAATGCACTTATCAGTTAAGGGCATAGGTTTAGACCGCAGGAATACCACAGAGAATTTTTGAAATAAGAATATCCAAACATTGGAGGTAAAGTGTATGCAATACACGCTTGAAGAACTATATACAAAGAAAGAGGATCAGACCTACGACCGCAAAAGTGCAAGGAAAGATCCTAAAGGCTTATCCAACCATATCGTAGCATTTGCCAATGCCGACGGTGGTACTCTCGTCATTGGTATCGAAGATGATTTTACCGTAACTGGAATAGACGACTATCAAAACAATGTCAATGACATTTTGAGAGTGCCATTTGATTACTGCAAGCCTTCTATCCGTGTACTGACGGAAACCGTTGACTGTGTAGACAAAGACGGTAAGCCGAACCATCTACTTGTTATTACTATTCCGCAAAGTTCGGAGCTACACGCTAATCAGCAGGATGATGCGTATTATCGTATGGGCGATAAATCAAAGAAACTGAACTTTGATGAACGCTTGCAGCTTATGTATGCAAAGGGTTCTCGGTATTATGAAGATGAACCTGTGTTCCGTTCCTCTATCGAAGATATTGATTTAGATTTTGTATCAGAGTACTGCGAGAAGATTGGCTACAGAAAATCCGCCGAAGAATATATCCGTCAAAATAATAATTACATTGTGCAACACGATGGCAGAGAAGAAATGAGTGGTGCTGCATTACTTCTTTTCGGCAAAAACCCTCAACAGTTCTTCCAAAGAGCAAGAGTCCGTTTTATTCGCTATGAAGGAACGGATGCCAAAGTCGGCACAGAAATGAATGTCATTAAGGACAAGGTGTTCAACGGTCGTATTCTTGATATAGTTCGTCAGACATTGGATTTTGTGCGTGACCAAATCAAGGAACATACCCGACTTGGTAGTGACGGTAGATTTGTAACCACGTCTGAATATCCTGAGTTTGCTTGGAAAGAAATCATCATAAATGCCGTTGCCCATCGTGATTACAGTATCAAGGGAACAGACATTCAAATCAAAATGTTCGATGATCGCATTACTGTTGAAAGTCCGGGAACATTGCCGGGAATTGTTCGCCTGAACAATCTCCGCACCGTCCACTTCTCCCGCAATCCTAAGATTGCAGAATTTTTACATCAGTATGAGTATGTAAAAGAGTTTGGCGAAGGTGTAGACCGTATGTTTAATGAAATGGAAAACGCCGGACTTCCTGCTCCTGAATATGTTGATAACGCCTTTATGCTAAACGTGACAATTCGCAATGGCAAAGAAATCGGCGAAAGAAATGGCGAAGTAAATGGCGAAGCTGGCAAAGTAAATGGCGAAGTAAATTTCGATGATTTTAGCAAAAATGAATTACTTGTTTACGAAGCTATTGCTAATAATCCAACCACAACAAGAACAGACCTTATTGAAGCTCTCGATATCTCTGCCCGTACTATTGACCGAGCAATCAAATCTTTGAAAGACAAAGGTGCTATTATTCGTGTCGGCTCGGATAAGTCAGGGCATTGGGAAATTGTAAAATAATGTCTTGTTATAGGCAGCCTTTTTGGGGTTTTTCAGCCATACCATTCCTGTTTTATTTTTGCATTACATGAGTTGAATATTATTTTTTTTTCAAGTATAATGTATGATATTATCGTGATTGAAAGGACGTTTTTTATGATTAGATTTAAGGTTGGTATCTTAGGCGCGGGCAACATCGCCGGCAAGGTTGCAGATACATTAGAAAAATTAGACGGCGTGGAGGCATATGCCGTAGCGTCAAGAACAATGGAAAAGGCAGACGCTTTCGGTGAAAAGTATAATATATTTAAACGATATGGTTCATACGAGGAGCTTGTAAATGACCCTGAGGTTGAGCTTATTTACGTTGCAACCCCAAACTCGCTTCATGCAGAGCATGCCCGTCTTGCCCTGAATGCAGGCAAGCCCGTTTTGGTTGAAAAGCCGTTTTCCTACAATACAAAAACAACAGAAGAAATTTTAGCTCTTGCAAAGGAAAAAAATTTATATGCGGCGGAAGCTATGTGGATTCGTTCCCTGCCGATATATCTCCGGCTGATTTACAATTTAAAGCTGGGTGTAATCGGAGACATTCATCATGTTACATGCAGCCTCGGCTACAAGGTTTTTGATAAGGAACGCATCAAGGAGCCTTCCCTTGGCGGTGGCGCCCTGCTTGATTTGGGTGTATACCCTATCAATATGCTGCAAATGATTTACGGCACGCTTCCAACCTCGGTTATTTCAGAATGTGCCAAGCTGCCGACTGACGTGGATGCACAGGAGGTTTTACAGCTACGGTTTGGAGCGGGACAGACAGCTTCCGTTTTTTTAACCGTCATGTACAACGCTGACAATAATGCAGTTATATATGGGGAACGTGGTTATGTCCTGCTTGACAATATAAACTGTCCGACAGGCTACCGTATTTATAATGGTGACGGACAGCTTATTGATGATACCAAATTACCTGAGAAACAAATATCAGGCTATGAGTTTGAATTTTTGACTGCCAGAGACAATATCATTATAGGAAAAAATGAGGACCCTTACCAGCCGCAGGAGCTTTTGATAAATACAATGAAATTTCTTGATTACCTAAGAAATACGTGGAAGATAAAATTTCCGATGGAGTAAAATACGGGACTGCCATATTTGCAGACACACCGACTGCTATATGTGCGTAATTCGCCTCGGACATATAACAGTCGGGATTGTCTGTAAGTACGGCAGTCCCGTATTTTACATGCAATATCTTTCAATGTCGTCCATCATTCTTTTTAAGTCTGACACGGGAATTTGCCCCGGCGCAGAAGCCCGTTCCAATGCCCCAAAGGTTATGTCACTTCCATAAAGCGCTCCCGATATTCTTGTGATTGCACCAAATGCTCCCATGGAAATTGCAACAAGGGGTACATTAAACCTTTCTTTTGTATCTGTGGCCGCTTCCATCAATCTGTATACATCATGTATGGTTTTCGGCATAACGGCTATTTTTATTATATCAGCGCCCATATTTTTCATGGCTTCAAGCTTCCCTGTCATAAATTCCGATTCAGGGGTTGTGTCAAAATTATGGTATGACATAATGATTTTAACGGCATTCGCATGTGCCAGCTCTACAAGCTCCCTTTTTGACGAAGCTCCATCAGATAGCTCGATATCCACAATATCCGCAAGCTTGCTTGATATAACCAGTCTGTTTATTCCGTCAATATCCATAATGTCAGAGGGCAGTCTTTGCCCGCCCTCCTTTTCACTTCTCATAGTAAATAGTACGATTTTTTCCGACAGCCCGCTCTGTACTGCCGTCATAAGCCGTTCTACCTCGTCGGGACGCCCAAGCCCCTGAAAATAATCAGCTCTTATTTCAACTATGTCAATCATTTGATTATTTTGCAGGGTATTTATTTGCCGTAATAGTTCTTCCTCCGTTTGTCCCATAACAGACACACAGATTTTTGGACTTCCCACGCCGATTTTTTTTCCTTTTATCTCAACAAAACTCATGGCAATTAACCCTTACTGAAGCAGCTCAAAATTCTTGTCTAACAGTGCCTCTCCAAGCTCTGCGGAGGTTGTATCACGTCCAATTACAAATATTGCGGCCACGACACATGCACCATTGCCTAAATCCTTGGCATACACACCCTGACTGCCATAATCGAACTCATTTGTTCCCATTTTTTGAAATGAATAGTAAACTGTAGAGCCATCTGATAGCGTAAGCTCAGAATCAAGCTCAACCACAGCATCTTCTGCATCATCTATCTCTTCAAAATACAAATCTACAAGCTCTCTTGGCTCCATATCCGCAAATATCATGTAAGTTACGTCATAGTCATAATTATTTACGTTATAGTTATAATTATCATCATTAAAGATTATATAAGTAATTCCATCGTACGTACATGTAAGCCCCGGCAGGCTTTCAAGAACACGAATTCTAATACCGCCATCCTCTATTATCATGTCATCCACAGTATTTGTCACTACAGACTCGTTAGGGTCCGGATTATCAAAATCTTGGTCAGGATATACCGTATATGCATCAAACGCTGCATCAACTAATGTATTTATAAATGCATTATCCATCAGCTTCTCCAGCCAATTCATAATGAGGTCGGTATTTTCATCTAGCATATTCTCATATTCTGTTTCCGTAAGTGTTGCAAGCTCATACACCTTCTTGCTGCTGTCATATTTTCTTGCCGTATTTGCAGATGTATCAACTGCATATTCCATATTCATTTTTACGACAATGTCTTCATCAAAGTCAAGCGTGAGTTCATCAATAACAAGCCTAAAGGATACTCCCTTATTAATATCCGTAAGCTTTCCTGAAATGTTAATTGCAACCTCATCGAATTCATCGCCCATTGTCATGCTTGCATGAAATGAATTATCCACTTTATTAAAGCTTTTTTCGCCATCAATTGAAAATATAACATCCCCATTCTCAAGGACATCACAATTATACTTAACATTTGAGGCAGCATCCGTATCATCGACCGTTGAGTTGTATACAAGCTCTACCGAATCTCCATCTATGGACATTACAGCCCTTCCATTTGCATTTCCCTGTAAATCATGGGCTTCAAAAGAAATATTCATTGCCTCGCCCATAATATCAAAGGTCATTGCGCCCTGAATATCGTTGTCATCTATATCAAGGAAAAAGTCATATGACATACTCACTCCGTAAAGTGAAATGTCGTCTGCTGAGGTAATCTTAACTACCTCTTTATCCTTTATATACACCTTTACAACGAAATCTCCGCTTATAAGGGAAGGTATCATTTGCTGTGCCTGTGCTATCGTAGCTTCAAAGGTTGCATAATCCATTCCTGTACTATCAAGAAGGTCAGGATCATTTTCGTATGTCTCCTTTACACCGTCAAAAATAGAAACAAAGGCATTTTCAATGTTTTCTTCCCTTAAGGTAACCGTATATTCCTTTGCAGTAACTGTTTTTCCATTTACATCAATCTTGGCGTTTCCCTGTTTTTCAAACTCTGCCTTATCCCAAAGCTCCTCAACGGCACTGACATATCCTGAATTAATATCCACCGTAGTTCCATCGGAGGAATCAGTGCCAAAATAATCAAGCTGAAATACACTGCTTAGTTCCGCTAACTCCGCAGCATCCATCTCGTCGCCAAAGCACGAGCTGGCAAGCGCGCCTATTGGATCGTCATTCGGAATCATAAAATAGCCGTCAATGATATTCTCAAACTCAACATAGGTATTTGTTTCATCACCAAAGCAGTTGAGCTTAATGAGGCTATCACCATCGCCAAGCGCCTCTATGGAATATTCAATCAGCTTATCGACAGGGTTATAAACCTCCTCAATTGCAAAGCCCAAGTCGATATTCACATCCTCTACATCGTCAATGCCGAAATTCATACGAATCGTTCCGCCGCTCTCCTGAAGCTTACTTTGAATTTCCGAGAGTCCTAACGTATCTTCCATATAAACATTTTCAGTATCAGTAACTAATGTGGCTTCAAAGGCGTCTATCACGACCTCTTTATCCGTTCTAAAAAGCTTCGGTATAAATATAACGCCACATACAATTGCGACAACAGCAGCAATTCCACCACATATAATTCCTGCAAGCTTCCCGCCTGTCATCGGCTTTTTAACCTTTGGAGGTTTCGGCGGCTTTTTGCTTCCATTTCCTCCACCTGCATTTACAGGCTGTGCCTGAGGCTGATTCATATTCGGCTGTGCCTGCTGTCCATACATCTGCTGATTTGTATTTGGCTGTGCCTGCTGCCCATACATCTGCTGGTTTGTATTCGGCTGTGCCTGCTGTCCATACATTTGTTGGTTCATTTCAGGCTGCGGCATCCCATACGGCTGCGACTGCACTGTGTCAGCCTGCATCTGCTGGTTCATTTCAGGCTGCGGCACCCCGTATGGCTGCGACTGCACTGTGTCAGCCTGCATCTGCTGATTCATATCAGGCTGTGGCATCCCATACGGCTGTGGCTGCACTGTATCAGCCTGCATCTGCTGGTTCATTTCAGGCTGTGGCATCCCATATGGCTGTGGCTGCACTGTATCAGCCTGCGGCATTGTGGGATTTGGAGTTATCTGTTCCGGCATACCATTATTAAAATTATTATCCATGCTTTTCTCTCCTTCTAATAAACCTTAGCTTCCTCCTCCTTATTGAGAACTCTAAGGGCACCTTGTGCAAGAGCAAGAAGCTCATCCTCTCCTGCGTATACGGTAACGTCTGCAATAAATGATACCATTTCCTTAATTCTGCCTGTAGTGTATGCTGAATAAGCAATACCGCCTGTAAGTATAATCTGGTCTACCTTGCCTGCAAGAACTGCTGCCTGCGCACCAATATCCTTGCAAACCTGATAGGAGAATGCATCAAGCACAAGCTTTGCATTTTCATCCTTTTTATTAAATGCAAGATCCTCAACGTCCCTTGCGTCATTTGTTCCAAGGTAAGCGTTGTAACCGCCTTTTCCTACAAGCTGCTTAACCATTTCCTTCTCTGTGTACTTTCCTGAATAACAAAGCTTTACAAGCTCGCCATTAGGCACTCCGCCAACTCTCTCAGGCGAAAATGCACCGTCACCATCAAGAGCATTAAATACGTCAATAACCCTTCCGTTCTTATGTGCGCCTACAGATACGCCGCCTCCCATATGAACAACGATAAGGTTAAGGTCCTCATACTTCTTTCCAACCTCCTTAGCATATCTCTTTGCAACTGCCTTTTGGTTAAGTGCGTGGAATATGCTTGTTCTTGGAAGCTCCGGATGTCCCGAAAGCCTTGCAACGTCCTGAAGCTCGTCAACAACGACAGGGTCTACAATGAAGGAAGGAACGCCAAGCTCATCTGCTATTTCCTTTGCAATAAGACCGCCGAGATTTGATGCATGCTCTCCTCTCTTTGCCTCTGTCAAATCCTTTATAAGCGCATCAGATATCGCATAGGTTCCACCCGGAATCGGCTTTAAAAGTCCGCCGCGACCCACAACCACATCAAGGGTTTTAATGTCAAAATTCTTCTCTGCAAGTACGTTTGTAATAACCTCCTTGCGGAAATCCTTTTGTGCAACGACGCTGTCATACTGTGCGATAACCTCTGTTGCATGTCTCAAGGTCTCCTCAAAAAGTAATGTCTCATCCTCAAACACGCCAATCTTTGTTGATGTTGAACCCGGATTAATAATCAGTGACTTATATCCCATTTTTACAATTCCTTTCTATAATGATTTATTTTGCCATTGCCTCTGCAACAACTGCCGCAAGCGCTATGGAATTAACCTTTGTCTCACATGTATCTGAGCGTGATGTAAGTATGACAGGAGCCTTTGTTCCCGTAAGAATACATCCGTTCTTTGCGTTTGTCGTATGAACCAGTGTCTTATATGTAATATTTCCTGCGTGTATGTCAGGGAACAGTAAAATGTCAGCGTCTCCGACTATCTTTCTTCCTGTTGCACCCTTATGTCTTGCTGCCTCAGGGTCAATGGCAAGATCCATGGAAAGCGGACCATCGATAATACAGCCTGTAATTTCTCCTGCCTCATTCATCTTTGTAAGCTGCTCTGCCTCAACCGTAGCAGGCATTTTAGGATTTACAACCTCAACGGCTGCAAGCGGTGCAACCTTAGGATTGGCGATGCCGCACGCATGAACAACCTCAACGGTATTGTTTATGATGCCGACCTTGTCCTCAAGCGTTGGGTAAGGAATAAATGCAACGTCCGTAAGGAAAAACATTTTATCGTATCCCTCAATCTCAAAAAGAGCCACGTGTGAAAGCGGCTTGCCGGTCCTAAGACCAACCTCCTTATCAAGCACGCTCTTGAGAAATCCCTTTGTATCGATAAGTCCCTTCATGTACATGTCCGCCTTGCCGTCATGCACAAGCTTAACGGCGGTAAGCGCTGCCTCTGTTGTGTCCTTGACGTCGATAATCTCAAAGCTGCTTATATCAATATTAACGCTTGCAGCTATTTCCTTTATCTTGTCCTCATCTCCGACCAAAATGGCATCTGCAATGTCTCTTTCCTTCGCTGCGGCAACTGCCTCAAGCACTGCGTCATCCTGCGCAACTGCAACAGCAAGCTTCTTCATGCTGCATGATTTTACCTTTTCCAATAATCCTTCAAAACTGTTCATTTGTCATTTTCCTTTCTATCGCTTATTAACAGGCACTTCACCTGCTTTCAATGTATGGCAGGGCATAACATTACCCTTTTATTACATTCATCGTGATTTTTTGCTTATCAGCACGTCCAATCCCGATGATATAATACACAAAATCACGGCAACCACGCCGATTGCCTTATTTATGCTTTTTTGAATGTCCTTCCTGTGCTTAACCGCCTCCTTGAGCAGCTTTTTCTGCTCCTTTGTAAGCTTATATTTTATTGCCTTTTTCGGTTCCTTTACCTTTTTCGGCTTTTTTGCTTTTTTCACCTTTAATTTCTTTGACTGTGCCAAGCGAAAACCCCCTTTTTTTAATTCCATTTCATATGTGCATCCCACAGGTCTGCCTCAAGGTATCGTCCCAACCTCGTCAGATGTCTCCTTGGGGCATAGTATACCACAGTACAGCCGGTTTTATCAATATGGAAAACCTTACTCCCCGTCTCCCTTGGGTCTTGCTATCATGTAGGACACAGTAAGCATAATTGTCATAAGCACCCAGCTTATAGGCTCCGTAAATGCAACCCCCTTGTATGCAAGCACAGGAACAATCAGATTGGCAGACACAATTTTGACAACCATCTCCATTCCGCTTGAAAAAAGCGGCATTATCTTATGTCCCATTCCCTGAAGGGAGCAGCGCAGTATCAGCAGCGGTCCAAGCACATAGAAAAATACAATGCTTATTTTCATATACATAACTGCCGCCGATATAATGGTTGCGTCATCCGTGCTTGTAATCCACCTCAAAATTCCCTCGCCGAACGTATAGCATACAAATATAAGAACGGTTGTTGCAATTGTAGCCATATAGATTGCCTGCCGGATGCCCTGACGCACACGTGCGAATTTTCCGGCACCCATATTTTGGCTTACATATGTAGTCATTGCAACTGCCATTGAGAAAATCAGTATTGTGAGCATGTCAAAAAGCTTTCTTGCCGCCGTATGCGCCGCAACATATGCCGTTCCCAGCTTATTGATTGCGTTTTGAAGCGCTATGGTTCCCACATTTACGATACAGCCCATCAGTCCCATGGAAAGACCTGTTGCAAAAAGCTCAGGGTACTGCTTTTTCTCAAGGCGCCAGTCATCTTGAACAGGCACAATCATTTTAAACCTCGTAAAAATATATATTACGCAAAGACCACCTGCAATTGCCTGTGAAATTATGGTTGCATAGGCTGCGCCCTTTATTCCCATGGATAAAACCTTTACAAATAAAATGTCAAGTCCTGTGTTGATAAGAAGCGCCGCAATCAGGCAGTACAGCGGCGTTTTACTGTCCCCCACCGACATTAGTATGTTTGCACACAGATTATAAACGGCAGTAAATAAAATACCCGACAAAATTATCTTCACATATGCAAGGGCATCCTCCATGATATCCGCAGGCGTTGCAAGCAGCTTTAACAAATCGTCAATAAAGATATGGCTGACTGCCGTAAGGATTACCGCAATGGAAAACGCAAGGACAATTGAGCCTGCAATATATTTTCTCATTTTTTTGTAATCCTTTGCCCCATAGCTGTTTGCAACGGAAATTGCAAAGCCCTGTGTAAATCCGTTTAAAAAGCCTATGATTGTATTTGACACGACAGTTGTTGCGCCTACTGCGGCAAATGCATTTGTGCTTATGTATGTGCTAACTATTTTACTGTCCACAAAATTGTAAAGCTGCTGAAAAATGCTCCTGCATATTATCGGTATTGCAAAAAGCAAAATAACCTTCCATGGTTTTCCCGTTGTTAATTCCTTCATAGCCAAAGCCCTCGTATACTAAACCTTTGTATATTTTACAGACCTCTTATTTTCTTACCACTTTCATAGTAGGAAAGTAAAATGTCTATATGCTCCTGCTCTATAATCTCACCCTTTACGGCGACACAGCTCCCTGGCGGGTACACATATATGTTATCCTCCGCAAAGGTTCCAAGCAGTCCCTTTATCTTGTCGAGTTCCCATTCCCTTTCACCGTATAGGAATTTTGCCTGTATCTCCATGTCCAAGCCTTTTAATACTTCATATAAATAATCAAAATCCTCCACACTGTCAAAGGGCGTTGATATAAGCACAATATGGTGCACTCCTGACATCTCGCATATGATGCCATGCTTTCTAAGCCTTTCCTCAACAACTGCTCCGTACTCCTTCGTACAAAAAACGATACGTGTGCTGTCGTAGGCAAAAACACCTTTTTGGACTTCTTCCTGTACCGTATCTCCATCTACATTTGTCGGACTAATGCTTCCCATAGCTTCAGGAAGCAATACAATATTTTTAAGCTCTGCCGCCCTTCTCCTAAAGCTTTCCAAAGCCTCAAGATAGCCCCTGTAATCATAAGAACAAGCCCAGTCCACAGCAAGCTCCATGCTGCAAAGCATAACATAGGAGGGCGAGGACGACATAAATACGGATTTATACTTTTGTACCGCCTGATTAAGCGACGGATTTATAACATGCAGCAGTGCCGTCTGCGTCATGGCAGGAAGCGTCTTATGAAGGCTCTGTATAACAAGGTCGGCTCCGTTTGTGATTGCACTCAAATTATCATTTTTATATAGAAACGGCAGATGGGCGCCGTGTGCCTCGTCCACAATCAGCAATATTTTGTAACGGTGCAGTATCTCGCTGATTGCAGAAATATCGGATATCATTCCTTCATAGGTAGGACTTGTGATAACCATTGCCCCAATATCCTCCTGCTTTTTGCAGATTGCTTCCAGCTTATTTGTATCAATTGAACCATACAGCTCGCTTTTTCTGTCCTCGCCGACCTTTATTTCAAGTCTTTCAGGCTCTATGTACACAGCCTCAAGTCCTAAAAGCTGTATCGTATTGATAACGGATTTGTGACAGTTTTTTGCCACGATAAGCTTTTTTGCATGAACAGCCGCAATTGCCGTCATAATTCCACAGGTAGCCCCATTAACAAGATAATAGCTTGCAAATGTGTGATACACCCCTGCAAGCTCCTTCTGCGACCTGTCTATCATCCCCTCAGGCATATGTAAGTCGTCAAGACCATAAACCTCTGTTACATCCATTCCGTAAAGCTGTGATATCGTCTTCGTTATATTTACATTTTTCCCCTTACGGTTAAACCCTTTTCTTTTGTGCCCCGGCATGTGCCAAGGGAAATTTTGTCCGTCAATATATGCCTGTAAGCCATTTACAATATGTTTTTTCAATGTAATTATGCTCCTTTATTACTCTGACAGAGCGTTGCCTGCTGCCTACGACAGCTTAAGCTCCTCCACGTCGGCAAGCGAGATTATCGTAAGCTCATCATCTGAGAAATCCGACATATTTACAAGCCTGTTTGCCTGATTATTTATGGCATTATCAAGATAGTTTCTTGCAGAACGGGCATTGCCAAAGTTTTCAGGCGGATACGCAAGTACCTCGTTAAAATATTCCTCTATATGCTCCACTGCGTCATCGGTAATCGTGTAATCAAGCTTTGCCGCCCTGTTTCGCATAATCGTAATAAGCTCCGACGCACTGTAATTCGGAAATTCTATCGTCCTGTTAAATCTGGAGCGAAGACCCGGATTCGCATCGAGGAAATCCTGCATCTCGTCATGGTAACCCGCAACAATTACAATAAGGTCATCACGGAAATCCTCCATCGCCTTATTTAACACGTCAATGGCTTCCTTTCCGAAGTCGCCCTCCTGTCCTGTGGAAAGGGCATATGCCTCATCAATAAACAAAATGCCGCCCTTCGCCTTTTCGACAACCTCCATAACCTTTATGCCTGTCTGTCCCATATATCCCGCAACAAGACCGGAACGGTCCACCTCAACAAGCTGCCCCTTGGATAAAACGCCAAGGCAGTGATATATTTTTGCAAGGATTCTTGCCACCGTTGTCTTGCCTGTTCCCGGATTGCCGAGAAATACAAGATGATTGTTTGTCGGTGGAACCTCCAAGCCCTTTTCCTGTCTTATTTTGCATATCTTAAGAAGGTTCACAAGGTTGTTTACCTCCTTTTTGACACTCATCATGCCGATAAGCTCGTTTAATTCACTCAGCATTTCCTCAAGGCTTACTGCTTCCTCCGCCTCGGTGATATTTCCTATAAATTTATTTTCATCATTGCTTTCTGCCTCCTGCGATGGGGTTATATCCGCATCAAGCGTACCCTTCGCTTCAGGAATGTCGGGAGCATATATATCCCTGTTCGACCGGAAGAAAAATTTATTCGGCTTCTCATCAAGACGCTCCCTGTCATCATTTACAAAATCCTGTGTTTCATCATATGCAGGCTCGTTATACTCTTTCTCGTCATAGCCGTACTTCACAACCTCCTGCTTTACCTTGCTGCCTGACCTAAATGCGATTGTCGGCTTAAAGGATGTAATTTTTCCCTGAATAATATCAATATTTTCACGGAGCATCATAATATATCCTGAAAGCGCAGCAACCTCGTTGGCAGTTACTTCATCGTTGCATGAAATAAAATCATTGCCGATGTAATTGAAGGTCGTTACATACAGCATAATCAAATCGTAATATTGGTTGCTTATTTCTCCCGTCTCAGGTCCCACATTTGACCTTACAAACGGCTCAAGCGATATGGGTGGTCTTTCCTTGATTTTTTCAGTTTTTAAATCCCATTTGTCTGCATATTTGGACAAATCCTTAGCTGTGTATGGCATTTTAAAAAATTCATTTATGTACATTATCTCATCCATTGATAACTCGCCGTCGGAATATGCAAGGTAAACGAGAAAATTAAGCACGTCCGTCCTGTAGGATTCCTCTAGCGCAACCCTTCCCTCCGTGCGGACATACTCAGCCCTGCCAATGCTTGCGGCACGCCGATAGCATAAGTCATACATGGCAAGGCTTTCCCGTTTCACTTTTACCTTCGGCTTTTTATTAAATCCAAATTTTAAATCCAATGCCATCTCTTTACTCCAATCAATAATTTCATCTATTATTGCAGCTTCAATGCTTTAAGCTCATGGTACAGCCTTGCAATCGGCAATCCCACAACATTATTATAATCTCCGCAAATCTCTTTTATGTATATGCCGAAGCTTCCCTGTATTCCGTAGGCGCCTGCCTTGTCCATACATTCCCCTTTTGCAACGTAAGCCTCTATTTCTTTATCCGTCATGGGATAGCATGTAACCCTTGTGCACTCGTAAAAGCTGTGTGTATATACATCTTCAAATGCATCCATCCGCTGTGCCTGTAACAAAGCAGCTTTCGGATCATGCCACACAAAAGAAACCCCTGTGTAAACCTCATGTGTATTTCCCTGTAAACCTTTTACCATCTCCACAGCCTCAGAAACCGAAGCAGGCTTTCCAAGTATTTTTCCATCTAGGGAAACAACCGTATCAGCACCTATGACAAGCATGGATTCCAATGCACAATCATCTACTGCGTCCGTCCGCCGGGACATTTTCTTTGCATACCCCTGATACACGTCGCATGCTTTGAGCAGGGAAAGCTTTTGCACAACCATTTCAGGCTCTTTATCAACAATTACCTCGTCTGCATATGAAGGTATAATTTCAAAGGTGTACCCCGCCTGCTCCATAAGTGCACGTCTCCGTGGAGATTGGGATGCAAGAATAATATTTCTCATATAACGCCTCACAAAACTGCTTGTTTTGGAAATCCAATGAAGCTTCTATTAAAATAAAAAAGCTCATGGCTAATTTTACACCAATTAGCCATGAAAATAAACGGAAAAATTCAATTTTATAACAAAATTTCCTCAATCATCCTCCTCAATATGCTCGCAGCCCTGTGCAATGATTGTCCGTACATGGTTATCCGCAAGGGAATAAAAAATGGATTTCCCCTCCCTGCGGCTTTTCACGAGCTTATTCTGCTTTAAAATTTTGAGCTGATGAGAGATTGCCGACTGGGTCATGTTAAGTGCCGCCGCAAGGTCGCAGACGCAAACCTCAGCCTCAAAAAGCACGAACAGAATCCGTATTCTTGTGGAATCCCCAAAAACCTTAAAAAGCTCTGCCAAATCATACAGCTCCGTTTCAGGAGGCATTTTTTCATTTACTATTTTTAAGAGCTGGTCATGTACCTCTACCGTATCACAACATTCTATTTTCTTTGTTTCTTCCACATAATCACCCCTTCATTTATTGAGCCTTTCCGTTAGCTCCTGTCCGTACAAACAACGCTCTTATGGCATTGATAACCGCAATCACCATTACTCCCACATCGGCAAATATGGCAAGCCACATATTCGCAATTCCCACTGCTCCGAGAACAAGACAGATAAGCTTAATGCCGATTGCAAAATAAATGTTTTCGTATACTATTCTTAAACATTTCCTTGCAATCCCTATTGCAACAGGTATCTTTAGCGGGTCATCATCCATAAGCACGATGTCAGCCGCCTCAATTGCAGCATCAGAGCCAAGCGCCCCCATTGCAATGCCGATATCTGCTCTTGAAAGCACGGGCGCATCATTGATTCCGTCTCCGACAAATGCAAGCTTTTCCTTTTCGCCCTTTTTATCCAAAAGCTCCTCGACCTTAGAAACCTTATCGGCAGGAAGAAGCTCACTGTAAACCTCTGATATGCCAAGGGTGTCTGCAACATTTTCTGCAACAGCACCTGCATCTCCCGTAAGCATAACCGTCTTTTTGACGCCTGCCTTGTAAAGCCCTTCTATTGCAGCCTTTGCATTTGGCTTTATCATGTCAGAAATCAGAATGTGTCCTGCATATTTTCCATCCACGGCAACATGCACGATCGTTCCTACATGATGACAGTCCTTATATTCTATTCCAAGCTTCTGCATAAGCTTACCGTTGCCCGCCGCAACACTTATTCCATCCACCTTTGCTGTTACGCCATGACCGCTTATCTCCTCAAGATCCGTTACCCTGTTTTTGTCAGCAGGCTTTCCGTAAGCCGAAAGCAGACTTTTACTAATCGGGTGGGAGGAATAGCTTTCCGCAAGTGCCGCATACTCAATCAGCTTTTCATTTTCAAGCTCATTATGATGGATTCCCGCAACCTCAAAAACACCCTTTGTCATGGTTCCCGTCTTATCAAATACAATATACTTTACCTTGGACAATGTTTCAAGATAATTTGAGCCTTTTACAAGCACGCCCTGTCTGCTGGCACCGCCTATGCCTGCAAAAAAGCTTAACGGTATACTGATTACAAGCGCACACGGACAGCTGATTACAAGAAAAGTAAGCGCCCTGTATACCCATACGCCCCACTGCGGCGAAGCACTCATAACTATCATTCTTGCAAGCGGCGGTAAAATTGCAAGGGCAAGAGCACTGTAGCAAACGGCAGGCGTATAATATTTTGCAAATTTTGAAATAAAATTTTCTGATTTTGATTTTTTGGAGCTTGAGTTTTCCACTAAATCCAAAATCTTTGAAACCGTAGATTCCCCAAATTCCCTCGTGGTTTTTATTTTAAGCACGCCCGACATATTGATACAGCCGCTTATAACCTCGTCGCCTGCTTTCGCATCTCTCGGAACGCTCTCACCGGTGAGCGCGCTTGTGTTAAGGGAGGCATTTCCCTCCACTATGATTCCGTCAATCGGAATTTTCTCGCCCGGCTTTACTATGATTATTTCACCTATGGCGACCTCATCAGGGTCAACTGCCACTATATCTCCATCTCTTTCAATGTTTGCGTAATCAGGACGGATATCCATAAGTGCGCTTATATTCTTCCTGCTCTTTCCCACAGCATAGCTTTGAAAAAGCTCACCAATCTGATAAAACAGCATAACGGCTACGCCTTCTTTGTATTCGCCAAGGCATAAGGCTCCCACGGTTGCAACAGCCATAAGAAAATTCTCATCAAAAACCTGCCTGTTTAAAATACCCTTAACTGCTTTCTTTAATATATCATAACCAATCACTATGTAGGGTATCATATAAAGCCCAAATGCAAGCCAGCCGGAGACAGGAAGAAATGAAAAGCCAATCATAAGGACTGCTGCCATTATAATTCTGATAAGCATTTTTTTCTGCTTTTTAGTCATACCATATATCATCTCCTATTATACTTAGATACTTTTTTACTTTATTAGGGAAATTACATATAAATATTCTAAATTTTAATACGCCTAGATGTATATTTCACAGTCGTCCTCAACCTTTTTGCAGTTTTTAAGCACATCCTTCATAACTGCCTTCGGGTCGCTTCCCTCATCAAATTCCACATTCATTTTAAGTGTCATAAAATTAACGGTTGCATCCTTCACCCCTGCCGTTTTTTTAGCAGCCTCCTCCATCTTGTTTGCACAGTTTGCGCAGTCCACTTCAATTTTGTAAGTTTTTTTCATAATAGTATACCTCGCTTTCAACTAATTTTACATTAATTCGTCCTTTCATATGAACAATTATTCATTTGTTTAATTATATTATAGTCCCATTGCTGTATTTGTCAAGGGGTTTTTGGCAAATATTCGTGTAAAAATCAGCGAATATTTTTTGTAAATTAACACTAAATTACACGAATGTTGTTGTCGTGCCCACATTTTATGTGTCAACATACTATTTATTTGGGGTAAGCAAAGAAAAACATTGATATTTCAGATTTATCTGACAAATACATCCGAATGCTAGAACCTTTAGTAAATAAATTCAGAAAAAATAGATAAATAAAATAACTCAGCTCGTTACTTTGAACTGGGTTATTTTAACTGCTATATTCACTAAAGTAAAAACTATACAACCATTTTCTAAATTATCCTAACCTCTAACTTACCTTCACATATGCGGCATCTTCAAAAAAATCTTTTTGTTCTGACACAAATTTAATTACATCATACGATTTAACCTTTGGATTATTTTTTAAATACTTTAACACCGTATCCTGCCTCTCTTGTGTTTTTTCAGCATAATGGAGTATCGCTGTTATAAAATCATAATATGAATCCTCAATATTGTTTAATAAACATGTTAATTCTTCCATAAACTTAAACCTCCTTACACTTTGACACGCATATAAATATTATAATTATTATATCCATGATTTTCAAAATAATACCAATAAGCTTTGTTGTCAATACCATATGACATATGTACAGCAAATGGCTTCTTATCATATTTGCCATAGTTTGTATTTATCTCACTAAAAATTTTTGCATATTCAACTGATGGCAAAGGAAACGCATCATATAAAAAATTCAACAGATTTTTCTTCCTTTTTCTCAAAATGTATTTTCAATTATGCATAATATTTTAACACACAAAATGTATATTATCAACAAAAAGCTTTTCTTTATATATAACTTAAATTACGGACCTCCATTTATTGAAATATCGCCAAAATTCTTATATAATAAATTGTATCAAAATACAACAGATAAGGAAGAAATATGAAAACATATCATTTTATCGTTAATACACACTCAGGTTCAGATAAAGGCAAAACCATATGGAGCAGCATTTTGTCCTTTATCGAGAAGCAGCAAATTGATTATACGGTGTACATGCCGAATAGTGCAGGCGATACCACCCTTTTAGTGTCCCGGCTTACAAATGGCTTAAATGAGGATATACATATTGTTGTTGTAGGCGGCGATGGAACCATGAATGCCGTTTTACAGGGAATTGTGGATTTTGAACATACTCTGTTATCCTGTATTCGCATTGGCTCTGGCAATGATTTTGCAAGAAATATGGACATTCCGAAAAGCTATGAAGAAAATATACTCCATTTTCTAAATACCCCAAAGGAATATATGCTTGACTATGGCGAGGCTGCATACATAACCACATCAGGAGAAAAAAACGCCAAACGCTTTATCATAAGCTCCGGCATCGGTTATGATGCGGCAATTTGTGAGGAAGTTGGACGAAGCAAATTAAAACCGTTTCTTAACAAGCTTCATTTAGGCAGGCTGGTATATGTTTGTATTGGCGTAAAACAGATTTTTCAAAAAAAGGTTGTGAAAGCATTTTTACAGCTGGATCATGAGCAGCCTAGAAAAATTGACAAGCTGTTTTTCACGGTAGGCATGGTACATTCCCAAGAGGGCGGCGGAGTTCCCTTTTGTCCCCATGCCAACCCCACAGATGGAATGTTTCATGTATGCCTTGTTCAGGACATGCCAAAATGGAAGCTTTTGCTTGCAGTGTGTCTTGTATACTTCAAAAAGCATTTGCTGTTTGAAAAAATTACGGAGCATACCTGTAAAAATCTTCGGATAAAAACGAGGGATGCCATGTGGTTTCATATGGACGGCGAAACGCCCTGCCAAACAAAAGAGCTGCATCTTTCCTGCAAGCAGGGCTTACGGTTTGTGAAGTAGCAAAGGTATATTCTGCCATAACCCCACACTCCTAAATTGTAAGTTGTATATAAAATCATAACTCAAAATTCACATCATAGTTATCATCAATAAGAATGTATTTATTTTTATACTTTTTACACATTTCTAAATTATACAAATTTTCTGAAACTAAATCTTCTAAATTGATGCTATCTGGTTCTTTTCTTTTTTCAATTATATTTTCATATTTTATAATTTCCCTATAATTATTTCTAATATAGTTTTCAGTCATAATTAAGCAGACATATTGTATTTCTTTTAAATATTCTTTATGAAAATCATGCCTCCAATAAAATGGTATATAACAGCCTTCTATAATTATATTTTGACCATTTTCTATATTGGTTTTTATTATCTCTTTAACTATTTTCCATAAAAATTCCGTTAATTTATCATCATCTTCTACTGATAAATTAGTATTCTTACTCCTAATTAATCCCATTTTTAAGTGGTCAATAGAAATATAAGGATATTTATATTTTTCTAACAACCTTTGTGCCAATAATGTCTTTCCCGTATGAGAGCTTCCTGCTATTAAAATTACCATTTTTCAATCCCCTCTGCAACTTACTATCTATCCCTCTATTATCCTCATATCCACCATTTTTCTTACAAAACGTCCTAGCCATCCCGAAAACAGCACATCTATGCCTCGGCAGAAATCATTTCTCCATTACCCCTCACATATACCCATACCTTTTACGCTTTGCAAATAAAAATGAAACGGAAAGAACAAGCGCAAGCACTTCCGCAACCATAATTGCCCACCAAATACCATCAAGCCCAAAAACGAGCGGCAAAATCAGTACGGACAATACCTGAAAAACAAGGGTACGCAAAAACGAAATAACAGCCGATATGCCTCCATTATTAAGCGCCGTAAAAAACGAGGACGCAAAAATATTAACACCTGCTGCCACAAAAGAAAAGGAAAACAGCCGAAAAGCATGGGTCGTCATATCAAACAAAACCGCATCATATCCAACAAATATTTTTGCAAGCGACACGGCAAGCGCTTGTGCAAGCGCCAGCATAACAACTCCCGCTGCCGACGTCAAAATCATGCTCTTTTTGAGCATATTTTTTAACTCCGTACTATTTCCCGCACCATAATGATAGCTTATTACAGGTGCTGTTCCTATTGTATATCCGACAAATACGGCGATGAAAATAAACTGCACGTACATTAAAACACCATATGCCGCCACGCCATTTTCACCTGCATATTTCAGAAGCTGAAAATTATAAACAATACTTACAAGGGATGTAGAAATATTTGACATCAGCTCTGACGAACCATTGGCACATGCTTTAAGCAGCACGCCTGCCTCCAGCCTTGTCCTTCTCAGGCGAAGCAGGCTGTCGTTTGGACATAAAAAATAGAGAAGTGGTATAATGCCGCCTACGCACTGGCTTACTCCCGTAGCAAGCGCCGCTCCTGCAACACCCCACTTAAATACGCCTATAAAAAGGGCATCAAGTGCCATGTTTGTAACACCCGCTGCAACGGTAACCACAAGTCCAAGCTTCGGCTTTTCCGCAGTTGTAAGAAAGGTCTGAAACGTGCTTTGCAGCATAAATGCAGTATTAAATAATAAAACGATTCTTCCGTAAACAACACAATCCTCAAGCATTGCCTCCGTCGCATGAAGCAATATTGCAATCGGACGCATGAAAATAATGCCAATAACAGATGAAATCACACCTAGTACAGCAGTAAACACAATCATCATTGTAAAATATCTGTCTGCATCCTCCCGCTCCCCCTCACCGATGGTTTTTGCAACGAGCGCACTTCCCCCTGCACCCACCATAAACCCGATACCGCCAAGTATCATTAAAAAGGGCATTACCAAATTAATGGCGGCAAAAGGCGTTTTCCCCACAACATTAGAAACAAACAGCCCATCTACAACTCCGTATATGGATGTAAAAATCATCATAATAATCGGTGATAAGCAAAAGCGAAATATTTTTTTATAAGTAAAATGGTCCGACAGCTTAATTGCTTCCATATCTAAAAATCCTCTGGTTTCTATATATCAAATTTCCAATTATTTACTTTATTATTTAATTTCTATTTTTACTCTTTTCCGTTTTATTTTTGCTTCATTTAATTTTAATGGATTCATTGTTTAAATTCGTCATGTCTGCCTTTAATAGCCCGGTATATTTTTGAAACAGGCGGATAAATTCCTGCTGCTCCAAATCCGTAAAGCCTGCAAACGCATTTATCTCAGACTGTATAACCCTGTCAACCGTCTCTTTCGCAAGCTCTGTACCCTTCTTTGTCAGGCTTAAATACGTTGCCCTGCGGTCTTTTCCATTGGAAAGCTTAATAAATCCATCATGTTCCATTTTTTTAAGCGCCGAATGAATGGTTTGCTTCGGCAGACAAAGCGTGTGGCAAAGCTCACTCTGAATCAAACCCTCCTCCTCACGCAGAGCATAGAGAATCCAAAATGCACACTCTGAAAGTCCCAAGGTCTTTGCAGCAATCCGATAAATTTCATTATTTTCTTTATATAACGTGTTATATTGTGTCAGCAGTTCCTTTTCTTTTCCCATTAATGGCGCCTCCTTAAAATGTCCGAAATCAGACTTGCTATATTATAGTCTGATTTCAGACATATGTCAACTTGAGATTTTTCAATTTTTTGTCTATTTTTCATATCCCATAAACTGGTAACAATTTATCGAATATGGTATAATGTCCACGAAAGTAAAAAGCAGTATATTTGACTTTTTCCATAGGGTCAAAGACCCGTGAGCGAGATGAAGCGTAGCGAAATCAAGCTGCACTGTGGACTTATAGTATAACATCCACAAATCTACTCATAGTTATCATAAAAAATGCTCATTCTATATACTAGGAGGTGTCACTATGCTATCAAATTGGATTAAACCTAAAAAAATGGAACCGGAACAAATTGATGTAAAGCTCAAGGAGCTTCGTGAAATTTTATCCACAAAGCAGACTGCCCTACGGGAAAACAAACGCCCCGTGATGGTTATTGTGGAGGGCTGGAGTGCTTCAGGAAAAGGAAGCCTTATCGGAAAAATAATCAAAAATATTGACCCTCGCTTTTTTAAGGTAACAACCATGAGCGTAAAAACGGAGGAGGAAAGCCGTAAGCCATTTTTGTACCGGCATTTTATTCGGATTCCGGAGGCAGGAAAATACACATTTTTTGACGGAAGCTGGATGGATGAAATTACCTCCGAATATCTACACGACGAGCTGAGTACATCCGACTACAAAAACCGCCTTGCAAGCATTAAGCATTTTGAACGTCAGCTTACGGACAATGGCTATCTGGTCGTAAAATTATTTCTGCACATAGACGAGAACGAGCAAAAACAACGAATAGACAAGCTTCTTTCCGACAAAAACACCAAATGGCGCGTGTCCCCTACCGACCTTTGGCAGAATAAGCACTATGGAAAGTGTCAGGAACTTTATGACAGCTATCTGTCTGAGACAAATCTTCCTTCTGCACCATGGTACATTATTGATGCCGAATCAAAAAAATATGCCGAGCTTCAGGCTCTTGACATACTGATTAAGGCAATTGACACTGCTCTTATGAATGGTGCCGTTTCCGTTCCCATTATGCAAAATATTTTTCCGCTTGAGGACATACCAAAGCTTTCCCAAATTCCTCTTGATAAGACAATAGAGCGCGAGGAATACAAAAAGGAGCTTTACATTTGCCAAAATAGGCTGCGGGATTTACACAATACGCTTTACAGAAAAAAAATACCTGTAATTCTTGCTTATGAGGGCTGGGACGCCGCTGGAAAGGGCGGAAACATAAAACGAATTACGAGTGCCCTTGACCCTAGGGGCTATGAGGTTCATCCTATAGCAAGCCCTGAGCCCCATGAAAAGGCACGTCATTATTTGTGGAGATTTTGGAACAGGCTGCCAAAGGACGGGCACATTGCCATATTTGACAGAACATGGTACGGACGTGTCATGGTGGAGCGTCTTGAGGGCTTTTGCAGTGAAAATGACTGGCAGAGAGCCTACAATGAAATAAATGAGTTTGAGTACGAGCTTGCAAGCTGGGGCGCTGTTGTAATTAAATTTTGGGTGCAGATAGACAAGGACGTTCAGCTCGAGCGTTTCACGGACCGTCAAAATACGCCTTCCAAGCAGTGGAAAATTACCGATGAGGACTGGCGCAACCGTGAAAAATGGGATTTATATGAGGCTGCCATTGATGAAATGCTCCAAAAGACAAACACAACCTATGCCCCTTGGATAATTTTAGAATCAAACGATAAAAGATACGCAAGAATTAAGGCGCTGAAAACAGTGATTGAGCTGTTGGAAAAGAAGCTGAAATAAAAATAAGTCCCCAAACACTTAATACAAAGCGTTTGGGGATTTTTGTAAAGAGGCGCCAACCAGATTTGAACTGGTGATAGCGGTGTTGCAGACCGATGCCTTACCACTTGGCTATGGCGCCATATTAAATTTAGCTGTATCATTCCACAGCCTCAACGAATGATATAATAGCATATCATTCCTTATTTGGCAAGATAAATTGTTAGTTTTTTGCCGAGTTAAAAAATTTCAACCTTTTTTTGAGCATTTTTTCGCTTTCGGCATTTTTACCAATTTAGGTTTTTCACCGAGTTTTTCTCAATCTGTTATTTTTTTATTGCAGTATCAAATTCGTTTCTTGATTGTCAGATATTTATTATTTTATGCTGCCATTTTGACATATATTCATTTATCATCACTGCCATGGGTAGTCTCCTCAACAGAAGGCACTTTATTTTTATAATACCACTTGAACCATCTCTCAATTCTTTCTCTTGTAAAAAATGCATTAACGGCAAGCGCCATTACAACTCCGATGCCTGTATCAACAATACGCCATATGGCATAACCAATCTGATGCGCAGGCGTATTAAACAAAATGATAAAAAGCACAACGCCTCCAGGCTGAACTCCCTTAGGCCAATGAAAAAGCACACACACCGAAATCAATAAAATAATACCAAAAAAAACTAAGGGCAGCCTTATCCAATAATTTCCCTCAGGAAAAAACAGGTGCTCTATCCAAAAAAGCAAAATTCCCATAACGCCGCCTATAACCGTTCCAACAAAGCGATTTCCTCCGCTCTGTTTTGAATCCTGCATATCCGTACCCATTCCAAAAATTGCCCCAATACAGGCAAAGGTAGGATTACGGTTCGGAATAAAAGCATATATAAGTACAAGAAGCGTGGCAACCAATGCCGTTTTTATACTGCGCTGTCCAAGTCCCGGAATTGGTGCAGATTTAGGATTATGTTCCCCCATTTAGAATACTCCCTTGTCATGTTTTTTCTAAAGTATATCCCTTTTTATTTTGACTTTCAATAGCTGCCGCATAAGAAGCCTGTAAAACTTTTCTACAAAAAATCCTGCAAACCAATGTTTACAGGATTTTCATAAGCTCCCCGAGTAGGGCTCGAACCTACAACAACTCGGTTAACAGCCGAGTGCTCTACCATTGAGCTATCGAGGAATATAAAATTATAAACGGAGATGGAGGGATTTGAACCCTCGCGCCGCGTGAACGACCTACACCCTTAGCAGGGGCGCCTCTTCAGCCACTTGAGTACATCTCCAAATGCCTAAATTAGATCAAATTACTTTTAATCTGATTTACATATATGTGTATTCACAGTAGCCTTTGCCATGTCAACACGCTTGACTATAATAGCAAATTATTCCTTATTTGTCAATATTATATTCAAACTTACCAATGAAACCTACTGCTAAATTTATACATTTTTCGCACATGATATGAGACTGCCGCACTAAGCCCGCATACTTTTTAACACAAGCGAATTTTTACTGGTATTTGACGGCATTTTTCCCATATAATACAGCTTGCACTGTAGCTGAACATCCACTTATGTTTATTTCGGACCTAACAGTGCCTTTATGGATTTAATAAAAAGGGCTGTCACAGTAAGGAACATTATTGTTTACCCTTATCTGCGGCAAGCCCTCTTTACTTTTGTTTTTTACAACCCACGCTATCTAAGCATATATTAAGATACTATTAACTGTAAAATCCTATCATACCCATTTCATTATTCGCTCGGGTAATTATAAATTACAGCCTCATAATTTTCAATAACATCGCCATAATTTACCTTTATGTCTTTATTTTCATATTGTGCTATTTCGTCATGCTTTGCAGAACACTCATCGTAAGATACCTCTGCGCCGTCTACCTCAAATCTGCTACCGTCGTTAGCCGCATAATAGTATGTAACAACATTCCATACGTTATTGCTAAGCTCTAACAGTGCATACCCTGAATAGCCTTCCGGCATAAGCATCGGAATTGTTATAAAGTATGGGGCATCACAAAATGTTGCTGCATGAACAAAGCCCGTAAGAACTGCATTTTGACCATCAAATCCAACGATCCACGCATATGTATCAACTGTCAAAAGCATTTCCGGTGTTCCATTTCCATCAAAATCATAAAGATAAATTTCCTCTGGAATATACTCATCTACATTTATTGTTGATGTATCATCACAATTACCTATTTTTACACCTGTAGCTGCATCTGCCTTGAGGTTTTCCGTTGCATTTGACACATATGCGGCATATGCGTCCATCCATGGATCCTTCATAAGCGCTTCAACCGCAGATGTATCTACCTCTGTGCCGTAAACCTCCTTTATCTGTGCGATTATTTCCTTTGCTGTAGTGTAATCTCCTGCATTTGCACAATCCTCTGCCTGTTGAACATAATATGTTTTTCCCGCATCGTATGCATCCTGTCTCAGGGTTTGGAATTTCTCATAAAATCCTGTAGTATCATTATCACTGATGTATACACTGTCACATTCCTCAATTGTCTCAAAATACTGCTGGTTATCGTAATATTCCTTAGCCGTATCATAATCCTCCTGATAAGATTCGATCATATAAAGGTCTGAATCTATATCATATGCATAAGAAAGTGCATCTCCTCCAAAGAAGTCCTCTGCTACCCGTACATAATCCTTAATATCATCATAAGAAAGACTGCCATTTAGAAAGCTGTCATACTTTTCCTGCAAATACGCCTTCAAATCATCATCCGTCTTATCCGAATAGTATAAGTTGTAATATACTTCCTTACTTTGATCTTTTAAGTCGTCATATAATGCGGATTCCCAATTTGCCTGATATTCCGCATATCCCTGCTCATAAAGCCTTAACATTTCCGTTGAGGCAACATGAGAATAATATGGCTGGGAAAATGCATAATAATCATCTAATTCATCTATTGCACTTAAAGTTTTATCCAGCTTTTCATATGTAATGTTGCCGTCAAGATACTGGTTACACTGATATGTGGCAAAATCGTTCATATAATCATTTACCTTTTTCTCGCCACTGTCAGACATTTCATCTAATATCCGGTCTGCCTTTCTTCCGTTTCCATTTTCAAGCTCCTTGAAAACGTCATTAACCTTCTTTCCCGGAAGAATAAGTACAAATAATAAAATTACTTCAACGATAATCACCACAAGAGAAGTAATAGTAACTGTTGTCCATTTTTTATTTTTCATATCTATTCCTCCTCTCCTTCTGCTGCATCGCTCACTGTAGATACATTTGTACTTGGGTCATGAAAGCCCTTACCTGCTTCGCCCTTAAACTTTTTGTAATTTGGGCTTATGACAAACATAAACATCATTACAAGCACTGCTATAAGTCCTGCAATTGAAACAGAAAGAGTCGTAATACCACAAATCTTTGCAGTCTTTTCCTTTGCCTCAGGTGACTTTGGTGGTTTTGGCGGCTTCGCTGGCTTTGGAGGCTGCTGACCCATCATTGGCTGACCTTGTGGTCCCATCGGTTGTCCCTGTGGTCCCATTGGTCGGTTTGGCTGTCCCATCATCGGTTGACCTTGTGGTCCCATCGGCTGTCCCTGTGGTCCCATTGGTCGATTCGGCTGTCCCATCATCGGTTGACCTTGTGGTCCCATCGGCTGTCCCATCATTGGCTGACCTTGCGGTCCCATCGGCTGTCCCTGTGGTCCCATCGGTCGGTTCGGCTGTCCCATCATTGGCTGACCTTGTGGTCCCATCGGCTGCCCCTGCGGTCCCATCGGCTGCCCCTGCGGTCCCATCGGTCGGTTCGGCTGTCCCATCATCGGTTGACCTTGCGGTCCCATCGGCTGTCCCATCGGAGGTATTGGCGGCTGTCCCATTGGCTTAGCCATATTTGGATTTTGCCCGTTTCCTTCATTTTCAGGATGCTTAATAGGTCCCATCATATCTGCTGTGAGTATTGATGTACTTGGCTCATCATCTTCCTCAGCTTCCTGCTTTTCGCCTTCCTCTGCTTTTGCAGGCTCCTCTGTATTTACAGCTTCTTCCTGCTTTGGTTCATCCTCGGAGGTTGATTTATCCTCTTGTTTTTCTTCTGCCGCTTCAGGCTCCTGTGGGTTTACAGGCTCTGCTGTTCCTTTTAACTCCTCCGTAGAATCAGAAGGTTCTTCTTCCTCTGCCTTCCCATTATCAGGCGTTGTATTAATCAATACTGTTTTTTCTTCATCATCCACAAGGTTTTTTCCACAAACGCGGCATACCTTGTCTTCATCTGAATAAGTAACTCCGCAACATATCTTGCTCATATAATCCTCCTTTAATATTTAAAGTCAAACACCTTTCCATACTCGTACTGATTAAGTATACCTCTCTTATAAACATTAATCAAGTTAATTTATCCTATGAAAGTAATTGTCCACTGCTGTATCGTACAAATTATTACCTTTAGAATCTACAACAACTATGGCAGGAAATGCCTCAACCTCCATTTTTCTTATGGCTTCTGTTCCCAAATCATCATATGCAATCACTTCAGCCTTTTTTATGCATTTGGAAAGCAATGCGCCTGCGCCTCCAACTGCCGCAAAATATACTGCCCCATTTTCCACTATGGCGTCTATAACCTCTTTACTTCTCTTGCCCTTTCCTATCATGCCCTTTAAGCCCTTTTCAAGAAGCAGCGGCGTATACTTATCCATGCGGCTGCTTGTTGTGGGACCTGCCGAGCCTATTACCTGCCCCTCCCTCGCTGGCGTGGGACCTAAATAATATATGACATTATCCGTTAAATCGAGTGGAAGAACATTTTTGTCAAATAATGCTTTTCCATCCTCATTCTTAAATTCCGATGCATTGATTGCATCATACATTCTTTTGTGTGCTGCATCTCTTGCACTGTATATCGTTCCGCTTATGTACACGTAATCTCCCGCCTCAAGACCTGCAATCGCATCCTTTAAAAAAGGTACTGTAATATGTTTATTCATGTTGACCTCCCACATATTCTATAAAATCCTTGTCAAATGCCTGTTGACATGACAGCACATATTTACTGCAAGAGGCATTCCTGCTATATGGGTTGCGTAAGACTCAATGTTTACTGCAAGCGCAGTAATTTTTCCACCCAAGCCGCCCGGACCAATTCCCGTACTGTTAATTTCTTTCAGCAGCTCCTCCTCTATTTTTGCAATATGCGCATCCTTTGCATGTGAGCCTGCTTCTCTTGTAAGCGCTTTTTTTGCCATTTTTGCCGCAAGCTCAAAATCACCCCCAAGTCCTACTCCTACAACTAGAGGCGGACATGCATTTGGTCCTGCATTTTTAACAGCATCAAGCACCGAAGCTTTTATTCCCTCCTCGCCGTCTGATGGCTTCAGCATATATACCTTGCTCATATTTTCGCTGCCAAAGCCTTTTGGGGCAATTGTTATTTCAAGCTTATCCCCCTCCACAATATCATAATGGATAATTGCAGGCGTATTATCTCCTGTATTCGTTCTAAGCAGCGGGTCTGCCACAACAGACTTTCTAAGATACCCTTCCTTGTAGCCCTGTCTCACTCCTTCATTGATTGCATCTGTTAAATTCATTCCTTCAATATGCAAATCCTGACCTACATTTACAAAAAAAACAGCCATGCCCGTATCCTGGCAAATCGGTATGTTATCCTCTGCCGCTATATTAAGATTTTCCATAAGCTGTTCCAAAATCTGCTTTCCGAGGGGACTATCTTCCTCTCTTTCAGCCTCCGCAAGCTTTTTCTTCATGTCATCTGCAAGATATAAATTAGCACTTATGCACATATCCTTAACCGTACTGATTATGACATCTGTATTTAAGGTTCTCATAATAAACAACCCTCAACCTTCCTATCCTATTTTATTCAAACATTGTTGTTCCACATATATAAAACACCTGCAGCTCATGTCCGCAGGTGTTTTAAACGTGCTGCCACTTCCTAGTGTGACAGCCCCGTTTCGCTATAATTTTTAGTCATCAAGGAAATCATCATTATTGTTCGGCATTCCTTTCCGACGTCTGTTTACATAACACACAACCGCAGCAAAAATATATGCCACAAAAAGGACAACAAATATAACTGCAATCCAATATGCCGCATCAAACAACACATTAGAAAAACCATCAATTTTGCTTAGTCCCTCTAAGCCCTCTTTTAGTTCTTCACCTGACATAATTTATTCCTCCTTTTGTATATCAATGTTATTAAACGTTTGCATACTTCATCATTATTTTTCGTCCGCACCTGATTCTTCACTATCCGATTCCTCGAAATTAGTATCTTCAACATTTGTTTCCTCGTTATCTGCTTCCTCCATCTCCTGCTCCATTGCAATCAATGACTCCGACTCATCAGCCGATTTTTGTCTTACCTTTGCTATGCTCGCAACATTTATATCATGCTCCGTGTCCATGTTGATAAGCTTAACTCCCGTTGTGATACGTCCAAGGGTTGAAATATCCTTGCAAAGTATTCTTATGACAATTCCCTGATTTGTGATAATCATAATTTCATTGTCATCATTAACTGCCTTAAAGCCTACAACGTTGCCTGAGCGCTCATTAATCTTGTAGCACTTAACACCCTTTCCGCCACGTCTTTGAGGCGTAAACTCCTCCATGAGAGTTCTCTTTCCAAGACCCTTCTCAGACACAAGCAAAAGTGCCTCTCCCTGCGTGTCAAGCTGCATTCCGATTATTTCATCACCACCGGAAACATTCATTCCTATAACACCCATTGAGGTTCTTCCTGTACTTCTTACATCCTTCTCGTTAAACCTTATACACATGCCATGCTTTGTAACAAGAATAATATCCTTTGTATTATTTGTAGCCTTAACCTCAATCAGCTCGTCATTTTCCTTTAAGGTTATAGCAGCAAGACCCGACTTTCTCACATTTGAATATTCCGTGATACGTGTCTTTTTAACAATACCATGCTTTGTACACATGAAAAGGTATCTTCCCTCAACGTACTGCCTGATTGGAATAACAGCAGTTATTTTTTCATCCGGCTGAAGCTGTAAGAGATTTATAATTGCAGTTCCCCTTGCAGTTCTGCTTGCCTCAGGAATTTCGTAAGCCTTCAATCTGTACACCTTTCCCATATTTGTAAAGAACATAATATAGTGGTGGGTGGTAGTCATAAATAAATCCTCTATAAAGTCCTCATCTATGGTCTGCATTCCCTTTATGCCCTTACCGCCTCTGTTTTGGCTCTTAAAGTTGTTTACCGTCATTCTCTTGATATATCCAAGCTTCGTCATGGCAACAACAATATTTTCCTTCTTGATAAGATCCTCTACCGTTATATCATCCTCAACATCTATTCCAATTGAGGTTCTTCTCTTGTCTCCATATTTTGTTGCAATGATAAGAATTTCCTCTTTAATGACACCGAGAAGCTTCTTCTTGTCTGCAAGTATTGCTTTAAGCTCTGCAATTCTTTCCATAAGCTCCCTGTACTCATTTTCAAGCTTTTCTCTTTCCAAGCCTGTAAGCACACGAAGTCTCATATCTACAATTGCAGATGCCTGTGCGTCTGAAAGTCCAAATCTTTCTATCAGTGCAAGCTTTGCATCGGCAACTGTCTTTGCAGCTCTTATCAGCTTGATAACCTCATCAATGTTATCAAGGGCAATCAAAAGTCCTTCCACAATATGAGCCCTTGTCTCAGCCTTATTAAGCTCATATTTCGTTCTTCTTGTGACAACCTCCTCCTGATGCTTCAGGTAATATGTAAGCATTTCAAGAAGATTAAGCACCTTTGGCTCATTATTTACAAGGGCAAGCATAATAACACCAAATGTATCCTGCATCTGGGTATGCTTAAAAAGCTGGTTCAGAAGGATATTTGCATTGCAGTCCTTTTTAAGCTCAATAACAATTCTCATACCTTCCCTTGAAGACTCATCTCTAAGGTCTGATATGCCGTCAACCTTTTTATCCTTAACAAGCTCTGCTATTTTTTGTATCAGCTTTGCCTTATTTACCATGTATGGAAGCTCGGTAACAACGATTCTCTGCTTTCCGTTAGACATAGGCTCAATATCCGTAACAGCTCTTACTTTTATTTTTCCTCTACCTGTTCTGTAAGCTTCATTAATACCTGATGTACCAAGTATCTGTGCACCTGTAGGAAAATCAGGACCCTGAACAATATCCATTATCTCGTCTATATCAGTATCTCTATCCTCAAGCACTCTGTTATCTATTATCTTTACAACTGCGCTTACTATCTCATTTAAATTATGAGGTGGTATGTTTGTAGCCATACCGACTGCAATACCCGATGTACCGTTTACCAAAAGATTTGGATAACGGCTTGGCAAAACTACCGGTTCACGCTCTGTCTCATCAAAGTTTGGCACAAAATCAACTGTGTCCATGTCTATGTCGGCAAGCATTTCCATAGAAATCTTGGAAAGCCTTGCCTCTGTATACCTCATTGCAGCAGCGCCGTCACCGTCAACAGAACCAAAGTTGCCATGACCATCCACAAGCGGATATCTTGTTGCCCATTCCTGGGCAAGCTTTACCAATGCCTCATAGATAGAGGAATCTCCATGTGGGTGATATTTACCCATTGTATCACCGACAATACGTGCACATTTTCTGTGTGGCTTGTCAGGTCCATTATGAAGCTCCATCATGGAGTGAAGTATTCTTCTTTGTACCGGCTTAAGACCATCTCTTACATCAGGGAGAGCTCTTGCAGCGATAACACTCATGGCATAATCGATATAAGACGTTTCCATGGTTTTTTTCAAATCCACTTCATGGATTTTATCAAATATTGTACTATCGTCCATTTTTTCTCTCCTTTATTAAATATCAAGATTTTTAACAAACTTAGCGTTTGCCTCTATAAATTCACGTCTTGGCTCTACCTTTTCACCCATAAGGGTATCAAATACTATATCAAGCTCAGACTCACTTTCCTCGTCAATTGCGACACGAAGAAGTATTCTCTTTTCAGGATCCATTGTCGTGTCCCAAAGCTGCTCTGCATCCATCTCACCAAGTCCCTTGTAACGCTGGATTTTATTGTTATTATCCCTTCCAACATCATCAAGTATCTTAGCCAGCTCATCATCACTGTAGGCATACCATACCTTTTTGTTTTTTTCCAGCTTATAAAGAGGCGGCTGTGCAAGATAAACATGTCCCTGCCTTATCAGGTCAGGCATAAACCGGAAGAAAAATGTAAGCATAAGCGTTGCAATATGAGCACCGTCAACATCGGCATCTGTCATAATGATAATCTTATCATAGCGAAGCTTCTCTATATTGAAATTTTCTCTTATGCCTGTTCCGAAAGCAGTTATCATTGCTTTTATTTCTGCATTTTCAAGGATTCTATCTATTCTTGCTTTTTCAACATTTAATATCTTTCCTCTTAAAGGAAGTATCGCCTGCGTTGCCCTTGAACGTGCAGTTTTTGCAGAGCCTCCTGCAGAATCTCCCTCAACGATATAGATTTCACAGTTTTTAGGATCCTTGTCTGAGCAGTCTGCAAGCTTTCCCGGAAGCGCCATATTATTTTCGAGCGTACTCTTTCTCGCAACATCCCTTGCCTTTCTTGCAGCAATTCTAGCTCTTTGCGCAAGTGCGGCTTTTCCTATGATTATCTTTGCAATCTGAGGGTTTTGTTCCAAAAAATACGTAAGCTTTTCATTCACAAGCGTTTCAACTGCAGTTCTTGCCTCTGCATTTCCAAGCTTCTGCTTTGTCTGTCCCTCAAACTGTGGCTCGGAAATTTTTATGCTTACAACGGCTGTAAGACCTTCTCTTAAATCATCTCCCGAAAGATTTTCTTCCTTTTCCTTAATAAGCTTATTTGTCCTTGCATAATCATTAAATACCTTTGTTATGGCACTCTTAAAGCCTGTAAGATGCGTACCACCCTCAGGCGTTGTTATATTATTTACAAAGCTTAAGGTTGCTTCGTTGTAGGAATCATTATGCTGTAAGGCAACCTCAACATAAATGTCGTCCTTATTTCCTTCAACATATATAATTTTGTCGTAAAGCGTCGTTTTGTGTCTGTTCAGATACTGTACAAATTCCTTTATGCCACCCTCATAATGATAGCTTTCGCTTTTCTCATTTTCTTCTCTCTTATCAGTAAGATTTATTTTAAGTCCCTTTGTAAGAAAAGCCATTTCCCTGAGTCTTCTTTTCAGCGTGTCAAAATCAAATATAACCTCGTCAAAAATAGTATCATCCGGCATAAATGTAACCTTAGTTCCAACCTTATCTGTCTTTCCTATTTCCTTGAGCTTATATATAACATGTCCTCTCTCATAACGCTGCTTATATACTTTTCCATCTCTTGATATTTCTACCTCAAGCCAATTTGAAAGCGCATTAACAACAGAAGCTCCAACACCATGAAGCCCACCTGAAACCTTATATCCTCCACCGCCAAATTTTCCACCTGCATGAAGGATTGTAAATACAACCTCAACGGCTGGAATACCTGCTTTTTCATGTATTCCAGTTGGAATACCCCTTCCGTTATCCACAACTGTTACCGAATTATCCTCATTTATGCTTACATCAATTTCCGTACAAAAGCCTGCAAGTGCCTCATCAACCGCATTATCAACAATCTCATATACAAGATGATGAAGACCTCTTGAAGATGTGCTTCCTATATACATTCCCGGTCTTTTTCTTACCGCTTCAAGACCCTCCAATATTTGAATTTGCTCAGCTCCATAATTTTCGCTGTTATTCGTACTCATAAATTTCCTCCCTAATTTTGCCCTGGCTAACCTTGTAAATTCTATCTATGTTAAGCCTTTCCTTTATAAAATCATCATATCCCGTACAGGTAATGATAGTTTGAATATTACTGATATATGATAAAAGTGCATCTCTCCTTGTAGAGTCAAGCTCCGACATAACATCATCCAAAAGAAGTATCGGATTATCATTTATTATTTTTTTTACAAGCTCTATTTCTGCAAGCTTAAGAGATAATGCAGCTGTTCTTTGTTGTCCCTGAGAACCATATTTTTTTACATCTATATCATTAACAATAAATTTAATATCATCTCTGTGTGGACCTACTGATGTTGTTTGATATTTTAAATCAACAAATCTTTTATTTTGTAATTCCTCTAAAAATCTTTCTTCCTCTACATTTTTTTCATATATGGCTTTTATTTTTTCTTTTCCCGACGTAATGCTGTTATGTATATCACACATAATTTCATTCATCATGTTTATAAAATTATCCCGTAAAGAGATTATTTTTATACCATATTTTACCAATTGTTCATCCCAAATCTCAAGCATATCCTTACTTTTTTCATGAAAGGCAATTTGTTTCAGAAGATTATTTCTTTGATTAAGAACTTTATTATACGATGATAAATCACTATAATATAATTTATTGAGCTGGCAAAGCTCCATATCCATAAATCTTCTTCTTTCAGCAGGACTTTCTTTTATAATTGATAAATCCTCAGGAGAAAAAAGAATAATATTTACAAGTCCAAAAAGTTGAATACTTTTTTTGATTGAAACCATATCTATGGCAACACCCTTGCTTTTATTTTTCCTCAAGTGCATGTCGATACGATGGCTTACATCATGTTTTTTAACATCAGCTCTTATATGGGCTTCATCAAAACCAAATTGTATAATTTCCTTATCTCTGTTTCCCCTGTGGGATTTTGTGGTTGCTGTCATATATATGGCTTCTAACACATTTGTTTTACCTTGGGCGTTATCGCCGTAAAGTATGTTAATCCCATTAGAAAAAGAAATTTCCTCTTTATCATAATTTCTGAAATTATTTAATGCCAATTTTTCGATAAACATTCCTGTCTCCTCCAAAAATAATATTATTTCTGAATGCTTATCTTCTCATCATCATATATAACCTCTGCCCCATCATAAAGCTTTCTTCCACGTCTTGTATCAACCTCGCCGTCAACCAAAACAAGCCCCTGTTGTATAACCTCTTTCGCATCAATACCTGAATCAACAAGCCCTGCTGCCTTAAGCGCTTGTCCAAGCTTTATAAAATCTTCTCCCTCTCTAAGCTTTATAATATGCATTTTAAAATCTCCCTCTTTAAGCATTAAAATTAATATGCTCCTGCATTAATATTAACAGGAAGAACAACATAAATATAATTTTCCTCTACATCTCTTATAATACAAGGTGATTTTGCATCCTTCATATACATAGTAATTCTTTCATCATCAATTACCTTAAGCACATCCATTACAAATTTAGGATTAAAGCCTATTATAATTTCTTCACCTTCCTTATCTATCTCAATTTCTTCATTCATAGAACCCATAAAGGTATCAACCTTAAGATACATGTTATTGTCATCCTTGATGCTTACAATAATAGGCTTCTTATCAGATTCCTTAATGAGAAGGGATGCCCTGTCTATACAGTCAAGAAGCTCCTTATTATTAACCTCAACCTTTATTTTATAGTCCATTGAAAGCATATTGACAATCTTATAATATTCGCCCTCAAAAAGCCTGGAAACAACAACCGTATTTTCAAACTCAAACAAAATATGATTATCAGTGAAATAAATATTTACCATATCATCTACTCCACCATTTATAATCTTATATAATTCTCCTAATGTTTTTCCCGGAACAACAACACTTACATTATCTCCACCCTCTTTAAGATTAATATTTCTGAGCGATATTCTGTGTCCATCAAGAGATACTACGGTAAGCCTTCCATTTTTTACTTCAAACAGCTCACCTGTCATAAGCTTGTTATTTTCATTATCTGATATTGAAAAAATAGTCTGTCTGATTACTTCCTTTAATGTAAATTGTGATATGGTAATCTTCTTTTCCTTTTCAATTTCAGGAAGCTCCGTAAAATCCTCACCTGATTTTGAAGAAAGCGTAAATTTAGCCTTTTCACACCTTATAATCGTTTTATAATCAGGAGTAGACTCTATAATAACCTCACTGTCAGGAAGCTTTCTTACAATGTCATTGAATATTTTAGCTTCAATGGCAATTCGACCCATTTCAATGACCTTTCCGTCAAGGACTGTTTCTATTCCCAGTTCCAAATCATTAGCCGTCATTTTTATGCTGTCAGAATAAACGTCTATCAAGATACATTCTAATATTGGCATCGTTGTTTTTGTTGAAACAGCCTTTGAAACTATATTGAGTGATGCAAGAAGATTAGCTTTTGAACATGATATCTTCATTCTTATGTAACTCCTTTCGATTGCATAAATGCAATATATATATATTTAATAAATTAATATTAGTATTATTAATAGGTGTTGATATGTTGAAAAGCCTTAAATTACTTAAAGTTAAAGGATTTTTCAATATAAAAATAATGTGCCTAACTGAAATAATATATGTTAATTAACTATGGATCCATTTAAAGCATCAAATTTAAAGGTTTAAAATTAAAATATTTTATCAACAAATTAACATATGAGTTGATACAGTAATTAACAATAGGTTGATATGTATTAATTTTTTGGGTTAAGCTTTTTAATAATCGTATCAACGGTAGCTTTAAATGCAGGATCCGAGGCTACCCTTTCCTCCGTTCTTGTAATGCCATTTATAACTGTGGCATGATCCTTTCCTCCAACTGCGTTGCCAATTGATTTGAGGGCAAGAACAGTATGCTTACGGCAGAGATACATAACAATTTGTCTTGCCGTAGCAATATCCTGACTTCTTTTTTTAGAACATATATCCTCAACGGAAATGTTCATATGCTCAGAAACGGTTTTTACAATAAGCTCAGGCGTAATAGAAACAATATTATCCTTATTAATAATGTCCTTTAGTGATTCCTTTGCAGTTTCCAAGGTTACGCTTTCATTCATAAGCTTGGCAAATACTCCTATTTTATTGAGGGCGCCTTCAAGCTCACGTACGTTTGTGGTAATATTTTCTGCTATGTAGGAAAAAACCTCATCTGGAATACCTTTCAGGTGATCCATTTCTGCTTTATTTTTTAATATAGCCATACGTGTTTCATAATCAGGCTCGTGTATGTCAATGGGAACTCCACATTCAAATCTGGAAATAATACGCTGATCAAGAGTTTTTATTTCCTTTGGTGGCTTGTCCGATGATAAAATAATCTGCTTTTTATCATTATATAAGGAATTAAAGGTGTGAAAAAACTCATTTTGTGTACTTTCCTTACCTATTAAAAACTGAACATCATCAAGAAGAAGAACATCAACCTTACGGTATTTCTCCCTAAATTCTGTGGTAGTATGATTTCTGATGGCATCTATAATTTCATTTGTAAATACCTCTGACGGAACATACAAAACATTGATGTTGTCGTCCTTTTGGAGTATATAATGGGCGATTGCCTGCATAAGGTGTGTTTTGCCAAGTCCTGAATTTCCATATAAAAATAAAGGATTAAAATTATCCTGAGCCGGCATATCAGCAACTGCAAGACATGTAGCATGTGCATGTTTATTACCATCACCGACAATAAATGTTTCAAACGTATATCTTGGATTTAGGTTACTTCTGCTTATCGCTTCCTTATAAGACTCTGAATTGATTTCTTCCTTATTTTTTTTGTCATCCTCAGATATAAAATTTTTCTTTTCATCTATTATTATTTCTATATTACTGTCATTTAAGGTTTCTCTTATAGATGACAGCAAAAATAAGTCAAATTCTTTTCTTCGTAAGAATTTGACGGCATTTTCACCAAGCTTTTCGTCAACATAAAAATAAATGGTATTGTCTTTTACTTCATATATTTTTAGGGAACGAATCCATGTATTAATCATAATAGAGGAAATGTCGTATTGAGTTTCCAAAAGAGATAAAATATCTTCCCATTTACTTTCTATTAAAGCTTTCATTTACATTCCTCCAACTATCTCAAAAAGCTCATTTTAAAATGAGCGCATAACTATCTATAATATACTATAAAATTTGGATTTTTACAAGAATTTTAAGAATAATTAACCTATTAACTTATTTCAGTTATCGTTAAATGTAGAACATTGTTACTTCCATATAATAATATAGAATATAATTTATGTTAAGTAAATATTATTTACGGCAGACTTATTAACAAATTAAAAATGACGTATTTATTAATCATTGTGAATAAATAAACATAAAATCGACTAGTTATCCACAGATTAACAACATTTTGTGGATAAAATTATGTAAAGTAGTTATGTATTAGATGTAAACGCACAGCAAATTGTGGATAAAATATACTTCATTTTATATATTGATATTTATTGAATATAAGTATCTATGACCTCCTTGCGAAATTCGTTCCACTTATTAATGGAGTCAGAGGACATCATAAAAACATCATTATTATTAATATTACTGTATTTAGCAAAATATCCGTCCGATAATTCACTTTCAATCGGAGAAGCATTGATTTCATCGACAGAAAAGTAGGGTTTCATTAAATAGTCTATATTATATAGAAAAATAGTATCTTTATTATCTAATGATACACATTCATCCAAAAAAATAATATATTGATTATTTGGCTTTAATTGGTTCAAAAATCCAAAATTTAAGGAACCAAACTGGACATAATCAGGAATGAAAGTAGCATTTAATGTAAGAATATCAATGACGTCACCTTTGGATAAGGAGGTGTCCCCCTTTATAACTGATTCTACAGAAACCTTTTGGCTTCCACATGAAAAATCAAATTCAATTTCACTTTGGCACGTAACAAGTAAAATATATTTACTTTTATCTAATGAATATTCTGAATTTTTCATAAAATTTATTTGATTTTCAACTAGGGTTTCATCTATCAGTCCAATATAAAAATCATCCATATCATCTTTTATATTTTTATGAGAGTGCTTGGTTATCAAACCAATGCTGAAGCAAACAACCATTAATACTAAAAAAATATAGCAATTAACCTTTTTAAACATATAAATCACTTCTCCAATCTTCCATCTGAAATGGTATATATTTTATCCGTTAAAATATCAATATCTTCTTTAATATGACTTGTGATGATAATAATTCTATCTTTTGATTTTAAGTCCTTAATGATATTTCGTATTGTTTCAACCCCATTTTCGTCCAGTGAATTTGTCGGCTCGTCCAGTAATAGTATAGACGGATTTTCATATATAGCCTGAGCAAAAACCAGACGTTGCTTCATACCCAATGAATATTTATGGAACGGTCTTTTATCCTTGCTGTCCAAACCAACCATATCAATGTATTTGTTGATTGTTTCCTTTGACACCTTTTTATTTAGCCCTGTCAGGTAATTCAAATTCTCATATGCATTTAATTCAGGATAAAGACCCATATTTTCAATCATAATTCCCAAATCCATTATTTTATTCTTTCGGTTGGTGATAGTTTCACCGTCAAATAATATGTTACCGTCATCAATTTTTATAAGACCTGATATTGCCCGAAGAAGCATTGTTTTTCCAGAGCCATTTCTTCCAACCAGTCCATAAATAAAACCACTTTCAAACTCTGCTGAAATATTATCTAATACTTTTTTGCCTTTTATTTCCTTTGATAAGTTTTCTAATGATATTACCATACTATTCCCCCTCCATCTTCTCTCCAATTAAATCCATTTTATTTATCATAAAACAGCCTGCAACTACTACAAATATAGTACATAAAAGTAAAAATACAAAAGATGCAGATAAGCTTGTTTGGATTAATGGATTTGTCAGATGTTCATTCATAATCGTTATGTTGCTTTTGTGAATATGTATTATCAAATGACAAATTGGATTTAACTTAAATATGTAAGAATGATTCGCCAAATATTCAGGCGTAAAAATTTCTCCTGTCATTAAATATAAGCCCATGAAAACAGCATTAATGCCCTCCACTGCCATAAAAGCAATACCACTATCTGTATATATTGCAATGATATTTAATAGAATAGACGTGATAAATGTAAACATGGAATATAAAGCAATAAAATACAGTATGAAAAAAATATCACAAAGCTCTATTTTAGTTAATTTGCCTGAAACAAAGCATAAACCAATTAGCACAGATAAATGAATGAAGTAAAATTGAATAATGTCTGCAAATAATTTAACGGCTTCATCAAGAAACCACCGTTTTAAATTGACAGTTCGGACATAAAAGTAAGCGGTGGCATTACAAAAGTTTTTATATAATCGGGTACCAAATACTACATGTGCAAAAACAATAAGTAAATATTGAAAAAAAGCATCTCCGACAGAAGCCTTATAATTATTAAAAATTCCAAAGGATAATACTAATATTAACTCACTGATGCTTATTTTTTTATGCACGAATATGCAAACCATAAAAAAAATTACACTGTAGGAAGCAGGTATGATTATATTTTTTCTATTCATTGTTTTCTACCACCCCATAAAAGTAATCCGATACTGATTATTAATGATACAATTACAATCAATGAAAAGCCTAAATAATTTTTTTGTCCAAAGCTGAACATTTTTAATAAATAATTGTAATTATATGTATAATTGCTTTTTAGAAATGTATCTAATCTATTCGTAAAAGTAAGGATAACGTAAAGCGGTAACATTGCAAATATGCTGTATTTCAGCTTCAAAGCAGTTGCGATTGCCAAATTGATTATGGCAAAGGCTCCACATATACAGCCAAATAAAATTATCCAGACAAATGCATATAAAAATTTATTTTCAAAATAAAGGGCGTGCAGAGGATAGGTTGAAGCTTCTTTTGCTGTTACATAATATTGAATATTGGAAGGGTCGCCATTTGCCCTAGCTTCCAGACAAATAAGTGATAAAATCAATTCAATAACCAAAGGGAACACAAATAATATAAATGTACTGATAAATACGGAGATAATTTTGGATATACAATAGCTTGTATGACCTGTTCTGGTTTTTATATAAGAACCCATACCACTTTTTTTATCCTTAATAAAGAGGGCATGCGTTGGAAAAACAACAATGATAGGAAAAACAATCATATAAAAGAAACCAAATGCACTCCAATCGGATAACAAAAGCAGTTTAGGGATTTCGTACATTTCCGTAATATAAATCCTATTATAATTTATCCTTACATTATTAATAAAATTTCCTAATGAAAAAATAAGATTCACGTACCATATGATAATTGCAGGTCTGCTGTTCAAAATGTATTTTATATTAATTGTTACATTTTTTATCATCTTATTTCTCCTTATATAAGTATTTTAACTATTGTGTATAAATATTAACCTTAGGTCTATTAAAATAATAGCCCTAAGGTTTTAATCATGATTATGTAATTTATAAGGGTATTTATTATTTACCATTATAAGAAAAATCAATTACGGCGCTATATGAAGGATCATTTCCAGCAAAACAAATATTTACTTTAGTTAAGGAAAGATACCCTTCATTAATTCTTACATTAGTATAACCGCTGCCTTCTGTTAAAGTATATATACTAGATATCCTTGTACTTGTGCTATCATTCTTGTATAATGCAGTTTTACATTTTGTAAAATTATCTTCTTTATAAGTACCTGTCGGATATACACTGTTGGCTTTTACTTGAACATAACTATAGCTGGTTGTTCTGGAAACTCCAGAAACACCTGTTCTAAATGTACATCCAATGTCTACTGTAACCGAACCTGAACCAGATGATGCCATAGTATAATTTGAGTACATCAATACCATCATTAATAATATTGCTATTTCGCTTACTAATTTTTTCTTCATAATCGTTACCTCCTATTTAATGTTTTATGTTACTTATTAAATATAATATATTTAACAATACATGTAAATAAGCTCATTGTACCAGTACTATGCTATTTGTACTAGTTGAAGAAAAATAAAAGACATATGTTCAGACTTATATTAATAGTTTTTTCGTTTCTTCCCATTAAATTATCCACAATTTGCTGTGCGTTTATATCTAATACATAACTACTTTACATAATTTTATCCACAAAATGTTGTTAATCTGTGGATAACTAGTCGATTTTATGTTTATTTATTCACAATGATTAATAAATACGTCATTTTCAATTTGTTAATAAGTCTGCCTTAAATAATATTTACTTAACATAAATTATATTTTATATGGAAGTAACGATGTTCTACATTTAACGATAACTGAAATAAGTTAATAGGCTAATTATTCTTACAGCGACAAATAAAATATAAAAAACTTCTTGACGGAATAATGCTTTTTCAATATAATAAGGTCTGATGTTCTCTCATATTGAGAATAAATTTTTTATGGAAAGGAGATAAGCATTATGAAAATGACATTTCAGCCAAAAAAGAGACAGAGATCAAAGGTTCATGGTTTTAGAAAGAGAATGAGCACAGCGAATGGAAGAAAGGTTTTGGCCGCAAGGAGAGCAAAGGGAAGAAAAAGATTGTCAGCGTAGGTCACAATTTATTGTGACCTTTTCGTTCGTTTATGGGAAGTTTATTCCTATTAAGAACAGTATTTCATTTAAAGGGATTAGATGAAATGAAAAATATCGTTACTTTAAAAAACAGCAGAGAGTTCGGCAAGGTGTATAACCATAGAGAATCGTTTGCCAA
>JAMPEW010000024.1:42647-43911 GCA_023664775.1 Clostridium sp. | reverse complement strand
ATGAACGATAAATTGTTGCACACCCCTGACGGAGTCAGGGACATATATGGAATTGAATGTAAGAAAAAGCTTAAAATTGTTGATAAAATCCATCATGTGCTTGCACTTTTTTCTTATCAGGATATAGAAACACCATCCTTTGAATATTTTGATATATTTAACATGGACAAAGGCTCAGCTCCCTCAAATGAGATGTATAAATTTTTTGACAGAAATAATAATACGCTTGTGTTAAGACCCGATCTTACACCAAGCGTTGCAAGGTGTGTTGCAAAATATTATGCCAATGAGGAGCTTCCAATCAGGCTGTGTTATCAGGGAAATACATTTACAAATGCACCGCTGCATCAGGGAAAGCTCAATGAATGTACACAGATAGGCGGTGAGCTTGTAAATGATGACAGCTCTGCTGCAGATGCCGAGGCAATCGCATGTGTCATAAGCTGCTTAAAAGCATCAGGGCTTTCGGAATTTCAGATTGAAATCGGTGAGATAGAGTATTTTAAAGGACTGATTGAAGAGGCAGGACTTGATATTGATACGGAAAATAAAATAAGGGATTACATTCATATCAAGAATTTCTTTGGTTTAAGCGAGTTTGTTGAAACCCTTGATATAAGCAGCGGGATGAAGCGTGCATTTACATCCTTTGAGACATTGTTTGGCGGTCTTGACATGCTGGAGCGTGCAAGAGGGCTTGTCTCAAACAGCACATCCCTTTTGGCGATTGACCGCATGGAAAAGGTATATCACGCCCTTACAAATTACGGATATGAAAAATACGTGGACTTTGACCTTGGAATGTTAAACAGATATAATTACTATACAGGAATTGTATTCCGTGGGTATACATATGGAACGGGAGATGCCATTGTAAAGGGCGGACGATACAATAACCTTCTGTCCCAGTTTGGCAAGGATGCAGCGTCAGTCGGTTTTGCCATTTATGTGGACGAGCTTATGATGGCTGTGTCAAGAAATAAGGTAGAGGTAGAGGTTGATTATTCCAATATTCTTGTTTTGTACGATATAGAGTATCAGGCAAACGCTATAAAGCTTACCACGAGCCTTAGAAATAAAGGAAAGAAAATTGAGCTTATCAGAAAATCCTCAAAGCATACGGTGGAGGATTATGTGGAATATGCAAAGAAAATGCATTTGTCAGGAGTGTATCATTTTACATCACAGCTTGATATTAACGTGATTTCCGTTATTGATGATGCAAAAGAAACCATAAAGCTTGGGGATATCATGTAGCAAATTT
>JAMPEW010000024.1:0-42547 GCA_023664775.1 Clostridium sp. | reverse complement strand
GTTATTGATGATGCAAAAGAAACCATAAAGCTTGGGGATATCATGTAGCAAATTTCTATTTTGCGAAAGAAGACGCTTCAATTAAAATAATTGAAAGGACAACAGGTATATAAGATGAGATATTTAACATTTGCACTTGCAAAGGGCAGGCTTGCAAAAAAAACGCTGACCCTTTTTGAAAAGATGGGAATCTCCTGCGGGGAAGCCCTTGACCCCGACACGAGAAAGCTTATATTTACAAATGAGGAGCACAAAATAAAATTTTTCCTTGCAAAGGCTTCGGACGTTCCGACCTATGTGGAATACGGAGCTGCGGACATCGGTGTTGTTGGAAAGGACACCATATTGGAGGAGGGCAGAAATCTCTATGAGGTCATGGATTTAGGCTTTGGAAACTGTAAAATGTGTGTCTGTGGTCCTGCGTCTGCAAGGGAGCTTCTTACAAAAAATGAGATAATCAGGGTGGCAAGCAAATATCCTAACATTGCACAGGATTATTTTCAGAATAAAAAAAATCAGACAGTGGAGATTATTAAGCTGAACGGCTCCGTAGAGCTTGCACCTATTGTGGATTTGGCTGAGGTTATTGTGGATATTGTTGAGACAGGCTCAACTCTTCGTGAAAACGGGCTTGAGGTGCTTGAGGAGATTTGTCCGCTTTCTGCAAGGGTCGTTGTCAATCAGGTAAGCCTTAAAATGGAGCATGAGCGTATCAGAAAGCTGTTAAATGATTTGAATGAGCTGATAAAAGAATAGGCTGCATATATTTTATGCGTTTGGATTTTAATGTTTTTTAATATAAATGGAGGAGATTAGTTATGCGAATTATAGAATTAAACGAGGAAACAAAAAAAGATATCCTTGCCAACCTGTTAAAGAGAAGTCCTGACAATTACGGCTCTTACGAGGCGACCGTCAAGGAAATCGTTGAGGACGTCCATAAGAATGGTGACGCTGCATTGTTTCAGTATACGGAAAAATTTGATCAGGCAAAAATCAATCAGGACAATGTAAGGGTAACAAAGGAGGAAATTGACGAGGCATACAGTCTTGTAGAACCATCTTTGGTTGAGATTATAAGAAAAGCAAAGGCAAATATAAAAGAATACCACGAAAAGCAAAAATGCTACAGCTGGTTTGATTCCAAGGACAACGGAAGTATGCTGGGACAGAAAATCACGCCAATTGACAAGGTGGGGGTATATGTCCCGGGGGGAAAGGCAGTATACCCATCCTCCGTTCTTATGAATGTCATACCTGCAAGGGTTGCAGGTGTTGGAAGCATTATTATGACTACTCCATGCAACAGTGAGGGCAAGGTATATCCGACTACGCTTGTAGCTGCAAATGAGGCAGGGGTTGACATAATTTACAAGGCGGGGGGAGCACAGGCAATTGCCGCACTTGCATACGGAACGGAAAGCATCCCTAAGGTGGACAAGATTGTGGGACCGGGCAATATTTTTGTGGCACTTGCAAAACGGTGTGTATTTGGACATGTGAGCATTGATTCCGTTGCAGGTCCAAGTGAGATATTAGTCCTTGCCGATGAAACGGCAAACGCAAGATATGTGGCTGCCGACCTTTTATCACAGGCAGAGCATGACGAGATGGCGTCGGCAATCCTGATTACAACATCAAAGGAGCTTGCCAAGGCAGTATCAGAGGAAGTGGAGCAATTTATAAGTGAGCTTTCAAGAAAGGATATCATGCGTAAATCCGTTGACACCTACGGATATATTCTTCTTGCAAGGAATTTGCAGGAGGCAATTGAAACGGCAAATGAAATCGCAAGCGAGCATCTTGAGATTATGACGGCAAATCCCTTTGACACCATGACAAAGATTAAAAATGCAGGGGCAATCTTTATCGGGGATTATTCCTCGGAGCCGCTTGGAGATTATTTTGCAGGACCAAACCATGTGCTTCCGACAAATGGAACGGCAAAGTTTTTCTCGCCCCTTTCCGTTGACGATTTCATAAAGAAGTCAAGCATTATTTATTTCTCAAGGGAAGCCCTTTTGCCTGTTTCACAGGATATTATAGATTTTGCAACGGCAGAGCAGCTTACGGCACATGCAAATTCCATAAAGGTGAGGTTTGAGTAAGCCCGGCTTCGACATTGCACAACGGACGTTAGCGAAAATCTAAGTTTCGCAATTGGTTATTATGAGTTATCATCAAGGAGAAAAAATATGGACAATGTAAACTATGGTGTTTCTGATTTGGAGACGCTTAGAAAGAGGGCACAATTATTTAAAAGGCTTCGGGACGGCAGCTTTGTTGTTTTGTTTATCAGTCTTTGGATTATACCGTTAATCATGTTTCAAATTACAGGCGGAACATTTCTTGCTTTTTTGTTTTATGCAATTTATGCGATTGTGGAGGTTTATTTTTTAAAAAGTGCCAAAAAGACGAAGAAGATATATATAAAAGCATATAAGGAGGCACTTGTAGTACCTTGCCTTGCAAAGAATTTTCAAAAATATACATATCGTCCTGAGGGGCAGATTAGTAAGGACGAGATAATGAGTCTGGGACTGTGGGATAAGCAAAGAGATGCCTACGAGGTAAGCTCAGAGGATTTGCTTACGGGAACATATAAAGACGTGTATTATGAACAGGGAGATTTGAATGTAAGGTTCCATTCTAATAATGGCAAGGTTATGTTAGTCTTTTATGGTACAATTTCTAAATTCCGTTTTAATAAAAAGGTTTCAGGAAGATTAATTGTTACTACGGAGAAGTATTCGCAATATTTTTCTGCCAATGGACTGTCTGCCATAGAGACGGAAAATCAGAATTTTAATAATAAATTTGGCATTTATGCGAAGGAAGGACATGATGCATTTTATGTTCTGACTCCCCACTTTATGGAATATGTACTAAAGCTGTATGAAACAGTGCCACATTCCCAAAAATGCGGTAGAAAAATGGTAATTGTGTTTGATGGCAACAGTATGACGATACTGAGAAGTAATGTCAGAATGTTTGAGGTTTCCCTGGCAAAAGAATTTGATTATTTTAAGCTAAAGCAGGAAATTATAAGCGACATGGACAAGGTGCTTGGTGTCGTGGACATTTTGAATATCGGCAGGGAGGAGCTGCCGCAGGAGAAAGTAACGCAGGCAGAAGCGGCAGAACATGAAAATAAAACGGAAATTAACGGAGCAGTTGCTAAATTCCGATTAAAATGATATAATTAATAGTTGTATTTTAAAGGTTAGGAGCGTGATTGTTTGTCTGACAGAATAGCAGAGATTTCCAGAAAAACAAATGAGACAGATATACGGATGACACTCAATTTAGACGGAACAGGCGTTGCAAGGGTTGATACCGGCATTGGCTTTTTCGACCATATGCTGAATAGCTTTGCAAGGCATGGCTTCTTTGATTTGGATTTGACTGCAAAGGGAGATTTGTTTGTAGACAGTCACCATACCATTGAGGACACAGGCATTGTCCTCGGACAGGCAATACAAAAAGCGTTGGGTGACAAAAAGGGAATAAACAGATTTGGTAATTTTATGCTGCCCATGGATGAAACCTTAGTTCTATCGGCTGTTGACTTATCAGGCAGACCATATCTTTCCTATGACCTTAAGCTTAGCGTTCCTCAGGTTGGGTATATGGATACGGAGATGGTAAAGGAATTTTTCTATGCTGTTTCCTACAGTGGGGCAATGAACCTCCACATAAAACAGATTTCGGGAGAAAATAACCACCATATTATTGAGGCAGCCTTTAAGGCATTTGCAAGAGCACTTGATATGGCGTGTACCTACGACCAAAGGCTTGGCGAAAACATACTTTCTACAAAGGGAAGCCTGAATGGTTGACATTCCAAGCACAAGGAGGAAAAAAGATGGATTACAAAAAAATAGTACCTTGTATTTCTTTGGAAACACCGATAGAGGACGCATTATTTTTTAATGATGCAGGAGCAGATGAGATTGCCTTTTTTGACAGCTCATGCGAGAGGGAGGATATCGATAAAAATATTTCCATCATTAAGGAAATTACAAGACAGATAGATGTACCCCTCATAGCCTGCGGCGGCGTAAGGCGTCTTGAGGACATCAAAAAGCTTCTTTATGCAGGGGCATCAAAGGTCTGTATGAAAAGTGCACCGCTGATTGATATAAATATCGTTCAGGAGGCGGCGGACCGCTTTGGCTCTGAAAGGATTATTGTCACTATTGATTTGACCTCCTGTGACAATCCTGTGGAATACGGAAAGCAGTTAAAGAAGCATGGAGCAGGGGAGCTTTTGCTTATCCATCAGAATAAGCTGAATAATTATACCGATGTTGTCAAAAATATCAGAAAGGAAGTCGGTCTGCCGATTATGGTTCAGTCCTATTCGGACGGCCATGCGGATATAGCAGCGCTTCTCAGGGACACAAATGCAGAGATTGTAAGCCTTTACAATATTTGCAAGCACGATATTATGGAGATTAAACAGCAGTGCAAGGCTTGCGGCATCCCTGTCAATTTGTATGAAAGCACCATAAGCTTTGATGAATTTAAGCTTAATGCAGATGGTCTTATCCCTGTCATTGCGCAGCATTACAAAACCGATGAGGTTCTCATGCTTGCCTACATGAATAAGGAGGCATTCGAAAAAACAATACATACGGGCAGGATGACCTACTACAGTAGAAGCAGAAATGAGCTTTGGACGAAGGGAGAGACAAGCGGACATTTTCAGTTTGTCAAATCGCTTACCCTTGACTGTGACAAGGACACAATACTTGCAAGGGTATCGCAGATAGGCGCTGCCTGTCATACGGGAAGCCCGACCTGCTTTTTTACCGACCTTGTTAAAAAGGAATATAATGACACAAACCCATTAAAGGTATTTATGGAGGAATACGAGATCATCAAGGACAGAAGGAAGCATCCGAAGGAGGGTTCCTATACAAATTATCTTTTTGAAAAGGGTATTGATAAAATACTGAAAAAGGTGGGCGAGGAGGCTACGGAGATTGTTATAGCAGCCAAAAACCCTGACCGTGAAGAAATAAAATATGAAATATCGGATTTTCTTTACCACATGATGGTGCTTATGGTAGAATGCGGCATCTCATGGGAGGATATTATAAAGGAATTTGCAGACAGACGATAATATAAAGTTTAGGAGGATGTATCAATGGGAGCAGTTTTTGGAGAATTAGCAACATATGTAATCAAATTTGTAGCTATGATTGTGTGTGCCGGACTTGGCATTTGCGTTGGAAGGGTGCTTCGCAAAAGAAAAAATGAGAAGCTGGCTGCTGAAAATGCTGACGAGTAACAGCAACGGCACTGAAAGAGGGAGGACAGCAAAGTGAAGAACTACGGCGTAAATGAACTTAGAAAAATGTTTTTGGAATTTTTTGAGAGCAAGGGACATCTTAAGATGAACAGCTTTTCTCTTATTCCACACAATGATAACAGCCTGCTGCTTATCAATTCAGGCATGGCGCCGCTTAAGCCATATTTTACGGGACAGGAGGTTCCTCCAAGGACGAGAGTGACAACCTGCCAGAAATGTATTCGTACCGGAGATATTGAAAATGTAGGTAAAACTGCAAGACACGGTACGTTTTTTGAAATGCTTGGCAATTTTTCCTTTGGCGATTACTTTAAGCATGAGGCGATTGCATGGACATGGGAGTTTCTTACAGAGGTTGTGGGGCTTGATAAAAACAGGCTCTATCCATCGGTCTACCTTGAGGATGACGAGGCATTCGATATATGGAATAAGGAAATCGGCATAGCGCCGGAACGCATTTTCAAGTTTGGCAAGGAGGACAACTTTTGGGAGCATGGCGCCGGACCATGTGGACCTTGCTCTGAGGTTTACTATGACAGGGGAGAAAAATACGGCTGTGGCAAGCCTGACTGTACCGTAGGCTGTGATTGCGACAGATACATTGAGGTTTGGAACAACGTATTTACCCAGTTTGACAATGACGGAAAAGGAAACTATGAGGAGCTTGAGCATAAAAATATAGACACGGGCATGGGACTGGAGCGTCTTGCAGTTGTGGTGCAGGATGTTGATTCCATATTTGACGTTGATACAATAAAGGCACTGCGGGATAAGATATGTGACATGGCACATGTTACATATAAGGAAAGTGAGAAAACGGACGTATCAATCCGTTTGATTACAGATCATATCCGTTCGGTTACATTTATGACGTCGGACGGCATACTCCCCTCCAATGAGGGCAGGGGATATGTGTTAAGAAGGCTGCTTCGGCGTGCCGCAAGACATGGAAGGCTGCTCGGCATAAAGGGAAGCTTCCTTGCCGAGCTTTCAAAAACCGTTATTGAGGTGTCAAAGGATGCATATCCTGAGCTTGCAGACAAGCAGGAGCACATATTTGCCACCCTGGACAAAGAGGAAGAAAACTTTAACAGGACAATAGATCAGGGACTTTCCATTTTAAGTAATTTTGTAGATGAGATAAAAAAAGCAGGCACAAATAAGCTTAACGGTGAACATGCATTTAAGCTGTATGATACCTACGGCTTCCCGCTTGACCTCACAAAGGAGATATTGGAGGAAGCAGGCATGACTGTGGACGAGGACGGCTTTAACAAGGCTATGCAGATACAGAGGGAAACGGCACGAAAGGCGCGAAAGGTTACAAATTACATGGGTGCTGACGCTACCGTTTACGAGCAGATACCTGTCTCAATTGAGACGGAATTTGTAGGCTATGACAAGCTTACGGCTGAGTCGCCTATCGTTGCAATCACAAATGAAACTGCAGTGGCAGACAAGCTTACCGAGGGCGAAGCAGGCGCAATCCTTACTGCTGAGACGCCGTTTTATGCGACAATGGGCGGTCAGTGTGGTGATACGGGTATCATTTCCACGCCGAATGCAACCTTTGTTGTAAAAGATACAGTTAAGGTCGTTGGTGGAAAGACAGCCCACATCGGATATGTGGAGTCAGGTGATTTTTCCATAAATGAAAAGGTTGTGCTTCAGGTAGACAGTGACAGAAGGGGACTTACCTGCAAAAACCACTCTGCAACACACCTGTTACAGAAGGCGCTTAAAATCGTGCTTGGAGGTCATGTTGAGCAGGCAGGCTCCTATGTGGACTGTGACAGATTACGATTTGACTTTACCCATATGAAAGCAATGACAAAGGAAGAAATTGCAAGGGCTGAGGCAATCGTAAATGAAGAAATTGAAAAGGATTTACAGGTTAGAACCGACATTATGTCGCTTGATGAGGCAAAGAAAACAGGTGCAATGGCGCTTTTTGGCGAAAAGTATGGCGATACGGTAAGGGTTGTCACCATGGGAGAGTTTTCCAAGGAGCTTTGCGGCGGTACCCACGTTCCTAACACAAATGTGATAGGAAGCTTTAAGATTGTGTCTGAGCAGGGTGTTGCGGCAGGCGTAAGACGTATTGAGGCGCTTACCTCCAAGGGCGCAATTGAGTATTATAACAAACTTGAGGAGGAGCTTAATGCGGCTGCAAGCGCAGCAAAGACGGAGCCTGCAAAGCTTGCTGAAAAAATTACTGCCATGCTTGCAGAGATTAAGAGCCTCCAATCAGAAAACGAAAAGCTAAAGGATAAGATGGCGAAATCCTCTGTGGGTGATGCAATGGCGGACGCAGTAGAGGTTTCAGGAATAAAAATTCTTCCTGTTAAGGTAAAGGATGTTGACATGAATGCCCTTAGAAATTTGGGAGATGACTTTAAAGCCAAGCTTGGAAGCTCTGTCATACTATTGGCATCAGACATGGGGGATAAGGTAAACCTTATTGTTATGGCTACGGATGATGCCGTTGCAAAGGGAGCCCATGCAGGAAACATCATAAAGGAAATCGCCCCTATGGTAGGCGGCGGAGGCGGCGGACGTCCGAATATGGCGCAGGCTGGTGGAAAAAAACCTGCAAAAATTGACGAGGCACTTGCGGCAGGCGTTGAAAAGATAAAATCCCAGCTATAAAAATACAGCAAAAATTTGCCAAAAAAAACATTTTTTAGTTGACGAAAAAATATATTGTGTTATAATCAATGTTGTGCAATTTTGGAGAATACCCAAACAGTTGTTTTTAGCACGAAAGATTTGATTTTGCAACTGGAGGGAGGGTGAGAGTAATATGTCAAACGTAATCGTTAAAGAGAATGAGACTTTGGATAGCGCACTTCGCAGATTCAAGAGAAACTGTGCGAAAGCTGGCATTCAGCAGGAAATTCGTAAGAGAGAGCATTACGAGAAGCCAAGCGTAAAGCGTAAGAAGAAGTCAGAGGCTGCTAGAAAGCGCAAGTATAAATAAGTCTATTAAAGGATGTTACCCGATAGGGTAGCATCTTTTTTTATTGTATGGAATATATTTAAAACAAAATGGATTTTTTATGACAAGATTGACAGTCATCGATAACAAAAAAGCGTATGTAGACGGATATAAAAGCATAATTTCAATAGAGGATAACGAAATAAGAATACTATGCCGTGACAGGGTGCTTATCATACATGGCGAAAGGCTCAGGATTGCTTCCTTTACAGGCATAGAAATGGCTGTAGAGGGAAAGCTCCAAGGTATTTCATGGAGCAAATAGTAAAACCATATATGCGGATATTCAGGGTGATGTTATGTTAAAAAAGCTTGTAAAATATATATTGGGATATTACATACTGATGCTAAAGGGTGCAGGTGGGGACCGGTTAATCAATATCTGTAATAAAAATAATGTAAAAATATGGAATATTACCAAAAATGAATCTGCCCTTACCCTATGCATATACAGGAAGGACTATAAAAGGCTGCTTGCTTTTGCTGAAAAAACAGGAACAACGCTTGAGATTATGCTTGAAAAGGGCATACCGTTCCTATTACATAAATACAGAAAAAGAAAATGCTTTCTCATTGGATTTATGCTGTTTATTTTTTTAGTGTGGAAATATACTACATTCGTATGGGATATCAATATAGAGGGCGAGGGGTTTTATTCCTTTGAGGAGATTGAAAAAAGAATAAAGGAAAATTATGTGCCTATCGGCAGTAAGGTGAGCACAGTAAACTGTAAATGGCTGGAGGACACACTTCGCGGGGATTACCCTGAAATATCATGGATTAGCTGTGAGCTAAAGGGAACACAGCTTAATGTAACCCTTACGGAAACAATCAGGGACGATACAATATCTGAAAGAAGTATTCCGTGTAATATTGTTGCGTCAGAGGACTGTATCATTACGGAAATTCTCGTAAAAAACGGCGTAGCAGTTGTGGAGGCTGGAGATGAGGTAAAAAAGGGCGATATCCTCATAACCGGTGTTGTAAATATTTACAACGAATACGATGAGCTGATTGAAACAAATTATGTCCCTGCTTCAGGCTTTGTTTACGGACGGATAAAAAGAAGCTATACAGATGAATTTGACATGAAGCATTATATAAAAAATTACACGGAAAATAATAAAACATATTATTCTTTTTTCATACGGGAAACTGTTTTTGAGCCTTTTAAGCAGGAAAACAGCTTTGTAAACTATGATGTGATAACCGATTACAACAAGGTTAAGCTGTTTGATACATTTTATATACCGCTTGCATATCAAAAAACGACCGTTTCCGAGTACGAGCCGAAGCTTTCCACCTACACTGACAAGGAGGCGGAGGAAAAGGCAGAAAATAAGCTTCAGGTATATATAGATGACTTACGAAAAAAAGGAGTGGAAATACTTGAAAATAATGTTACAATAAGTATCAGAAATGGAAAATGCCATGCAGGTGGTAATTTGGTAACAAGGGAGCTTGTTGGTATTCCTTCCGACATATCTTTATTTGAACAAGGAGAAGCTGCAGAAGAATGAGTTTGTATTCTGAAACTATAAAAATACCAAGCGATTACATTCAAAATATTTTTGGACAGTTTGATAAGAACATAAAGCTGATTGAGCGTGCCTGCAAGGTTACAATTGTCTTAAGGGAGGACGTTTTAAAGCTTTCAGGTGAGGAAGCCTGTGTAAAAAAAGCGGCGTCGGTCATAGGCGAGATGGTAAAGCTTGCAAAAAGCGGGAACATCATTACGGAGCAAAACATAAATTATGCCATATCACTTACCATATCGGGCAATGTGGAGGTAGTCAGCGAGCTTGACAGGGATGTCATATGCCATACAATAAACGGCAAGCCTGTAAAGCCAAAGACGTTGGGACAGAAAAAATACTGTGATGCCATTGATAAGAGCATGATTGTGTTCGGCGTCGGTCCTGCCGGAACGGGAAAAACCTATCTTGCAATGGCAAAGGCGATAACAGCATTTAAAAATAATGAGGTAAACAGAATTATTCTGACAAGACCGGCAATAGAGGCTGGGGAAAAGCTTGGTTTTCTGCCCGGCGATATGCAGAGCAAGGTTGACCCGTACCTTCGTCCTCTTTACGATGCCCTTTACGAGATTATGGGTGCAGACTCCTTTTTAAAAAATATGGAAAAGGGGCTGATTGAGGTTGCCCCGCTTGCATATATGAGAGGACGGACGCTTGATAATGCATACATCGTATTGGACGAGGCACAAAATACAACGCCTGCACAGATGAAAATGTTTCTTACTAGAATTGGCTTTGGCTCTAAGGCAATCATTACAGGGGATTTGTCCCAGAAGGATTTGCCTAAGGATGCAAAGTCGGGACTTGAGGTGGCACTTACGGTTATTAGAAAAATAGACGAAATTTCAGTCAATACATTTACAAGCGAGGATGTTGTCAGACACCCGCTTGTGCAAAAAATCGTAAATGCATATGAGGAATATGACATGCTTATGGAGCGTTCACGTCAAGCTTCCCGTCCAAAAAACGGACGCGGAAAATCGAAACCTTGATTAAATATGATTGTTGTGATAAAATGTCATAGTTAAATGCATATAGGAAAGGACATGCTATGGGTATTTTCTTTGATACGGAAGGAGATATTGCGATTCCCCCTAATTACCATTTTATCGTAGAGGACATTATAAACGCTTCCTTGGAGTATTTAAAATGCCCCTATGAGTGCGAGGTAAATGTATTATTTACGGATGATGCGGGAATAAGATATATCAATAAAGAGCAGCGTGGAATTGACGCACCGACAGATGTTTTGTCATTTCCTGCACTTGAGTATGCGCTTCCCGGTGACTTTTCATTTATAAGGGATGCTGACATATGGCTGTTTAATCCTGACAGCGGTGAGCTTGTGCTTGGTGATATTGTGCTTAATATTGACCGTGTCAGCAGTCAGGCAGACCTTTACGGACACACGAGAAAAAGAGAGCTTGCTTTTCTGACGGCGCACAGCATGCTGCATCTTGCAGGCTACGACCACATGGATGACGCCGAACGGGAGCAGATGGAAAAAAAACAGAAAGAAATTCTTGAAGCGAAAGGATATACAAGGGAAAATGAAGAAGAATAAAATTGCAGCTATATTAATCGGAACCATGCTTCTTAGTACAATTGCTACGGGATGCGGTAAGGATAAGGAGGAGACGTCCGAAGCGTCAACGATAAGCATAAGTCCGGTTACAACGATGGAGGATGCTGAAAATATACAGATATATTCAAGGGAAGGATATATTTTAAGTGATCTCACAGGTGAGTGGATTGATGAAAAATATGAGAATGTACGTCCGCTTTCCATTATGATAAACAACATAAGCGATGCTATGCCGCAATCGGGCATTCAAAAGGCTGACCTTACCTTTGAATTTCCTGTTGAGGGAGGAATTACAAGATATTTGTGTGTATTTCAGGATTATTCGGGAATAGAAAAGCTTGGACCTGTAAGAAGCGCAAGACATTACTATGTATGGCTTGCTTATATGCTTGACGCCTTCTATGCACATTATGGCTGGTCCATACACGCAGAGGCAGAGCTTAACAGTACAGGCTATGAAAACTTAAACGGATTATATCTTGACGGCATTATGTATTACAGAGATGACAGCAGATATGCCCCACATAACGTATATACCAACAGCGACATGATTCAGGCAGGTATTGACTATATGGGATATGCGCCTGAGCATAATTATAATTATGAAAAAATGTTTTCATTCCATTACAATGATACGGACATCAATAACGGTACTACGGCGAACAAGGTAAGCATGTCCTTCAGCAGCTATCAAAATCCTTGGTTTGATTACAATGCGGACGAAAAACTTTATTACAGGTCACAGTACGGCGATAAGCAGATTGACGATACGACGGGAGAGCAGCTTCATTATAAAAATGTACTCATTTTATTTGTAAATTATACTGAGCTGGAGGGCGGTCTTTTGGATGCGGATCTTGCCACAAACAATTCCGGATATTATGTAAGCAACGGCGAATATCAAAGTATAACATGGAATCGTGTCGGTCCTACAATGAAGCTTTACACCGAGGACGGAAACGAGCTTAAAATGAATCCGGGCAACTCATTTATTGAAATGCTGCCGTCAGGAAAGGCTGATACAATAAAGTTTGAATAATTTAATAGGATAGTGGAAATAATTTCTTCAAGGAGTGAACGCCATGAAGAAATTATTTTTATATCTGATTTTTTATGTAGTATTGTTTGTTGCGGCATATAATGTTTCCTTTGATTTTGCAAAACAGGATATGGAGGGAAAATCCATACACGGCACGGCATCGGAGGACAGCTCTGAAGCCAGTGGGGATGTGGAAGCTGATAATGAACATGAGGCTGAAGGAGAACCTGCGGAGGTGCTTAACCATGCAGCGACAAACCAAGATAAGTCTGACGAACAGGATGTATTGGTAAGTCATGCGGCATCGGACAAGTATATTGTCGGTCTAAAAAACAATTACGTTATCGTATACAAAAATGATAAATCAATGGTGTACGAGTATACGGACATTGACGGAAGTGTTATAAAAGCCAACGATAATGAAGCTTATAAAATGCTTTTACGCAGCATTGAATTTGACAATACGGATGAAATGTTTACATTTCTTGAATCCCTTTCAAGCTGATGGATTGTTGTCCAAACGGAGGCAGATTTTATGTATGACATATGTGTTATTGGCGGCGGAGCGGCAGGCATGTCGGCTGCAATCGCTGCTGCACGTACAGGCGCAAATGTAATAATACTTGAAAAAAACAATAAGCTTGGCAGGAAGCTTTATGCTACAGGAAATGGCAGATGCAACCTGTCAAATACATATATGAATTTAGAAAAGGCATATTTTTCATGTGACACATGCTATGAGGCTTTCCTGCGCAGCGTTCTTGGGAGCATGCCGTCCGATGCTATTATAGAATTTATGAATTCTATGGGTATTTTCACCTACGAACGTAACGGATATATTTATCCTATATCAAATCAGGCTTCTGCCGTTGTCTGGGCAATGACGGATGCGCTTAAAAAATATGGCGTAACAGTCATATTAAAGGCAGATATACAGTCTGTGGCAAAATCAGATAAAAATTCCAATATTACAATCAAGCTTGCTGACGATATTATTACGGCAAAGCGGCTTATTATTGCCACTGGAGGAAAAAGCTATGCTTCCCTTGGGGGAGGCGGCAGCGGCTACAGTATAATAAAGGGGCTTGGAATAAAGCTGTCCAAATTACGGCCTGCACTTTGTCCTTTTATTGTGGAGGAGGATTTCAAGGACATAGCAGGCGTAAGGACAAATGCATCCGCACAGCTTTTTGTTGAGGATGAACCGAAAGCATTTGAGGCTGGCGAGCTTCAAATTACGGATTACGGATTGTCAGGAATCATGATATTTAACCTGTCATCCATTGGAGGTGCTGCCTTGTCTGAGGGTAAAAGAGTCACGATTTCGCTTGATTTTCTTGAACACTATGATAAGGACGATTTAGAAGGCTACATAAGAAAAGGGGAAACCCGCACAATACTAGGGACATTAAACGGCTTCATCAATGACAAGCTTGGAGGCTTTCTGTTAAAAAGAACAGGCATAGATACAAGGACAACCGTAAAGGCGCTGTCTGACGTACAGATAAAAGCTGTGGTCCATGCGCTAAAAAATTTTACAGTGGAGATAAAGGGACTAAAGGGCTATGAGCAGGCACAGGTAACGGCAGGCGGAATAGAGCTTTCAGCCATTGACAAAAATACAATGAAAATAAAAGACATAGAACACATATATGCGGCAGGAGAAGCCCTTGACATAGACGGCATATGCGGAGGCTACAACCTTACCTTTGCAATATTGTCAGGGAAGCTGGCAGGAGAAAGCGCCACATTCAATTTATAAAAACAGGGAGAACACGATGCTTAGGATAAATCAGATAAAAATCCCGGTGACGGCAATCGATGCTTCGGATAAACCGAAAGAGCAAAAGCTGCTTATGGAAAAGCTGGAACGGATGCTTGGCACAAGGGAGTATACGCTTGCGGGCATTGTAAAAAAATCAATAGACGCCCGAAAAAAAGAAACGCTCGCATACAGCTACAGTGTTGAAATTTCAAGTAAGCATGAACACCAAATTTTAAATAAAAATAGAAACAATAATAATATTATGTCAACAAAAAGGCAGGAGTATCATTTTCCGGTTGAAAAAACGGGGAAAGAGATGCGCTCCCCAATCATAGTAGGCGCAGGTCCTGCTGGATATTTCTGCGGGCTGTATCTTGCAAGGGCAGGCTATCAGCCCATTATTCTTGAGCGTGGAAAATGTGTAAGCCGGCGTGAGGAGGATGTCACGGGATTTTGGCAGGGAGAAGCAGTAAACCCTGAATCGAATGTGTCCTTCGGCGAAGGCGGAGCAGGCACATTTTCCGATGGAAAGCTTAATACGGGCATCAAGGACAAGGAAGGAAGAATACAGGCGGTAGTCAAGGATTTTATCAAATACGGCGCACCCTGCGATATAGGATATGTAAGCAAGCCCCACATCGGAACAGATTATCTGAAGGGCATTATGGAAGCCATGAGAGCTGACATGATAAGCATGGGCGGAAGGGTGCTGTTTGAGACAAGATTTGAGGGCTATGAGGAAGGAAACGGGCATATAAGGGTAAAAGCCAAATGCCTAAATAAGAGTGCAGAACAGGAATACATTTATTTTGATACCGATGCCCTTGTGCTTGCCATTGGACACAGCGCAAGAGATACATTTCATGCCCTTCACGCAGCAAAGCTTGCTATGGAGCCTAAGGCATTTGCCGTGGGGCTTAGAATTGAACATTTAAGGAGTACAATCAACCAGGCACAGTATGGCGACAGTGATGCGGCAAAAAGGCTGCCTGCCGCTGATTACAAGCTGACATACAGGAGCAGTGAGGGCAGGAGTGTGTACAGCTTCTGCATGTGTCCGGGCGGTTTTGTCGTAAATGCGTCCTCGGGGGAGGAGCAGAGCGTTGTAAACGGCATGAGCAGCCACAGCCGGAACGAGATAAACTCAAACAGTGCAATTGTTGTAAATGTAACACCTGAGGATTTTGATAAGGAAGGCTTTTCGGAGTACGGCGTGCTTGCAGGCGTTAAGTTTCAGCAAAAATATGAGGCACTTGCCTACAGGGAAGGAAAGGGCAGTATTCCCGTACAGCTTTTTGGCGATTATAAGGCGGGAAGGCTATCGCACATATTTGGCAAAATTAAGCCGAATATAAAGGGCAGCTATGCGTTTGGAAACCTGAATAACTGTTTGCCAGCATTTGTAAATAATGCTATAATTGAAGGGATTGATTACTACGGCGAACGGCTTGCAGGCTTTAATGACAAGGAAGCTGTTTTATCCGGTATAGAAACAAGAACCTCATCCCCGGTAAGGCTTGTCCGTGGAGAGGATTTTATGAGCGTAAATGTCCACGGCATATTTCCATGCGGCGAGGGCGCAGGCTATGCAGGAGGGATAACCTCGGCGGCGGTTGACGGTATAAAGGCGGCGGAGGCTGTAGCGGGGTATCTGAATCAGCTTGATTAATTGTAAAGCTATGATGTTTCAGTGTGCTAAGCTGTTTATAAAACAAATCAAAAAAACTTAGATTCAAATGATAGAGGAAACGAAAATGGATTACAGAAAACGACTGAAGGATAAGAAAAAAATAGTGATTAAGATAGGCTCATCCTCACTGATACATGAGGAAACAGGCGGCGTGGATTTCAGAAAGCTTGAGCAGCTTGTAAGAATTATATGCGACCTGAAAAATCAGGATAAGGATGTTGTTCTTGTATCATCAGGGGCAATCGGCGTAGGCACGCAGGCTTTGGGGCTGAAAAACAAGCCAAAAACCGTATCGTTAAAGCAGGCATGTGCCGCTGTGGGGCAGGGGCAGCTTATGATGATGTATCAGAAGCTTTTTATGGAATACAACCATATGGCAGCACAGGTGCTTATTACCTTTGACTGTATCACAAATGATGAGCGCCGCCGAAATGCTGTCAATACGATGAATGAGCTGTTGCAGCAGGACGTGATTCCTGTTGTAAATGAAAATGACACGGTTGCAACAGAGGAAATTGAATTTGGCGACAATGATACGCTTTCAGCCATTGTTGCACATCTTATCAATGCAGATTTGCTCATTTTGCTCACGGACATAGATGGCTTTTACACAGACGACCCACACAAAAATCCTGATGCGGAAAAATTATCTGTTGTTGAACAGATTACAGATGAATTTAAGGCTATGGCAAAGGGGTCAAACACCATGTACGGAACGGGCGGAATGGCAACAAAGATAGCCGCTGCAAGAATTGCAACGGACTCAGGCGCTGATATGGCAATCATAGATGCAGGCAGCCCCAGCCTTATCAATGCACTGATAGACGGAGAGGACGTAGGAACGCTGTTTTTAGCCCATGACAGCGAGGATTTTGATACGGTTGATTTTATCGTGGGCAAGAAATATCTTATGTAATATGTAGAGGGAAGCATGAACGAGGAAAAGATACAGAGAATTAATGCATTATATAAAAAGAGCAAAAGCGAGGAGGGGCTTACTCCCGAAGAACAGGAGGAGCAGCAGGCATTACGGCGTGAGTATATAGAGGATTTTAAAAGAAACCTGAGAGGAACCCTTGATACGGTGGATATTAAGGAAAAGGACGGCTCCATTACCCATGCGAAGGACATTCCCAAAAGGAAAAAGGCTGAATGAAGAACATAGCAAAAAAAGAAATACGAAAAAAAATGCTTGCCATAAGGCGCTCCTTGGATGATAGATACGTCAGGGAAGCATCACATATCATATGTGAAAGGCTGAAAAGCTGCCACTTGTATCAGACAGCCGAAAGCATCTGCCTTTACATGCCAATCAATCATGAGGTGGACGTGACAGAGCTTTTATCGGCAGATTATACTTTACAAAATAAAAGCATGGACGCTGAATCAGGGCAAACACGCAAAATGTATTTACCTAAAATTATTGATAAAACCATGGATTTTTATTTGTATGAGGGAAAAGACAGCATTGCATTAGGGGCATTTAACATACCGGAGCCAACAGGCAAAAAGAAGCTTATGCCAAATGAAAAAACCCTTGTTGTCATGCCCGGTGTGGCATTTTCAAGGGATGGCGGAAGGCTGGGCTATGGTGGAGGCTATTATGACACATATCTTGAAAAATATCCTATGTGCAGGAAGGCTGCCGTGTGCTTTTTGGAGCAGCTTGTGGAGGAGCTTCCTGTGGAGGCGCATGATGTAAAACCGGATATTATTATAAGCAATGAATAGAACTGTAATATAATTAGTAACCAATAATAATTTTATGTAAACAATACTAGGAAAAGAGGACATATAAATGTTAAATGAGCTTGGTAAAAAAGCGAAGGCGGCTTCAAGAAGCCTTGCAAAGCTTGGACAGACTGAAAAGAACGATGCACTGCTTGCCGTGGCAGATGCACTGATTAAAAAAGCAGATGAAATCATAGCTGCCAACTCCATTGACATGGAAGCGGCAAAAAAGAACGGCATGTCTGAGGCGCTTCTTGACCGTCTGCTGCTCACAAGGGAAAGGTTAGCGGATATGGCAGAGGGCGTAAGACAGGTGGCAGCGCTTGATGACCCAATCGGGGAGGTGCTGTCCATGAAGGAGCGTCCGAACGGGCTTCTGATTGGTCAAAAAAGAGTTCCCATAGGCGTGATAGGCTTTATCTACGAGTCACGTCCAAATGTTACGGTAGACGGCTTTGCATTGTGCTTTAAAACTGGAAATGCCGTTATTTTGAGAGGCGGAAGCGACTGCATCCATTCCAATATTGCACTTGTGGGTGTAATCAGACAGACCCTTGCGGCATGCAACGTGACCGAGGACGCTGTTTCTCTCATTGAGAATACGGACAGGGAGCTTGCAAAGCAGTTTATGCGGCTGAATGAGTATGTTGATTTGCTGATACCAAGAGGGGGAGCGGGGCTTATCAAAACAATTGTTGAAAATGCAACCGTTCCGGTTATAGAAACAGGAACAGGCAACTGCCACATTTACATAGATAAAAGTGCAGACATGGAAAAGGCGCTGCCGATTATAAAAAATGCAAAGCTTCAAAGGCTTGGCGTGTGCAATGCCTGTGAATCCCTTGTGATACACAAGGATATTGCCGACAAGGCAATTCCGCTTATTGCCGACCTGTTAAAGGAGAATGCGTGTGAGATGAGAGGGGACGCACGAGCTGTTTCACTTTCGGACTACATTATTCCTGCATCCGAGGAGGATTACGGGACAGAATATCTGGCAAAGATTATATCGGCAAAGGTTGTAGACAGCCTTGACGAGGCAATCGACCACATCAATAACTACAGCACGGGACATTCGGAGGCAATTATAACTGAGAGCTATGAAAACGCACAGCGATTTTTGGCAGAAATTGATTCCGCATGTGTCTATGTAAATGCGTCCACTAGATTTACTGACGGCTTTATGTTCGGCTTCGGCGCAGAGATAGGAATTTCCACCCAAAAGCTTCATGCAAGGGGACCAATGGGATTGCTTGCGCTCACGTCAACAAAATATATTATATATGGCAATGGACAAATCAGAGCATGATTAAAAATAAAAAACAAGGAGAATAACGTATGTCAGACATGAAATTTACAGGTTCAAAGCAGTATGTGGCATCGCCGGAGCTTATGGCTGCCGTTGATGTGGCAAGGACACTGGAGAAGCCCCTGCTGATTAAGGGAGAGCCGGGAACAGGAAAAACAATGCTTGCAGAGGCAATCAGCCAGGCATTTGGCATGAAGCTTTTTATTTGGAACATCAAATCAACAACAAAGGCACAGGACGGACTTTATGTTTACGACACAATACAGCGCCTTTATGACAGCCAGTTCGGCGAGGAGGGCGTTGACGACATAGCAAGATATATCAAGCTTGGAAAGCTTGGCGAGGCATTTAAGTCCGAGGAGCAGGTTATTCTTCTGATTGACGAGATAGACAAGGCAGATATTGAGTTTCCAAATGACCTTTTGTGGGAGCTTGATAAAATGGAGTTTTACATCCATGAGACAAAGGAGACAATAAAGGCAAAGACAAGACCGATTGTAATTATTACCTCAAATGCCGAGAAGGAGCTGCCTGACGCATTCCTACGGCGGTGCATTTTCCACTATATCAGCTTCCCTGAAAAGGAGGAGATGGAGGAAATCGTAAATGTGCATTTTGAGCATATGGACGAGAACCTTTTAAAGCATGCCATGGACACGTTCTACTGGATTAGAAGCATCAAGGAGGTACGGAAAAAGCCGAGCACCTCTGAGCTGATTGACTGGCTGAATGCCCTTATGGTTGGTGGAATGGACCCGGAAACCTTGCGTGAAAAGCTCCCTTACCTTGGGGTGCTGATTAAGAAGGACGAGGACATAGAAACGGTAAAAAAGAAACGGTTTTAATTTTTTAGCTTGATGAATGAGCAATAGCCATGAGCAAAACTTGGTTTTAGAAATAATACGTTTTGCTCATCTCTAATGAACAATAATAAGGAGTTTATGCGTGTTTACAGATTTTTTATATGTATGTAGGGAAAAAGGCTTAAAAATATCCATGACGGAGTGGATTACATTTATGGACGCCCTTGACAGGGGGCTTGCCCATTCTTCCTTGGAGGGCATGTACAACCTTGGGCGTATGATACTTGTAAAGACAGAGTCGGACTACGATAAGTTTGACATTGCCTTTATGGAGTATTTTAAAAATATCCATGCCGAAGAACAGCTCCCTGCGGATATTCTTAAATTTCTTGACAAGGGCGAGATGGACACAAGCAAATTAAATAAGGATATTTACAGCTTTGACAGGCAGGTCGACATGAACGAGACAAAGCGTATGTTCCGTGAGCGCGTGACAGAGCAGAAGGAGGAGCATAACGGCGGAAACTATTGGATCGGAACAAGCGGCGGCTCAGCCTTTGGACATGACGGACGCAATCCGGGCGGGCTTCGTGTCAGCGGACAGACAGGCATGCGTTCTGCATTTCAGGTTATGGGAGAGCGTAAATATGCGGATTTCAGGCACGACAAGACCTTAGATATCCGTCAGTTTCAGGTTGCCTTCCGAAAGCTTCGCCAGTTTTCTGCAAGGCTTGACGTGGCAAAAACGGAGCTTGACCTTGACAAAACAATAGACAGCACCTGCAACAACGGCGGGTATCTTCAGCTTGAATTTGACAAGCCAAGGAAAAATTCCGTAAAGCTTCTTTTGCTTTTTGACTGCGGCGGCACGATGATGCCCTTTGCCGAAATGTGCAACGATTTATTTCAGGCAGTTCACAAGGCAAATCATTTTAAGGACGTAAAAACCTATTATTTTCACAATTGCATATACAGCAAGGTCTATAAGGACGCAGAGTGTGAGTATGGCAACTGGATTGATTTGGACGATTTGTTCCGCCACACGGACAAGGATTACAAGGTAATCATCGTAGGCGATGCACAGATGGCGCCGGAGGAGCTTTTCGATATTAACGGAAATTACCGAGGTCCCAATGATGGACGAAGCGGCTATGAATGGAATAAAATGTTTCGTGAGAAATATAAGAAGGCGGTATGGCTGAATCCGAGATTTCATGGCAAATTAAATTCTCTTGCATGGATGGAGTCAGAACGGACCTTAGGGGAAATATATGATATGTACCCGCTTACGGTTGAAGGGCTCAAGGAGGCAATTACAAAGCTTATGGCGCCGAGGTAAGCAATTTCCTCATCTCTTATGAATATATAAACTATAGGTGAAAATTCATATACTTTTATGGGAGGTTACTGAAATGGCAGAAAAAAAATTGGGCACAGGACTTGTGCTTTCAGGCGGCGGGGGCAAGGGCGCCTATCAGATAGGCGTTTTAAAGGCACTCAAGGAAAACGGACTGCTTGAGGAGGTAAGCGCAATATCGGGCGTGTCAATCGGTGCCGTAAATGCAATGCTTTATGCAATGGACGACATACAGCTTATGTATGACGCATGGAAGGATATCGATATGGAAACGGTATTTGACGTTGACCTTGAAATGCTTGTAGATGGACGTTTCTATTTTTCAAGGGAAGAAATGCTTGCAATGATTTCCAAATATCTTGACTTTCAGAAGCTGATTGCCACGCCGTATGACATTTATGCTGCCATGTGCAGAATTGGCGATGCAAACGGAACGAATGCGGAAAGCGTGGAGCTTTACAATTCCATAAACAATGTTGCACCAAAGCCTGAATATGCCCGTTTAAAGGATTATGATGAGGATAACATAAAGAAAATTCTTCTCGCCTCGACAGCGCTTCCGATTGTATATGAGGCAGTGGAATTTAACGGAGGATATTACAGGGACGGCGGCATATGTGACAATGAGCCTGTAAAGCCTCTCTACGATGCAGGAATACGTGAGTTTATTGTTATCGGCTTAACACACGGCAAAATATTTGACGCCTCCAAGTGGCCGGATGCACATTTTGTTACAATATACCCAAGCTATGACCTTGGAAATCTTGTGGACGGTACACTGGATTTTTCCTCAAAATCAATCGATTACAGGCAGATGCTTGGTGAAAAGGACGGGATTCGTTCCATTAAAACAAAATTTAACATGGATGAAAACTACATAAAGATGGAGTCTGCACTTGCAAAAATAGACCATGATGAGATTATGATGCGGTTAAAAACGCAGTCAACAATAAAAAGCGTGGAGGCGAGGGTAAGCTCCAATATAGATAAATTTAATGCGCTTGCAAAGAAATTTGAGAATTATTAAAGGTTGTGTCAAGTTTTCTATGAAAACTTGACATGCAGCGTTGCCGCTTTAAGGTTCTCGATTTACTTCGTAAATCGGAACATATTGCGAAGCAAAATTAGGATGTGGCAACGTTCAAAGAAAAGGGGGTATTTTTATGGCAAACAAAATTATTACAATCGGCAGACAGTTTGGAAGCAACGGAAGGGAAATCGGACGTGAGCTTGCAACAAAGCTCGGCATACCATTTTACGATAAGGAGCTTTTAAATGAAACGGCAAAAAACAGCGGCATGAGCGAGGCAGTGCTGAAAACATTGGATGAAAGACCTTCCAGAAGCTTTCTGTACTCAATCGTCATGGATCCATACAGCTTTGGCTTTACTTCGGGAGGCTATCAGACTGACCTTAGCCAAAAGGCATTTCAGGCAACCTTTGATACGGTAAACAAGATAGGCGAGGAAGGTCCTTGTGTCATAGTTGGAAGATGCGCTGATTATGCCCTCCGGAAAAATCCAAACAAAGTAAGCCTGTTTATACATGCCCCATTGGAAAAGCGTATTGAAACGGTAATGGAACGGTTTAATCTTACCTACGACAAGGCAAAATCACAAATCAACAAGGAGGATAAGGCGAGGGCGTCCTATTACAATTTCTACACCTCAAAGAAGTGGGGCGCACTTGACAGCTACGATGTATTTATTAACAGCAGCCTGATGAGCATTGAGGATAATGTGGATTTTATTGTTGAATATATTAAGAAGATGAAGTAACAGATGATATAATATGAGCAAACGCATATTATACTTTGCGAAAAAGCATCACAAATAGCATATCGCCAGTCTTTGATTGACGATATGGTACTATATGAAAATATCAAAATCAGCGTACCGTGTTTTTGTGAATTACAAAATGATGATAAAACATCTTTGTGGATTACAAAATTGTGATAAGACATCTTTGTGGATTACAAAATTGTGATAAGGCATTTTTGTAATTTATTAAGATGTAATATAAAATAAATGAAAAAATGAAAGGTAGATACGATTATGAAACGATTAATGAAAAGTTTTTCAAGAGCTTCACTGATACTTTTGTTTATTGGGATTATTTTGCTTGTCTCACTGATAAGGAGCAATACATTTCCACAGCTTTTTATGCCTGCTCATGATTATGATGAGGTACTGGAGGACGGCTTGAAGAAAGGACAGCATATTAAAGGCGACATTTATTACAGTTTTGGAAGCTTTGCATCGCAGGAAAGCTATACACAATATGAAAATTCCAGGACAGCCTCCAAAACGACAGGTTATTATTATTTAATTCCTGTAGGAGAGCAGGGCGTAGCGGCAATCTATGTCCGCAAGGACGATTTGAGTGCCATGAAAACCTTAACCGCAGAAACGGAAGCTTACCTGATGGGCGGCGAATTTCCAAAGACCACAGTACATTTTGAAGGTACAGCAGTAAAAATGGAAAAGCAACTGGACGGACTGGAAGATGCATTTCGGGACGGGCTAAAAGAAATGGGGTATACAGATAGCGAAATAGAAGAAATGATTTCTGTCTACTCTGACGGAGAATGCCTTGTGCTTTACGGACCTGCGGATGTGTCTGTCATGTATGTTATGACTGCCATTTCATTTGTACTTATTTTGTTGGCAATTGTTTTGGTTGTGGTTCGGTATCGGAAAGAAGCAAGGCTTGATAAGATGGAAGCGGGTCAATTGACACAGACGACAAATGGGGTTGAATAAGATAGGAATGGATTTCTGTAAAGATATAGATGTAAATGGATAGGCAATTGCTGATTGAAAGCATCCACGCTAACGTGGGTGCTTTTTCTACTTTATAGGAAATTCCTCGAATTTCCTATAGGTAGAATTAAAAATCCTGCTAGGCTTCGCCCCAAAGTGGAAGTAAAGCTGTGGCTGTATAAAGAGTGATGAAGGTACTTATAATAAATTTGAAATTTATGCATAAGTGACCTATTTATAGGACTTATATTATTATATAATATATAAGAGAAGATAATCTTCTTGTCAACAATGGTGTGATAAATATTTTTGCATTTGGCATAACAAACGTGCCTTTCTGTCCCTTTACTTTCTGTATATATTAATTTAATATTAAATTATTATAATTTAGGGAGAAGCAATATGGAAAAAAGCAATTTTAGTACTAACATAAAATTTTTAAGAAAAAGCAAAAAAATGACACAACAGGAGCTTGCGGATAATCTTCATTTTTCAAGAGATGGCATCAACAAGTGGGAAAATCAAGGAAGAAAACCAGATTATGAAGCTTTATCAGAAATTGGGAGATTATTTAATATTCATATTGATGATATACTAAATATGAATTTACCTGAAATAATCCAAAATATTTCAAGCTGTATAATGGATAATTATAATTTAGGACTTGATGAACCGGTTGCTGAATGTGACTATTTAATGCAGTATTATATACGTGAATATGAAAGGATTTGTGAAGCTGCACTTAAAAATAATGATAAACAGTTGTTAAAATATTGTATAAATGGATATCTAAAAAACGGAGGAAAAAATGCAGAATATATTAAGGATGTATATTATAAAATATGCTCTTTAGAGGAAAATGAAGATGATAAAGTAACTATATACGAAAAAATTTATGCAATACAAAATTACATTAAGGAGCCATGGTTTTATACGTGGGAGTATACTTTAAATAGTTTAATATAAAATAAGGAATTCATAAACAACACTTTTTTTGCATAAACGACAAGTTTTATGTATTTACAATGTTATATAATAAAAAAGCGAAAGGAGATATTTATATATTATGGATAAAAATAACCTTGAAAGGAGGTCAAACTATGAAGCTTGTTGCAGAGTTTAACTTAAAACAAAAAACATTACCATCTGAGTGGCGTAAATGCATCATTTCTTACATGAAGAAATGTCTGTCAGAAGCAAATGAGGGAAAATATTTTGATACATATTATGAGACTGGAAAAGATAAGCCGTTTACTTTATCGGTAAAGTTTTCTTCTCCGACATATGAAAAGGATAAGCTGATTGTAGCAGATACAAAACTCAAATTATTTGTCTCGACGCCTGACAGCAAAACAGGATTTATACTTTTTTCCGCCATAGTTGCACAAAAAGGAAAGGAATTTCCTTTGCCAATGGAAAATTCCATGACATTGCATACTGTAAGGCAGCTTACGGAAAAAACAGTCAAAAGCAACCGGATTTTGATAAAAATGCAGGCACCTTTATGTATACGCAAACATTATCCTGATACAAATAAGGACTGGTATTATTCTGTTAAACAACAAGACCAATTTTGTGACGAGGCAAAAAAGGTCTTATATGAACAGCTCAAATCAGCAGGATTTGCTGAAAATGACTGCGTTGTAGACATTATGCCTGTAAATGCTAAAGTAGCGATTATCCGACATTATGGAATCAAAATCGAGTGCTCACTGGGTGATTTTATTTTGGAAGGAAGTCCCAAAGTATTAGATTATCTTTCAAAAGCAGGAATGGGAAGCCGCAGATCTTCATGCTTTGGAATGTTTAGCGTGATGGCGGAAGAATAGGAGGTATACATGAAATTAAAATTAGAAAATGATTCTTACGATACCCTCTTATTGCCTGTTGAATGGAGATTTTCCGCAGCACTGGTCGGTATCGTAAAATATTTTGCGTATTGGGAGGAAAAAGAAGGAAAGATTTTACATGAAAAAACGAAAAGAGGGGAGGACATACAGGTATATAAAGATATTGGGGGATATATTGAAGGGATTAAATATAATCAAAGTGATATAACAGAAGAACGGTATCTTTTATTTTGTGAGGATTATTTTAAAGACGAATTTCCTCATGTGCGAATAAGTAAGATGCTTGGAAAAGAAAATTATACGGAAGAAAATATAAATAATATCAATAAAGACCTAAAAGCTAATACTGTTATGAAAAAGGTTTTTCATGATATTACATTTGATGGTACAAACGAAAACATTATATTGGAAACTATCGACAAAAATAGAGTTGAGCTTATACGTGAAACATACAGATTTAAATCAAATTTGTACAGAAATTTTTGTAACACAAATAAATTACTTACAGATTTAAATCCACATTGCAGGCTGCTTGGATATGATTTAGACGAGAACAGAAAAAGCCGTTCCGCTGCATACCAGTTTGATAAGGATACATTTGTTGCAAATGATATAATCGAATTTGATTTTATCCCATTTGCATTTCCGAATACACCAGCCTCTTTCTTTGCAAATAATAACTGCAATCTTGATGCTTTACGTAAAACAAACGATACCATTAAAAGCGTCATGGAAGAAACAGTTATGATAAATGACAATAAGGTAGAGTTTGGAAAGTGGAAAACAAGGCTTATCAAAGGGCTTCTTCGTTCTGATGATTTTATGGATTATGACGTTGAAATCATTATGAAAGAACGAGGAGACGACACACAATTTGCATCGTTTTATATTAATCATAATCAAATGGCTGCAATGAGAAAAATTTATGAAACATCAAATATCAGCTTTGTTTATAAGTATTCATATAATTATTGGTTAATCGCCGAAGAAGAAGTAATAGACTGTTGCATAAAGGGTACTTTTCTTGATGACTTATTGGAACGTCTCCTTGTAATCAGTTGTGACAAGGCACATGCTAATGCCAGTTATGTTATTGAGAAACTAATTAAAATTAATGTGGAATGGAAAGGGGTACAGGACATGGACGAAATCATATCAAGGGCTCAAAAGTCGGGCTACAAAATAGGACAACAATTAGAAAAAAACAAAGCCAGGTCATATAAAAGTAAACTTACAAATGCTATTATATCCCATGATTTTGATAGAATATTAGAAATCATGCTTCAGTTATCAGGATATATTGAACAGGAAATAAGAACGATTTATGACTTAATCGAACATAAGGATAACTATTCAGACATAGCGATATGCTTCACAAATGCATTGATACCTTATGAAAAAGAAAACAACAATCAAAATAACAAGGAGGATTAATTATGGATATTCAATCAGCAAAGGCAGTAACATTAACGGTAGTAGCAAATATGTCAAGCAACTATGGAGAAGGACTGGGTAATGCTTCCAGTGTACAAAAGGTATATAAAAATCAAAAACAATATGCAACAAGAAGCCGTGAAAGTTTGAAAAATGCTATCTGTATGCAGGCAGGACTTTATGATGACCTTGAAACCTCATTGGACAAGGTTATGCAGAAAAAGGTTACAACGGAATTAAATGCATCAAATTGTAGGGCATTAGAGGGCGGTTATATGTCAACGTCAGGTATGACCTACGTAAGAAAAAGCTCATTTTATCTTACGGATGCAGTTGCAGTGGACGCATTTGTAAACGAGCTTAGATTTCACAACAACCTGCATCTTGCAAACACACATGCAAAAGCAAATAATTTAAGCGTTCAAAATGATGCAGATAAAACAGGGCTTATGCCATATCAGTATGAGTATGATAAATCGCTGAAAATTTATAGTATTACAATCGACTTAGAACGTGTCGGTGTTGATGAAAACTTTAAAGAAGAAGCTGACAACAAAGAAAAGGCAGAACGAGTTAAATCTATAGTATCTGCTGTTGAGACACTGTCGCTTGTTGTTAAGGGCAATATGGACAATGCAGAACCACTTTTTGTAATTGGCGGGCTTACATCAAGAAAAACACATTTCTTTGAAAATGTTGTAAAAGTAAAAAATAATGCTTTGGTTCTTGAGGAAGGAATTGAAAGCAAATTGAACAGTGATATTGGCAATTTTAAAGCAGGCGTATTAAAATGCGGACAGTTGGATAACGAAAATGACGTCGTTAATCAGTTAAATGCCAAGACAACCTCTGATTTTTTCAGCGAGTTACGAACGGAGATTGACGAATATTATAGCTAGGAGGGGTATGATTGAGAGCATTAAGAATTCATTTAAAACAAAGCTCCGCTAATTATAGGCGGGAAGAAACGATTGATAATAAAATGACATATCCTTTGCCGCCATACTCAACTGTTATAGGGGCATTACATAATGCCTGCAAGTATACGGAATATCACGATATGGATATTAGTATTCAAGGTACTTATGGCAGTATGGGGAAAGAAGTATATTTTGATAATTGCTTCCTTAATAATCTTCAAAACGACAGAGGAATATTGGTTAAAATGTCAAATGAAGGTGCGTTATCAAACGGATTTGTTATTGTTGCGGAAGCGAAAAAAGCACAGGGAAATGACTTTCGGAAAGGTATTACAATAGATGTTATTAATCAAACGTATCTGGATGAATATAGGAATTTAAAGGATATCGGTGATGAAATAGAACAGTTTAAAAAGAAAAGGCTGAAGCCTGTACTGGACATGATAAAAATCCGCAAAAAAAGTCTGGCAGCCTTAAAGAAAAACGCAGAGTTGCCTAAAGACAGAATGAATAAGGTCATTGCACGGGACAAGGAAATTAAGCAGCTTGAAAAGGAAATCAACCAAAGGCTAAAGGATTACGAAGCTGAGCATTATGGTATTCCGATATCAAAATTCAGAACCTTAACGAGAGGTCCAAAGTTCTATGAGGTTTTGTATGACGTAGAACTGATTATACATGTTGCTTCCAATGAAGAAACACTGAATTGTATATATCATCATTTAGGCGAGCTGACTTCCATAGGCAGAAGTGAAGACTTTGTAGAGTTAATCGAGGAGGACACAGGGTTTACGGAGCTTCATGCCATAAATGATCAGTACCATTGTGAATTTGGTGCATATTTACGGGTTAATTCCGAGGATTTGTACCCTAAAAGGGAAGGAATACCTGCATATGGCACTAGATATTTACTAAATAAGAACTATGTACTGTCTGACAATGGCAAGCAGAGACGTTTTAATAAGAAATTAGTAACGTATGTGTCAAATTTTGATGTTGATGAAGATGCTGCGGAGCTAATGATTGATGATAAAGGCAATATTGTAAGCTTAGTTTAATCTAAAGAAAAAGGAGGCATGTACTTTTGTTAGAAAATTTATATGAAGTTAAGGAACTACATAGCGAATTATGCGAAAAATATGGAAAAAGTGATAAATATTCAGGTAAAAGTCAGACGATACGGGAGCATACAGACATGCTTTTGAAAGAGGCATCTGATTTATTTGAATTAAATTATATAAATGAACATGAGTACATGCTCCTTTGTTATGCCTGCGAACGACACGATTATGGAAAAATAAATGAAAAAATGCAGGACAGAATGAAAAGGCATTATAAATTCAATTCCGAAAATGAGGTTCAACACAATGTACTTTCAGCACTATTTATTCATGCTGAAGATTTTGAATGTACAGAGGATTTTATAAGTGTGCTATATGCAGTTTTATATCATCATAACAAAATTGATTCATCGGAAAGTTTAACTTCATACCTTATTACAAAATATAGAAGTGGCTACATGAAAGAATTTATTGAAAAATATAGAGAAAAAGGTGCGTCTGAGCCTGACAGAAAAGCGTTAAAGTTTATAGGTAAAGCTCTAGAGTATCGGGACTGCGACAGGAACGATAGCAGCGTTGACTTTGATACCTACAATCAAATGATAAAAATGAAAGGACTTTTACACAAGTGTGATTATAGTGCCAGTGCATCTGAAATATGTGAGTATCAAAATAATTTCTTATTAGATGCATTAGAGCTTTATTTAAAGGCTTTGTCGTCAGAAGATAAGAAAGCAAGCTGGAATGATTTGCAAAATTTCACACGTGATAATGCTGAACATAATATCATTGTTGTTGCCCCGACAGGTTCAGGAAAAACAGAAGCCGGATTGCTATGGGCAGGAAATAACAAATGTTTTTTTGTACTTCCCTTAAAGACTGCCATAAATGCAATATATGACAGAATTCGAACCCATATCATAAAGGATAAAAATATAAATGAAAGAATTGCAATCCTTCATTCAGATATGCAGTCCTACTATTATAATGAAGTATTCAATTCTACAAATCAGGACGAAGAAAATTTAATTTTCGACTATATCAACAGAAGCAGACAGCTTTCGCTTCCTATAACAGTATCAACAATGGATCAGCTCTTTGACTTTACACTGAAATATTATGGTTATGAATTGAAGCTGGCTACGCTTTCCTATTCCAAAATTATAATTGACGAAATACAAATGTATTCTGCTGATTTGCTTGCGTATCTTATATTTGGAATCAAAAAAATTGTGGAGATGGGAGGGAAAGTAGCAGTGCTTACGGCTACATTACCGCCTTTTGTAAAACAAAAATTGTGTGATGCAATAGGGCAGGATTGTATATCGCAGGATTTTTCTTATATGGGAATTACAAGGCATAATATAAAGGTTTATGAAAGGCAGCTTTCCACAGCAGATATCGCATCCTTTTGGAGAAACAGCATTGACTCACCAAGCTGCAAAATACTTGTCATATGTAATAGCATAGGAACAGCACAACGTATCTATGATGAGTTACAAACGGATTTAGACGATGTAAAAATAAATTTACTTCATTCACGTTTTACAAGCAATGACAGAAGCAAAAAAGAAACAGCTATTATGGAAACGGGTAAAACTGAAAACAGCAGCCATGAAATTTGGGTTGCAACCTCTGTTGTGGAAGCAAGCTTAGATATAGATTTTGATTTTCTGTTTACAGAATTGCTTGACCTCTTTTCATTATTTCAGCGACTTGGACGAATTAACAGAAAAGGGTATAAAGGTATCAATGCTCCTAATTGCTACATATATACTGAGCTTCAGGACAAGCCACTTGAGTATTATCGTAAAAATGATAAACAGATTAGTTTTGTAGATCATGATATTTATGATTTGTCAAAAAAAGCCATTTTAACGGTTGATGGCGTGATTAGCGAGGAAAAGAAAACAGATTTAATTAACACATATCTATCAGAAGAAAACTTACATCATTCAGGATATGTAGACAGATATAATAAAGCACTTGATTATTTAAAGCAAATATATACCTATGAAAAAAATGATGAAAAACATAATATCAGGAACATAGACAATATAGACATTATACCTAATTCAGTGTATGAAGATAATATGGAAACAATTATAGATGCTGAAGAACATTTAAATTCAAAAGAGCTTACACGAATAGAGCGAATTAAATTCACAGAGATAATCAGAGGCTTTATTGTGTCTGTTCCTTACTGGATGTTGAAAACAGGGCATCAGAATGTTTCAACCATAAAACTGAACAAATATATGCGTATTCCTTTAGTTGAATGTGACTATACGAGTGAAATCGGATTAACTGAGATACATAAAGTAGCAAAAAATGGAAAAGCATCTTTTTTTTAATAGGAGACGATAATATGACAGAAGAAAATGTTACGGGGATTATGGTGTATTACTATTATGTATGCAAGCGTAAGCTTTGGTATTATATTCACGAAATACGAATGGAGCATGACAATCAAAATGTAAAGTTGGGAAAGTTACTAGATGAAACAGCATACGCAAGAGACAACAAGCATGTAATGATTGATGGTGTTATTAATGTAGATTTTATTAAAGGCAACAATGTAATACATGAAATCAAAAAGAGCAAAAGTATAGAAGAAGCCGGTATCATGCAGGTTAAATATTATCTATACTACCTGTACAAAAAAGGACTTTGTGATATGACTGCAAAAATTGATTATCCATTAATCAGGCAAAGCATTTCCGTAGAATTATGTGATGATGATTTTACAAACTTGGACAAGGTAGTAAAGGACATTGTAACTATTGCGGACATGGATCATGCATTTGAAGCAGGAAAAAAGACGATATGTAAAAAGTGTGCGTATTATGATTTATGCTATATATAGAATTTACAGGAGGTATTATGGAGGAAAGCTATTATTTTTTTACAGACGGAAAAATCAGCCGTAAGGATAACACCTTACATTTTGAGTCATCAGACGGCAATAAACGTGATCTCCCCATAGAAAATGTGGATGACATCTATATTATGTCAGAAATGTCTTTTAATACAAGTTTATTGAATCTCTTAGGAAGTAGCGGAATTGCAGTACATTTTTTCAATTATTATCAATTTTATATAGGAAGTTTTTATCCTCGTGAACAAAGGCTTGCAGGAAAGCTTCTTACACAGCAGGTTGAACATTATACAATCTATGAAAAACGTATAGAGATTGCACAAGCATTTATTTTAGCTGCAGCCAATAATATGTATAGAAACCTGCGTTATTATAATGGCAGGGGTAAAGATGTAAAAGAATATATGGAGCAGATTGAAAGTTATAAAAGAAATATTACCGACACAGGTACAATACAGGAATTGATGGGTGTCGAAGGCAATATAAGAAAAACTTATTATAAAGCTTGGAATATCATTGTTGATCAAAATATTGACTTTCAAAAGAGAGTGATGCATCCGCCGGATAATATGATTAACAGCATTATTTCCTTTGTTAATTCACTTATTTATACGAAGGTGCTTACAGAAATATATAAAACACAATTAAATCCTACAATAAGCTATTTACATGAACCGGGGACAAAAAGATTTTCACTTGCGTTGGATTTGGCAGAAATCTTTAAACCGCTTGTCGGTGACAGGCTAATTTTTTCATTATTAAACCGTAATCAAATTACGAAAGAAAGCTTTACATCAGGATTAAATGGATTACAGCTTACCAAGAAAGCTTCGCAAACGATTGTTGAAGAATTGGATGAAAAATTGAGAACAACCATTAAACACCGAGACTTAAATAAATATGTATCCTATCAATATCTCATGAGGCTGGAAGTGTTCAAGTTAATCAAACATATAATAGGAGAGAAGAAGTATGAAGGCTTTGAGATTTGGTGGTAGGCATATTTAATTTAGAATTACATCTATGCAGGCTTCACAATTGCAAGTTGAAATTTACTGGCAGTTATTAATCTGAGTAATCATTTTTCCACATTATTATGTGGACCGGTGATAGCTCTCTTATTAAATGAAAATAACAATTGAAGGGAGAGTACATATGTATGCTATCTTAGTATATGATATTGTTACAGACACACAAGGGAAAAAGAATTTACCTAATGTATTTAAAATATGCAAAAAATATCTTTCGCATATACAAAATTCTGTTTTTGAAGGGAATATAACAGAGGCAGGAATTATTGCGTTAAAGGCAGAACTAAAAAGCTTCATTAGAAAAGAACAAGATTCTATAATACTATTTACAGCACGTGATGAAAAGTGGTTAAAGAAAGAATTTTTAGGTTGTTTGGATGATAAAACGTCACGCTTTATATAATTTGTCGACCCAAGATCCTGATAAAAACACAGCATGTCGACAATCGTTATTTTTTAACGGAATTTTTAATGATATATTGTATTTTTAATGCATTGTGTTATTATAATTATGCTTATTCATTTGTGGGTAGACAAAATATACCCTGAAAATTAAGTAAATATAATGCCTTGAAGTAAGACGGATTAATATATAGCCAAAGTGGAATGTAAAGATGGTAAAGGTGGATTGTTTAAAGATAAAGATTTTGATTAATATATAGCCAAAGTGGAATGTAAAGTTTTTACCAAGTGTTTTACTTCCAAGATGGAGCTGATTAATATATAGCCAAAGTGGAATGTAAAGGCTGTTCCTTTTCATTGAGTGCAGCCTGGCTGATGCATTAATATATAGCCAAAGTGGAATGTAAAGTTGTCACATGAATATTTTACGGATTGGGTATAATCAATTAATATATAGCCAAAGTGGAATGTAAAGAAACGCAAGCACGTACTCGTCCTTGTCGGCGGACGATTAATATATAGCCAAAGTGGAATGTAAAGTAATATCTGCCCTTGTTGCATAGCCCTGAAATCCTATTAATATATAGCCAAAGTGGAATGTAAAGGATACTTTAATTCTATCACTTTGTTTTTGCAAATCATTAATATATAGCCAAAGTGGAATGTAAAGTAAAATAACCCCTAATTGAGCTGCTTCATCTTTTGCATTAATATATAGCCAAAGTGGAATGTAAAGCTTGTACAGCTGAATATGTCCGTACCGTTTGTAAAAATTAATATATAGCCAAAGTGGAATGTAAAGTAAGATTTATACTCAAAATCTGTTGGAGCTTCAAAATTAATATATAGCCAAAGTGGAATGTAAAGTGCTGATAGTCAGGCAATACAAATCTGCCCGGGTTCATTAATATATAGCCAAAGTGGAATGTAAAGACAAAAGCGACTTTTCGATGTCTGCACTGAAGCAAGATTAATATATAGCCAAAGTGGAATGTAAAGTGCTTACGGCAGAATAGAACAAGGCGAATGAGCAGAATTAATATATAGCCAAAGTGGAATGTAAAGATCCTTGCGTGCAGGGAAAAGGCACAGCCCTCACGATTAATATATAGCCAAAGTGGAATGTAAAGTATATTCCACAATGTCAACCCCTCTCTGCTGTGCAAATTAATATATAGCCAAAGTGGAATGTAAAGTGCTGCCGTCACTGGTAGCAAAAGTAAGCTTCTCTGATTAATATATAGCCAAAGTGGAATGTAAAGACAACAATCGTTGTAACGTCATCAGGAAACATTGAGATTAATATATAGCCAAAGTGGAATGTAAAGCTGAAAAAAGCATCAATAAACTCTTTAACGACTTCCATTAATATATAGCCAAAGTGGAATGTAAAGTGTAGAGTTTTTACTAACTTTCAATGTCCCATCAGGATTAATATATAGCCAAAGTGGAATGTAAAGATAATCGACGTTGAGACTATATGTTTCAACGTCGAAATTAATATATAGCCAAAGTGGAATGTAAAGGTACAATCACTATCGCAAGGTTTTAAAATGGATAAATTAATATATAGCCAAAGTGGAATGTAAAGCCATTTCGCTTTGTGTTAAGATTGTATTGTAACAGATTAATATATAGCCAAAGTGGAATGTAAAGTTTTGTTTCAACGTTGAAACAATCCCTTTCTTTTTATTAATATATAGCCAAAGTGGAATGTAAAGATAATCGACGTTGAGACTATATGTTTCAACGTCGAATTAATATATAGCCAAAGTGGAATGTAAAGACTCAATCCATCAGCGCAGGTTTTCAAAATGATAAAATTAATATATAGCCAAAGTGGAATGTAAAGTTTCCATACACGTAGTATATATCATGTATTTGCTGATTAATATATAGCCAAAGTGGAATGTAAAGTTTTTCATTTATACGCACTGTGATATTAGTGCCGATTAATATATAGCCAAAGTGGAATGTAAAGGATATAGGCGATAGATTGAAAATGCTTGATTTAGATTAATATATAGCCAAAGTGGAATGTAAAGTTTGAAAATAATACATTTTCCGATGCACCTTGCCCATTAATATATAGCCAAAGTGGAATGTAAAGAAACTTAAAAAAGAGGTGGTATTATCTTTACAGTAGATTAATATATAGCCAAAGTGGAATGTAAAGGCATCTGAGAATGATGCAGACAGTGCTGTTGCAATTATTAATATATAGCCAAAGTGGAATGTAAAGGGCAAATCATATATGGTAGAAAGATTGACTACTTCTATTAATATATAGCCAAAGTGGAATGTAAAGGAAAAAAAAATACAAGATTGGATTAACAATATTGAAATTAATATATAGCCAAAGTGGAATGTAAAGCGCGACCGGCTCGGACAAAAGCATACAATAGGAATATTAATATATAGCCAAAGTGGAATGTAAAGGCAGAGCATAGGGGTCACGTTAACAGAGGATTGGGCAGATTAATATATAGCCAAAGTGGAATGTAAAGCCTGCCTATCCTGCTCTCCAACTCTGAAAAATCTAATTAATATATAGCCAAAGTGGAATGTAAAGGAGAAGAGCAGTACAAACCGGAACCGGACAAGGAAAATTAATATATAGCCAAAGTGGAATGTAAAGATAATCGGCGTTGAGACTATATGTTTCAACGCTGAATTAATATATAGCCAAAGTGGAATGTAAAGAACGAATAGTTAAAAATGTTTCTATCTTTTCGCAAATTAATATATAGCCAAAGTGGAATGTAAAGTCGTACACAAACAACTCATCAATTAACATTATTCCCGATTAATATATAGCCAAAGTGGAATGTAAAGGAATAATAGACAAGCATAATATCATTGTACAAACCTCATTAATATATAGCCAAAGTGGAATGTAAAGGACGTAGACGATAGATTGAAAATGCTTGATTTAGAATTAATATATAGCCAAAGTGGAATGTAAAGACTACATACACAATTAGCAATAGTGTAAATTTTGAAATTAATATATAGCCAAAGTGGAATGTAAAGAGTACTACGTTCAGAGAAATTTCTTTAACAGAATTAATTAATATATAGCCAAAGTGGAATGTAAAGTGTAAAAATTTTAACAGAAACATAGCTTGTTCAACTATTAATATATAGCCAAAGTGGAATGTAAAGAAAAAATATCGTTCCGACATTGATTGTACCGTTATTATTAATATATAGCCAAAGTGGAATGTAAAGTAACCAATGTTGTATTGCCATTGCTATCTGTAGTCAATTAATATATAGCCAAAGTGGAATGTAAAGCATATTCATACATCACAAAATCGTCGTCTGAACAATATTAATATATAGCCAAAGTGGAATGTAAAGAGTACATACAAGCTTTCTTTAAAGGCTTGGACACTGATTAATATATAGCCAAAGTGGAATGTAAAGATCTCTTAATTGCCAATCAGACAAAAGTGGAATATCATTAATATATAGCCAAAGTGGAATGTAAAGTTATTATTTGTAATGACTTCATTGTAATAGTATTCAATTAATATATAGCCAAAGTGGAATGTAAAGTCGGCATTAATTACCGTGTAGGCATTATCTTTATAATTAATATATAGCCAAAGTGGAATGTAAAGAATTTACGTTCATTGTTGTCAAAAGGTCTTTTTTCATTAATATATAGCCAAAGTGGAATGTAAAGCTTTTTGACCGTTACGGAATGGCTAGTACTTAGTTATTAATATATAGCCAAAGTGGAATGTAAAGGCCTGTAATCCTCGTTGGGATGTGCATTTTTCCACGATTAATATATAGCCAAAGTGGAATGTAAAGACAACACGCTTCAAAACAGTGTCGGTCAAATTCAAGATTAATATATAGCCAAAGTGGAATGTAAAGTTTGTTGTTTTCAAAGTCATATACTTCAACATTGTTATTAATATATAGCCAAAGTGGAATGTAAAGTGACTAAGGAAGAAATAATGGCAATCAAGGACACAGATTAATATATAGCCAAAGTGGAATGTAAAGATTTTTACATAGCATAACACTACATCTTGTACTCACATTAATATATAGCCAAAGTGGAATGTAAAGTATTGATTGGAGAGTTAAAAATGGAAAATTTTGAATTAATATATAGCCAAAGTGGAATGTAAAGTTGACTTGCTTTTTAAAATGACATCAACATAGTTTGATTAATATATAGCCAAAGTGGAATGTAAAGTAAAATCTAGCACAGATATTTTTATTTGTCAACCAATTAATATATAGCCAAAGTGGAATGTAAAGACACGGACAGGGCAGAGAATGGGGCGGAGATTTACACATTAATATATAGCCAAAGTGGAATGTAAAGTGCAAACGCACAGATTACAGTGCAGAACGCTTTTGATTAATATATAGCCAAAGTGGAATGTAAAGGTATTTAGATTATAGGAGATAACAGAAAAATTTACAATTAATATATAGCCAAAGTGGAATGTAAAGGATAAAATGTATCTGTGCAGTATTCTTCGTAAATAAATTAATATATAGCCAAAGTGGAATGTAAAGTATATTTTCGTCTGAATAATCAAGCGTAAATCTCTGATTAATATATAGCCAAAGTGGAATGTAAAGTCCACATTTGTTCCTAGAAGCTGGTTTTGTAAATCAATTAATATATAGCCAAAGTGGAATGTAAAGTTTAGATGTACAAATACATCATCTGTTATTTATAGCATTAATATATAGCCAAAGTGGAATGTAAAGGTCTAAATGCATTACGTAAATCCCAATCACTAAAGATTAATATATAGCCAAAGTGGAATGTAAAGTTGTTAGTAGTGTTGTTAGTATTGTTATAATAATTGATTAATATATAGCCAAAGTGGAATGTAAAGGAACAACACAAAAATGGGGCTTGGCATTTTCATAATTAATATATAGCCAAAGTGGAATGTAAAGACCGAAGCTGTTTTCGCACAACCTCGCATGCTTTCTATTAATATATAGCCAAAGTGGAATGTAAAGTTTTTAGTAAGAGGTAGTAAAAATGCAAGTAAAAAGATTAATATATAGCCAAAGTGGAATGTAAAGGATAGGGTTTGGGTAATAGTAAGTGCAGGCATATCGATTAATATATAGCCAAAGTGGAATGTAAAGCTTCTTGACTTAATTCCCTATCACATTCAATCTGATTAATATATAGCCAAAGTGGAATGTAAAGTATTATAATCAAGTTTTCCAATTTGTTTTTTAGCACATTAATATATAACCAGAGTGGAATGTAAAGCAGATTATCCGTATCAATTATGTACACGCAAATTTATTAATATATAACCAAAGTGGAATGTAAAGTTGTTCATTCGGTTTTTCAACAATATCTTTCTTGATTAATATATAACCAGAGTGGAATGTAAAGTGTCGAACTCTTTAAATTTTCGCTTCTGTATCTCTATTAATATATAACCAGAGTGGAATGTAAAGAACATATTATATTGCTTTCCGTAAAGTCTGTTTTGCATTAATATATAACCAGAGTGGAATGTAAAGTTTCGTTTGTATCATAGGCCGCATAATCGCTGTCTTATTAATATATAACCAGAGTGGAATGTAAAGTGGGTAGATGTATGCATCAAGCTTCTCACGCTTGATTAATATATAACCAGAGTGGAATGTAAAGAAAGTTGAAACACGAAAACAAGCGCATTTGGGTAAAATTAATATATAACCAGAGTGGAATGTAAAGCAATACGTTGTTCATCAATCTCAAAAGATTGTTTATATTAATATATAACCAGAGTGGAATGTAAAGCATGTTAAATTTTGCGTTTGGGTTTTCATCCTGTACATTAATATATAGCCAAAGTGGAATGTAAAGTTGGCAGATAAACCTTTTGGTTTTCAAATTTATGTATTAATATATAACCAGAGTGGAATGTAAAGCATTGAGAGGGGCAGGGCAGATAAAAAACAGAGATAATTAATATATAGTCAGAGTGGAATATAAACTAGTAATCACGTCCATTCTGTGATATAGTGTTCTTATTGATATATAACTAGAGTAGAATGTAAAGGAAGGATTTACACTAGGTGATAATTTTGACACAAGTATTACTATATAACCAAAGTGGAATGTAAATTTACAGCGAAATTATTTGTTAATGGTGTTGAAAAATATAAAAAAATAATGTCCAGTAAAATGTACCTATTAAAACATTGGAACAATTTGAAGTAAACTATGTATCAAGGAGGAAATTATAATGAAGGATAAATATTATGATGGTCCGGTTATAGATACTGACAGAACTATTGAAGAAATAGAAAAAGATATACAAAAAGAAAAAGAACGCTGTGAAAAAATGAGGAGTTGGGAAGAAACTGAAATGTCCTTGTTGTATTGACATCAGTATGTCCTACAACATCAGCTACAAGGTAAATGTGTCTGTTTCCTGATAAATGGTGTGCCATAGGTTCTGCGTAATATGCTCTAAAAGCATCTGAACAAATTGAGTGATTGTAAACCAATTTTAAAATAATTGAAGTTTTTTAGTAAAAACTATTGATAATAATATATTCTGTTGTATATAAAAAAGATGAATTTATGCAAGCAACAATTTAGAACAAAAACGACAGGTGTTATGCTTACAGAATATATGAAATGGTTGGATGTATAATTGCTACATTAAGACTTTTCCCGAAGCTGCACCTTATTCCTTGCAGTTCTCCGTCTGTTTTCGTCAATATCAGCGTAATGCCTCCTTGTCGTATTAACATCGGTGTGTCCCAAAACATCAGCAACAAGATAAATGTCGCCTGTTTCCTGATAAAGGGATGTGCCATAGGTACTGCGGAGCTTGTGAGGCGTAATATGCTTTAAAGGTACAGAACAGGAAGAATATTTTTTTACCATATTCTCAACTGTACGAACACCGATTCGTTTGTTTTGTGAGGAGAGGAACAGGGCATTTTCGTGACCCTTTTGTGGGTTCATTTTCTTTCGTTCCTCCATATATGCAGCTAACGGCTCAGAAGCCTCATCACTGAAATATACGATGGCTTCCTTACCGCCTTTTCGGACAATTTTAATACACATATTGTCAAAATCAACGTCCTTAAGGTCTAAGCCAACACATTCAGATATACGGATTCCCGTGCTTAACATAAGCGTTAAAAGGGCTAAATCACGAGTTTTTGTCTTGGAATGATACTGTAATTGTTTATTTGTCAAATGATTGCCGTATTCAACCGTATCAAGAAATTCAGCGACCTCGTTAGCCTCCATGCGGACAATTTGTTTTTCACGTAATTTAGGCATATCGACCTTAACAAGCGGATTTTGGGCTACAAGGTCATTCTTATACAAATATGCGTAAAAAACTCTTAAACTTGTCAATTTACGCTTAATAGCAGCCTTGCCGTTTGTGTATATTTTGCCGTTTTTCGTGTATTTTTGCAAATAATCAAGATAATCCTCAATAAACATGGAATCTACGTCATTTAAGACGTCAAGAGAGATATCCTTGATTTTATCAAAGGATTTTTTGTCATAAGCAACATAAATATATTCAAAGAAGGTTTTAATGTCACGTATATAGCCAAGCTGTGTACGTGAAGCCTTGGATTGCTGGATGCCTCGGACAAATCGTTTTACATATGGAGGAAGTTCCTCGCATATTGCACGAATATAATCTAAGTTTTGCATTTCATTTTGTTCGTGATAAGTGTAGTCAGCCATTTATAAAACCTCCTGTAAATATTTGCATAATAGATGATATTAAAATTAAAAAACAAATGATTTAAAATCAAGCGAAAAAATTAATTACAATACTATGATTTAAAATTAAGTCAATCAAATTATGTGGAAATCAAGCATAAGCCATATGTTAATTATAACACGTCTCCCCATATTTTAGCAATAGTTTTTTCGTAAAACCTGAGTTTTGCGAATAGTTAAATGTAAAAAACACCACTCTCTTATATGTGCATATAACATGTTTTTCAAACAATACCCTACGGGTCTTGTTCGAAAAACAGCGTGCATTTTCCGTATAATTAAGTGCAGGAAAAAATTGATATAGCATCAATTATCTTGGGAGAAATGATAAAATTGATTCATTCATTTTTTATCATTATTTGAAATAAAATCATAGACAATTTCTAAAATAATTTCTTCAAATTCCATTTACCAAAACAACATTAAATCGCTTCACAATTATAGGCATAACTATTCTTATAAACCGTCTCTGAGGCAACATCAATTTCACCGTTATTCCATGTAATCACACCATGAAACAGAACCGGATTATTAAAAATCTTTTCATCTGCAAGCACTTTAAAAGCAGATCCTTGAAGCATTGTTGTGTCAAATAGTCGTTTTTCGCCTGTAGAAAAAGTCACAAGCATGAGACTGTGGAAATGTATCTAAATTTAAAATCGCTTTCTTAATTCGCTCAACCTGTCCTTTCGCATTTTCAGGAGCAAATTTTTCACTTGCAATATATTTGTAAATACTGTCTAATTCACGTATTACTTTGGGATTAATCTTTACCTTGTATTTATCCAAAATGCTTTTTCTCCAATTCTGCAAAAACAATTTCTGCATCAACCGCTTCTGCTCCGTTTGTAATCTCTTGCTCGGATTCGCAGATAGCTTGGTCGATGCGGTTCATTCTTGCAAATTTATCAAATAATTCACTGCTCATTACAACCAAGTCGCTATATCCATTTTTTGTAACAAAAATAGGCTCCTGTTCCTTGTGTGCAATATTGGAAATCTCGGTTGTATTGCGTAAATCTTTAATTGGTATAATAAGCGGCATGACTTTCACTCCCTTCCATGGCATAAATATAGCATAATTTTGCACGGAAAACAACGGAAATATACTGTGCCGTTCTATCAATTTTCCCCTTGTCTTTCACGGACAAGCCTTCGAGAAAGAAAATTCCAAATATTCGGCAAAAGGCAAGCTTACACCTTCCCAAAATTCCGTTTAGAAATCAGAATACCGCCAACCATAAAGATTACAGTAAGACCGATTACCATCAACATTTGGGGATAAGCAGATAGAATGCTGCCTGTCTGCTGCATACGCTCTATGCCT
>JAMPEW010000023.1 GCA_023664775.1 Clostridium sp. | reverse complement strand
AAGACCTATAATTGTACGGCATTATTATACTGCTTTTATTTTGTAAAGTCAAAAATTGTTCGCATAATTTGTTTGCATAATTTGTTGCATTGTTTTGTAGGTTGTGCTGAGGGATTTGCGCTAGGTATTCAGAAATTTTGGGTGGTTTATTTCATTTGACAAGCTTGTATGCTATACTAACTGCAAATGCAAAAACAGAAATTTATGTAAGTAGGTATAAAATGAACAAATGCAAGAAGCTAGCCCAATATTTAATTGACTGGTATCCGACACATGCAAGGGACTTGCCATGGCGGAAGGATAAGGAGCCGTACCATGTCTGGCTGTCAGAGATTATGCTGCAGCAGACACGAGTGGAGGCAGTAAAGGAATACTATAAGCGTTTTTTGGAGGCACTTCCATCCATTGAGGACTTGGCTGCTGTGGAGGATGATTACTTATTAAAGCTGTGGGAAGGGCTTGGATATTATAACCGGGCACGGAATTTAAAAAAGGCGGCGATAACCATTGTGGAGGATTTGGATGGTAAGTTCCCAAGCACATATGAAGAGATTTTGTCCCTTGCAGGCATCGGGGAATATACAGCAGGTGCCATTGGCTCCATTTGCTTTGACCTGCCAACGCCTGCTGTGGATGGAAATGTGCTGAGGGTTTATACCAGAGTGATGGAGGATTCCTCCAACATTGATAAACAGGCAACGAAAAAGAAAATCCGGGAGAAGCTGGCAGAGGCATATTCCAGGGGACACTGTAGTACATTGACACAGGGGCTGATGGAGCTTGGTGCAACCGTATGTCTGCCCAATGGGATGCCAAGATGTGGGGAATGTCCCTTGAAAAATCTGTGCTCTGCAAGGGAACACGATACATGGCAGAGCTATCCTGTGCGTGATGAGAAGAAAAACAGAAGGCAGGAGGAGAAAACAGTGTTTGTTTTGCAGTGCGGGGACAGGATTGCAGTGCGAAAACGGACAGGTAAGGGGCTGCTGTCGGGAATGTGGGAATTTCCGAATGTGGAGGGGACTCTCATAGAGCAGCAGGCGGCAGATACAGCAGGCAGTTGGAATACTGTCCCTGAGCAGATGAAAATGTGTTTTCATTATACCCATGTGTTTACCCATGTAGAGTGGAGGATGACAGCATATTACCTGACGTGCAGCAAAATGTGTGAGCAGCTTCACTGGGTTACGCTGGAAGAATTGGAGCATGATGTGGCTGTGCCGTCGGCATTTCGCACGTGTTTGGATATAGTGAAGCAGGTCAGGCAGATGTAAAGACAATTCATTTTAAGAAGTAAAATGGAACGGAGTAAAAGAATGAACTACGAACTGGCAACAATAGCGGATTTGGAAGCTGTATACGATGTGGTGCAGCATACAATAACAATGATATATCCGAAGTATTATCCAAAGGAAGTGGTGGATTTTTTCTGTGGGCTTCATGGCAGGGAAGCCATTTTAAAGGATATTGAGAATGGAAATGTAAGTGTTCTCAAGGAAGATGATAAAATAATTGGGACAGGCTCCTTTGTGGGAAACCATATTACAAGAGTTTATGTATTGCCTGAGTATCAGCATAAGGGGTACGGAACATTTATCATAAAAAAGCTGGAAACACAGATAAGCGGCAACTATGATACGGCAATTTTGGACGCCTCATTGCCAGCGGTGATGTTATATGAAAAGCTTGGTTATCACACGTTAAAACATGATGAATATGCATTAGAAAATGGAGTGGTACTTGTGTATGACGTGATGGAAAAGGGACTGCATAAAATTACCATGGGCAGCAATTAGAAATGTTTTGTGGTCTGAATTTAGGGAAAGAGGTATATAAAATGCAGGCATATGAATATAAAAGAGCAACCATAAAAGATATTGATGAATTAGTACAAACAAGAATTACGGTACTTCGGGCGGCAAATCGGCTGACGGCGGACAGCGATATGTCCCTCGTGGAGCAGAAGTCCCGTGCATATTATGAAGAAGCACTGAAAAATGGGACACATATTGCTTATTTGGTTTATGATAAGGGCACATTTATCGGAGCAGGTGGAGTGAGCTTTTATCAGGTCATGCCGACGTATCACAACCCAAGCGGACAAAAGGCATATATTATGAATATGTATACGCATCCTGATTACCGCAGACAGGGAATTGCATTTCATACATTGGATTTGCTGGTACAGGAGGCAAAGCGAAAGGGCGTTTCCATGATTTCCTTAGAAGCTACGGATATGGGGAAACCATTATATGAAACGTATGGTTTTGTGAAAATGGAAGCAGAAATGGAGCTAAATGTATGATTGCAAGATTGGTTGTTTTGGTAATCGCAATATTAATTATGACAGAGGGTATTTTGTGGCATCGGAGTCTAAGAGATAGGAAAAGAAATAAGAAAAAGGCTTTGACAGAGCAGACACCACCAATTTTTAAAGTGGAGAATAATTATATACCAATCAATGATGTTTATAATATTACGATTTCTGATTTTATTGAATATGGAACATTGCTTCAAATTCAGTGTAGTATCACTCAGGGCGGCAAGTTGGTTCGTGGATTTTGCACAAGAGATTTGCTGTCATTTGAGCAAAAAATACGTTCTGAAATACGGATGATATTTGACCAATTAGAAGATGAAAATACGGATAGGACTATTAAAATATGGTATAGCAATCAAGATGGCAGTGATTTTGGTGATACGAATGATATTCCTTTAAGGGTCATAATTACATTTTTCAAACCATCAAATATGGATGATAAAACAAAGGAATTATTGAAACAATGTTTATATCCGCATCTGCGGGCTTTGGTGGAGGTTGATTGGAATGAAATAAATACAATATTGAAAAACTGTTATGCAAAAGAGAAAAGGCTGATGAAGTCTTTAAACATAATCAATAATTCTTGGCTTAGTGAAAGCGGTATTTCAGATTCAGCGAAAAGTATAATTAGACATCTTTGTATGGACATGACTTTTTTCTACGAAAACCAACAGTTTTACGGTGCTGACATGAGCTCGGTTTTTAGTAATCTTAAGGAGAAATATCCTAAAATAGAGGAGATTTATTTGGAAAAACTGGCATTTGAATTTGCAAGAGATACCGTTTTTTGAGATAGAAAATGAATGAGGGCATAAGGCATGTATAGGATTGCAGAGGAGGAAATGAGAGATAGCGTCAAGCATGTATAGGATTGCAGAGGAGGAAAAATGAATTATAACATTAGGCATATACGGGAAGCGGAATATAAAGTATTAGAGGATTTTTTGTATGAGGCAATTTTTATTCCAAAAGGAGTTGAGGCTCCACCGAGGTCAATTATAAATCAGCCTGAGCTTCAGGTTTATGTAAAGAATTTTGGGAGCAGGGAGGGCGACATTTGCTTTGTGGCAGAGGTTGAGGAAAAAATTGTTGGTGCTGTATGGGTACGAAACATGGAAGATTATGGACATGTAGAGGACGGTGTACCATCCTTTGCGATTTCTTTGTATAAGGAATACAGAGGCTTGGGAATAGGCACCGACATGATGAAACGTATGTTGCAGGAGTTGAGAAAAAGCGGGTATCATAAAACGTCATTGGCAGTGCAAAAGGCAAATTACGCTGTGAAAATGTATCAAAAGCTTGGCTTTAAAATTATAGATGAAAATGAAGAGGAATTTATAATGGTGTGTGAGTTGAATACGAATGGTACACATAAGATTGTTTCAGGAATTGCTGTAACAATTTCAGAAAACAGAATATCGGTGGATGATTTTAATTATTTGACAAATAAGGTCGGCTGGGGAACTAGGGCTTCTCACATTGTAGAAGAAGCTTTGCAAAATACCTTATATTCAGTTAGCATCTATGCCGATGATAAAATTATTGGATATGGTCGGATGATTGGAGATAAAACAATATTTCTGTATATTCAGGATATTATGGTTGTTCCCGAATACCAAGGGAAGAAAATTGGTACTGAAATTATGAATGTACTTTTGGATAAAATAAATGAATATAAGCAGACAAATCCTGACATAAGGACTTATTTAGGAGCGTCCAAAGGGAAAGAACGATTTTATGAAAGGTTCGGATTTAAAACAAGGGCAAGTACAGATTTAGGGGAAGGTATGATTTTACAGAACCATTACCAATGTTCCGACACCAATCAAAATGCATCCGATTAAGGATTTGACCGTAAATTCCTCGTGTAAGAACACAAACGCTAAAATTAATGTAATAACGACACTGAGCTTGTCTATTGGCACAACCTTAGATGCGTCACCCATTTGTAAAGCCTTATAATAGCAAAGCCAAGACGCACCTGTTGCAAGACCTGACAGAATTAAAAATAACCAGCTTTTTCGGCTTATGTTTGAAAGACCTTTTTGTGTATGTGTAAGGAATACCATTCCCCATGCCATAACAACGACAACAACAGTCCTGATTGCTGTTGCGAGATTAGAATTAACGCCGTCTATTCCGATTTTCGCAAGTATAGAAGTAAGTGCTGCAAAAATAGCTGACAGTAAGGCAAGCACAATCCACATTTACCGTTTCCTCCCGTTCACATTTTAAAGGTTATGAGCAAAACGCTGCTTTTGCTTATTTCTACGTTTCAATTTTACCACAACAACGCTTATAATACTATCAAATAGTCCCTGAAGGTACATGCTTGCAGAAATAGGAGGAACATAGCGATTGTTGTGTTTTCGGTATATTAGATATATAATGTGCAAAGGTTATACATTTATAGTAACAGGAGATATATCACAATGAAAAAAAAATACAAGCTTGGCTTTGATATTTGGGGATTGGTGCTGTTTTTAATTATTATGATACCGACTTTCATTTGGTCTGTCGTTCCTGCACCAAATGATGTATTAAGGGTAAGCTCCATTACAAAGATACCTGATATGATTGCATCGGTATGTCAGGTTTTGATGATTGGCATGCTTTGTATTTTGATAAATCGGGAACGGAAAAAACTAAGGATTACCCCTTTTATTGTTATGGTGCTAATTTGCTGTTTGCTATATTTTGCAAGCTGGATTGTTTATTATTCGGGCGTAGTTAGTGCAATTGTCATATTAGGTCTGACGATTCCACCATGCATGGCATTTATGTTTTGGGCGATTGACAGGAAAAATTTAATTACAGTTATTCCAATTACAATTTTTACAATATGTCATTTGATATATGGGATAGTTAATTTTGTTATTTGATATAGGTAAAATGTTGGATGTTTTAGCTTTAATTATCGGTTCTCTGTGTAAGAACATTTGCTATCTTCCCTACAGATAATACTTGAATCCATTTGTAGTTTATGATATAGTAAATGTATGTAAGGACACCTGCAACAACAGATGCCCTTACAGGACTACCGATAGACGGTTAGCCCAACAAGTTATTGGCAAAAATAGCCGCACATTTTGTAGGGTGGGCGGCTATTTTTGCGTTTTATTATTATCTTTACCGATTGAGTATCCTATTCCAAAGCAGGTCAAGCCAAAGCTCAACACCGCAATAAGTCCTAAAATATCCATTGGCTTAGCCCTCCTTTCCCATATTCCCTTGTGGGTTTCTATGTAAATGGAGGGTCACAGTCCCTCCGTAGAGGGCTAACCGCCTACCATCTTGGTAATCCCACAAAAATATTAACATACTGCCATAAGTTTTTCAATTGAATGTACAAATTGTATACCAAACTATACAATTTGTACGTTGTTGTAGAGTTTGAGGATGGACAATTTGTAAATGTGGAAATACAAAAACATGATACAAGAGCACTCTTATAAATTTATGATGAAATTGAAAATAGCAAAATCCAAATAAAAATAGCCAAACATACCATTTCATGTTATAATAAATCGTCGAGGTTAGAAACTTAGCCACAGCACTTTGAAAAGCTCACATATGATTTGGCTTATGATTTTAACCGAATGTCATATATATTATATTTTCAGAATCTTTTTCAAATGTTTCTACAATGAATCTTTCATCGTCAGATAAAGAATACACCCTAAGATACGAGAAAAGACGCTGAAATCGAAAGGAAAATTTAATATGAAAAAAAGAAAAACAAGGGGGCTTGGTATTCGCACTAAGATTTTAGTTCCTACAAGCATGGTAATTATCTTACTGTGTGTCGTTATGGGAGTGAATTCTTATCTGCGTACCAAGGAAGGGTTAATCGCCATGGGTGTGGAGGAAGCACAGATGGCGGCAACGATTTCTGCAAAGACGGTTGACGTGGAACGGTTGAGCAAACTGTCCGTGGGGGATGGACAAAGCGGGGAATATCAGGCATTGCTTGATGCCATGTGCGACATCAAGAAGGATTGCGGGATTCAGTATCTGTATACGCTGTATACGGATGGAAAGAAGGTATTTTATGGAGTTGATGCAGACAATACGGCAAACCGTCATGCGTTTGGCGATACATTTGAAGTGACCTATCAGGAATTAAAATCTGTTTTTGATGGGGAAATGTATGTGCAGGATTATATTGATTCTACTGATGATGGTGATTTGATTTCGGCATACATGCCGCTTGCCGATAGTGACGGCAATGTGGTGGGAATTATAGGCTGTGATTATGATGCATCAGGAGTAGTGGAACGCTTGGATGTGGCTTTGCAGCGTGTTATACAGATTTCAATTGTATGCCTGCTGCTTGCTTTGGTTGTGCTGAATCTTATGGTCAGCCTGGTTATAAAAAAATTGCATATGGTGGATGGCAAAATTTACGAGCTGGTACATAATGAGGGCGATTTGACGCAGACATTGGATGTTCATACAGGGGACGAGATGGAAATGATTGCGGAAAATGTCAACGATTTGCTGCAGCATATACGGTCGATTATGTTAAATATAGCTGAAAATGCAGAACAGCTAAGAGAAACCTCCCGGGCAACGTCAGATGAATTGTCACATGCCGAAATAGGAATTACGGACGTATCGGCAGCGATGGAGGAAATGAGTGCGGCAATCGAGCAATCCAGCTCTGCACTTGAGCAGGTAAATGAGGCGACGAAACAGGTGTTTGCCGCAATAGAAGAAATTTACGAACAGGCTGAGGACGGCAGGATTTCCTCGGACAAAATTATGAATAATGCTTCACAGGTATATAACAAGGCAGTGAAGGCAAAGGAAGAAGCTGTCGTTCAGGTTGCTGATATGGCGGAAACTGTCCAGCAAAAGGTTGAAAAGTCCAAGGATGTAGAAAAAATCAGGGAGCTGACAAAAAACATAATCAACATTACGGAGGAGACAAATCTCCTTGCGTTAAATGCCAGTATAGAAGCAGCTAGGGCAGGAGAAGCAGGCAGGGGCTTTGTGGTAGTTGCAGACGAAATCGGAAAATTGGCGGCAAATTCTGCGGAATCTGCAACGGCAATTGAAAATGTGACAAACGAGGTAATTCAAACGGTAGATGAATTGGCAGAGGAAGCTGAAAAAATGATTCAGTTTATGAACCATACTGCAATCCAAGGCTATGAAAAGCTTTTGGAGACAAGTGAGAGCTATCAGGATAATGTTGGAGATATGCAGGGAATGATGCAGCAATTTGCAGCAGAAAGCGAACAGTTAAAGAGTAACATGAACGACATCAAGGATGCTTTGGATGCTGTAAAAATAACTGTGTCAGAGTGTGCAGCAGGCGTAATGAACGTAACGGAGACAGCAGTGGAATTAACAGGAAATGTCAGCGACATCGAAAAAGAGGCAGATTTCAATTTGGGAATTGTTGACAAGTTAAATGCTGAGGTCGGAAAATTTAAGCTGTAGACTGGTAAAGTTATGGCTTTTATCATATGAGGCGATGTGTAGGTATCATGCTATATATGATGAATTTGAAAGGTTGTAAAAGACCATTAGGAAAAATGAAATGGTATCTTATAGGCACATGTACAAAGCCGAACTTGCATATATTTATGTGATTATGCATAAAATTTTAATGGAAAGCTATATTGACTTTCCACCCTGTGCTTGTTAAAATGTAAGCACAAAGAAAGTTTACCACTGACCGATATGTGGTATATAAATGGTCGGGTTGAAAGTTTACCGCTGACCAATATGCGGTATATAAGTGGTTGGGTCGAAAGCAAAGTCCTTCGCCGTAGGGTGAAGGACTTTTTACATAGTGAGGACGGGCAAATGAAGAAAGCGGGATTTTATATTATTAAGGACAAATTTTTTGAGGATATGTCTGACCCGTATCTCAAAGGAAATAAGGCAGGGAATAGACCGCATTATTATTGCTTTGAAGATACAAGTACAGGAATATATTGGATGATACCTTTATCTAGCCAAATTGATAAATATAAAAGAATTATGGTGGCGAAAGAGAAAGCAGGAAAACCTTGTGATATTATTCATCTTGCAAAATTGGATGATAGTCGGGAAAGTGCATTTTTGATACAGGATATGTTCCCAATAATTGAGGAATACATTGAACGGGAATATACCATAGCAGGAAATCATTTAATGCTGACAAGCGAGCATACTATTAGGGAGATTGAGCATAAGGCAAAGAGGGTTTTGGGAATGTTGAAGCGTGGTGTGAAATTTATGCCAACGCAGCCGGATGTTATGACCATACTGGAAAAGCTGCAACAGAAAAAATAACAGTTACTATTGAGTGATTTTATTCTAAAGTCGGCTAAAAAGAAAAATAAGGAATCATATGCTGTACACAATTTTAGATAACATTATAATTATAATACTCACCCTCATAAGTCTGCCAACCGGCAAATCGCCGGAGCTTCTTATCATCCTTGCGGGTTTGCTGATGATATTCACGACTTATGAAGCGTTTAACGAAGAAAAAAACAGGGCGTTGCTTGTCGTGGAAATTATTTTAATGACATTGTTTGCTGTGCTGTCAGGCAGCTTTGCAGGCTTTGTTGTTTTCTTTTTTCTTGATGCTGCAAGGGAATATATACGGATTATTTTGGGCATGTGTATGTTTTTTGCTGCGGCACTGCTTGTATATCGGAACATGACATTTGCAATGGTTATCGTGGGTATGCTGCTTTTGGCTGTAGGGTTTTTGTTGCTTGTGCTTATCTATCGCCTGATGGAACAGATAGAAAAGAGGAAGCAGCGGGAGAGCGAAAAGCTTATGGCTTCCAATGTCAGTGAAATGCACGAAAAACGGTTGAATGAACAGCTTGTCATGCAAAATTTTCTGGCAGAGAAAAATGCAAGGCTGGTTGAGAGAGAAAATATCAGCAGAAATATTCACAATAGCGTGGGACATTCCATAACGGCTGCCATCATGACCTTGGATGCGGCGGATGTTCTTTATGATGTGAAGCCTGAGGAAGCAAGAAAACGGATGAATGATGCCAACAGCCGTATTCGTGGCAGCTTGGAATCCATCAGGCGGGCGGTACGTGTTTTGGATGAAGAAAATGTAGAAATATCGGCTGTGGACTTGAAATGTGAGATGGAAATGATTATAAATGAATTTATGATGGACACTGACATTTACGTAGATTGGGATTTCAGGCAGCTTGTGGACGATATCAATATGCCACATGACCATGCAGTGTTTCTCACGGGTGCATTGCAGGAGCTTTTGACAAATGGTGTGAAGCATGGAAATGCAAATGAATTTGTCGTATTTCTTTTGGGAGATACTGCCCATATCAGGCTGGAGGTATCGGACAACGGGCATAGTGATTTTTGTGCATCAAACAGCAAGGCGAAAATCGAAAATGGATTTGGTATCAGGAAGATTATTTCCTATGTGGAAAAATGTGGCGGGAAAACGGAATTTGTAAATGAGAATGGATTTAAGAGCATGGTGGAGTTGTCTTATTAACAATCAGTTCTGTGATTTTTCAGGAAATATGATTATATAATAGTCTTTGGAATGGTTTTATGAATCGTTTATAATACAAGATGTTTCATGCAAGGTATCATATTGCTTTATGTACGTTATACATGAGTACTGTTGTAATAATGAAGATGATATACAGTGACATATAAACGGATTTTGTATTATTATGATACGAATTATAATTACAGAGACTTTTCGGAGATGTAAACATATGGTATGACATAAGAAAAGGAGTTAACATGTATAAGGTATTACTGGTAGACGATGAGAAGCTTCTGCTTGACAGCTTGGAAGTTATATTGTCATTTAATAATATGGAAATAGTCGGAAAGGCAAATGACGGAAACGCGGCAATAGGCATTTTGGACGGCATGAAGGAAAGCTGTGACATAGCCCTTGTTGACCTGAATATGAAGGGGATGGGCGGCATAGAGCTTATACAGATCATGAAAGCAAAATATCCGGAGATTAAGATTTTGGTGCTGACTACGTTTTATGATGACAAAAATATCACGGAGGCGATAGCAGGAGGTGCAGACGGATATTTGTTAAAGGATAGCGGCAAGGATGTTATCTTAGGGGCAGTAAATCAGATTATGGGTGGAATTACGGTATTAGACCCAAAGGTTATGATGAGGCTTGCGGCTTTGATGAATCATAATATGGACAGCCGGCAGAAAGAAAAGGAAGGGAAAATACAGGGTGACTTTTCGGCAGGCATGACAGAACGGGAAAAGGAAATATGCTTTCTGATGACTGAGGGGCTGACGAACAGACAAATAGCTGAACGGTTATACATTTCGGAGGGGACGGTAAAAAATTACATTTCCACTATATATGATAAAACGGGAATTCACGACAGGGTAAAGCTGATTGTGGAATTGAAAAAATAATTACATTTATGACTGTGGTTATATGCATAATATTACCACGGTCACTTTTTTATTATGGGGAAATGTAATAAACTACTAACATTGTAATATTAGGCAATTGCGAAACTCAACGGTTTCAAAAAGTGAGTTGTGCAATTACCTAATTGTAATATCAAAACAAGGAGGACAAAATGAAAACGAAACTGTCGGCACTGAAATTTGTCAGAAATAATAAGAAGCAGGTCTGGGTTATGATAGTGGTAATTGCATTAACATTTATGACGATGTATATTATTAATTTTTTGCTTCTTACCACGCAGGAAAGCTTTAAGGAGCTTTTTTTGGAGCAGCCGAAAAAGGTAGCATACATATCCCTTACGCCTGACACCATGGGTGTAGACAAGGAGGATTACGCCTCGGATGAAGAATACAATCTGGCAATTGATACTGCAAGAAACAAAATAATTGAGGATATAAAAAAGCATGAGGGAATTGAGGCTGCGACGCTGACGCAGACCTTATCGGCTGTTTATCAGGGAATAGTCGGGAATGTCGGATATGATTTTCCGTTGCTCGAAAAAGAAGAAATCCCAACGTTTTTAAATCATATGGAGGCGAGGCTCATAGAAGGAAGGCTGCCTGAGGGAGACGGAGAAATTCTTGTGGATGAAACCGTTTTAAAAAATCAAAAAATGAAAATAGGCGGATATTTCAATGAGCAGAGCTTTGGTCGGACATTTCAGGTGGTTGGGGTGCTGGAATCGGAACACTTGGTCTGCGTCGGAACGCCTATGGGCTATACAAACTCAGGATGGTACATTGTAGTTTTATGTGATGAGGCAAATTCGGACATGACAAAGCTGCTTTCTGATATTGGAATTACGCCTACAGAAAATGATACGATTTTTGATGTACCTTCTTGGGCTGACATGTATAGAAATTTGGTGACGAAAACACTTGATGTGGCACTGCTTGCAATTTTGATTGTTGTGAGTATCTTTTTGGCAATCTCAATCCTTGTGGCATATGTATCATTTATGCGGAGCAGGGTAAATGAATATTGTCTTTACGCATCCATTGGCTTTGGCAGAAAAGATGTATATGGGATGATAATGCGGGAGCTGTTTATTATTTTTGGGAGCAGCATAATAATTGGAGCTGTATTGGCTGTCTTTGCAATGGTTTTTCTCGGAACCTTTCTTTTGGAGCCGATGGGACTTATTTATAAATATTTCTATCCGAAACATCTGCTTCAGATATTGGCAGTGTTTGCTGCAATTATAGGAATTTTGCAGATACCGGTAACAGTAACGGTAGGTAAAATAAAAACGATAGACATGATAGAAGAATAGAGGAGGAAGCTATGTTTGAAATAAAAAATGTAAGTATGATCTATGACATGGATTCGGATGAGAAAATGTATGCCTTAAATGGGGTTGATTTGGTACTGCCTGATAAAGGAATGGTAGGGATTATCGGACCGTCGGGCAGTGGAAAGAGCACGTTGATGTATTGTATGTCCACGCTTAAAAAGCCTACGGAGGGAACGATTCTTTATAATGGGCAGGATATTACGGCATTTTCTGACAGGCAGAGGGAAAGCTTACGCAGGAATGAATTTGGCTTTGTATTTCAAAAGCATTATTTGGTGCCATATATGACCGCAATGGATAACGTGGTTGTCGCAGGGATAAGCAATGATAAGGAAGTAAATGAGAGTGCGGCAGAAATTCTTTCGGCTTTGGGCTTAAAGGAACGGGACTTTCATAAGCGTCCGTCCAAGCTTTCGGGAGGACAATGCCAGAGAACTGCAATTGCAAGGGCAATCATAAATAATCCGAGAGTTATTTTTGCAGATGAGCCGACAGCATCGCTGGACCATGAAAATGCATTTAATGTCATGCGGATTTTGAAAAAATATTCGGAGGACAGACTGGTGATTGTGGTAACTCATGACCGCTCTATCCTTTCGGATGTAGACATGATTGTGGAAATTTGGGATGGAAGGCTTAGTAATGCAAAGCAGGAAAGGAAAAAAGATGAAGAATAAAAATCCGTTTTCGGCACTTTATTATATGAAGGAAAATAAGGGGAGGGCGATGCTGTGCATGTTTATGATGTTTTTGGCAAGCCTTATGTTCCTTGCAGGGAATTATATTTATTCGGCACCGTATACATTTGAAAAGGAACTTGAATATTCGGATAAACTGGTAAGAATCAGTATGCAAAGTACAGATGAGGAATTTCAGGATTTTTTTGATTTTGTAGAGGTCGTGAAGCAGGATGATAAACTGGATATGGTTATGTTATCCGCCCTTGGATTTCCGAGCATGCAGCATGGAACCGTTCTAAATCTTGATATGAGTGGGGGTGGTTACAGCTATGTATTCAATTCTATTTCCGATATGGAGAAGGTATTTGACCATTTGGGAATAGAGGGAGATTTTTCAGGCTGTAAGCATAAGAGCATGATTATCAGTCAGGATTTTGCAAAAAACAAGGGAATAAAATTGGGGGATACGGTTGATAAAAGCTTTGATGAATCTTTGGATACAGCCTATACGGTAGATGCACTGATAGACGATGGAAGCTTTTGCACGTTTTATCTCTATGAGGATGACAGCAACTTAGGATGCATGTACATTTTCAGCGATACCATGGAGGGGCAGGAATTATATGATTATGTAAAAGAACTGGCAGGAGACAGAAAGGTTCATATTTCACAATCTGAAAGAACTATAGCTGATCAGCAAGCAGGTGTGTTTTACGTTCTTTTTTACGTCATTGATGTTATTATAGCCGTTGTTCTTGCAGTTACGGTCAATTCGGTTGTCACGGGGCAGTATCTGAAAAGGACATACGAATTTGGCGTTTATAAAGCACTTGGAATAGGCAAAAAGAAAGTGAAGGCGAAGGTCGCTGCAGAGGTGCTTGCCATGGATTTTGCCGCCTGCCTGATAGGATTTTTGGTTATTTTTACATTTACATATCTTATGAATGAGCTGGTATATCAGCCGAAGGGACTGCATCTTGTGTACTTCTCAAAGCTGGGGCTGATTGGGTTTGTGATATGTGAGCTGCTGGTTCTTGCTCCTGTAATTTGGTCGAAGGGAAGGCTGATGAGTAAGGCGGATGTTACGGAGTTTTAGGGAAATGTGTGTAAATATGTATAGATAATGTGGCTGTAAAAATTTATGTTGAGATGCCCTTGGTTGTGTATTTTGGACACAGCTGAGGGCATTTTTCTAAATTAAAATCCCGAATACGGGCATAGCGTTTTGGTTTCGTAAAATATAAATAATTGTATGTTGAAAAAAATATTTGTATGATATAATATGCATGCATATACATTATATTTTGCGGAAAATATTGTAAATAGTACATCGTTAAACTTTGATTGATGATAGGATAAATGAATTTGTTTACCTAAAAGGAAGGGATATTTTTTGGTATTATATCATGGCAGTAATGTAGAAGTAAGAGAGCCAAAGTTGATTTTGTCAAAAAGATTGTTGGATTTTGGTGCTGGATTTTATCTTACCAGTGACTTTGAACAGGCGAAAAAGTGGGCAATCCGTACAACAAAAAATCGTGGAGAAAATGAACCCTTAGTATCTGCTTTTCATGTTGAAGAAAGCCAAATGCGTTCTTTTAATATTTTATTGTTTGAAAAACCAAATAAAGATTGGCTTCAATATATTTCGGCAAATCGGACAGGTGTGATAAAAGAGGATAAGTATGATATAATAATTGGACCAGTAGCAAATGACCAAGCAATCCGTACCGTTAATAATTATTTGAAGGGATATTTTTCAGAAGATATTGCGATACAATTATTGCTTTCTCAAAAACTAAAAGACCAGTATACATTTAAGACGGAAAGAGCATTAAAAATTCTGAACTTTTCGGAGGTAATTGAAGTATGACACGATTAGAGCCCGAAATTATTGATTATTATAATGAAGCTGTGGTCAATATGATAATTGAAAAGTATGGCTATAATTTTATGGATGCTTTGCACGAGTTTGTATGTTCACAAACGCATGCAATGTTAGAAGATGAGGAACATGGTTTAATTTCGTATGGTGCAGGGGCTATTTTTGATATGTGGGAAGTGGAAAAAATCACAGGCAACCCATGTAATTCAATTTATATCAGAGGTGAGTAATATGACGGTTGAAATGCAGTTTTTTATGTATTTGCTTGAATACTATGCTGATTATAAAAATAAAAAAACGGCTGATGTTTTGCAGGAATGGGATGCATGTGGTATAACACAGGAAATTTATGATAGTTATTGGGGATATCACACCGAGCGGATAGAAAATGCTTTTATGGATATTGATAGTTTGCTTACTACGGGAAAACATGCCTGGTAAGGGGATATGATAAAACGAAGCGATTGTGAAGCTAGTGATTTTCAAAACTTAGTGGTTTCAAAAAGTGAGTTGTGCACAACGTATTATCTAAAAACATAGTTTCGCAATTGCCTAAAGAAATAAAATTTCGTAAGGAGATATTAGCATGAAGGCAGCAGTCTTTTTTCCGGGAATTGGATACCATACAGATAAACCGCTTTTGTATTATGGGAAGAAATTAGCAAGGGAGCTTGGTTATCATATCATCGAGGTGAATTATACAGGATTTCCCAAGGATGTAAAAGGAAATGCGGAGAAAATGAAGCAGTCCTTTGACATTGCAAGAAAGCAGGCAGAGGAGCTGCTTTGCAATGTGGATTTTAAAGCGTATGAAAGCGTTGTGTTTATCTCAAAGAGCATCGGAACGGTTGTGGCGGCAGTTTATGATAATGACCATGCAGTGGGTGCAAAACACATTTATTTTACTCCTGTGCCGCAGACCTTTTCTGTTGCAAGGGAAGAAAGCGGTATTGTACTGCATGGGTTAAGTGACCCGTGGTGCGAAACTGCTGTGGCGGAGGAAGGCTGCCAAAGACTGGGACTTTCCCTGAAAACCTTTGCGGGTGCAAATCATTCATTGGAAACAGGAAATTGCTTCAGGGATTTGGAAATAATAGGTGAAGCTTGTAAGTGTGTAGAGCTGGAGTTGTCTGGCAAAAGTAAAATTAGCCCTTCGTCATAAGGCGAAGGATTTTTCACTTTATATGAAGGTTCTCCGAACTTCCGTATAAGGCAGGGTTAAAAATCCTGCTAGGATTCGCCCAAAGTGCCGTTAAGGCTGTGGTAGCATAAAGAGTGCCGAAGGCACTGTGTTCCTTTATAGGAAAATTTGCTTATAGCTACGAAAGGACAATATTTTATGAAATTAAAACGTAGTTTTTATAATCGTGATACATTAGTAGTGTCAGAGGAATTATTAGGAAAAACATTAGTCCATGTTACGGAGGAAGGCATCACAAAAGGAAAAATCGTGGAGGTGGAGGCTTATATAGGACCGATGGATAAAGCAGCACATTCTTATGGCAACCGTAATTCCGCAAGGACAAAAATCCAATATGGCGAGGGCGGATATGCATATGTGTATTTAATATACGGCATGTATATTTGTATGAATATTGTTACGAACAAAAAGGGTATGCCTGAGGTTGTGCTTATCAGGGCACTTGAGCCGCTGGAGGGTATCGACCTGATGAAAAAAAGAAGAAAAACGGACAAAATAAAAAACCTGTGCAATGGTCCGGGCAAGCTTTGTCAGGCAATGGGGATAACCAAGGAAAATTACGGTGATGATTTGTGTGAAAATGTGCTGTATCTGGAAGATGAAATACCTGTACCAAAGGATTGCATTTTAAAAACAAAGCGGATAAATATAGATTATGCGGAGGAGGCAAAGGATTATTTGTGGAGATTTTCCATTCAGGATAATCCATATGTATCGAAGTAATATCAGATATATGTAATAATAATGAAAAATAGTCGCCACTATTGTAAGTAGTGACGACTGACATAAAGTGTTATTTAATTTTTCGAGGGTAGGACGTTTTTATGGCCCACCCTTAATACCGTTAAATTAATTTCTTTATTCCGCTTAAAGCATCTGCTGCCTTGCCTGCTCCAAGCTTTGCCTGTACCCCTGCAACAACCTTATCTATCATTCCGTCAGGAATATCAATGCCGGAAGCTTTTTCTATTGCTGCAACAGGGTCATTCTTAAATTCTTTTTTGAAATTGTCGTCGTTTTTTACTTTGTCAACAACCGTTTCAACTTGCTCCTTAATGTCCATTCGGCTTAACTCTCCTTAAAGTAATAGTTACTATCTATTTGCTGTATGTTTTGTTAAAAAGATCTGTTCCGTCAGGGTTACGGTAAATATATCGTATGCTGACACCCTCTACGCCGGTCTGCTGTTCCATTATGCCAATGAGATTCTGACTATCGATTGCGTTCTGCAGCTCCTCGTCGAGAGATTCCTGCAGCTCCGACATAGTGTCCTCTGGCATAGGATCCTTAAATACATAGATATACACAAATGTGTTGCCGTCAATTTCGTAGCTTACATCTGAATATGTGGAAGCATAAGCTGCCTTTGCAGATTCCATATCGGCATCCATTGCTTCTTTAATGCCCGGCTCTGCCATGTAATCACTTAAAGTTTTTGCAGCAGCAGTCGTATCCTCAGAGGCATCATCGTCTTTGTCAGCTTCCGTTCTTTCAGCCTCTGTGACAACGGTGTCCTTTTCTGTGGTGTCTGTGTCATCCGAACATCCGACAAGCATTGCTGCAGACATAGTAAATGTCATAAGCAGCATGAATAGTTTACGTTTCATATTTTTTCCTCCTTAAAATAATGGTAGCTAAGAGCTGTCATGCCATATATAAGCATTTTTAGTATGACAGCTTCATCTATCTCTAATAACCAATATGGAATAATACTACAAATTATTAACACTGTCAAATCATGAAATAAAACTCGTGCAATAAAACAAAAAATAACTATTGACAAATAAGAGGAAAGCGAATAGAATGATTATGGGTTAGCAAATGCTAACTTTTTTCAGAAACGCTGGTTAGTAAAAACAAACCAATTATTAAAAAGGGCATGGTGATACATATGACTTTAAAAGATGCAGTGGAAGGCAATGAATACGTTATTCAGGACATTGCGGCGGATGATGACGAGCTGGTAAGCTTTTTATTTTCCCTCGGTTGCTACAGCGGAGAGTCCATTACTGTGGTTTCACGGTTAAAGGGCGGCTGTGTGGTTTCCATTAAGGATGGCAGATACAATATCGACAACCAGCTTGCAGATGCAATATGTATTTAATTGCATGTTTCAAGGCTTAAGAAACAGAGTGCCAAAAAGCAGGTAGAAATACAGGAAGTGCTTGGGGCACTTTGCTTTTGGAAATGCAGTTAGTCCCATATAACTTTAAGTTACATATTTTTTAAGTAATAATTTTATATTATTTTAAAAGAGGAGGAAATTTCAAGTGAGAATCGCATTGACGGGTAACCCCAATTCCGGCAAGACCACAATGTACAACGAGCTTACGGGCCGTAATGAAAAAGTGGGAAACTGGGCGGGTGTTACTGTAGACAAAAAAGAACACCCTATTAAAAAATCATATTATGCGGGAGAGGAGCAGCTTGTTGCCGTGGATCTTCCCGGAGCATACTCCATGTCACCGTTCACAAGTGAGGAGAGTATTACAAGCTCATATGTAAAAAAGGAAAATCCAAATGTTATCATAAACATTGTGGACGCTACTAATTTAAGCCGTAGCCTTTTCTTTACAACGCAGCTTTTAGAGCTTGGAATACCGGTTGTTGTAGCGCTTAATAAGAGCGACATTAACGAAAAGAAGGAAACGAAAATCGATGAGGCGGTTTTATCCGAGAAGCTTGGATGTCCTGTCATAAAGACAGTTTCCACCTCTGCTGAGGGCTTAAAGACAGTTGTTGAGACTGCTGTGGAGGTGGCAAATACCGTACAGAACGCACCTTATACGCAGGGAGATATTGACCTTACGGATAAGAGCGTTGTTGAGGCAGCAGACCGTAAGCGTTTTGAGTTTGTAAATAAAATTGTCAAGGACGTAGAAACACGTAAGGTGCTTACAAAGGATAAGAATACAGGGGATAAGATTGATGCAGTGCTTACAAATAAATGGCTTGGAATCCCTATATTTGCAGTTGTCATGTTTCTTGTATTCCAAATTTCGCAGGCTTGGGTAGGACCACTGATTGCAGATACTTTGGTAGGATGGCTGGAGAGCTTTCAGGAATGGGTTGGCGGATTGCTTGAAAATGCGTCGCCGCTTCTTTCCGCACTTTTGGTTGACGGTGTAATCGGCGGCGTGATTGCGGTTATCGGCTTCCTGCCGCTTGTTATGGTAATGTATTTCCTGATTGCCCTTTTGGAGGATTGTGGTTATATGTCAAGGGCTGCTGTTGTGCTTGACCCGATTTTCAAGAAGGTTGGTCTTTCGGGAAAATCAGTCATTCCGTTTGTTATTGGAATCGGATGTGGAGTGCCGGGCATCATGGCAAGCCGTACGATTCGTAATGAACGTGAGAGAAGGGCAACGGCGATGCTTACACCGTTTATGCCTTGCGGAGCAAAAATACCTGTAATCGCCTTGTTTGCAGGCGCATTCTTTGACGGTAAGGGCTGGGTAAGCGCATTAATGTATTTCACGGGCATAATCCTTATATTCCTCGGTGCGCTTCTTGTAAATAAGGTTGCGGGATATAAGGTAAGAAAGTCATTTTTTATCATTGAGCTGCCTGATTATAAGCTTCCTTCCCTTTGGGGCGCATTTAAGTCAATGTGCAGCCGTGGATGGGCGTACATAGTTAAGGCTGCAACAATTATTCTTCTTTGTAATACGGCTGTTCAGATTATGCAGACCTTTGACTGGAGCTTTGGCGTTGCCGAGACAGCAGACGCATCCATTCTTGCGTCAATCGCAAGACCGTTTGCTTATCTGCTTGTTCCGATTGTGGGAGTATTAAGCTGGCAGCTTGCAGCAGCGGCTGTTACCGGATTTATAGCAAAGGAAAATGTTGTAGGAACACTTGCTGTATGCTTTGTCGGACTTGAAAACCTGATTGATACTGAGGAGCTTGCACTTATGGAGGGCGCAGGTACTGAGGTTGCAGGAGTAATGGCTATCACTAAGATTGCTGCACTTGCATATCTTATGTTTAATCTTTACACACCGCCTTGCTTTGCTGCCATTGGTGCAATGAATTCAGAGATGAAAAGTGCAAAATGGTTATGGGGTGGCATCGGCCTTCAGTTCGGTGTCGGTTATACCATTGCCTATTTTGTATATACAATTGGAACGCTTATCACTGCACCGGAGAGCTTGAAGCTTGGTGCTGCACTCGGAGGTCTTGCCGCTGTAGTTGTCATGGTTGGTATCGTTGTTGCTATCATTGCACATACAAACAGACAGCTTAAGGCAGAGTATGCATTGGCGAAGTAAGGTATGGAAAATATTATAATTATTGCGATTGTTTTAGCAATTGTTTTGGGAATTATATATTATTTATACAAGGCAAAAAAACGTGGGGAAACCTGTATCGGATGTCCTTACGCAAAGCAGTGTGCAAACAGAAAGAACGGTTGTGGCAGCGATGGCTGCCATAAGGATAATTTCTAAATGCTGTGGCTGTATTTGATGCAGGAGGCTTAACATGGAAAATGTTATTATCATTGTTATCGTTGTAATTGCCATAAGCGGCGGTGTCATTTCCTCAGTCAGGCATTTTAAGGGAAAAGGCGGATGCTGTGGAGGCGGAGGCAGCTATAGGACAAAAAAGAAGCTTTCCAATATTATTGACAGAAAGTCCTTTCAGGTTGAAGGAATGCATTGTGAGCATTGCAGAAACAGGGTTGAGGAAGCTGTTAATGACATAAAGGGCGTTTCGGGAAAGGTGAATCTTAAAAAGGGAGTACTCACGGTTTCTTATGCCGAAAAGGTCAGTGATGATGTAATAATATCCCGTGTGGGAAATGTAGGGTACACAATAAAAAGATAAAGTAGTCAAAAAGCGCAGGATATATCATTGCGATCCGGTCGGTTATATGCTATGATTTCAATGTCGTTGACAGTGACAAATCAGTATCAGGTAGGTGAAAAATGGAGGATTGGAGAGCGCATTTAAAAGATAAGCCTGTGAAATACTGGATTCGGACTGAAATAGAAGAAATTATAAAGGAAAAATCAGTTGACAGAAAACGGTTTTTTGAATGTTCAAAGACAAAATATCAAAAGATTATAAATGGATTTTATTATGCATTTACAGGTTATAAGAAGTATCCCAAAGCTGACGTAAGGTATTGCTGGCTGCATGTTAGGCAGGATTTGAAGGTCATGGATCGTGTCAGTGAAATGATTGGTTGGAAGTGTATGCTTGCAAAAATAAAAGAACGGCTATCTTATGACTGGAATAAGAAGATTTATTTAATTCTCGATGGCTGGGTTTATGAAGGATACATAGATAGTATAATTGATGTACTTAATGAAGTCGATGAATTGCTGGAGGAGTTTTATGTTGTCACCCCGCAATTTGATAAGTTTGCAGCCTATTCTGATGATGGCCAGTGCTTGGTTTTTTATGAAAAATAGTCATGGGTATAAAATGGTTAATGTTTTATATCGGTGAGGCTGTCGCACTAAGATGTGTGCGACAGCTTTTTTAATGGTCTGCAATATATTTTTTGATTGCGGAAAAGCTTTCGGGGCTGATTACATGCTCAATACGGCAGGCATCCTCCGCAGCAATCTTTTTGTCAACACCGATAGAGGAAAGCCACTCTGTCAGAAAAACATGCCGTTCATAAATTTTATTTGCAATCTCCATGCCACTTTCCGTCAAATTGATATAACCATTTCCGTCCACGGTAATATAATGGTTCTCCCTTAAATTCTTCATGGCGACACTTACGCTTGGCTTGGAAAAAGAAAGCTCTTGGGCAATGTCGATGGAACGCACATGGGACATCCTCCGGTTTAATACTAAAATTGTTTCAAGATAGTCCTCGGCAGACTCACGTATTACCATAAAAAAACCTTCTTTCCATAACGCCGGCTAAAATACCATGACATTTATTTTGAAATATTATAGCATAAATGATTATAAACTTCAATGAAGTAAAGTGAGGAAAAAATAAAAACAAAGTGAGAAAAATGTAAAAACAATATTAAAAAACATAGGTAAAAAACATAACAAAAAAATGTTGACATTCAATAAAACAAGGTGTATTATTCTAGTTAGAAACAGCTAACTCGCTATGGACATGATATAGATTAACTCCTTTCTCACGGGAGGGCCGTCGTAAAATTATTACGGCGGTCTTCTTTTTTGTGGTGGAAAAATATTCCATAATTTGGTACAATAGCCGTTGGGTATGCCATATATTATTTTTGGAGAGATTATGAAGCGTATATTATGTTTAATAATAATTATGTTGTTTTGTATCAGCCTTTGTTCCTGCGGCGAGAAGGAGCCTCCCTCGCTTAATCAGGAAAAGCTGATTGAAATTACGTCAAGACCCTTGGGAATGGTGGACAGCTACAAGCTTTACACACTGCATATATGTGTGTATAATGACTGCACGGTGGAGTTTTATGCCGATGATTTTGATTACTGGTACAGCGATGTGGAATGTGGGCGGACAACGATGCAGATAACAGAGGTGGAGCTTGAGGAAATAAAAAGGGCGATAGAGGAAAATGATGCCCTTAATCTGAATGAAAATGTAGGAAACAGGGATCTTCAGGAGGGAACGATAAAAAGCTTTACCATATATGCTGATGACGGTGAGCACAAATCAGGCGGACTTAGCCCCTCAAACCGAAGCTTTTTAAGGGTGTATGACCTTGTATATAACATTGTCAGGGAGGAATGCTTTGTTTATACAGGCAGCATAGAGCGGCTTCAGGCAGAGGGCTATGGAAGACGGTTTGATATGGGACCGAGACTGCATGACAGTAAGGATGCCCGAATTATTACAACGGATATGATACAGGATTTTGTAATTGTTCCAGCAGGGGAGGTTGAAGCGGCAGATGCGACGCAGACTGACGCCGAAGCTGACGAGCTGTACGGGGCAGCCATATTGCTCAACGAGGAGGGGACTGCAGCCATATATGAAGCTACGGGCCGTGTGACTGGCGAGCCGTTAATTTTTTTCTTATACAACAATAATACGCTATATGATATTGTAAAAATAAATAATCAGATTAAGGACGGCACAATATATTTGAATCATATATATAGTGAGGCTGAGGCTGCCAAAGTGGTTGATGAGCTTGAGGCGAGCCTTAATACATGGCGTGGGTTTAAGGCTGAGGAAGAAAATATAGAAAATTCTGATTAAGAAAGATGAGGATTGTTATGGGTAAGTTAAATGCTGTAATACTTGCAGCAGGCAAAGGAACAAGAATGAACTCGGATTTGCCGAAGGTAATACACAAATGCATGGGACAGCCGATGGTGCATTATGTAATTAAGGCTGTTAAGGATGCGGGAGCGCTTGACGTCTGCGTTGTTGTTGGCTACAAGGCGAAGGAGGTAAAGGATGCCATATATGACATCGTTGACTATGTGGAGCAGACCGAGCAGCTTGGAACGGGACATGCCGTAAAATGCGCAAGGGATTTTATTGGTACGGAGGGAGACACAATCGTCTTGTGCGGCGACACTCCGCTTATTACGGGAGAGACGTTGACGGGGCTTCTTGAGGAGCATAGGAGACGGGCAAACGGAGTTACAGTGCTTTCTGCGAGGGTTGACGACCCGACAGGCTATGGAAGAATTGTAAGGGACGAAAATGGCGTGTTTCAGGAGATTATTGAGCAAAAAGACGCTGATGATGAGCAACGAAGCATCAATGAGATAAATTCAGGCATGTACATTTACAATTCAGAGGCGCTTGCTGCAAGCCTTGAGCTTTTAAGCAATGAAAATTCTCAAGGGGAATATTATCTGACTGATACAATCGCCCTGATTAAAAAAATTGGGCTTAAGGTTTCAGCCAAGCTGATTGATGCGGATAGAATAGACGAGATAAAGGGCGTCAATACAAATGAGCAGCTAAAAGAGGCTGAGGAAATAATGAAAAAAAGAGGGTTTTAATTTCCATGAAGATAATAGTTGGTCTTGGCAATCCTACGAGAGAGTATGAGGGCACAAGGCATAATGTTGGCTTTTCAGTTATATATGCACTTTCTGATGCGTATGATATTAGTGTGGACACAAAAAAGCACAAAGCATTGATTGGAAAGGGCATGATTGATGGGGAAAAGGTCATTCTTGCCATGCCTGTGACGTATATGAATTTAAGCGGCGAAAGTGTAAGGGAGCTTAAGGATTATTATAAATGTGACAATGAGGATATTATTGTAATATATGATGATGTAAGCCTTTCGGTTGGGCGGCTGCGGCTTAGGAAAAAGGGAAGCGCAGGAGGCCACAATGGCATAAAAAGCATTATAAGCCATTTAGGGACGGAGGAATTTCCCCGAATTAAAGTTGGAATAGGCGAAAAGCCTAAGAATATGGATTTGGCTGATTACGTGCTTGGCAGATTTTCCAAGGAGGAGCAGCCGATAATCAGGGAAAGCGCTGTGCTGGCAGCTAAGGCTGTTTCCTGCATTTTAACTGACGGTATGGATGTAGCCATGAATAAATTTAATTAAATAATAAGTAGACGGAGGTTCTTTATTATGCAGGCAATGATTGCGGCATTTGAGGAAAATCCAAGCTTTGTAAAGCTGAAGGAGTGTATGGATAAAGGCTTGCTTCCGGTTCATGTGTGGGGACTTGACCATACCGTTCATCCTCTTTTGATGGAGACGGTAGGAGGGACAGGTCCTATTCGTCTTGTTGTTGTTCCTGACGAAAAAACGGCAAGGGACATGGTGAAGGAATACAGCTTTTATGACAAAAATGTTTTTTATTATACGGCGAAGGATTTGTTGTTTTATTATGCGGACATACATAATAACACTACAGTGAAAAACCGCATTAACATTTTTAAGAGGCTTGCCTTACAGGAGCCCTCAACAATTATTACTACCATTGAGGGGCTTATGGATAAGCTTCCTCCTCTTGAGGAGTTTTCAAATCATAAGCTTGCCCTTAGTAAGGGAGGAACTCTTGATACAAGGGAGCTTTCCGGCACGCTTACGACGCTTGGATATGAAAAGGTAACAATGGTGGAATTACCAGGGCAGTTTTCAGTTCGGGGAGGTATTATTGACATATACCCACTTACTGAGGAGTGTCCTTATCGTATTGAGCTTTGGGGAGATGATATTGAGTCCATAAGAAGCTTTGATGTGGAGAGTCAGCGCTCCGTGGAGGAGCTTAATGATATATGCATTTATCCGTCAAGCGAGATGATACTTACTGATGAGCGGATAAATAAAGGACTGAAACAGATTACGGCTGAATATAAAAAGCAGTCGGAAAAGCTTAAGGCAGAATTTAGGACGGAGCAGTATGCAAGGCTCACAAAAATGGTTGAGAATATAAAGGAGGAGCTGAAGGAGTTTAATTCAACGATGGGACTTGACAGCATGGTTGAATATTTTTACGGGGAAACAGTTTCCTTTCTCGATTATTTTGATGATGATACGCTTATTTATGTGGTTTCGCCTGAGGGTGTGGCAAGACAGGCTGGGCTTTATACAAATGAATTTGCAGCCTCCATGGAGGGCAGGCTTTTAGGTGGATATGTGCTGCCGACACAGGCAAATGTAATATATGACGGAAAAACCATTGTGGCAAGGCTTGCTTCACGAAAGCTTGTGCTGTTGTCAGATTTGTATGTGAAACAGCCCTTGTGGAATGAGAGAGGCTCCGTGGGCTTTTCAAGCAAGAGCCTGATTAATTATAACAACAGCTTCGAGGCTCTTATGAAGGATTTGCAGAGCTTCAAAAAGAAGGATTACAGGGCTGTCATCCTTTCGCCATCGGCGACAAGGGCGAAACGGATTGCTTCAAATTTAAGGGATAACGACATATCTGCACATTTTTCCGAAAAGGGCGAGAAGGAATTGCAAAAAGGCGAGATAATCGTAGCTGTAGGACGTATGGAGACAGGCTTTGAAATTCCTGACAGCAGGCTTATCGTAATAAGCGAGGGCGATATATTTACAGCCAAGGAGATTAAGAAGCGTGGGAAGACGCCGAAATATGCAGGTGATAAAATAAACAGCTTCGCAGACCTTTCCGTGGGTGATTTTGTCGTGCACGAAAATCATGGAGTAGGCATATACAGAGGAATTGAAAAGGTAAGGACGGAGGGCAGGCTCCGTGATTATATATGTGTGGAATATGCAAAGGGCAGCAAGCTTTTTGTGCCAATTGAGCAGCTAAGCCTTATTGGAAAGCTGTCAGGAAAAGATGGCGTAAGCCCTAAGCTGAACCGATTGGGTGGTTCTGAATGGAAAACCGTAAGACAGAGGGTAAAGGGGCATGTGGATGACATAGCCAGAGAGCTTCTGGATTTATATGCTGCACGTACTACCTTGAAGGGCTTTTGTTATTCAGAGGACACTGTTTGGCAGAAGGAATTTGAGGAGCTTTTCCCATATGAGGAAACAATTGACCAGCAGCGGGCAATTGAAGATACAAAGCATGATATGGAAAGTGATAAAATCATGGACAGACTGATATGTGGTGATGTGGGCTTCGGAAAAACGGAGGTTGCCATAAGGGCTGCGTTTAAGGCTGTGTCAGATAACCGTCAGGTGGCTTATCTTGTTCCCACGACAATACTTGCAGAGCAGCACTTTGATACATTTAGGGACCGCATGAAGGATTTTCCTGTTAATATACGGATGCTTTCAAGATTTTGTACGCCTAAGGAGATAAAGGAAACACTGGCAGACATGAAAAGCGGAAAAGCTGACATTATTATAGGCACTCACAGGCTTTTGTCAAAGGATGTGGAATTTAAAAGCCTTGGTTTGCTTATAATAGATGAGGAACAGCGGTTTGGCGTAAAGCACAAGGAAAAAATAAAGCAGATGAAAAAGAATATTGATGTGCTTACACTTACGGCAACGCCTATTCCGAGAACGCTTCACATGAGCCTTGTGGGACTTCGTGATATAAGTCTTTTGGAGGAGCCTCCGATAGACAGAATGCCGATACAGACATACATTATGGAATATGATTTGGAATTTGTGAAGGAGGCAATCAACAGGGAGCTTAATAGGGAAGGACAGGTTTATTATGTGTACAACAGGGTAAATACAATTGAGGACATAACTGCAAGCCTGAAGTCTGTTCTCCCTGACGCCAAAATCGAATTTGCCCATGGCAAGATGAACGAACGGGAGCTTGAGGACGTTATGCGGCGGTTTATCAAAAAGGAGATAGATGTGCTTGTGTCTACAACCATTATTGAAACCGGACTTGACATACCAAATGTAAACACAATCATAATACATGATGCCGACAAATTCGGATTATCCCAGCTTTATCAGCTTAGGGGGCGTGTGGGACGTTCTAACAGAAGCGCCTATGCCTTTTTGATGTACAAGCGGGATAAAATGATAAAGGAGGTTGCAGAAAAAAGGCTCAAGGCAATCAGGGAATATACGGAGCTTGGCTCAGGCTACAAAATCTCCATGAAGGATTTGGAAATACGCGGGGCTGGAAATCTGCTTGGACAGGAGCAGTCAGGCAACATTGAGGCTGTGGGGTATGACCTTTACTGTAAAATGCTGAATGACGCCATAAAAAGACTGTCGGGAGAGGAGCCTGAGGTGGAATTTGAAACGGCAATTGAGCTTCCTGTGGATGCATATATATCGGACGCATATGTTAAAAATGAATATGTTAAGCTTGATCTTTACAGGCGGATTTCACGCTGTGACGGACGCGAGGATAACGAGGCTGTCATAGAGGAGGTAAAGGATAGATTTGGCGAGCCTCCTAAGGAGCTGCTTCGATTGCTGGAAATTGCATACCTGAAATCCATGGCAAAGCAGGCATACATTACGGATGTAAAATATATACAAGGTGAGCTGAAATTTTTTATGCTGCCAACTGCGCCGGTAAAAACGGAACGCATAGATGCGCTTCTGAAACGCTATAAGGGAGGTCTGAAGCTTATTACAGGAAAACAGCAGGGCTTTGCATTAAAATCACAGATGCTGATACAGGATGAAATGATAGAGCTTGCGGAAAAAACAATAAATGATATAATGTTTTTGATAGAAGGTTAAAGACCCTTAAAGAACATTGATATACTGCGTTCACTTATGGATGGATGCGCAGGCTGGGAGAATAAAATGCAAAAAATAAAAGAAGAAAAAATTTATAAGTATATAGCGGCGATAATGATTATGTTTTTGTGTGCCTTTGTGACAGGCTGTGGAGAGACTGTCGAGACAGAACAAAAGGATGATACGGTTGTATTTACATTTGGAGGTACGGATGTTTCTGTGGGTGAAACATATATCTATTATACAACGGTAAAGGAAAAATATGAGCTGCTTTACGGCGAGGATGTATGGCAGACGAAGGCGGCAAGCGGAAGTGACGCTGAGGCTTCTGCGGCAGAGCTTATCCGTGAGGATGTCATAAATGAAATTGTGCGTGTAAAAACATTGGTCAGGCAGGCGGAGAACTATAATATTAAGCTTACTGATATTGAGGAAGAAGAAATTGTGGCGGAGGCAGAGGTATTTTTCAAGGGCCTTACAGATGCAGACACAAGGAGGATGAGCATTGATTTGGAAACAGTTACGCTTGTCATGAGGGAAAACAGGCTGGCAAAGGCGGTTGAGGAGGCATTGCTTGCTGAGGACCCTGTGGAGGTGTCTGACGAGCAGGCAAGAATGACGAGATTTTATGATATGTATTTTAATTGCTTCATAGAGGACGCAAATGGAAATATTATACCGTTTTCTGAGGAGCAAAGACATACCCAGTATGAGCGTGCTGTTGAGGCATGCGGGGAGCTTTCCACGGTTTCCATTGACAATGACAATAAACGGGAGCAGAGCATTGAAGATATCGCTGCCCTGTACAGCCTTGATAAGGCAAAGGAATATACAATGTCGCCTGAAGAAATAAAGGACATATACGGTGAGGAGGTACACGACGTCCTTTATGCAATGTCAAATGGGGAGCACAGCACGGTTATTGAGACGGAATATGGCTACCATGTCTTTAAAATGATTGCCCTTACGGATAAGAAGGCAACGCAGGCAAAGAAGGCTGTCATGACAGAGGATGCCATAGATGAGCGCCTGAAATCAAAATTGACAGAGTGGAGAAATGAAATAGATGAAAGCTTTTCATATCCCGACTCCGTCAATATGGATGCTTATGGAAAAATTAATTAGTGCTTATTTGTTTCCTGTAGAACCAAAGCCATTTGCACCTCTCGTTGTTTCCTCTAATGCTTCAACCGTGTGAAAGGCGGCTGCGATATAAGGGGTTATTACGAGCTGCGCAATTCGTTCCTTTGGTTCGATGACTGCTGCTTCCTTTGAATGGTTATGAAGTGCTACCATAATTTCGCCCCGGTAGTCTGCATCAATTACACCCACCTTGTTTGCGGGAGCAAGTCCCTTTTTGGAGGCAAGCCCGCTTCGTGCATAGATAAGCCCTGCACATCCTATAGGGATTTCCATTGCAAGTCCTGTAGGCACAAGATATGTAGTGCCTGCCTCAATTGTAAGGGGAGCGTCAATGCATGCGTAAAGGTCTGCGCCTGCCGCAAGCTCTGAGCCATATACAGGGATTGTTGCATTATCATTTAGTTTTTTAACATTTACATTCATCGTCTGTATCATTTTATATTTCCTTCCTGATTCCAAAGTACGGTTTTTCCTTCTGCAAGTGATTTTTTTACGTCGATGATTCTCTGATTTGAGGAGCCCCTGAAGCGAAGGGATAAATCCTTTAAAGCCTCCTCAAATTTTCCGTCAACAAGAATGTCAATATAGGAGATAAGCTCTCTTGTTTCAGGCCATATAACCATCATTTTTTCCTGTATGTCCCGCTCAAAATCAAAGCCCGTATAACACCACACATTTTTGTTGGGATAGGCCTCGGAAAAACGTCTTAAAAGGGGAAGTAGTCCCTGTTGGTTGCTGTATTCAAGCGGTTCGCCGCCTAATAGGGAAAGTCCCTGTATATAATCAGGCTTAAGGCTTTCAAGTATTTTGTCTGCATCAGCTTTTGTAAATACCTTTCCGTAATTGAAATCCCATGCAATCTCATTGAAGCATCCCTTACAGCGGTGGTTGCAGCCCGACACGAAAAGGGAAACCCGGACTCCCGTGCCGTTAGCAACATCAAATTCCTTAATATCAGCGTAATTCATTTTGTGTTCCTTTCGATTTTACAAATGAAGCACTCTTGACTTAATTTCCTTCGTTTTGCCTACATTCCAAAAGTTTTCTCCAAGGTAGCCGCAGGTACGTCTTGTCACGTTCATTTTTGAGTGGTCTTTGTTTCCGCACTGTGGACATTCCCATTCATTGTCGTCATTGATTATGATTTCTCCGTCATAATCGCATACATGGCAGTAATCTGACTTTGTGTTAAACTCAGCATACTGGATGTTGTCGTAAATAAATCGTACAACCTCCTCAAGCGCCTCAAGATTATGTCTCATGTTTGGTATTTCCACATAGGAAATTGCGCCTCCTGAGGATATTGTCTGGAATTGGCTCTCAAACCTGAACTTGCTGAAGGCATCTATTTTTTCACGCACGTCAACATGGTAGGAATTTGTATAGTAGCCCTTGTCGGTAACGTCAGGGATTGTTCCAAAACGCTCCTGGTCGATTCTTGCAAATCGGTAGCATAATGACTCTGCAGGAGTTCCGTATAATGCGAAGCTTAAGCCTGTTTCTGCCTTCCATGTATCACATGCCTTGCGGAGCTTTTTCATAACCTTCAGTGCAAATGCTTCGCCCTCAGGCGTTGTATGGCTTACGCCCTTCATAAGCTTTGTTACTTCATATAAGCCGATATAACCAAGGGAAATGGTTGAGTAGCCGTTTGTTAAAAGCTTGTCAATTTTTTCACCCTTTTTCAGTCTTGTAATGGCGCCGTACTGCCAGTGAACAGGGCTTACATCTGAGGTGATTCCCAAAAGCGCACGGTGACGGCACATTAATGCCTCATAGCAAAGCGTAAGCCGCTCATCAAGGAGCTTCCAGAATTTATCCTCATCGCCCTTTGCAATAATGCCGATTTGAGGAAGGTTAAGGCTTACAACACCCTGATTGAAGCGTCCCTCCCATTTGTAATTTCCATCCTCGTCCTTCCAAGGCGAGAGGAAGGAACGGCAGCCCATACAGGAGAATACATTTCCCTCATAGTTTTCCCGCATTTTTTTAGCTGAAATATAATCAGGGTAAAGTCTCTTTGCAGAGCATCTGACTGCAAGCTTTGTTATATAATCATATTTTCCACCCTTTAAGCAGTTATGCTCGTCAAGTACATAGATAAGCTTAGGAAATGCAGGAGTGACATAAACGCCCTTTTCATTTTTTATTCCCTCAAGCCGCTGCCTTAATATTTCCTCTATGATAATTGCATTTTCCTCTACATATTCATCCTTAGGGTCAAGGTTCAGGAAAAGCGTTACAAACGGTGACTGTCCGTTTGTCGTCATCAAGGTATTGATTTGATATTGAATTGTCTGTACGCCTGAACGAAGCTCATCGTTTAATCTGTCACGCGCCATTTTTTCAAGAATTTCATCATCAATGCTGTTGCCGTAATCCTCAACAAGCTTACTTTTATATTTGTTGTAGCTCTTGCGGAGATATTTACCCAAATGTCTGATATCAACCGACTGGCCGCCGTACTGGCTGCTTGCAACAGAGGATATGATCTGTGTCATTACGGTACATGCAACCTGAAAGCTTTTCGGACTTTCGATAAGCTTTCCGTTCATTACTGTGCCGTTATCAAGCATGTCACCTATGTTGATAAGGCAGCAATTGAATATTGGCTGAAGAAAGTAATCTGCATCGTGGAAATGGATTGCCCCCTCGTCGTGTGCCTTTGATATTTTTTCAGGAAGAAGAACCCTTCTTGTAAGGTCCTTTGAAACCTCGCCTGCAATTAAATCTCTCTGTGTGGAGGCAACGGTTGCATTTTTATTTGAATTTTCCTCCATAACATCTTTATTTCTGTTCTGAATAAGACTTAAAATCGAATCATCCGTTGTGTTTGCCTTTCTGACAAGCTCACGTGTATAACGATATATAATGTAGGTCTTGGCAAGAACAAATTTCTTATCATCCATAAGATTTTGCTCGATTATATCCTGAATGTCCTCAACAAGCATTCGTGAACGGTTTTTTGCCTCAATCCCCTCAACGATTTCTTCTATTTTGTCATCTGTAACCTTTTCGCAAGGCTCTACCTCAGCATTTGCCTTCTGAATTGCAGTAACAATTTTTGTTCGGTCATAGGTGACTGTATGACCGTCCCTTTTGATTACTTTCATAGTACATCTCCTAACATAAATATTGGTAATGGTTTGTTCTGTTTTTTATCCCCATGGATTGTTATTATAACACCTTAAATATAATATGTCTACTAAATATTGTGTTGTTTTTAAAAAAATTACAAGATGTAGTGTTTTAGCCGAAAATCACAAAACAACTTAAAAACCCTTAAAAATAAAGGGTTCACAAAAAATACACTTTATTTTTTAGTGAAAGTGTGATATAAAAGTTTAGTAATATATAGTATAACATATGGAAGGAATATTATTATGAATAAAAAGAAAAAGTATGCTGTCGGCATATTAGCGTTTTCAATGGGACTTACCCTGCTGTCAGGCTGTGGCAAGGATAAAGGCATGAAGCCTGAGGATATGATAGATAAATATTCAGCGATGTGTACGTTAGGAGAGTATAAGGGTGTTGAATACAATGCAGTGGTAACGGAGGTTACCGATGATATGGTGCAGGCACAGGTTGACAATCTGCTTTCCCAATATTCGGTTTCTGAGCCTCTTACATCTGGCAAGGTTCAGAGCGGTGATGTTGTAAATGTGGATTTTGTAGGCTCCATTGACGGCGTAGAATTTGAGGGAGGCTCTACACAGGGGCAGGGCACTGACTTAACGCTGGGACAGGGAGGAATGATACCGGGCTTTGAGGAAGGCATTATCGGACATGAGGTTGGAGAAACCTTTGATATTGATGTAACATTCCCTGAGGTGTATGAAAATAATCCTGACCTTGCAGGAAAGGATGCAGTGTTCAACATTACAATCAATTCCTGTCAAAGGGTAACGTATCCGGAATATACGGATGAATTTGTTGCCTCTTACACGGAGGCGGCTTCAAGGGAGGAGTATGAGACAAACACAAGAAACAGCCTTGAGGAATATTATGCGAATACAAATAAAAATGCAAATAGAACGACAGTTATGACTGCAATCATTGACAACACGACAATCATTGAGTATCCGGAGCAGGAGATGCAGCAGCTTGTAGACGATACTGTAAAAAATGTTGAGGATGAGGCGAAAACATACGGATATGATTTGGAGCTCTATGTAACGGCAGTTTACGGCATGGCTTCTGAGGAGACGTTTGTAAATTATATTTCAGGTCTTGTTGAGGATTATCTCAAGGAGAAAATTGTTGTATGTGCAATCGCAAAGGCTGAGAATCTTGAGATAACGGATGAGGATATAGAGGCGGCAGAGAAAATGGTTATGGAGGCATACGGCATTGAGGAGACGGAGGAGCTTTACGAGCAGTATACAAAGGATGATATAACCTACTATGCAATTGCTGAAAAGGTATTCGACTTTGTAGTGGAAAATGGAACGCCTGTTACAGATTCTGATGCACAATAGAGTAGGTTTGTTCTTGACAAGCTGCACTATATAATGGTATGATGCGTAAATGCATGGGCAGTTGTGGCGGAATTGGCATACGCGCATGATTCAGGTTCATGTCCGCTTACGCGGGTGTGGGTTCAAGTCCCATCAACTGCATGAAAAGCACAAGGCTTTTAATATGGCTTTGTGCTTTTTCTTTTATTGCTTAATACCTTTAAAAATAGTATAATAAAAGTGGTCAGCAATTTTTTAACACTTGGAATTTGAGAGGAATTTTAACGGATTAATATGGGCATGGAAAAACACCTATTGGGAAAAGTGAATAGCGAATACATAAAAGACTGTGTGCTTAAGGATCATAAAAAATATACCGGCAGGCTTCCTTCGGGAATTACAAGGGAGATTGCAAAAAATTTTCAGATGGATGAGCTTGTGGAGGCAGGCTGTAAATGCTACAGAATACATCCGAATAAAAATTTCAACGGTGTATATATTTTTTATTTGTATGGAGGTTATATGTGTAAGCATATCACTGCCGCACATTGGGAATTTATATTAAGGCTTGCAAAAAATATGGGCGCAGGTGTTTTTGTACCCATGTATCCTTTAGCGCCTGAGTCGTCATGCCGTGATACGTTTAATATGCTGCAGAGGACGTATGCGGATCTTACAATGGGATATGATATAAAAAGACTCGTTTTAATGGGAGATTCCTCCGGTGCGGGGCTTGCACTGTCCCTTGCCATGATTGCATGGAAGGAGGGCTTTAGAAAGCCGGATCAGCTTGTGCTTTTATCGCCGTTGATAGACGCAGAGTTTTTTGACATGGAATTGGAAAAGCAGGTAAAAAATAAGGGCAGCGTAAAAAAGGGACATTTCTTTAATGATGCCGCCAAGGAATTTATCAATGTAAACTGGGTTAAGGATTATGCGGTAAAAACTGAGTATACAAGTCCTTTTTATGAGGACTATACGGATATATGCGATGATGTTGTTATTTTTTCGGGCATAGAAGATATTTTCAACTGCTATGCAAGGGCATTTTACAATAAGGCGAAGCTTCAGGGCGTGAATGTACGCTTTTTTGAGTTTGAGAGGGCGGACTATGACTTTATGTTTCAGGACAGCAAGGCTTCAAGGGATGCATTTGGGTATTTGGAGGACGTCATAAGCGGAAGCTATGACAACTCTTTGGCAGAGCTGTACCCTGTAAAGATGATGGCAGGATGGACGAAAAAGTATTCGGATATTATAAAGGATGAGTGGGCTGAAAGATTTATATATGACAATCACATAGATTTTTCGTCACTGAAAACCCGTATAAGCGAATACAGAAGTCTGATGCTTGCATCTGTATGTAATGCCTGTGACACAAAGGTCAGAAGATTCATCATGCAATTTCCCAATGCGTCAATCATAAATCTAAAATGCGGGCTTGGAAATATGTTCGCAAGGCTTGATAACGGAAGAATACAGTGGTACAGCGTGGACACCCACAATATTATGTCTGTGCGCCGCGCCATGTACGGCGAGCGTGAGCGTGAGAAAACCATAGGCAGGGACATTATGGATTTTACATGGCTGGAGGAGATTAACTGTAGGCGTAATAAGGGAGTTATGTTTGTATGTAATGAGTCCCTTTCCTATTTGAGAATGAATGAGGTAAAGGAGCTTGTAAAAAATATAAACTGCAAATTTCCGGGTGCGGAAATCGTATTTACGGCATCCAGCTCCGGTGCAAATATGTATACAAATTTCATGTACAGAAATAACGCAATCTATACGGACAAAAAGAGATTTTTTATAAATGATACACAAAAGGTTATCGGCGAATGGGGAACCGATTATAAGATTATGGAGGAAGAACCTGTAATGAAGTTTGCAAACACGCAGGAAAAGCTTAAATTTTCTACAAAATTTGCCATGAAATACAATAAAATGGCATATAATCACAAGGTTATTCATGTCAGGCTTGGAAGCGAAGCCTATGAAATTGTAATGTAAACATATGGTTGATAAGGAGAAAGCATGCTTGTTGCAAATCATTTAGTTAAAACCTTTGTAAAAAATGAAAAACGTGGAATGAAGACGGAATTTAATGCTGTTGACGACATTTCCATTCAGGTGGCTGAGGGTGAAATTGTAGGCGTATTAGGCGCTAACGGTGCTGGCAAGACGACGCTTCTTCGTATGCTGGGCGGACTTATGAAGCCTACATCAGGGGATGTTGCTGTTTTGCTTGACGGGGAGCAGCTTTTTGATGAGCTTAAAATAAAGGGACAGATTGGGTATTTGTCAGGCAATACAAAGCTGTATGGAAGATTAAGCACAAGAGAGCTGCTGTCCATGATAGGGAACATACATGGACTTGACAATCAGGAAATAGAAAAGCGCATAGATGAAATAGCTTCGGTTTTGAATATGGGTGATTTTATAGACAACAGAATAGAAAAGCTTTCTACAGGGCAGACGCAGAGGGCATCAATTTCAAGGTGCCTGATTCACAATCCCAAGCTGTATATATTTGATGAGCCTACGCTTGGACTTGATATTATAAGCAGCAGCGCCATTATTGAGTTTATGAAGCAGGAGAAAGAGGCGGGCAAGGGCGTGGTTTATTCGACGCATTACATGGAGGAAGCAGAATACCTCTGTGACAGGATTGTTATGATAGACAAGGGAAAAATTGTAAAAATGGGAACCCTTGACGAGCTGAAAAAGGAAACGGGAAAAGAAAATTTAAGGGAAATATTTGGCAGCCTGATTGGCAGTAAGGAGGCTTTATATGAATAGCAGAGTAATTAAAAGCCTTTATAAAAAAGAAATGCTGGATGTTTTAAGGGATAAGAAAACCGTTGTCATGATGCTTGTCGTCCCTTTGGTTTTATATCCGCTTGTTATGATTTTGAGCCTGCAGCTTATGACGGGAATCACAAAAAGCATTACAACAAGCACCTACAGAATTTGTCTTGATTTTGAGGGCAGCGAAGACTATGAGCGGCTGTTTCAGAATTTAAGTGATAAGGAGTATTCCTTTGAGATAATAGACTGCGAGAATCCGATTTCGGCGATGGAGCAGGAGGAGCTTGACGCAGTGATTAAAATGGATATGACTGCGGACATGGAGTGCTTTGAGGTTATCTATCTGTCATCGGTTAATAAATCCTCCTATTGTGCTGACATGGTTTCAGACGCCCTGCAAAAGTATTCCCTTGAATTAACAAAAAAGCGACTGGAAAAGGCGGGCCTTAATGTAGAAAATACATTAAATCCAATTAAGGTAAGCTTCAGCGACAGGTCGACAAATGAGGAGACGGCAGGAAGCCTGCTCGGAACGATTATTCCATTTATGCTTGTGATGAGCCTTCTTATGGGAACCATGTATCCGGCAATCGACACAACTGCCGGAGAAAAGGAGAGGGGGACCCTTGAGACAATGCTGACGCTTCCCGTAACGAACAAAGAGCTTATAACAAGTAAATTTCTTGCTGTGGGAACAATCGGAATTGTATCTGCCATTTTAAATATTATATCTATGGCTGGTGTGGGAGCCTATATGTACGGCATGGTTGCCTCCGTGGCAGCGAGCAGCGGCACAATAAGATTGTCAAAATTTTTACCTGCTATATTGGTGGGGATTCTTTGCATTTTTGCATTTGCGGTGTTTATAAGCGCCATATCCATGTGTGTGTGCGCACTTGCAAAATCCTACAAGGAGGCAAATAACTACCTTACGCCCCTTACCCTTGTTGTAATGTTTGCGTCCTTTATCGGCTTCATACCAAACGTGACGCTCAGTGCCAATACTGCAATTGTTCCTGTTGCAAATGTCTGTCTGCTGGTAAGGGATTTGCTGGCATTTAAGTATGATATAGGCATGATTGCCCTTGTGCTTTTTGTAAATGTTGCTTACGGTGTTGTATCGGTTATGCTGCTTGCAAGGATATATAACAGTGAGGCAATTATTTTTGGCGATGGAAGCGGCGGAATACAAATATTTGAAAAGCGGGCTAATATAAAGAAAGGCACATATCCCCAGGTGCAGGATGCATGGCTTGTTATCATAATCACGGCAATGCTTGTTATTTATGCAGGAGGCGCCATGCAGCTTAAATTTGGCTTATACGGACTGCTCTTTACGCAGTTTATTATATTTGCTGTGCCGTTTGGCTTTGCCTGTTACACAAAAAAGGATATAAGGGCTTCCTTTAAGCTTAAGGGCTGCGCACCAAAATATTTTGTGGCTGCCATATTTCTTATTATCGGCGGCATTATGGCGGGCATTGTTACCTCGGAGCTTTCCGCATATTTGTTTAAGACAAGTGCAGTGGACGCTGCGGAAACAATGAATGATATTATCGGTGACCGTTTCCTGCCTGTGCTTTTTGTCGTTGCGCTGGCACCTGCCATCTGTGAGGAGCTTATGTTCCGCGGCTATGTGCTTGGAAGCATGACGGCAAAATATAAGACGGGCAGTGCCATTATCGTAAGCGCTGTGGTTTTCGGGCTTTACCATATGAGTGCATCAAAATTTCTGACAACAACGATGCTGGGTGCATTGCTTTGTTATATAGCCGTACAGTCGGGAAGCATACTGCCCGGTATGCTGATGCATTTTATAAACAATGCCATTTCCTGTATTACGATGTTTTATCCGGAGCAGGTCAGTAAGCTTCTGCCGATTATTGTAAAGGAAAAAATAGGCATATCTGATATGCTGCTGCTTGCGGCAGCAGGTATACTGTTTATTTTGGCAGGCATGTGGATTGGAAGAAAACCATCTGTTGTTTCTGATAAAAAAATATGATACTATATCCCAAAGGATGGATGAAGTTTTATGAGAATAGACATAAGAAAAGCAGCACTTGCAATTGCTTCAGTGGCAGTGCTTATCGCAATCGGAATTATAATCGGAATCAATATAAATATTAACAGGGTGAACCCTAAGCTTACGGCTGTATATGAGAAAGCATGGCATTTGCAGCAAAGGGATGAGGGACAGATGATATATGACAATTTTTGGGCTTTTATAGATGCCAGCTATATAATAGTTGGAACCCCTCCGGATTGTCAGTTTTATAAAATTGTCTCTGAGATACCGAGGAATGATTATGACAATGAGATGTTTTATATCGATTATGATGATAAAATGTTTTACCATGACGTTGACGGAAACCGTGCGTCAACAATTGCCATTGACGTGTCGGAGTTTCAGACAGATATAAACTGGTCAGCCGTAAAAGAGGCAGGCGTCCGTGTTGTTATGATAAGGGTCGGCTACAGAGGCTACGGTTCAGGAAAGCTAATGGAGGATGCAAAATTCAGGGAATATGTGGAGGGCGCGTTAGGCGAAAACCTGCGTGTAGGCGTGTATTTTTATACACAAGGCATAAATATGGAGGAAGGTGTTGAGGAAGCCCGCTTTGTTCTTGATATTATAAAGGATTATAATATAACCTGTCCCGTTGCCATTGACACGGAGGCATTATATGTGGATGATGCAAGGACGAATGGACTTGATAATGAAGCAAGGACAGATGTTGTTGTAGGCTTTTGCGATACGATTCGGGAAGCAGGCTACACGCCGATGATATATACAAACAGAAACTGGTTTGTGCAAATGCTTGATGCCACAAGATTGGGCGGATATAAAATATGGTATGCCCATTATACAAACCAGCCGGATTTACCATATGAGTATATCGGCTGGCAGTATACAGATACAGGTACGCTAAGTGGTGTAAGCGGAAACGTGGACTTAAATGTATGGTTTGAGTAGTGACGTTTTCTATCGCTCGCCGATTGGCACATAAGGCTTCTCTATAGCCACTGACTTATATGCCGGTCTTATTATTTTATTTGCATTTATAAGCTCCTCGATACGGTGTGCGCTCCAGCCAGCGATACGTGCAACTGCAAAAAGAGGCGTGTAAAGCTCATCGGGAAGTCCGAGCATGCTGTAGACAAAGCCGCTGTAGAAATCTACATTTGGACTTACACCCTTATAAATCTTTCTTTTATCTGCAATGACTTCCTTTGCGATACGGGCAACATTCTTGTAAAGCTGGTATTCGTCCTGCTTGCCCTTTTCATCGGAAAGCCGTCCCACAAACCGTTCAAATATATTTGCTCTTGGGTCAGAGATGGAGTAAACGGCATGCCCCATTCCGTATATCAGCCCTGTTTTATCAAATGCCTTTTTGTCAAGTATGTTAGAAAGATATGTGCGTATGGCATCCTGGTCGTCCCAGTTCTTAATGCGTTTTTTAATGTCGTCAAACATTTTCTTAACCTTTACATTTGCGCCGCCATGCTTTGGACCCTTTAGCGAGCATAGGGAGGCCGTTACGGATGAGTAGGTGTCCGTACCTGAGGAGGTTACGACATGGGTTGTAAACGTAGAGTTATTTCCGCCGCCATGCTCTGCGTGAAGCACAAGGGCAAGGTCCAATATTACAGCCTCTGTTCTTGTGTACGACTTATCCTTTCTCAATAGCCGTAATATGTTCTCAGCCGTGGAAAGCTCAGGCTTTGGATTGTGTATGTAAAGTCCATGTCCCAAGTCGTAATGTCTGTATGCCAAATAAGAATAAACGGCAATCAGCGGGAAATTCGCAATCAGCTCGATGCTCTGACGCAGGACATTTGGAATGGATATGTCTGCGGAGGCTTTGTCATAGGAGCTTAAAGTAAGAATACTTTTTGCCATGGAATTCATAACGTCCCTGTTTGGATTTTTCATGATGACATCCCGCACGAAATGCTGTGGCAAATGTCTATATGACCCAAGCAGCTCTGTAAAGTCTGCAAGCGCTTTTTTGTCGGGAAGCTCACCAAATAAAAGAAGATAAACACATTCCTCATATCCGAAGCGTTCTTCGTTTATGAACCCTTTAACAAGGTCATATATATTGATACCGCGATAATAAAGCTCGCCCTCGATTGGCGTTGAAACGCCGTCAACAATACGTGAGGAATTGATTGTGGATATTTCCGTAAGACCTGTCAGCACGCCCTTTCCGTCAAGGTCACGCAGCCCGCGCTTTACTTCATATTTTGTGTAAAGCGTAGAATCAATTACATCATGTGTCTCACAAAGCTTGGATAATTTATATATTTCAGGGGTAACCGCTGAAAAATCAGTAGTATTCATAACATCACTCCTTATAAACATTGTATTACGTGGATTTGCAGCTTCATTATGATATGGCTGCATATTAGGTAACTGTAACAATAAGAATCATTTGTTGAACAATTGGAATAATCAATACTATAATACAAAATTTGGAATAATGCAAGCATATATTAGTTTAAAAATGAACAATAGAGGAAAATATGCAGATGAATGTGACAAATGTAATATGAAATTGTTATTTTGTTCACTTACAATCATAGGTAAAATCCGTAAAATAAATGGTAAATAAAAAGGTAAAAATAGCTTAGGAGGTATACATGGAAAATACAGTTGTCAAAATAGAAAATTTGGTAAAAAGATACAAGGAAACCCTTGCCTTAGACCATTTTAACCTTGAGATAAAGGAGGGGGAGGTCTTTGGGCTTTTGGGTCCTAACGGTTCAGGAAAAACAACAACCATGAACTGCATACTGGCGCTTCTTACATACGATAAAGGCTTGGTTGAGGTTTTTGGCAAAAAGATGACGCCTGACAATATTGAGGCAAAAAGAAATATCGGTGTTATCATGCAGAATGTCGCTGTATATGATGAGCTTACCGTTTACGAAAATATAGATTATTTCTGTGGATTATATGTGAAGGATAAGGCGACAAGAAAAAAATATGTGGATGAAGCCTTGGATTTTGTCGATTTACAGGATTTTAAAAAGTTTTACCCGAAGAAGCTGTCAGGCGGATTGCTTAGAAGGCTTAACATTGCCTGTGGAATTGCACACAAGCCAAAGCTTATTTTCTTAGATGAGCCAACGGTTGCAGTTGACCCACAAAGCCGTAACAAAATACTGGAAGGCATTTTAGAGCTTAACAGGCGTGGGGCAACCATTATTTACACCTCCCATTACATGGAGGAGGTTGAACAGATTTGTACAAGAATTGCAATTATGGATAAGGGAAAAAATATTGCACTTGGCACAAAGGACGAGCTTAAAAAAATGATAAAAAATACGGAGACCATAATTATAGAGGCAATCGATTTAAGCGACGAGGACAAGAAAAAAATTCAGGCGCTGGACCATGTTTATGAGGTGAATACTGAGGGCAGCAAGCTGACGATAAAGTGCAGCGGAGGAAAACACAATCTGATACGGGTGCTTAATTATATAAATGAAAGAGATATCCCATGCGGCAGAGTATATTCGGAGCTGCCGACCTTAAATGATGTTTTTCTTGAGATAACGGGAAAAGAATTAAGGGATAAGGAGGCATAAATGAAAACATTTCTACACAATTTTAAATACACGATAAAAATCATCATTCACAATAAATCGCAGATGATGTGGAGCCTTGTCTTTATCATTGCCTTGGGAACCTTATTTTACGCAGTTTTCGGGGATTTATATGAGAAGGAGGAGTATCTTCATTCCATAAAGGCGGCGGTTGTAATTGATGACGAGAGCGTAAAGGAAAATTTTGATACAATTGCTGCGAACGTAAGCCTTGACGGGGAAGAAAAGCTGCTTGATGTTGTCGGAACTTCAGGAATGGAGGAGGCAGAGGCACTGCTTGCTGATGAGGAGATAGAAGGAATTTTTTATTCGGAGCAGGGGGAGCTTAGGCTGCTTGTCAAAAATGAGGGCATAGAGGAAAGTATTTTAACATCAATCGTGGGACGGTATCATCAGGCTGTAACCATCGCTGCTGATTTGTCTAAGACAGCACCCGAGAAAATCCCTGATGCCATGCAGGTGCTTTTTGCAGGGGAAAGCAATAATACGGAGAAGAAGCTGTCAGGGGGAAACGGAGACGTTTATATCCAATATTTTTATAATCTCATTGCCATGGCATGCCTGATGTCGATAAATGCAGGCGTTGGGTTTTCTGTAAACAATCAGGCAAACCTAAGCAGTGTAGGCGCAAGAAAATGTATATCGGGAGCAGCGTCCTTTGCACAAACCGTTTCAGGACTTCTTGCAACAGTGGTTACGCAGACAATATGCTCTCTTTTGGGACTGCTGTATCTTATAATCCTTGGAGTGAATTTTGGAAGCCAGGCGGGATATGCAGGCTTGGTAATATTATGTGGTTGTCTGACAGGAACCTGTCTTGGATTTTTCATAGGCAGCATTGGAGGGCTGCAAAAAAATACAAAGGAGCTGCTGGGAACTGCAATCGTTGTGGGAACGGCATTTTTAAGTGGTCTTATGATTGCGAACATGAGAATGACAATTGAGGAGAAATGTCCTATCATAAATAAAATTAATCCATCGGCGCTGATTGCAGATTCCTTTTATTCCCTTGAGATATATGACACCTACGACAGATATTTTAGGAATTTAATTACACTGTTAATTATATCTGTTATTTGCGTAATCGGAGGCGTGTTAGTGGGAAGGAGAAAAAAATATGCAAGTATTTAATACATTTTTTAAAATAGTAAAAAAGCAGCTTCCGGCTGCCCTGCTGTATCTTGGTATATTTTTGCTATTATGTGTTATGATGGGAAAATCCCAGAGTGATGACGCAGACACCTACACTGCAAGCGCATGTACGCTGGTTATCGTGGATCATGATAAGAGTGAGGCTTCGGGGAAGCTTGCAGAGTATCTGTCCAAAATACATGATGTGCAATATGAGGAATATACGGATGAACAGATACAGGATTATCTTTATTATCATAAGATAGATTATGTGCTTAATATTGAGAAGGGCTATGAAACTACGGGCGAGCTTACTAATATAAAACGTCCGGGTACAAGCATGGGAGTTTACGTGGATAATCAAATTTCCATGTACGAAACAAATATGAGGACGCTTCTTACGGCAGGATATTCCTATGATGATGCGTATGCCCTTACCTTAAAGGCATTGGACAGTGAAGGGCTTGTGGAGTTATCCGTGGAAAGCGCAGAGAAGCCCGCAATCTATTACTATTTCACATATTTGCCTTATGTAGTCATTATGATTATGTTTTTTGTCATTACGCCTGTAATCGTTGCCTTCAATAAAAAGGACGTAAATGACAGATTGAATGTTTCGCCTGTCACACTGAAAAGTAAAAATATGCAGATTATTTTGGGCGCAGTAATCATCAGTCTTTTTGTATGGATATTGCTGATTGGCATGGCGTGTCTTACCGGATATGGGGATTTTAAGGATATGCTGTTTAAGGTTGGGTTAAACAGCCTCGCCTTTGCCATTATCGCAACAGCGATGGCAACCATAGTGGGAAATTTTGGAGTGTCACACGATGCAAAAAATGTTATAGCAAACATTGTAGGTCTTGCAATGAGCTTTTTGGGAGGCGTATTCGTGCCGGTCAGTCTGTTTGGCGAGGGAATGCTTGCAGTTGCAAAATTTATGCCTACATATTGGTATATTAATACGAACGATAAAATATTTGACGGCGGAAGCATAAGCGACATAGCAGGAGGCTTAGGCATAGAGCTTTTGTTTGCACTGGCATTTTTCATGGTGGCGATTGTGGTGTCTAAGAGAATGAGGATTGCAAGGAGCAGCTAGATTATCATGGGCATCTAAAAAATGGGGCTGTCGCAGTAGGGATTTAAGGCACATAGTTCTTTACTCATGACAAGCCCTCTTTTTATTTTGTATTTTTACAACCTGTGCTATCTAAGCATATTAAGATATTTTGCT
>JAMPEW010000022.1 GCA_023664775.1 Clostridium sp. | reverse complement strand
TGACAGATACCCTTGGACGTATGCATTCCGATGCACAGTTCGCAGGTTCTTCATCTGTTCCTGCACACGTAGAAATGATGGGTCTTATCGGTGCAGGTAATAACCCTATGGTTGGTATGACTGTTGCAGTTGCAGTTTCTATCGAGGAAGCAGCTAAGGATGGCAAGTTCTAATAAGTGGTACTAGTTTGATGCGTAGAGGAAATTTTCACTACGAATGGATAATATAATAAAAATAAGGTTTCTCAAGCTGTATTTCAGCTTGAGAGGCCTTGCTTTTTGTGAATTATTAATTTAAAGTAAAGGAGATTGTAGAATATGGATACAGAAGTTATTGATTTAGTAAAAAAATTACAGGAAATACGTATTGATATCCAAAATGATCAGCAAAAGCTTGAGGATACAATTCAGGTAAGTCTTGCGCATGTTGACAAGCTGCAACGTTTACTTGGTGAAGTGTTTGACCTTACGACGGCCATAGCATTATGTAAAGCAGGTTATTTTGTTCAGCATATTGATTTTAGCAGAAAAGAGAGTATGCATTATTATGATGCATCCTTGTACTATGAGGATGGCACTATAGTTACAGTTCAATATTTGATGGATAATGATTTGGAGAATGGCTGGCGCATTAAAAAGAACCCGTTGGAGATTGATTTAGTTAAGCTCCGCGACTTACATAAAAAAGCACAGGGCACGCTGCTGCTTGATGAATCCTTTGAAGACTGTTTTAAGTAAATAAGTTTCTATAAACGAAAAATAAAAGAGGCTGCTACATCAAGAATATAAATTTTTTCTTAGTATACAGCTTCTTTTATTTTCTCCGTTTAAAGAAAATGAGGCTTGTCATGGGTAAACAACTATGTGTCTTGAATCCTTGGTGCGACAGCGCCGACCGTGTAAAAAAATTAAATTCACTATATACATTTTGCGGCTGATATGGTAGTATATGTTTTACGAAGGATTTTAGCCATGAGTTATCCTTGTGGTGAAGCTGTGAAGCGACGCAGCTGGCTTTAGTATAGGGGAAAGGAGGTAAAACATATGTCAGACAACGAATTGTTATTTGCAATATCCAATTTAATGGATATAAAGTTAGAGCCTGTGTATGAACGATTGGACAGGATAGATGCGAGGCTTGACAAAGTTGAGCAGAGACTTGACAAAGTCGAGCAGAGGCTTGACAAGGTTGAGCAGAGGCTTGACAGAGTGGAGCAGAGGCTTGATAAGGTGGAGCAGAGGCTTGACAAGGTAGAGCAGAGACTTGACAAGGTAGAGCAGAGGCTTGACAAGGTTGAGCAGAGGCTTGACAGAGTGGAGCAGAGGCTTGATAAGGTGGAGCAGAGACTTGACAAGGTTGAATACAGGCTTGATAAGGTTGAATTTACATTAGAAAACGATGTATTGCCACGATTAGCAAACATTGAAGCAACAATTGATAAGGACATTAAGCCACGATTAGCAAACATCGAGGCAACAATTGATAAGGACATTAAGCCGCGACTAGCAAATATCGAGGCAACAATTGATAAGGACATTAAGCCGCGATTAGCAAACATCGAGGCAATAGTTGATGAGGATGTTAAACCGCGTGTGACAAATATTGAGCTTACAATTGAGAATGATGTCGTTCCTCGTATTGGAAACATTGAATCCTGTTATATATCTACATATGAAAGATACCAGACAGGCGTTATGCAGTTTGATGTAATGCAGGAAGATATAAGCATTATTAAAAAGGTTGTGGCTGACCATAGTGCTAAAATTCAAAAGTTTGCCTAATAAGCGTAGGCTTTAAAGAAAAACACATTTGTATAATTTATTTATACGAAATAATATTTTCTTTTCAAATTCTTTTTATTCTTCAATTCTGTTATTGTTTTTGTTAGTTGTGTATTGTTACTTATGTTGTTAATTACCATTTATGTTACTTATTATTTATCATTCATGTTACATGGTATTAAATTACTTAGCGTTTCATGTTATTTATTATTTTTTACTATTTCACAGTATGTTATAATTTAATTAAAAATGATATAATATGCATTACGGAGCTTATACTTTTATAAGTCTCCGTAATGTTAAAACCATGTGGAGTTGTAAGACCATGTGGAGCTGAAATGCCGTGTGAAGTTATAAAACCACATGAAAGCATAAAACCACATGAAACCATAAAATCAAGTGAAACTATAAAGTTGCATGAAGTTATAAAAATCATATGAAGCAAAAAACTATGTGAAACCAAAAAACCATGTAAAATTACAAGCCTACATGTAATTTAAAGCGTCAGGATAACAATATAAGGGAGATTGAAAATGAATTATAAAAGCATAAATGAAATAGAAAGTTTTTCATATAAGGATTGTAGGATAGTTGAATTTAAAGCAGAAAAGGATTGTATCACGCTGGTGCTGGAAGCACTTATTGTTAAAAAGGACAATTCTCAAAATACAAACTACACGGACAGCTATGCAGGGACTACAACTGTCAGGTTCATAAAAGGGAAAATCACGGACGGCGTTAAGGATGGATATAAATATTATGATGCAAATGACGTACTTATAAATGAGGTTCCAGACCGTAGGCTTACTGAGGAGGAGCTTGGAAAACTGCTTAAACAGTGTGAAGGTGCCTATTTATATTTTCTAAATAAGAACGATGATAATAAAGGCGACATGAGGAGTTATTCCTTGGGAATTGAATTTGAAGATGAAAGCGAGGGAACCGTGTCAGATTCTTATTGTCTGAATATATTGTTTGAAAAGGCTGTATTTGAATGGGATAGATACATGAATCGGGTACAAAATGGATGAAATGATTGATATTAGCTGCATCGTTTAATTGACACAGATAAACTTTTGTTGATATAAACTGTTAAATACTATATAATGAAAAGGTAAATGAAAAAGCAATATAACAAAAACTGTTAAGCACCATGTAAAAAAGGGTAAACGAAAAAAGCAATATAACAAAAACTGTTAAGCGCCATACAATAAAAAATAAACGAAAGATGTTGTATAAAAATAAACATAAAGCTATAAATCATAAACATCATGCAGTCATACCATCAGCACAAATGTTTTCGCCGTGCACAGAAAGTATAAACCATAAATATCAACAACATACTGCCAACATAGGTATTTTAACGTGAATGGGAATGCTATAATCATAAACCATAAATGCTATGTAAGCACCAATGTGTAAAGAAACATTTTGCGATTATCCATAATAGATTGTTTATCAATGTATCAGTATGTATGAAGAAATCCATTTAAAAATGGTTGCCGTTGCATGTAACATAAATTAGTGCAACACATGGGTAAGATGGCAGATGGAAAGCTTGCCAGCCGACTGTTAGAAACAATACCATAAATATATCGCAGCAGACGGAAGACAACACGTCTTAGTCCACTGTCAGAAGCGGCACCGCGGATTAAGATAATTATGTGGAAATTGTGGCAGACAACACGCCTTAGTCCACTGTCAGAAGTGGCACCATAAATAATTTAGAATAGGAAGATACATAAAATGAAAAATAAGGATGCAAAACAGTATATTTTCACAATCATAATCATTCTGATTGCACTCGCGTCGATGGTTACGATTAATTTTGCGACCTTTTACAATCAGTCAAAGGATGAGCTTCTTGCACTTGGACGCAGTAACCTGAAACAGGAAACGGAGCAGTTAAAATACTATCTTTTAAAGGGCATGAATGTTTTGGAGGTCACGTCAATATCGGTGGAATATATGATGAAGGCTGGAGCAACAAAGGAAGAAATCAGCGATTTCCTAATAGACCAGTCTGAGCGTTATCTTGTGGATGTAGATGAAAACTTTACAGGCATTTACGGTCTTTTTATGGACGAATATATTGACGGTATTCAGTGGGTTCCGGACGATGACTATGTGCCACAGGAAAGAGAATGGTATATTGTAGCAAAGGAGGCAGACGGTGAGCCTGCGGTAGTGCCGCCTTATCTTGATGCACAGACAAATACAATTATTATTTCGGTTTGCAAGCTGTTATATGATGGTGAAAGTGTAATTTCTTTGGATATTTACTTGAATGAAGTGCAGGTTATGATGATGGACGTAAACATGGGGGACATGGGTTACGGTTTTATCGTTGATAAAAGCGGTTTGGTTGTGGCACATTCCGAAGAAATGGAAAAAGGAAAAAATTATAATGATATGCCTGAAATGCAGGACCTTATGACTAGAATATACGATGACGGAAAGGATACATTTGACGTTACGATTGACGGTGAGAAATGCACTGTATTTACGGAGGTCATAATGGATGACTGGTATGTTGTCATGGTCGTGAGCAATACAAAGCTTTTCCATGATACATGGTTTTTGATTGTAAGAAACATAATCGTATGTCTTGTTGTATTTATTATAATCGTGTTATTATGTGCGATGCTGTTCCGCAGGTTAAAGTGGCATATGGAAATGCTGGAGGAGAGCAGAGCTGAAAAGGAGAGATTAAATGACGTAATCATTCAAACGCTTGCAAGAACGATAGATGCGAAGGATAAATATACAAACGGTCATTCCCAGCGTGTTGCGAAGTATGCTAGGGAAATTGCAAAATACATGGGAAAATCCGAAAGTGAGATAAAGGAAACGTATTATGCAGGACTGCTTCATGATGTGGGAAAGATACATGTGCCTGACAGCATTATAAATAAACCATCAAAGCTTACGGATGAAGAATTTGGTTACATTAAATTACATCCGATTGCGGGGCATCATATTTTAAAGACGATGACGGAAAATCCGAGTATTGCGCAGGGGGCAAAGTGGCACCATGAAAGATACGATGGAAAAGGCTACCCAAATGGACTTGAGGGGGAAAACATACCTGAAATAGCAAGGATAATCGGTGTTGCTGATGCATATGATGCAATGACGTCATACAGAAGCTACAGAGACGTGCTTCCACAGGAGACGGTAAAAAAAGAAATTGAAAAGGGAATGGGAACACAGTTTGACCCTGAAATTGCCAAAATCATGCTTCAGATGATAGATGAAGATGTAAATTACAGCCTGTGCCAAAAAATCGAATTTAAGAAGAATGTACTGATTGTTGATGACGAGGAGATGAATGTTGAATTTATCAAGTTTGCATTGGAGGATGAGCCGCAGTATGATATTTATTCTGTGAAAAGCGGGCATGATGCATTGGAAATAATCTCAAAGGTATCTATAGATATCATTGTGCTTGATATACAGATGCCTGATATGGACGGCTTTGAGGTATACAAACGGCTTCGTGAAAAAACGGACGCACCGATTGTATTTATGTCAGTGTATAAAGATTTTGCGTCTATCAAAAAGGCAACTGACCTTGGCTGTGATGATTATATTGTAAAGCCGTTTTTGCCAAAGGTGCTTGTTGAAATACTCCACAGTGTTGTACAAAATATCGAGGCACCATAATATTAGCTGCGCATTGTTTTTCTGCGTTTTTTGTCCTCATAAAGGAGGTCGTCTGATGCAGCAAGTAAATCGTATATATTTATATCAGCGTTACATTCAAATTCGTAAATACCGGCGCTCATCTCAATTGGGTATGGCTTGCCGGCCGCCTTATTGTGTCTGAGCGTCACTTCATTTATGCGCCGCCGCATAATATTTTCATAGTTTTCTATATTTACAAGGGCAAGCGCAGTAAATTCGTCACCGCCAAGCCGTCCCACAATATCTGAGCGTCTGAAAACATCCGTGAGAATTGATGCGATTTCCTTCAGTGCAAAATCGCCCTCGTCATGACCATATTTGTCGTTTATCATTTTAAGATTATCCATATCAGCATATACGATAAGTCCATGTTTCCCTTTGTTTTTCTTGTTGCGTATGATGCTTTGTGCATGCTCAAGGAAGCCTCTGCGGTTATACAGACCTGTAAGCTCATCCGACTGTGATATAACGCTGAGACGCTGGTTGCTTTCCTTTATCTGATTGAGATTTAAAGACATTCTTGCCTGAATTTCCTGCTGCTGCTCAAGTAACAGGAAAGATTTTAATGCGGCAGAAATCTGAAAGCTTATGGAGGCAATATTGCCAAAATCCTTGTAATCTACCTCGGAAAAAAGCACGCCGAATAATTCATCGCCTGAAAAAAGTGGAGAAAGCACCATGATTCTTGCATGGTCCGAAATAATAAAAGGGTTATTAAAAAGCTTGCTTGTTGTAAGTAGCTGTTGTTCCTCAGGAACAGGGTAAGACTTATCGCCGTCATAATATGCCTTGAAAAGAATTTTATTTGGTTTTGTCCATGCGGTACCTCTGGCATGGTGTATTGTATTTTGGTAGGTATACAAATATGCACTTTGGATTCCTACACTGCTTAAATTGTCAAGTGCAATGTCATATGGAACCTCAATGTTGTTTTCCATAAGAAACATATTTGCAGTCATGTTATTTATGAGGTGCGAAATACGGTCTAAGCCCTGCTCGCGTTCCTGGACAATCTGACAATTTGACATAGCAAGGTCACGGTACATTTTAGAAAATGTATTTACCATTCGGAGCCTATCCTCATCATTGTCAATTCTGTTGGTGAGCGTCTGCTGCATGTATATGAGAAGGTTAAAAAACAACTCTACGGTAGTGTACTGAAGCAGGGAATTGTTTATAAGCTGCATGAAAAGAACCTCAAGATCCTTTTCATTTTTTTCAACATTCTGCTCATCTGCTAAATCAAAAAGCATTTTTATAAAGACGGATATGTCATCCTTAATACGCTGAATGGCGCCGCCCTTTAAATAATTTCCAAAAAGAAATCTGTGTATGGCATTCAAATTTATATCTTCCTTGGCTGTCGTATGGTCAAATTCAAGCATACCGGATATTCCTTCGGTATCAAATTTATTGCAGCCGCAGGAGGCTCTTTTTATAAAATGGGTTTTTACCTCCATATTTTCCATTTCCTGTGTTTTCAGAAAATGATGTGCATTGTATACTGCCTGATAGGAAAGCTCGGAAGCATTTGCCTCCACTGTGGAAAGCGGCGGGTTTAGGGTAGGGGCAAAAACGGAATTATCAAAGCCGACAACGAGTATGTCCTCGCCGACATGAATGCCCATTTTCTGAAATGCACGGTAGCCGCCTAATGCCATTCTATCGTTTGCAAATACAAGGGCTTCAATCTCAGGATGCTGTTCTACAAGCTCACGTATGATTCCCTCGCTGCTTTCTTCAAAGTTGCCGTATATGATATAATCGTCAACAATCGGTATGTTTTCCTCAGTAAGCACGCGCTTGAAGGTGTCCATTCGCTGCATGGCGTCAACATTGGTTTTTGGACCACTGACATATCCTATTTTTTTGGCGTTATGTTCTGTGATTAAGTGCCGGATTGCCTTTGAAAACCCAATGCGGTTATCGAAGGTGGCAGAGGTGTAGCCGTCCATTTTCGTGTAAAGTGCAACAACAGGAATGCCGATGAACTTCTCAAGAAAGGCAATCTTGTCATTGTCGGGAACACGTCCTGCAATCATGCCCATCATAATATATAGAACATCTAAATGCTTATTGCAGGCGAACTCAAATAAGGTGTTGTATTGGTATTCGTATTTCAGGTGTTCATCTGAAATATCCTCATGATCCAAATAACCACCCGGAAATATAAACATGTTTGCATCGATTGCCTTGGCTGCCAAAACTGCACCCTTGCAGGCTTCGTTTGTAAAAACGGCATCGATATCGTCTATAAGCAGTCCAATATTTAAACGCTGCCTCATTTGTGTTCACCTCTTTTATTAGGGATATGATATATTATATAAAAATATACTCTGATAGTCAAAGTATTTTATTTTTTGTATTGCATTTAAAAATGAAATATGATATTGTAAATGTCAGATTAGTTCTGTTTCGTTCTATAAATTCAGTAAAATTTAGGTTCTATATCCGAACCGTTTTCCAGCTAGTATTTATGTATATGGACCGTTCGCATTTATAGAACATATTTTATATTTTAAGGAGGATGAAAAATGCTTGGAATAATTGGAGCAATGGACGAGGAAGTAAGTAAGCTGAAGGAAAAGATGACGGACGTTGAGATTAAGACAAAGGCGTCAATGGACTTTTACAAGGGAAAGCTGATGGGAAAGGATGTTGTGGTTGTGCGCTCAGGCATCGGCAAGGTAAATGCAGGTATCTGTACACAGATTCTTGTTGATGAATACCTTGTTGAAGGCGTGATAAATACGGGAATTGCAGGAAGCCTTAACGCTGATATAGATATAGGGGACATCGTTTTAGCCACAGACACGATGCAGCACGATGTTGACGCTACAGGCTTTGGCTATGAGCTTGGGGTTATTCCGCGGATGGAAACCTCAACATTTATTGCAGACGAGAAGCTTAGATCGTTGGCAAAGGAATGTTGTGAGCGGGTAAATCCTGACATTAAGGTATTTTGCGGCAGGGTTGTGAGTGGCGACCAGTTTGTGTCAGATAAGGCCAAGAAGCAGTACATATTGGAAAACTTTGCAGGCTGTTGTACGGAGATGGAGGGAGCTGCCATAGCACAGGCGGCATATTTGAACAATATTCCGTTTCTTATTATAAGGGCGATATCGGATAAGGCGGACGACAGTGCTACGGAGGATTATCCGACCTTTGAGGCAAAGGCAATCGAGCATAGTGTAAAGCTTATGACAGAGCTTGTTGATAAATATTGATGTTTTAGAGAGGAGATGATGTAATGGAAAAAATAGCGAGCTTTTTAATCGATCACACCAGGCTGCTGCCGGGGGTGTATGTTTCGAGAAAAGATAAGGTGGCTGAAAATGTTATAACAACCTTTGACATCAGAATGACAAGACCAAATTTTGAACCGGTGATGAATACTGCCGAGGTACATACAATTGAGCATCTTGCCGCAACATTTTTAAGAAATCACAAGGACTATGGGGAAAAAACGATATATTTTGGACCTATGGGGTGCAGAACCGGCTTTTATCTTATACTCGCAGGGGATTATGAGTCAAAGGATATTATTCCGCTTATGAAAGAGCTGTATGAGTTTACGAGCACCTTTGATGATGCGGTTCCCGGTGCGTCTGCAAGAGACTGTGGCAATTACCTTGACATGAATCTTCCTATGGCAAGATATATAAGCAAAAGATTTTTGGAACAGGTGTTAAATAACATAGATGACACAAGACTGATATACCCTTCGTAAGAGGGGTATATCCTGTGTTCAAGGAGGAGGGGTTTATATTGGAAAATAACATGTATGGTGACGGACACGGCAGGCAATCGGGAGAAAACAGGACTGTATCAAAATATTCAGAAATAAGGTATGAAAGATATTACGACAGCGTATGGGTAAAGGAACAGCCCTTTTACAAGGCTGGCATGAGCAAACAGCAGATTGAGGAAGAAATAAACTATCTAAATAATCATTTGGATTCTTTTTATGCAGGAAGCTATGTGCCTCTTTGGAAACAGTCGGTTTATGATATGTGGTTCAAATAATTTCATTAATTTTCCAGCAATTAAGGGATAAAGCCGTTGGATATAACGTACGATATAATATACAGGCTATTTTATGCTTTTGTTGGGATGTAAAGCGGCATATCTTGTTATATAGTGGTGCGAAACACAACATGTTGCTTTTATCCGATAAAAAAATCCATATTTGGTATAAAAAGTCTTTCACTTTTTAATGATATGTGATAGAATAATGAATGGTATGAATGATTATGGGTTTTTATGATTATTTGTACCTTTACATTTTACGTATTAAACAGGTTGATTTTTATAAAAATAACCCACTGGCTGGGACGTGATTAATGAGGTGGAATGATGAATCTGAAAGACAAACTTATAAGAAAATTATTGGAGGTCGGCAAGAAACATAGAATACTTGTGTATCCTACACTTGCGCTGGTTGCGGTTATCAGCGCTATTTCTCATGCAGTATATTGGGGAAAGGGCAATGGAAAGAAGCTTGTTGCGTCAGCCATGGTTATGGTTATGCTTATAACGCAATCGCTTTTTCTGACCTCGTCTGCAGATACATCATCTTCTGCGGGTGCGTCTAATACTGCATCAGGCACGGACACCGTGAATGTGGATAATGCAAATGGTAGTGGAGATAACAATAATTTTGGCTCCGATGACCTGCAGACAGGCGAGGGAGACTTTGAAAATCTTGATATATATGAAGAAAAAGACGATAGCATAAACACAAACCTCATTGACAGTCAGTATGGTGAAAACGGTGAGATTATAAGTCAGGAATATGATTTGTATAGTGCAAATGATACATATGAATTTCCTAAAATGTCCCTTGCGGTATTCAGAGTGTACTCAAATGGCACAACGGATGGTAATAGTCTTGTGTATTCAATTCCTTATGAGAGTGGCATACCGCTTACAGAATCTGCTGATGGAAACTACTATGATATTGCTGCCGTTAGAGCAACAGTTACGAAGGGATATATTGCCAAGCAAATATATGACATAGATAGTATAGATGGGTTGGAAATTTCAGATTTATATTTTGATACAAAATTTACTGAGCCGGTAACAGAGGACAAAATTCTGACTACTGACAGTCATTTACGACAGGGAGGACTGTCGCTTTACGTTAAAGCAAAAAGAACCAAATATGATGTTATTATAACGAATGGCTTAAGTGGTGAAGAAGAAAATCACGTAACATATAATTCATTAGATGTCATAGATGATAAAATCCAATTTATTGTTCCAAACAAGGATTGGGCGGCAGGTAAAATTGGAAAATGGGGATATAAATATGTGGGACTGCTCAGTGGGACGACTCCGGTTGCAGACGGCGCCTATACAATTACAAAAGGTACCGGAGCCAATCAGATAAATCCTGATGGCAGCAGTAACGCTGTGTATGTTAGTGCTGCATTTGAACCTGTTGATAATATAACGATTGCGCTTGACGCACAGCCTGATGGATTTAGCTTTATGGAGCTTTTAGATGGAAAAGAAAAGGTAGAAAAAAGGGAAAATCTTAAATATACCGATACAATTACACTTCCTTCTCAGGAAGAAATGAAAGCATGGGTAAAAAATGACGGATATGAGCTTACAGGTTGGAGAGATACTGTCACTAAGGAGATATATGATCCTGGTGAAACGGTATCTGTAAGCTTGCTTTGTACACGTTCAGCTAATGTTACGGATGAAATAAATGTTACGGGCAATAGCCTTGAAGCAATATGGACGTATAAAAAAGTCAAGCTTGTATCTAATATTAAAGTTGCAGGAGGAGGTAGTGCTGTATCATATGACGAAGCTGGTAATTTAGTCATAACAGCGCAGTATGGACAGGAAATCATAGGTGACTTTTATCCTGCATATGCGACTGATAACAAGCCGGGTCTAAGCGCTAACTTTACCTGCGAAGTTTTATCGGGAAATATACAACCATATGGTATAGAGATACGTAACTATATAGTTAGTGGGGATGAAACTAAAATTTATGGCTTTATGATAGGGTATCCATTAACATTGCCACACAAGGTTACGGCAACCGGCGAACCGAAGATAGAGCTTAAAATAACAGATAACAATTCCATAAATGAACATGGTGCTGCTGAGGTAACATACTGTACAGTTATATTTAAGTTTGAAAAAAAGGAAATATTTATAGATGAAGACTCCATATTTGATGCTGAGGGCGAAAAACCACCTACAAAGCAGTATAATGGCATAAATACGATTAAGCTTAGGCCTGAAGGCAAGGTGCTGGAAGCAATTGATCATGATGGCGAGGTTCTTTATATTACATTTAACGAAGAAGCGTATTTTGATAATGCGAATGCAGGAGAGAAGAAACCACTTACAATAAGCAATATTAATCTTGAACCGAAAAACTCTGACCTGCTTGATTATTATGTTCTTCGTGATAAAGCAACAGGGGCAGAAATTGAACCTGGAGGAAGCTGTACGCTGAATATAGGTAAGATTACGCCAAGAGCGATTACGGTGACAGTGGAGAAGGAAACGAATGGCAAAGATCCGATTTTATTTGGTGAGGATAGACCAAAATTCAAATTAAATATTGATACTTCAACCCTCATAGAAGCTGATAAGACCGCTTATAATAATCGTGTAAGTGATGAGGCGTTTGCAAGAGAGTACCTTGGATTTACGGATTGGGTAACCAGTTGGGAAAAATACAAGGGATATTTGTCCATGCCGCAGGTGTATACGATAAAAGCAGATTTTTCCAATCCATCTAATTATGCAGTTGACAGCAAAGGCGTAGAAAGCAGCTTTACGGTTACTAGAGATGTAGCCCAAAAGGACGTAAACTATAAATTTGACAGGGAGCCTGCTCCAAATGGTGTTTATCCGGGACTTATTATAACTGCAAGTGGTGGGTATGACCTGATAAGGCTTTTGGAGGACGATGAAGATGATGTGTTTGACTTTGATGAGAACAAAGTGGTGAACAGTGGTTTATTTAAGCCTACCATTGATTTTACGGGAAAGGATATTAATTACATAGATAAGACATTCCGTTTCCAGATGCTTAATTCGAAGTCAGGAGCCGTGACAACGATAGAAAATGTTAAGCTTAGCATTGACACCACAGGACCAGAGTATGTGACGCATACTGTGTCGCCTGATCTTCCGTATTTTAATGCGTTTAATTTTGGTTCCTATTACCATTCGCAGCAAATTGACGGTGCTGAGGTTCCAAATATGACGATTACCATTAAGTATTCGTCAGAAGGCAGTGCTCCTGCGGAGCTTCATTACCGCTATGTTGACGAAAATGGATTTTATGAGATTGATAAGGATAGAATTACTGATTTTGTAAATCCTATTCATGATACATATAATAATGTATGGTATGCAGACGCAACAATTTCGATTGGAACAAGCGATGGTGGACAGCTTATTGTATATGCGACGGACACTACGGGCAATGATTCTGATCCGATTAAGCTTAAGATTGAAACAACGGAGGTGGATGGTAAAAAAGTCGTAACTGCCACAACGGAAGACTATGACGGTAAAAATACACCGCAAAATTATTATGAATGGATGGTTGAAAATATACCGCCAAAGGCAACAATTACGGCTACAACTGTAGACGGCTATGCCATTGTGGATCAGGATATCTGGTACAATGGAGTAACCTTCGTTGCAAGTGCAACCGACGAAAGTCTGACTGGCAATGACAGTGGACTGAATAAAATAGAATGGACCGTTACACTGCCTGACGGTACAACAAAAACCATAGTGGATGATAGTCCGAATGACTTTAAATATGCTACTGCATATGGCAAGGTAATTTCAAAGGATTTTAAGCTTACATATCAGGATCCTGAGCTTCCGATCGGCACATATTCTGCGACGGGACTTCTGTATGATAATGCAGGAAATGTGGCAGAGTTAAATACGGCAGGACCTTTTAAGCTTGACTGTAAGCCGCCTGTTATTGAGAATATAACAAAGGACGATCCTAACAGCCTGAAGGTAGGTAAGCTTTTAGAGTTTAACGTAACTGAGGGCGAGGGTGAAAGTCAGATTTCAAGGGTTGAGCTCTTTAAGGAGGTTGGCGGAACTTATGAAAAGCTGACCCAGACGCTCTTACCAAAGGAAGATGAAGGATATTTCATGTACCGCAACTATCAGATTTTAGACAATGGTAACTACAAGATTGTTGCATATGATAAGGCGGGAAATAGTGCTGAAAAGACGATCAGCTTCAGTGGAATTTCTGATGAAGCGCCGATTGCGCCTACAATTGAGGTAAACGGAACTGAGGGTAAAAATGGCTGGTATGTTGAGACGGCGCCTGCAATTACAATCAGGTCAACAACAATTACGGAGCAGGATAAGATACCTGTAAGAACACACTATGCAATCGTAAACGGCGAAAAGAAAGATACAGATGTATTTTCTCAGGCACAAAAGGATTTCAATTTAGCTGACGAGGGTAATATTACAATTGATGCATGGGCTGTAAGCGATACCAGTAAACCGAGCAGCCATGCAACAGCAAATATAAAGGTAGACTTAAGCAAGCCTGTGATAGAAATGAAGGAGTCATTGGTTGACGCTGAGGGCAGAGTGACAATAAACTTTGAGGCATATGATAGGGTAAGTGGAATTAATATTAATTCTGTGAAGCTGAACGGCAATACCTTAATTGTAAGTGAGAATGAGGGTACAATTATGGGAAGCTTTCTTGCAGCAGACGCAGACTCCTATGAGCTTACTGTTGAGGACATGGCAGGAAATGTTGCTACGCTTGAATTTGTGCCTCTTGCAATGAGCGTAAGCCCGATTACGGATATTACGTCCACAGGCGCAAAAATAGACGCAAAAATTTATATGGGCACGTATGGTCTTTCCAATTACTATATTGCATATAGAAAGGCAGGAACGACGAATTATGAAACTGCTCCTGCAAATAAGCGTACACAAAGCTACGGTGCAAGCCTTGATTATGAGTTTACGGACCTTCTACCTGATACGGTTTATGAGTACAGGGTTTATGCCGTTACGAAGACCTCAAAGGAAACAAAAACTGTAGAGGGAAGCTTTCGGACAGGGGACGGCAAGTCGACAACTGCTGTTTACGGAAACGTAAAATATGCATATGGAATTTCTGCTGATGAACCGATATATGTATCACTGTTTGATGGCAATACTTATATAGCAGGCAAGAAATTGGATGTTGGCGGTGGCGACTATAATTTCACAAACATTTCAGATGGAACATACAGAATTGCCGCAACAGACGGAACGCATACACAGACGAAGGCTGTTATTGTGGAAGATGGCGCCGTTGTATATCCGACTGACTATATTACAAATAATGGCGTAAACTTTATTTTAAGCAATCTTTCCACCCATATGGTACTGCGGGACGGTGCTGTAAGGGTTGCGGCAGATGGGCTTGACCAGGTTTTTGACAGAAATTACACGGCGGTTATTACCGAGGAGGACTGGAAGGAATATGATGAGAATGGTGCTTCCATTGACGTAACCTTGTATGCAGGTTACCTTGACGTAGCAAGTGTAAGTGATACAACACAGGGCGTATTTGCAAATAACATAGGAAAGAATAATGTGATTGTCAGATATATAGAGCTTAATGTTGTTAAGACGGTAAAGGATGCTGATGGTCGGGTTATGTATACACAAGATGTTACAAGACTTGTAAAGCCGATTACAGTTGCATTTCCGTTAGGCGAACTTTCCAATCAGAAGATTGGAGTTGCTTCCATGCATGGAACAGGAAATAATGCCCAGTTTATTAACTGGTCAGATGATGATGCTGTCCTTGCGGAGGATTATATAGCGATAACAACAAGCAGGTTCTCCATCTATGCGCTTTACATGGTAGACGCAGCACCAAGATCCTATACAGTTACATGGAAGGATGGAGATGGCAATACAATGAAGGTTGAAACTGTTACGGACGGCAACAGCGCAACGCCGCCTGTTACGACACCGAGAAAGACGGCAACAGATAAGTATACATATACCTTCTCAGGCTGGGATACGGATTATTCTAAGATTACAAAGGATACAATCATCTCAGCATGGTTTACTGCAAATAGTGTAGGTGGCGGAAGTAATCCTGACCCTGATAATCCTGGTGACAATCCTGGAGGCGGAGATAATCCGAATAATCCTGAACCTACACCGCCGCTTATTACAAACAATAATTCTAAGCCGCAGTATTCATACCTTGGCTCTGCACAGTCACCGAATACAGGCGATGAGGCTCCGATTGCAGTTTTGGCATTTGTAATGCTGCTTTCCGTTTCAGGTATGGTTGTTGTTATTAAAAAACAAAAGAAGCATTAATTACCATTCATAATATTTTAAATTCTTCAGATAATATGCTTAAGACAGAAATGTCTTATAATAGTAGAGGAGGTAAAATATTATGAGTAATTCAAACAAAACTAGCGTACCAGAAGCTAAGGATGCTATGAACAGATTTAAGATGGAGGTTGCTAACGAGCTTGGTGTTAATCTTAAGCAGGGTTACAACGGAGACTTAACTTCACGTGAGTCAGGTTCAATCGGCGGCGAGATGGTTAGACAGATGATCAAGAGACAGGAAGAGCAGATGTCTGGTAAGTAATTCTAAGTAAGAATTATTTTATAATCTTGCATATTTAAAAATAGGAAAGGGCTTGTTTATATTTTCAGTGATATTCCACGTGAAAATCACATATATATAAACAAGCCTGTTTTATTGAAATTAAGCTAGACGAAAAAAGATGTTTATGATATAATCAAACGAATAGTGCTCATAATATATGTGAGTAAGTTACAAGGAGGAAAAAACAAAAAATGAGTCTATCAGTTGAAAAGTTAGAAGGCAGCATGGCAAAGCTTACGATAACAGTGCCTGCTTCCGAGTTTACAAAGGCAATTACTGAGGCATATAACAAAAATAAAAATAAGTTCTCGGTTCCTGGATTTAGAAAAGGAAAGGTTCCACAGGCATATATAGAAAAAATGTACGGACCATCCATTTTTTATGAGGATGCGGCAAACAAGCTTATTAACGAGTATTATCCAAAAGAGGTTGCTGACTGTGAGGAGGAGATTGTATCAAGACCTGAAATTGACGTGGAGCAGATTGAGAAGGGCAAGGATTTTATTTTTACGGCTATGGTTGCTACAAAGCCTGAGATAAAGATTGGCGAATATAAGGGAATTGAAATTGAAAAGATAGACAGTGAAGTTACAGATGATGAGGTTATGGCTGAAATCTTAAAGACACAGAAGGAAAATTCAAGATCCATTCCGATTGAGGACAGACCTGCCGCAATGGACGATGAGGTTACCATCAATTATGAAGGATTTATGGATGACGTTGCCTTTGAGGGTGGAAAGGGTGAAAACCATAAGCTGACACTTGGCTCACATTCATTTATTGATACATTTGAGGATCAGATTGTCGGAAAAAATATCGGAGATAAATTCGATGTAAATGTAACATTTCCGGAGGAATATCATGCACCTGAGCTTGCAGGAAAGCCTGCCGTATTTAAGGTTGAGCTTCTTGGCATCAATGCCATTGAGCTGCCTGAGCTTGATGATGAGTTTGCCGAGGAGGTTTCTTCCTTTGATACATTTGAGGAGTATAAGACTGACGTTAGAAAAATCCTTGAGGTTAAGAAGGAGAGAGAGGTTAAAAACAAGAAGCAGGAGGCAGTGCTTGCAAAGATTGCCGAGGCTACCGAGATGGAAATTCCTGAGCCTATGACTCAGTACAATCAGGAGCAGATGTTTGAGGAATTTGGACAGAATCTTATGTATCAGGGCATTAACATGGATCAGTACCTTGCTCTTATGGGTACAACGAAGGAGCAGATGCTTGAGCAGATTAAGCCTGACGCCATTAAGAGGATAAAGAACGGACTCATACTGGAGGCAGTGGTTGATGCTGAAAATATTACTGCAACGGATGAGGAGTATGAGGAGGAATTAAAAACTATGGCTGAGGCTTATCAGATGGAAATTGATAAGCTGAAGGAGATCGTTGGTGATAATGAAAAGGAGTCAATCAAAAAGGATATTGCTGTAAAAAAAGCGCTTGCGCTTTTATCAGATAATTGCAAGGAGGTATAGATATGGCATTAGTACCTATGGTCGTTGAGCAGACAAGCAAGGGTGAGCGTTCCTACGACATTTACTCAAGGCTGCTCAAGGAGCGTATCATATTTTTAGGTGATGAGGTAAACGATACAACGGCAAGCCTCGTTATCGCACAGCTTTTATTTCTTGAGGCTGAGGACACAACAAAGGATATAAGCCTTTACATAAATAGTCCGGGCGGCTCTGTAAGTGCAGGCATGGGCATTTATGACACAATGAATTATATTAAGTGTGATGTTTCTACAATATGTGTGGGAATGGCAGCCAGCATGGGCGCGTTTCTTCTTGCCGGAGGCGCAAAGGGAAAACGACTGGCGCTTCCTAATTCCGAGATTATGATTCACCAGCCTTTAGGCGGAACAAAGGGTCAGGCAACGGATATTAAGATTCATGCGGATCACATTATAAGGACAAGAACTAAGCTCAATACTATATTAAGCGAGGCAACAGGAAAGCCGCTTGATGTGATTGAGCGTGATACAGAGAGAGATAATTTCCTCAGTGCAGAGGAAGCGTTGGAGTATGGTCTGATTGACCGTGTTATGACAAATAGAGAATAAGTAAGAGGTGTAGCTAAATGGCTAATCGTACTGACGATAGGAAAAAACTAAGATGTTCATTTTGTAATAAAAGTCAGGAGCAGGTAAGAAAGCTTATTGCAGGTCCAAATGTATATATATGTGATGAGTGTATAGACATATGCTCTGAAATTGTACAGGATGAGCTTGACAGCGATGTGATTGATACAGATATTAATCTTCTTAAGCCTAAGGAGATTAAAGAATTTCTTGACGACTATGTTGTAGGTCAGGAAAGTGCAAAAAAGGTTTTGTCTGTTGCAGTGTATAATCACTACAAGAGAATACTTGCAGAAAAGGATTTTGACGTAGAATTACAGAAAAGCAACATCATCATGATTGGACCTACAGGTTCAGGAAAGACATATCTTGCACAGACACTTGCTAAGCTTTTAAATGTTCCGTTTGCAATTGCAGATGCAACTACGCTTACGGAGGCAGGATATGTAGGAGAGGATGTTGAAAATATTTTACTGAAGCTTATTCAGGCGGCAGACTATGATATTGACAGGGCACAGTGCGGAATCGTTTACATTGATGAGATTGATAAGATTACAAAGAAGTCAGAAAATGTTTCTATCACAAGAGATGTTTCGGGAGAGGGTGTACAGCAGGCGCTCTTAAAGATAATTGAGGGTACCGTTGCCTCTGTTCCACCGCAGGGTGGACGTAAGCATCCACAGCAGGAGTTTATACAGATAGATACGACAAATATATTATTTATCTGTGGCGGTGCCTTTGAGGGAATGGACAAAATAATTGAAAACAGAATAGGTAAAAAGTCCATCGGCTTTAATGCAGACGTAATATCTGACAGGGAGAAAAATATCGGCGAGCTTTTACAGAAGGTCCTCCCACAGGATTTCATAAAATATGGACTGATACCTGAGTTTGTTGGAAGGGTACCTGTTACCGTAACGCTCGACCTTTTGGATGAGGATGCGCTTATCCGAATTTTATCAGAGCCTAAGAGTGCAATCTGTAAGCAGTATAAAAAGCTTTTTGAGATTGACGGAGTTGAGCTTGAGTTTGAGGAGGCGGCGCTTCGTGCAATTGCCAAGGAAGCAAATGCCCGTAAGACAGGTGCTAGAGGCTTACGAGCAATTATTGAGAAGGTTGTAATGGATTTGATGTACGAAATTCCTTCCGATGAATATGTAAGTAAGTGTGTCGTTACAGAGGCTGTTGTTACGGAGGGGGCAGACCCAATTGTAACATATCAGGAGGAGCCGCGTACGGTAAAGACAACACTCAGAAAGCACATTATGAGAAGCGAGGACAGTATCGCATAAAAGAATGAGTGTGGCTGTTGCAATAAGGTTTTAAGGTTTGTCATGGGTAAACAACTATGTGCCTTAAATCTTATTGCGGCAGCCCATTTTGATTAGAAGATAGGAGTACAGTTATGATTATAAAAAGCGCAGAGCTTGAAACTCTATGCGGAATTACAAGTAAGCTTCCCGATAACAGTTTGCCTGAGATAGCCTTTGCAGGAAAATCTAATGTGGGAAAGTCCTCACTAATAAACGGGCTTTTAAATAGAAAGGCTTTAGCAAGAACCTCCTCCTCACCGGGAAAAACGCAGACGATTAACTTCTATAATATCAATAAGGAATTATATTTCGTTGATTTACCGGGATATGGTTATGCGAAGGTTTCAAAGGAGCTCAGGGATAAATGGGGAAAGATGATTGACAGATACCTACATTCCTCAAAGCAGCTTAGAGCGGTATTTCTTCTTGTGGATATAAGGCATGCACCGGGAGAAAACGATAAGACAATGTATGATTGGATTATCGCAAGCGGCTATAAGCCGATTATTATATGTACAAAGCTTGATAAGATAAAGAGAAGCCAGCAGGCAAAGAATGTAAAGCTTATAAAGGACACGCTTCAAGTGGTAAGTGGAACAAAAATAATCCCCTTTTCCGCAGTGTCAAAACAGGGAAAAGAGGATATATGGGGCTTTATTCAGGAAGCCATAGCTGATTAATCAGGTATTCGTATATGGACGAGCTTTTAGAACGCCAGTTGTTGCATATGGTTTCAGCCTGTGACTTAGTGGGAACGTCAAATTTTATATCTACGAGCGTTTCCTTTCGGTCCTTTATGATGCAGCTTACGGTATACCAGTTTTCATCATTATAAAAATAATCAGCATATATTTCAGATTCGTTTTTCACGTTTATTTTTTCGTTTTCCAAATATTCAAGCACGTCCTGCTTTATGGCATATGGAAGGCGGTTTTCAAACAGAGAGAGGGCTTCCTCGCCTGAGTTGGTTATTTTGTAGTGTATGGTGTCCCGTATGGTATCGGTTGAAATAAATGCGTTATCAATCAGCTCGGAAAGCGCTTCGTGTAAATTAAACATTGTCGTGTAATTTTTTTCTATTATGAAATTGGAAATCAGGGTGTTTGTCATTGTATAGTCAGTTCGGTCAAGCATAAATAATATAATGAGCTTATAGAGCAGTAAGCCGTCTGTCATCAGTATAGTTCCTCCGTAATCCGTTTCGTTTCATGTAAATTTAATGTTAGAATCAAAGCCGAAATTATAACTCTGTTATAAAAATATACGATATGAGACAAAAAAAATCAATAAATTTATTTTTTTTGTTTACGTTTTTCATTTCTTGTGTTAAAATACATATGTCTATGAGCAAATTGTTAGTCAAAGTTTCGACAATTATTTTATTTACCCAGACAAAGCTTTTTGAGAAAATAAATATAGATAAATGAAAGGAATAATGTATGGATTTTAAAAAGATGTCTTTGGCGGAGCTTAGAAATTATGCCAAGGAAATGGGAATACGCAACATTTCAACACTGAAAAAGATTGAGCTGGTGCAGCTTTTGGAAAATGTTGAAAAGATGACCTCCAAGCGGGTTGAGGTTAAAAAGCCTGAGACGGCAGCGGAGGAAAAAAAGCCTGAGGAAAGAAAAACCGAGGAAAGAAAGCCTGAGGAAAGAAAATTTGAGGAAAGAAAAACGGAAGAAAGAAGACCTGCAGAACGAAAGCCTATGGAACGAAAGCCGGACGCAAGGAAAACGGAATCCAGAATGGCAGATACGGCAAAAACAGAAGCATCTGCTGAGGCTTCACGCTCTGAAAAAATCATGACCTATGATGGACAGGAATACAATGCAGAATTGGATAGCGGCGAGCAGGCAAACGGAATACTTGAGGTTATGTCGGACGGATATGGATTTATCCGAAGCGCAAATTATCTTCCGGGAGACAAGGACATATATGTTTCACCTGTACAGATAAGAAGATTTGGTCTGAAAAAGGGTGATATCATAGGCGGTCCAATCAGAATGAAAACCCAGGGCGAGAAATTCAGTGCATTGCTTTACATTAAGCATGTAAATGGATTTAAGCCGTCGGAGGCGGCAAAGAGGGTTTCCTTTGAGGAGCTTACGCCTATTTTCCCAAATGAAAGGATAAGCCTTGATACGGCAGGAGCGCCTGTTGCAATCCGAATTGTTGATTTGTTAAGTCCGATTGGCAAGGGGCAGAGAGGTATGATTGTTTCCCCTCCAAAGGCAGGAAAAACAACACTTCTGAAAGCTATCGCCAAGAGTATAAGCTTGAATAACAGAAATATGCATATGATTGTTCTTTTGATAGATGAGCGTCCTGAGGAGGTAACGGATATAAGAGAGTCTATTGAGGGTCCGAATGTTGAGGTTATTTATTCTACCTTTGACGAGCTTCCGGAGCATCACAAGAGAGTTTCGGAGATGGTAATTGAGAGGGCAAAAAGGCTTGTTGAGCATAAAAAGGATGTTGTTATCCTGCTTGACAGTATTACGAGACTGGCAAGGGCATATAACCTTACGGTTCCACCAAGTGGAAGGACGCTTTCGGGTGGTCTTGATCCTGCCGCACTTCATATGCCTAAGCGTTTCTTTGGTGCCGCAAGAAATATGAGGGAGGGCGGAAGCCTTACAATACTTGCAACTGCGCTTGTGGAGACGGGAAGCCGAATGGATGACGTTGTATTTGAGGAATTTAAGGGAACCGGCAATATGGAGGTTGTGCTTGACAGGAAGCTTTCAGAAAAGCGTATTTTCCCTGCAATCGATATATCAAAATCAGGAACAAGACGTGATGATCTGCTTCTCACAAGGGAGGAACAGGAGGCTGTAAACGGCATACATAAGGCTTTGTCGGGTGCTAAGGCTGATGAGACAACCGAGGAGGTGCTCAAGCTGTTTGTGAGAACGAAAAATAATACTGAGTTTGTAGATTATGTTAAAAAATCACTCCTCAGACATTAAGTAAAATATTTTATCAACTTTTTATAAAAATACTTGAATTTACATGTGTCCTATGGTAGAATGTTTATCGTTGCGGACGTGATAACTTAGGTAAATCATGAATTATTGTATATAGAGAGGTGAAAAACATGAGAGAAGGAATACATCCTGAGTATTTTCAGGCAAAGGTTGTATGCAACTGCGGTAATGAATTTGTGACAGGCTCTACAAAGAGCGATATTCACGTTGAGATTTGTTCAAAGTGCCATTCATTTTACACAGGTCAGCAGAAGACTGCACAGGCTCGTGGAAGAATTGATAAGTTCAACCGTAAGTACGGCGTTGCAAATGCTTAGATTTTGACGGATATATGATACGGCTGTTGTGTTAAAGCGTTTTTGTAGATACGTTTTAATGTGACAGCCATATTTTTTACTTTATAAAAATTGCAGGGATGTGGAAACATGAAGCAGGTAAGCATAGGAGGACAGGCGGTTCTTGAGGGCGTCATGATGAAAAATGATGACAAATACGCAATCGCTGTAAGAAAGCCTGATAATGAGATAGAGGTTAAGATAAGCGAATTTAAGCCGGCAGGAAGCAGATTCGCTCTTTTTAAGGTGCCCATAATACGTGGCGTGGTAAATTTTATAGAATCCCTTGTGATTGGCGTGAAAACACTTACCTACTCAGCAGAGTTTCTTGAGGAGGATGAAGAACCGGAAACCGAAAAGAAAAAAAAGAAAGGTACAGATGAAGAAAAGGCTGGTAAGAAAAAAGCAGAGAAAGAGAACGCTGACAAGGATAGCTCGGATAATTTGTGGATGTTCGGCACGGTGGCCGTTTCCATTGTTTTAGCTGTGGGGCTTTTTATGCTTTTTCCTGCTTTTTTGGCATCACTGCTTGATAAATTCATAAAAAATCATTTTGTTCTTGGGCTGATTGAAGGCGTCATCAGGCTTATCATTTTTATGATATACGTTGTGCTGATTTCCCGTATGAAGGAAATAAAAAGGACATATATGTATCATGGAGCGGAGCATAAGTGTATAAACTGTCTTGAGCATGGAGATGCTTTAACCGTGGAAAATGTTATGAAGCATACACGATTCCACAAGAGATGCGGTACAAGCTTTCTGTTTATTGTTATGATTGTAAGCATACTTGTATTTATGTGTATCGATACAGATACTTTGGTTTTAAGGCTGCTTTACAGGGTGCTGCTCGTTCCGTTAATTGCAGGAATATCGTATGAGTTCATACGGTTTGCAGGCAGAAGCGAGTCGCTTGCTGCAAACCTTCTTAGTAAGCCGGGGCTGTGGGTGCAGAGGCTTACCACAAAGGAGCCTGAGGCAGATATGGTTGAGGTGGCGATAAAATCTGTGGAGGGCGTGCTTGACTGGAGAAAATATCTTGAGGAATTAAATTCATAAGATTGACAGCCGCAAGCCTACAAATAGTCAGGAGATTGTATAGATGCTTCTAAGAGATATGCTGAAAAACGGAACAGACAGGCTGAAAGCCTGTGGTATAGAAAATGCAGAGGGGGATGCAAGGCTTCTTGCAATGCATGTTCTTGGCATGGATTACACCAGGCTCTTTATGGAGCTTGATAAAAATTTGGAGGATGAGGCAGTCAGTGCCTATAACGGGCTGATTGAAAAAAGGGGGACGCATTATCCCTGTCAGTATATGATAGGAACGCAGGATTTTATGGGTTATACGTTTGCTGTTTCTGAGCATGTGCTGATACCCCGCCCTGAAACAGAGCTTTTAGTTGAGCAGGCGTTAAGGGCTGCCGGGGATAAGGGTACATGTAATGTGCTTGATATGTGCTGCGGTACGGGTTGTATCGGAATAAGCTATATTTTGGAAAGAAGGAAAAGGGGAAATACTGATGACAGGCTGACGCTTGTTGACATATCTCCTTATGCTGTCCGTCTATCTGAGAATAATAGCTTTTTACATGACATAAGCTGTGATATAATAAAAAGTGATATGTTTGAATATAAAGGTCCTGACGTACTTGATGCCATGAAGGTAAAAAACAGCGGGGATTTATATGATATTATTATGACAAATCCACCATACATAAAAAGCAGCGACATAGATGCGCTTATGGAGGAGGTAAGCCGCTTTGAGCCGAGGCTTGCGCTTGACGGCATGGAGGACGGACTTTATTTCTACAGAAGAATAATAAAAGAAGCGAGGAATTATTTAAGTGAAAACGGATGTTTTATATGTGAAATCGGTTATAATCAGTACGATGCAGTTTACAGTCTCCTTGTAGATAACGGATATAGTGATATAGAGCTTACCCGGGATTATGCGGGACTTGACAGAGTTGTTTTGGCATATATGAGGGACGTGTAGTTTAGGGGCAGAGTATATTTGATAGGAAGCTTTGTTTTAGTTGATTATAAATTTGGAGGATGATTTAATGTTTGATAAATTGGAGGATTTGGTTGCAAGACTTGAGGAGCTTCAGAATTTGTTAAGCGACCCTGCTGTTGTAAGCGACCAGGATAAATTCAGAAGACTGATGAAGGAGCAAAGTGAGCTTGCGCCGATTGTGGATAAGTATAACGAGTATAAGGCTGCAAAGCAGACGATAGAGGACAGCCTTACAATGCTTGACGAGGAAAGCGATGAGGAGCTTCGTGAGCTTGCGAAGGAGGAGCTTAACGCTGCCAAGGAGGAGCTTGAGGCATGTGAAAATGCCTTAAAGATACTGCTTCTTCCTAAGGATCCGAATGACGATAAGAATGTCATTGTGGAGATACGTGCAGGAGCAGGAGGAGATGAGGCGGCGCTTTTTGCAGCGGAGCTTTACCGTATGTATGTCCATTATGCCGAGGGCAGACGATGGAAATGCGAGCTTGCAAGCGTTGAGGAAATTGGAATTGGCGGCATGAAGTCGGTGACATTTATGGTAACGGGACAAGGTGCATATTCCGTGCTCAAATATGAAAGCGGCGTACACCGTGTACAGCGTGTGCCTGATACGGAATCGGGTGGACGTATCCATACATCAACTGCAAGTGTTGCTGTTCTTCCTGAGGCGGAGGAAATTGACGAGATAGATATACCGGAAAAGGATTATAGAATAGATGTTATGAGGGCATCAGGAAATGGAGGGCAGTGCGTCAATACAACGGATTCTGCCGTAAGGCTTACCCATTATCCTACAGGCATTGTCGTGTATAGTCAGACGGAAAAGTCACAGCTTCAAAACAAGGCGAAGGCATTTGCACTTCTTCGTGCGAAGCTTTTGGATCTTGAGATGCAGAAGCGTCATGACGAGGAGGCAGACCTTAGAAAAAGCCAGGTTGGAACAGGCGACCGTTCGGAAAAAATCCGTACCTACAATTTTCCGCAGGGACGTGTTACCGACCATAGAATCGGACTTACATTGTATAAGCTTGATAAGATTATGAATGGCGAGATACAGGAAATTATAGATGCCTGCATCGCAGCAGACCAGGCAGCAAAGCTGAGTAAGATGCAGGAGCAGGGCTGATTTTCAGGTGAGAGGCTTTTCAATGAGAAAAATAGCTTCTTTCGGATGCGGCGATGTTCAAGGTTAGGGGGATATGTTATGAATCATGTTGACAATAATGGGATTTCGGCAGATGTGTCTGAAAAGAAACTATCTGTGCTGAATAAGGAAATTGATGCCTCGAAAATTATTTTGGCGCTTTCAAACGATTGTGAATACTGTTATTCCTTTGATTTGACGGAAGGAATAATATACGATAGGTTCAGGTCAGGACACGGCATTGATATTATAACGGATTTAGAGCTTGATTTGCCGGTCAGCTTTGACGTGCTGAATAAAATTTATATTTCAAAGTATAAGATTAAAGTCTTAAACAGGGAAGATACGGCTGTTTTTTTCTGCGATGGTCTTAAAGAGCAGTATAAGCAGGGAAGGACAAATGTTGTGACGGAATATTACAGCCCTGTGACGGACAGATATTCCAGGGTTTCGGCGCTTTTGTCGGAGGATGAGCTGACAGGACATATTTATGCAGTCATCATAGCGGAGGATATTACAGAGGATAAAAAGCGTGAGGAAAGCCGTGTCAATGAGATTTTGCAGGCGAAAGAGGAGCTTACTGCATTAAATGAGGAGCTTCAGGCAACCCTCGAATCTGAATTGGAAAAAATTGCAATTATAAGTGCAATCGGCAATATATATTTTTGCAATATTCTTATAGATTTGGAAACAGGAATGATTGCCGAGACAATTGATGTAGGTAATTTTGGCAATTATTTTTATTCGGGCAGAAACATAACGGAGGCATTTGCCGAGGTGGCTGAAAATGAAATTGAGGCGGAATTTTGTAAGGATCTATTGAAGTTTACGGACATAAGCACTCTTTGTGGCAGGCTTCAGAATAACCGCATTGTCAATTTCGATTGTATGAGCATAAGAAAAAGGTGGGTAAGAGTAAGCTTTATTGCCGTGAGACGTTATGATGACGGCAGGACGTATCAGGCGCTTGTTACAGCACAGTATATTGATGAACAAAAGCAGCGTGAGTTTGTCCAGCAGGAGGCGCTTAAGGCGGCTTATGAGTCGGCAACAAAAGCCAATTTGGCAAAATCAAATTTCCTTGCAAATATGAGCCATGACATAAGAACGCCGATGAATGCAATTATTGGAATGACTGCAATCGCTGCCACAAATATAGATAACAAGGAGCGGGTTGCTGACTGTCTGGGTAAAATTGCCGTATCAAGCAAGCATCTGCTTGGACTTATCAATGAGGTGCTTGATATGAGCAAAATTGAGTCAGGCAAGCTTAGCTTAAACGATGATGCATTTTCAATTCCGGATGTTGTTGACAATCTGCTCACAATGATGAAGCCACAGATAGATGCAAAGGGGCATGAGCTTAAAGTAACGATAAAGGGAATTTCCCATGAAAGGGTTATCGGCGACAGTCAGCGTTTGGAGCAGGTATTTACAAATCTTATGAGCAATGCCGTAAAGTATACGCCTGATGGTGGAAAAATAGAGCTTATCATTTCAGAAAAACCGATTAATAAGACAAATTTTGGATGCTATGAATTTGTTTTTTCAGATAATGGAATTGGAATGGATGAGGAATTTCAAAAGCATTTCTTTGAGCCTTTCACAAGGGCTGAGGACGTACGTATCAATAAAATACAGGGCACGGGACTTGGAATGGCAATTACAAAAAATGTTGTTGAGATGATGAATGGAAGCATTAAGCTTGAAAGCAGGGTTGACGAGGGAACGAGAATAACCGTTACGGTCATACTCAAGCTTCAGGATGATAACGAAAATGTTACATATAAGGAATTTATTGACCTGCCTATCCTTGTGGCAGATGATGATGACATTGCCTGTGAGATGGCATGCATGGTGCTTTCCGAGCTTGGAATGAAGGGTGAATGGGTGCTTTCAGGCAAGGAGGCTGTTGAACAGGTTGTGCGCAGGCATGAAAATGATGATGATTATTTTGCCGTTATCTTAGATTGGAAAATGCCTGATATGGACGGGATAGAAACGACAAGACAGATTAGGAAGCGTGTGGGGAAGGATGTTCCTATCATTATTATATCTACATATGACTGGTCGGATATTGAGCTTGAGGCAAGAGCGGCAGGCGCAAACGCATTTATATCAAAGCCATTGTTCAAATCAAGAATGGCGTATGTATTTTCAACACTTATGAAATGTGAGATGCGGGAGGAAGATAAAAAGACGCTTGAAAGCATTATAAGGAATGACTTTAGTGGAAAAAGGGCATTGCTTGTTGAGGACAATGAATTAAATACAGAGATAGCAATGGAGATATTTAAAATGGCAGGACTTGAGGTTGACCATGCAAAAAATGGAAAAGAGGCCCTTGATGTTATGACTGCAATTGAAGATGATTACTATGACATCATATTTATGGACATACAGATGCCTATTATGAACGGACATGACGCCGCAAGAGCCATACGCTCCCTGCCAAGGGAATATACAATGCGGGTGCCTATTGTTGCCATGACGGCAAATGCCTTTAACGAGGACATACAGGCGGCAAAAAATGCGGGAATGAACCAGCATATTTCCAAGCCGATAAATTTCCAGCAGCTTATGGATACGTTAAACAAGTGGCTGTAATTGCCGTCAGCGTTTTTTCTTTATTTTATGCCATATTTTTTCAAAAAATACTTGAATAATGTCATATGTTGACATTATAATAAGGACATATTTTAAGATCTAAAAAAAAGAAGGAGCAGGGTAACATGGATGAGAAGAAAACGATTCTTATAGCAGATGATGCAGAGCTTAACCGTGAGCTATTGAAGCAGATTTTCGATAAGCAGTTTCACGTCCTTGAAGCCAAGGATGGAGAACAGACAATTAAAATTCTTGATGAGCAACATGACGAAATTTCAATGCTGTTTCTTGATTTGATTATGCCCAAGAAAACAGGTCTTGAAGTAATGAAGCATATGAATGATAAAGGGTATATGAAAACCATTCCCGTTATAATGATTACCGGGGAAGCAACAGATGAAACGGATATGAAGGCGTATGAATACGGAGCTTCTGACATCATTTACAAGCCTTTTGCGGCGAAGGTTATTTTACGCCGTGCCATGAACATATTGGAGCTTTTTGAGAGCAGGATTCATATGGAGAAGAAGCTTGAGAAGCGTACGAAGCAGCTTATTGCAAGCAGGGAGAAGCTGGAAAAAAGCAATGAATTTTTGGTTAATGCTTTAAGCTCTGTTGTTGAGTTTCGAAGCCTTGAATCAGGGGAGCATATTAAGCGTGTTAAATTCTTCACGCGTATATTCCTGAATTATCTTAAGGCATACTATCCGGAATATGAGCTTACAAAGGATCAGATTGACCTTATGGTAAATGCATCTGCACTGCATGATATAGGCAAGATTGCAATTCCTGACAGCATACTGCTTAAGCCGGGCAAGCTTACAAAGGAAGAATTTGAAGAAATGAAAAAGCATACGGTTTATGGCTGTGAAATTCTTGAGAAATTCAGGCAGGAGGACAGCGACTTTTACCATTATTGCTATGATATATGCAGGTATCACCATGAGAGATATGATGGAAATGGTTATCCTGACGGACTTGCAGGCGAGGACATTCCTATATGGGCGCAGGTTGTGTCAATCGTAGATGTTTATGACGCACTGGTAAGCAAGAGAGTTTACAAGACGCCTTATGCCGCTGACGTTGCTGTAAGGATGATACATGACGGTGAGTGTGGGGTATTTTCGCCTAAGATATTGGATTGCTTTGACAGGGCAAGAGATATTTTATTCGAGTCATCGGAGGCATTTAATTATACTGATTATACAGTGGAAAATAACGCTGAAGCACCGTTGTAGAAGATACATAAATGAATAATTTTCCTATCAAATAAAGAAGGGTCTGTCGCAGTAAGGATTTAAGGCACATAGTTGCCTGGCTGTGACAAGCCCTCTTTTCTTTTGTATTTGTATAGCTATCGGCTATCTTGCGTCGTAATTCATCTTGAATTTATCTTTATCAATAAAAATTTATCGAAAAACAATAAAAACATATTGACATTCAATGTGATTGGTAGTATTATCCTTTCAGATATATCTAAAAGGTTGAATTAAAATGCAGGATTTGAAGGGAGGATATTATGAAGGACAGTAAAATTACAAGGGTAACAAAGCTTTTGCTTGATATTATGTTTTTTGGAGGCATCATTGTTACCCTGACGCTTCCGTTAAGCTTTAAGCTTTATGGAAAATACAATGAATTTTTTGATACGTATTATACGCAGCTTCTCATTATCTTTTTTATCTCGGGGGTTTTTGCAGTGCTTATTTTAAGGGAGCTTAGATGTATTTTTGCCACTGTGCTTAGGGATGACTGCTTTGTGGAGGAAAATGTAAAAAGCCTGAACCGTATGGGCTTATACAGCTTTGCTATTATGCTTGTATCACTTTTAAGATGTCCCCTTTACTTTACGCCTGCCGTATTTATTATCGTGATTGTATTTCTTGTAGCAGGGCTTTTTTCCAAAGTGTTAGCCATTGTCTTTGCAAGGGCTGTGGAATATAAGCAGGAAAACGACTTTACAATATAGGGAGGCGCACAAATGGCGATAATAATTAATCTTGATGTTGTTATGGCACAAAGGAAAAAAAGCTTGTCTGAGCTTGCAAAAGAAGTTGACATAACGCTTGCCAATTTATCCATATTAAAAAATAACAAGGCAAAGGCTGTCAGATTTTCAACCCTTGAGGCTATATGCAGGGCACTGGACTGTCAGCCTGGCGATATTATAACGTATGTACCTGACAAAGAGGAGGGCGAAGAAAATGGATGATAATTTAATTTTTTACGAAATAAGGGATGATGAAACAGAGAGTGAAAAATCTGTTTTAAGATTTAATGTGCTTGGGTTGCCTACAATTATATATGCCATTGTTTATGGTATCTGTCTTTATAAAAACCTGACCGGTATTATGACGCCTGTATTTACAATTGCTACGGTTGTATATCTGTGGTTTGTTCTGCCAAGGCTTTCTGAGGATATGACATTAGGAAAGGAAAAGACGAAAAGGCTGATACCGTATTTTGCAGGCATCATCTTACTTGGAATTTCCGTATTTATGACATCGGATATATTTCTTATTGTCTGTAACTATTGTGGAATTATGCTGCTCACAATGGCGGCGCTTATCAGATTTTTCTGTGATGAGGCGGGCTGGAGTGTAGTAAAATATTTATTGGCAATGCTTGAAGCTATGCTTGTGCCTTTGGTTCAGTTTCATATGTTTTTCTATGACAGGAAAAGATATAGGGAGGCTGGCAATCATACGATAAAAATAAACAAAAATGTGAAGTATGTCGCCATTGGAATTATATGTGTAATTCCTGTGTTTCTCGTTGTAGTGCTGAATTTAGCATACGCAGATGTGATTTTCGACAAAGTGATAGACCATTCTTTTTTCAATTTTTTTGGCAAGGTTTTTGATAATACGAGCATAACGTGGGATTTTATCGGTTGTATTATCCTTATATTCTGTGTGCTGCTGCTTGTTTACGGGCTTATGGGCAGGCTGTCTGTTCGTCGTGTCGCACAATATGAGCTGCCTGATAAAAAACTCAATTCCGTAATCGGAATTACCTTTTGCGGCGTACTTACCACAGTGTACCTTTTGTTTTCCGGTATTCAGATTTTAAGTCTTTTTATGAGAGAGCGCATGCTGCCTGAAGGGTATTCCTATTCCTCGTATGCAAGGGAGGGCTTTAATCAGATTCTTTTTGTTGCTGCCCTAAATCTTCTTATTGTGTTTGTATGCAATACCATATTTGCAAAGCATCAGGCACTTAAAATTGTTCTTACAATCATGTGCGGCTGTACTTATATTATGATTGCCTCCTCGGCAAGCAGGCTTTTTATGTATATTATAGCATACCACAGACTTACATATCTTCGTGTGCTTGCGCTTTTTATGCTGCTTTTGATTGCTGCTTTGCTTACAGGGGTAATTGTAAGCATTTATAAGCCTGATTTTAAGCTTATGAGATATTTTATCGCAGTTACTTCGGTATTGTATATAACCTTATCCTTTGCGCACCCGGATTATATGATTGCAAAATATAATATATCCAGAATCAATATTCATACTGTACAGTCCTATGATTTTGATTTACAATATTTAGTAAATAATATGTCCTGTGACGCTGCCCCTGCAATGTACGCCCTTGCGGAGGAGGTATATGAAAGCGAAGCCTCAGAGCATACACAATATGATAGGTATTTATATTCGTATTTCCATGATGTTTCTCATGAGTATGGCATATTTGACGGCGTAAGGGCATTTAACTTATCGAGATACAGGGCACATTTATATGCAGAAAGGTATACTGATTAGCAGAAAGGTTAATTTTCAATGGATAAAAAGAAGCTGCTTATTGTGGAGGACAACAGGGATATAAGCGTGATGCTTGCTGAGTTTCTTACGGAGCATGCGTATGAGGTGGCGTGTGCATATGATGGACGGCAGGCGTCCTGCTTTATAAGGGAGAATGAATATGACATTATTCTTATGGATTTGATGCTCCCCTATAAAAGCGGAGACAGCCTTATCAAGGAGCTTAGGGAACGTGCGGACACGCCTGTCATATGTCTCTCAGCAAAGTCGGGCATGGACACAAGGCTTGAGGTGCTTAGAATGGGTGCAGATGATTATATTCTCAAGCCCTTTGATTTAAATGAGGTGCTTGTGCGTATAGAGGTTGTGCTGAGAAGAAGCGGCGCAAGGGAAGGCAAGAACGGTGAAAATGGCAGCGGACGGTCTGTTTCCGTAGGCAGGCTTATATTTTTTATTGAGGAAAACCGTGTGGAATATCAGGGTAAAAACATAAGCCTTACATCAAAGGAGCTTCATATTTTGAGGCTTCTTATGGAGCAGCCGACGAAAACATTTACAAAGGCGAATCTTTACGAGTCGGTTTGGAATGACGTATATTATTATGAGGATAATACAATCAATGTCCATGTGAGCAATTTAAGAGGCAAGCTTAAAAAGGCGACAGGGTATGATTATATTGAAACGGTATGGGGCATCGGGTACCGTATGAAGGAGGCATGATGGTGAGGCTTTGGTTTTTCTTGTGCATACTGCTGTTCCTTCTTTGCGTTTTGCTTGTCATATACCTGATTCATTTAAAGGGTGAGATGAAAAATATAAAAAGAGAGCTTGGGGAGACAAAAGCCATGTCGTATAACAGGCAGCTTACCGTAAGTCTTTTTGACAGGGATTTGACAGAGCTGTCCTCACAGATAAACGATAACCTTGACTATCAGAAAAAGCTCAAGCTTGAGGCGGAACAGTCTGAGACGAGACTGAAGCAGTCCGTATCGGATATCGCCCATGATCTTAGGACGCCGCTTACGGTTATAAAGGGAAATTTGCAGCTCCTTTCGGAAAATGAAACCCTTACGGAAAAGGACAGAAATTATATTAATACATGCATGGATAAGGCTGATATGCTCAAATGCATGGTGGATGATTTTTTTGAAATGTCCCTTTTGGAAAGTGACGGTCAAGCCATGCAGATGAAGGAGATAAATGGAACAAACATTATTATGCAATTTATAGCAGACCATGAAGCCGTCATCCGTGCGCACAATTTAGAGCCTGATATAAGGCTGCCTGAAAAAAGCGTAATGCTTTTGGCAGATGAACAAATGCTTACCCGCATGCTTGGAAACCTGCTTGGAAATGTTTTAAAGTATGCAGAGCAGAGGTTTGTGATTGCAATGGAATTAAAGGAAAAGGATGACAAGACGTTCTGTGACATATCATTTTCAAATAAGCTTTCGGAGGATGCCTGTATTGACGTGACGCATTTATTTGACAGAACCTATAGGGGAAACAGGGCGAGGACAGGTCAGGGGGCAGGGCTTGGACTTTATATTGTGCAGCTTCTCGCCCAAAAGCAGGGAGCGGAAGTTTATGCCGAGGAAGCAGGGGACAGGCTGACCATACACATGCTTTTTAAAATTTTGCTTTGAAATTTTTAGGGCAAGATGATAAAATGTCCTGTGGTATGAAATAATTTAACTAACGACACACGTTTTGCCAAGGGCATGTAAATCTGATTACGGTACATGGTTACTTGGGGTGGCGTGTGTTTTTTGTTGGGAAAGAGAGGAGAATATTATGCCAAGAAACCAATTTCAAAGAATGATTTTTGCACTTATTACAGTTGTGATTACGGTGCATGCCTATGTGTTTTACAGCCTTTATGTTGTAAATGGGGCAACGCTTATGTCCGTAAATAATGAAACGTCTGTAATCAGGGCAATCAACAGTCAGGGCGGCGTCTATATGGTTGGACGCTTCGTTCCGATTTGGGCAGTAATTTTAACTGAATTCTGCCTTGCCTACATACTTGAGGTAATCATGGGAAGCCCGTTATCCTTTCGGCTTGCTTCAAGAATATTTGACCCGAGAAAAAATCACCCTATGATTTTTGAGAGTGCAATCATATGTGCTACGGTCGGTCTTATGTGCCCTGCAATGAGCCTTATTGCCGCATTTTTGTATTATCCGTACTATGCAGGATTTTCCATAATAAGCCTGCTTGCAACATGGCTTAAGCTTGTATGCTACAATTTCCCGTTTGCATTTTTTACGCAGCTCTTTTTTATCCAGCCTGCGGTACGTGTCATATTTAAGACCATATTTGTCAAGGATATTAAGGCGAGAATGGCAAAGGGTGACGAGGAACGTGCAGAGGATGAAGCAGATGTTATTGCAGACATATTTAAGCGGATGGAGTTTATTCAGGAGGGGCTTGCTCACGAAAGAAGACAGCGTAAGCTCTTAGCGGAAGAAATTGAAAAAAATAATTGATAAAAGCTTCATGCAGTGTTACTATTACAGTTAGGTTTTAAAGGAACGCAGACTGCTGTTAAAGGGACGTAAATAACAGCTTTATATGAACTGCCACCGGGTAGTGAGTGCAGATGCATTCGTTTATACATCGTTAGGTCTTAGAAGATGTATATGCGGATGCATTTTCTTTCATAGGAAAATGCGTTTTTTGAATGATGTATGTCCTGTGGTATGCCTGTCGGGATTCGTTTGAAATGCCATTAAGGTGGTTGCGGCATAAAGGGGCAGAAGGCATGTTTTGCAGAAAGGACTTTGGATAAATGATAGAAAAGAAGCTGAGGAAATTTATATTTCCAAGCGTATTTGCAATGCTTGGCATTTCATTATATGTATTGGCGGACACATTTTTTATTTCCGTTGCAGCAGGAACAGACGGAATTACCGCATTAAATATGGCGCTTCCCGTCTATGCAATTATGTATGCCATCGGTTCTATGATTGGAATTGGCTCTGCCACCAGATACAGCCTTGATAAATCCCTCGGAAAAGAGGACTGTAATGCATATTTTTCTAATTCATTTATGTGCGCATTGCTGTTTAGCCTGTTTTTTGTGGTAATTGGCATATTTGCACCGGGAAATGTGCTAAGGCTTATGGGTGCCGATGACATGATACTGAAAACAGGCATTTCATATATGAGAATTGCGCTTTTGTTTGCACCTGCATTTATACTGAATTATACAATGACGGCTTTTGTGAGAAATGACAACAATCCCAATATTGCCATGGCGGCTACGCTGTCAAGCAGTATATTTAACATTATTTTTGATTATATTTTCATGTTTCCGATGGATATGGGGATGCAGGGGGCTGCCCTTGCAACAGGAATTTCTCCGATTGTCAGCATGGCAGTGTGTATGCTTCATTATTGCTCAGCGAAAAATACAATACAGCTTGTAAGAAAATTACCCTCAGTCAAAAAGCTTATTTTGGCATGTCAGCTTGGCATATCAGCCTTTGTGGGTGAGATTTCAGGCGGAGTGACAACGCTTACATTTAATTTCGTATTGCTTAAAATTGCTGGAAATGCAGGCGTTGCCGCATATGGCGTTGTGGCAAATATTTCAATTGTCGGTATCGCTGTTTTTAATGGTATTGCACAAGGGTTACAGCCGATGGCAAGCGAGGCGGGCGGCGCAGGTGACGAGGACGCAAAGAAAAGAATTTGCAGACATTCCTTACAGATCGGAATGATAATCTCTGTCCTGCTTGTTTTTGCCTGTTGGATATTTGCAGATGGTATTGTAGCTGCATTTAACAGTGAAGGGTCGGTGCAAATGGCAGATTATGCAGTGGCGGGACTCAGACTTTACAGCCTTGGTTTTTTAATTGCAGCCACAAATATTGTAAGAGCAGGATATTTTGGAGCGATAGGCAGGGCGAAGGAATGTTTTGTCATCTCATTGATGAGAGGAATTATTGCAATTGTGTTTTTTGCGGTTGTGCTCTCAAAGGCTATGGGCATATATGGGGTATGGCTTGCATTTCCAGCGGCAGAGCTTGCGGCATTTATGATTTCAATGGCAGTCAGGCGAAGCGTTTAGTATTTTAATTGCTTTATAGTATACTTTGTTGTATAATAAGCTCCAAAAGGTATCTTTTTATTATCTTAGTAGGTAATTGCGAAACTAATATTTTATTAATATACGTTGTCGAAAATATACAAATTCAACTCAGCGTATGCCCTGCTTATGAACTTGTATATTTTCTCCAGCTTACGTTATTATAAAGCAGAGTTTCGCAATTGCCTAATATTATCTTAGATTACATGTAGCGTCGCCGCTTTTGCGAAGCAAAATTAGGATGCGGCGATGTTCAACTTGAAAGGAGTTAAATATGGAATACGAATTTGATGATATAATGGGGTTTGATAAGCTGGGGCTTTATTATGAGGTGCATATGGCTGGTGCAGATGGTGAGAACTTTAATTACAGCGTTTATTTTGCAGATGGTGTTACGGATGAAAAATTTGCAGAAGTTGATAAGGCGGTATCAGATTTTTTCAATTCGTTTGATGAGGAAGAAGACTTGGGATATTTTGACGTATCAAATGAAGATGACAAGGTAAATATTTATCTTGATTTGGGAGGCTCAGACCCTGATAATGAGGACACTGCAATAAAGGGTATTTTAAAAGCACTTAATAAGGTATCGGGGATAAAGTCGGTTATTGTAAACGAGGATGTTGATTTTTAAATCAATATTGGATTTTTTATTCAGGTCATATTGATATTGCCGTTAAGCAGCAAGACATTAGAAAAACTTTCAGATGGGGAATTGAGGTATGAAGGAAATTAGAAAATTAATCGCTTGTAACTGGAAAACGCTTGTAGGCTTTGAGCTTATTTATAAGCTTGCCTCTGCGGTTATTTTCGTGCCGCTTATATGGGGGCTTTTTGACCTTATTATGCGGGTGCGGGGCTACTATTACCTTACGCTTGAGAATTTAGGCGGCTTTCTTCTGAACCCCTTTACGATTCTTGCACTGTTACTTATTTTTGTCATTGCAACGGCAGGCGCAATGATTGATATAAGCGCAGTTATATTTATCCTCGACCAATCAGCACAGGAAAATAAGGTGCATCTTCAACAGATTGTAAAGTTTTCCGTAAAAAATGCATTTCGGGCATGGAAACCGAAAAACTTTATGCTTGTCATCGTGGTGCTTTTGTTTATGCCGCTTGCAAATATCGGAATGGCATCGGGGCTTTTGTCAACCATATCAATCCCTGAGTTTATTATGAACCATATAGAAAAAAATGCGGTGTTGTCAGCATTGTTTGCTTTGGCAATGCTTGTAATAACAATTCTTATGATGCGTTGGATGTATGCGTTCCACTATTTTACCCTTGAGGGCTGCAGCTTTAAGGAGGCAAGAAGAAAGAGCAGCTGGCTTATCAAAAAGAAAAGAGTTAAGGATTTCTTGTCTATGCTGCTCACACAGCTTTTTTTTGTTGTTACATATATTTTGTTTGTCTGTATTTCAATCATAATTGCATCGTTTGTCGGCAAAATATTTTCAGGTGCTTTTATTTTGAAATGGTTTAGTTCTACTGTTATTTGGATGATAATTATTTTTTCCTTTGGTATTTTTGCAGGACTTTCCATACCCGTAAGCTATGGCTGTATCAGCGTCATGTATTATCGGCATAAGGAGGCAGCAGGAGAATACATGATTCACAGTGCTGCCCCTGAATATAACGTAAGCAAAAAACGTATGCGTTTTATACACTGCTGTAATGTTATTTTCGGCTGCGTTGTTGTTGTCCTTGGACTTACGCTTGGTTTTTTCTTATGCTCGGGGAAATTAAATCCCAATATTGAATATGTGCGTACCATGGAGGTTACGGCACACAGGGGTGCGTCTGCATTTTACCCTGAAAATACGATGGCGGCATTTGAAGGTGCAAGGGAGATGGGCGCCGACTGGATAGAGCTTGATGTGCAGCAAAGCAAGGATGGACAGATTATAGTTATGCATGATACAAATTTTAAGAGGACGACAGGCATTGATGCAAATACATGGGAGCTTACCTATGAGGAAATATCGAAATTAGATGCAGGAAGCTTTTTTGACAGTACGTTTGCAGGAGAAAAAATACCGCTCCTTTCACAGGTTGTAGCGTTTGCCAGGGAAAATGACATAAAGCTTAATATAGAGCTTAAACCCACAGGGCATGAAACTGATTTTGAAAAATGCGTGGTAGACGTGGTGAAGGCTGCGGGCATTGAAGAAAACTGTGTCATCACGTCACAGGTTTATGAGGTGCTTGAAAATGTTAAGGAATATGACAGCACAATCACAACCGTTTATGTTATGAGCCTTGCCTATGGGGATATAAATAAGCTTGAGGCGGCAGACCATTTCAGCGTTGAGGCTACAAATGCCACGCCGAGCCTTATTGCCAGTGTCCACAGGGAGGGAAAGCAGCTTTATGTGTGGACGGTCAATACAAAGGAAAGCATTACGAAAATGGCAGAGCTTAATGTGGACAACATTATTACGGATGATATTGAGCTGGCAAGGAAGTGTATTTATGAAAGCAGGTACAGTAATTTGCTGGTGGAGTATATTAAGCTGTTTGAGTAGGTGTTGCTGTAGAAGCTTTTTTGCGTCAGCTAGTTTTGATACACCCTTAATTGCAATTGGCATAGCTGATGCAATCATCGGTAATGGCTTGATTTTATATAATAAAAGTGTGAATTACATAGAAAAAGAGCAGTTACAAATGGTAACTGCTCAAAAAGAAATTTCTTTTATAATTCACTGGCTTACGCCAATCGGCATTGGGTAAATCCTAACCCCAACATATCAATTCACTGTCTTTCGACTAATTAACTTTATCACGATTTATTCTTTGTGTCAATCATGTTTTCTTTTTTCAATGCTATTATATGCGATTTGTGATAAATTATTACAAATTCGCTTCATTTGTTCATTTGTAAGTTTTATATCAAAATAACCTTTTTTTGGATTTCCATATTTAGATAACCTTTTTTTGCTTACAGATTGCATCATAAAAGTACAAGCATAACATTCTTTGCTTTCTTCTGGGAAACCATCAATAATACCTAAGTCTACAATTGTATTTTTGTTCTCCTCTATCCATTGGGGGTCATATTCCTTTTTAGAAGTTAATGGAACAACCAAGGCAGTATATTTAGATTCATATATTACAACAGCAAAATGTAAATCTCTAAATTCGCTTCCGATATTTCTTCCAAAATCTATCCAATAAACATTTTGTCTCGGTTTTTTAAATAATTCTTGGTCCATTTCTGTTTCAGATTTTTTACTTTTAAAGATTGCAATATTTTTTAATATAACTTCATTAAACCAAGACAACAAATTTGTACAATAATTATTTTCAATGTCAAGTCGTTTTAATTTAATAAGATTTTTATATAGTTTATCTAATTGATTTTTAATTTTTTCATCACTTAATTCTCTCATAATATTATCTCCAATTGCAAAATCAATATTTTTACCATTATACGACAAAATAAGGTATCAAACAAGAGAACGTATTTATACTTGTTGAGAAAAATTATTTATCATATTAACAAAATGAGCAGCATTGCATCAGAGCGCATAAAAAATGAAAAATCTTGCGCTCTTTTTTGTGTGTAAAGAAGCTGGACATGAAAACCACTAAAAAAATAAATTATTTAAGAAATTCTTTATATTTCTTTTTTATTATATATTCAGAATGAAAGAAAACTGGTAAAAATACCTTAAAGGAGGATAAAAATGCCGGACACATTAATTGAAGTAAAAAAACTGAAAAAGCAATACATGAAGCAGACGGTAGTAAATGACGTTTCCTTTCAGATTAAGGAGGGGATGATTTGTGGTCTGATTGGACCAAACGGCGCAGGTAAGACAACAATCATGAAGCTGCTGGGAGGACTTGTTCTGCCTACGGAGGGCGATATGAATATTTTTGGCAGCAGTGATGAAAATGGACTTGCAAAGGCGAGAAGCCGCATGAGCTTTATGATTGAGACTCCTTATGCAAAGGAGAAAATGACGGCAAGGCAGAATCTTGAAAAGCAGAGAATACAAAAGGGGATTCCTGACAAAAAAAGAATAGACGAGGTTCTAAAAATCGTAGGACTTGAAAATACAGGAAAAAAGCACGTTAAAAACTTTTCCCTTGGAATGAGACAGAGGCTTGGAATAGCCATAGCCCTTCTCTCAAAGCCTGAAATCATGGTTATGGATGAGCCTATAAACGGACTTGACCCTGAGGGAATTGTTGAAATCAGGGAGCTTCTCCTCAAGCTTAATCGGGAGGAGCATATAACGATAGTTATTTCCTCCCATATTTTAAGCGAGCTGTCGCTTCTTTGTACAGATTACATTTTTATTCATCACGGCGAGCTGATTCAGTCGGTTTCCGCAGACGAGCTGAAAAAGCTTTGCAAGGAATATTATCATATTCACACGGATAATGATGAGCGGGCAATTGTGATATTGCAGGAAAAACTAAATGCGTCAGATTATGACATAGAGGAGGACGGAAGCATACGTCTGTATGAGCAGATGGATAATCTTGTAACTGTATCGAAAGCCCTATATGAGGGAGGCGTTGTTCCAATAACCCTTAATGTTAATGAAGCTAATTTGGAAAAATATTATATGGATATGGTAGGTGAGCAGAATGTGGAACATAATGAAAGCACAGAATTATCAAATTAAGGGAGATAACCTTATCATATATGGACTGCTTGTTTCCCTGCTTCTTCCTGTTGCCGGGCTTTTCTTTGACGATGCGGGACTTGATTATATGACGGGCAGCCTGTATGCAGTAAGCATGTTTTCGATGCTTCCTTTTGTTTTTGTGATTATTTCACTTATTATTGTCACAAGAATAATCGGATGGGACATGAACGACAAAACAATTAATTATGAGATGTTGTCAGGACATTCAAGGGCACAGGTGTTTTTTGGAAGGCTGCTTGTCGCATTTGCATGGACAGTTATTTCAACAGTGATTGTGGCAGTCATTCCTCTTATTTTCTTTACAATAATAAATGGTTGGGGTTACAGCTTAAATGTGAGTGATTTTGTTATAAGATTTGCTGTTATGCTTTGTCCGTACATAAGGTGGATTTGTGTGATTGTTTTTATAACAGTATTGGTAAAAAACAGCAATGCAGGAATCGTCCTTGGATATATGATGGTAATGGTTTCGTTTTTACCGCTTATGATTATTAAGGAAATATTGGATATTAATATTGATGCCATATCTGCATTTTCAAATCTTGTGGCATTATCAGAATTTTCAAATTCAATCCCTAGGCTTATCGGCGATGAAATGGTAACCGTCTATGATGGAGCAATAGATGCGTCACTGCTTAAAGGCTCGGTTATTGTATCACTTGTTGTCGGGGCAGTCTATGTTTTAATCAGCTATAGAATATTTAAGAAAAGGGATATGTAGGGAGGGAAATGAATTGAAGCATATAATAAAGGCACAGCTATATCAAATTCGTAAAACAAAGTTTAGCTTTCTTATTTTTATCGCAATAGCATTTATGAATTTGATCATGTACTTTGGTGAGCTTGATTACGAGAATTATAAAATGTCTGCCGGCAAATACATTGCAGACATGAGTGTAGATATGCTTTCTACTGCCGTTATCTTTGCCATTGTATTTACAGGCTATGTTTGTGGCGGAGACTTTATAGATAAGACGTCAAACTATGAGCTTATGTCGGGACATACAAGGAGGCAGGTGTATTTTGCACGTGCCATTGTCAGTATTATTGTAGGAACAATCGGTACGGCGATTTTGGCTATCCTGCCTATCATTTTTGGAAGTGTGGGATATGGCTGGGGAACGGAGCTTGCCGTAGGCGAGGTGCTGCGTCGGTTTGGACTTGCCATGCTTGTTGTCATGCGGATGATATGTGAATTTGTTTTTCTGACCTATGTAGTGAAAAATCCATATATAACAATGGCAGGGGGATATATGGTATTTATGCTTGCACAGCTTATTTCCGAAGGGATGCTAAATGGCGACTCCGTCTTTTTGGGAGTGACTTGTTTTAATAAGCTTGGAAGCTTTGAATCGTGGTATACATATTCCCTTGGCAACACGACTGATATGATAATGATTTATGATGCCACATTATCCGCTGGCGATATTGCATCCGTTGTGGTATCATCAATTGGGATTGGCAGCTTGTTCTTATGGCTGGGATATCAATTTTTTGCGAAGGATGATATGAATTAGGAGGTAATGAAATGATAAAAAGTGATTTGTATTTGATATTGATAGAGCTTGCTTTTTCCATTGGGCTTTACTTCCTTGCAGATTATGCGGATAAGGTGAAAAGTACGAAATGGAAGCTTTTGTATGTTGTTCCATTGATTGTGTGTATGGCATTCATTGCATTTACAGGTGAGGAAATATCACTGTTAAGCGTTTATATAGCAGTCATTGTTCTTTTGATTGGTTTTTCAAGGGAAGAAGCTAAGCTGCGCAGGCTGGCGTCTGCAATTGCGGTGCTGCTCATTATCCCAAGCATTTTAGTATGTAATTTATATAAAGGATATAGAGCGCCAAACTACCTTCAGGAATTTAAGGAGGGCTTTGATGCAATGCAGGAGCATTATTGTCTTGCAGAACACAAGGGCATTGATTGGGATGCGCTTTATGAGGAATATGAACCACAGTTCAAGGAGGTGGAAAAAAAGCATGATGCCGTGGAGAATTATATTTTGTGGACAAAATTCTGCTGTAATTTCCATGACGGACATGTGGCATATTCGCTGAATGATAGGGATGTTTTAGAGAAGGCGCACGAGATTATGTACGGAAATGATTACGGACTTTCTCTTATGACACGCTCTGACGGAAAAACAGTTGCAGTAAATGTGGAAAAAGACAGTGACATTTACAATGCGGGTATCAGAAACGGTACGGTTATAACCGAGTGGGACGGCAGGAATGTAGAGGCGGTTATCAATGATGTTGAAATCGGTTATTATGACGGTATGCCATACAATCCTGTCAAGGAAACCGAAGATTTCTATAGAGCTGTTTTTGCCGCAGGAGCAGGCGGTGATAGTGTTACAATAAAGTTTATAGGCGAGGATGGGACAGAGCATAGCGTGAGTGCCGAAAAGCTTGGGGCATATGCTGATAGGCTTGAAAGGACAATGAGTATACTGGCAGACGGAATAAAAGCCGACAATGTGACATGGCATGAGCTTAGTGATGATACCTGTATCCTGCGTTTAACGCTTATGATGTATGATACCAATTCCTCAACGACAGGAAACTTCAGCGCTATGAAGGAAGAAGTAAGGGAAAATATGCTTGCCCTTCAGGAAAAGGGCATAAAAAATATTATAATTGATTTGAGGAACAATGGCGGCGGCGACCCTAATTTTATTCTTGCCATTGCAGAGCTTCTTGCACCGGAGGGAGAACACCAGTATGCATATGACAGCGTGTGGGACGAGAAGGAAAAATGTTATCAGTATGATGAAGCGACAGGAAGGTATATTCCTGGAAATGAAATTGCATATGAAGGGGAAAGTGTGTGGGGCGACGGACAGATTGTAATTTTGGTAAGCGCAGGCACAGTAAGTGCGGGCGACCATTTTGCTGATATCATGAGCATTTATGATAATGTGACGATTATGGGCTTTACGTCCTCAAACTGCTCAGGGCAGGCGATAAAAGGCGTGACGTTTGAAAAAGGAGCCTTGCAGTTTTCATCGGTGCCTACGCTTAGGGAGGATGGCACCATATACATTGATACAGATGCATCAAGGCAAGCAACAATTCCATTAGACGTGAAAGTGCCGTTTGATGAGAAGGCAGTTGCCTCCATGTTCGAGGCTGGCGAGGATTATTTGATGGAATATGCGAGGGAGTATATAGAGGGACAGTAGAGATGGGCAATTCCCTGAATCGTACACAGCCATGCAGCTAAGCGGTATGACTGTGCACGAGTTCAAGGGACTGCCCATCTCTAAGTTACATTACCTCGTCTACAGCCTCTTTGATAATCTGAAGTCCCTTCATAAGCGTGTCGTCAGGTATGGTAAGGGCAGGCATTGGTTTAACAACGCTGTTATCTCTGCCCGCAAGCTCAATGATAAGCCCTCTGTCAAAGCACGCCCTTGAGATTGCCGATGCCTTTTCGCCCGTTCCCACATCAATTCCAAAGATACAACCGATGCCGCGAATTTTAATACCGTCACGGGCAACATTTTTTTCAAGGAAATCACGTATCACCTTCTCCTTGCGCTTTGCCTCTGCTTCAATGTTATTGTCAAGCATAAACTCAAGACCTGCCTTTGCGGCAACCATTGCAAGCTGGTTTCCTCTGAAGGTTCCATTGTGTTCGCCCGGAAGCCATATATCAAGCTCAGGCTTAAAGAGGGTAACGGCAAACGGAAGCCCATAGCCGCCGATTGATTTTGACATAACAAGGATGTCAGGCTGAATACCGGCTCTTTCAAAGGAGAAGAATGTGCCTGTACGTGCACAGCCAACCTGTATGTCATCAATAATGAGAAGAATGTCGTATTTATCACAAAATGCCCTGACACCCTGAAGCCACTCATTGCTGAAAACATATATACCGCCTTCTGCCTGTACGGTTTCAATTATAAATGCAGCAGGCTTGTCAACGCCTGAATGGTCGTCCTCCATAAGTGTTTCCATATAGTTCAGCGTATCTAATTCCTCAAACATATACGGCGCAGGAATATGCGTGACATTTGTAAGGGGAAGTCCTGCCCCTTGTCTGTCGGTTCTGTCGGTAGTCAGTGAAAGCGCCCCGAGTGTCATACCATGGAAGCAGCCCATGAGGCACCATATATTTGTGCGTTTTGTAACCTTTCTTGCAAGCTTAAGCGCTGCCTCTATGGCATTTGTGCCTGTAGGGGCAGGGAACATAATTTTGTAGTCAAGTCCTCTTGGCTTCAGCACTTTATTTTGAAATGTGTCGATAAAGCCTGCCTTTGCGTCCGTCATCATGTCAAGGGCATGAAGGAAACCGTCATTTTCAAGGTATTCGATTATTTTGCCCTTGATGTAATCGTTGTTGTGACCGTAGTTTACGGCTCCTGCGCCACAGAAAAAGTCTATATAGTCCTTTCCGTTTACGTCAGTGATAATGGAACCCTTTGCCCTTGCAAATACCTCAGGGAAGCTTCTGCAATATGAACGTACATTGGATTCGTATGTTTCAAAAACCTCTTTCATTTCCATAGCTGTTACCTCTTTTCCTAACATTTATATTTCTTCTATGTGTTGTATGTCCGTTTTACTCAGTGTGGTTTAAATGTCTCAAATTGTTTCAGCCTGCTGTTATAGGCGCTCATAATTGTATCTTCAAATGCAAGCCTTGGATTTTCAATCCCCATAAGCTTCATAAGATACTTTACAAACAGAGGGTTTGATATAAGGAACGGACCGATGGTGTACGTTCCGTAAAAGTTGTTTTTTCTAAGCCCCTCAAGCTTTACGTCAGGGTTGATACCGCACCCTGTCGTCACCTTATAAAAATAGCAGTCAGAGTTATCGCCGTAGGAGTGGCTGAATTGGGATTTGAAGCCTAAAAGCTGCATATCCTGAAATTCACCTAATATATATGAATTGTGCCTGTTAAACATAAACCGTTTGGCATACGTGTTAAATAAGCCGAGGCAGTCGATACGGCTTTTATCCTCATTTTCAATATAAGTACCAAATATTTCCATGGCATTTCCCGCCATAAGAAAGATACAGCCCTTGTCGATAAGCTCAGTTATGCGCTCCTTGTAGGGTGTGAGAGCATTGATGACAAGCTCCTGCTGCTTTTCCGACATGGCACCCATGAAAACCATTGACACATCCTGACTTACAAATGCAGGCGTATCAAAAAGGCTTGTATCTATAAATGTTCCGTCAGGAATACATTTTTTTAAATATCCCGTATTCATCAAATCGCCGAATAAGTTGGCAAATTCAGGATAAAGTGTTTCAATGATTATATTTTCCGCCATATCCTATGCCTCCTCACGTAAGTCTGTCAATAATCTTATTTTGTGCAGCGGCTGCTGCATTAGTTGCATACACTTGATGAAGTATAAATACTTTTTCGGTTTTGTCAAGTCTCAAATATTCATGCGCCTTTGTTTCATCGGGAACGCATGTTATTTTGTCCTCAGAAACACCTGCAAGAAGAAGCCTCAGCTTATAATCCTCGCACCGTTCGCCGCATACGATAAGGTGGTTTATGTCAGGCTGATTGAGATATTCAAAATCAGCGTCATACATCCATGTAACAATTTCAGGAGAGTGGGAGTGACCGTAAATGTCACCCAGCATCAGTATAACCTCTTTTTCGCCCTGCTGTCTGCTTACAAATTCAAATACACATGAGCAGGCTATCGGGTTAAAGCCCTTAGAAAGATGGGTAATAACCTCAACACTCTTTGCCTTTTTGCTTGAGTATCTCGTTTCAAGCACCTTTACCTTGGCAAAGGAGGAGGAAATCTCCGCAGGCGAAAGCCCAAGCTCCCGCAGAAGCGCAATTGCCGTAACCTGATTATATGTGTTAAAAATACTGTCCGTAATAAGTGGATATGTTTCGTCAACCTCGCTGTGCTTAACGGTAATGGTCCCTGCATCAAAGTCGGGCAGGGCGGCATAATCACTTTCGGGTGATGTAAAGCCACAGTTAGGGCAGTATGCATTTCCGATATGATGGTATTTTATATAATTGTATTTCAGCAGATGATAGCATTTTGGACATATTCTTGCATCGTTTATAATATTTATATCCCCATCATGGTCGGTTTCCATGTGGGCGATAGAATAGTAGGTTCTTTCATTATCAGGGGCAAGCCTGGCGCTTATGGCATCATCAGCGTTTAAAATCATGTGCGTGTCCTTTGGAATGTGGTCTGAGATTAGATTAAATATATATTCCGTATGTGCATTTCTCTGCAGGGAATCCCGAAAAAGATTTGTGCATACTGCATAGTCAGGATGAATAAACGGATAAATTAATTTGGAGCTGCGCTCGTCCACCTCAAAAAGGGCAAGCCTATGTTTTACCTTGCCTCCTAGGGTTGCATGGGACAGCAGCGACGTAGCAATGCCTGCATTCAGGTTAGAGCCTGCCTTATTGTTTAGTACATCATAGCCGCAATCAGAAAGCACGTCCAATATCATGTTGCAGGCAGTCGTTTTTCCGTTTGTTCCCGTGACACATATAATTTTTTCCGGCTTGTCTATTCTTCCCAAAAAATCAGGACACAAATTTATGGCAAGCCTTCCCGGAAAATGGCTGGCATTCATTTTAAGAAGCTTTCCCGTTCTGTATGCGGCTTTTCCTATCAATAATGCAAATCTAAAACGCAGTGTTTTTTTCATTCATGTGTCCTCTTGTAAAATAATAAAAATTAACCACAGATTACTTTACCACAAATTGTAAGAATTATCCATATAATTATAAAGTATATCCACAAAAACCAAAAAATGTTTTTTTGCAAAAAATGAATAATTTTTCCTATGGTAAAATGGACAGGCTGCTGTTATAATAGTTGTATCTTTTAATGGTTATGAGAGTGAGGGCATAAGGTGAAAAAATTTTATGATGTGCTGGATGGACTGCAAAATGATGAGAATTTATCCATACTAAAAAGCTTTAAACAGCACCGTGTTACAACGAGGTTTGACCACAGCAGAAATGTTGCCATAACAAGCTACAAAATATCAAAGAAGCTGAGATTGAATATAAATGAAGCGGCACTGGCAAGAGGTGCAATGCTGCATGATTATTTTCTATATGATACAAAGAGCGGCGAGGTAAGTGCTTACAGGCATGGCTTTAAGCATGCGGAAACTGCACTTAAAAATGCAATGTCATTGTATTCCTTATCGTCCATGGAGAAAAACATTATTTACAGCCATATGTGGCCACTCAACATAACGCATCTGCCAAAATCGAAGGAGGCTGTTTTGGTGTGCTTTGCAGATAAATACTGCGCCATAAAGGAATTTATGGGAATAAAACGGGCATCCTCGAATTAATTGTAAAATATGACTTGTAATGTTAATGCTTATGGGAGCGTGGATAAGGTTCTTTTATGCTTGTAAGACCAAGCAGATAATCCACGCTCGTATTATAGTAATTGGCTAACCTTATTAATACGTCAGTAGGAATGTCTCTTTTTCCTATCTCATAATAAGAATAACAAACCTGCGAACATTTCAAATAATCTGCTATATCTACCTGTAATAAATCATTATCTTCCCTTAAATCACGTATTCTGTTATACATTGGACAATACCCCTTTTTAAGAAGAGTATATGTAAAACAATTTGTTATATTGACTTATAAAACAAAATGTTTTATACTTTTTCCATAAAAATGAATAATGGAGGAATTTATGAGGAAAGCCATATACATTTTATTAGGAGGTTTTGAGTAATGAAAAGAAAAATAATTAGTTTTATGCTTTGTATCATATTGATAGCTGCAACAGTGGGAGCCAGCTATATATCAAGCAGTGCAAGTGATGAAAACGTACAGTATGATATGTTGGTAAATGATGATGTGGAAGATGGATTGACGGAGGGAGCAATAGATACGGATGTAGCTGTTTTGGAACAAGTGACAACTACGGAAATGGTTATTGATGTGGAAAATTCTGAAGTAACAAATGCTGTTGCTGTATTAGACAATGGTAGCTCCTCTGAAAAATCAAGTACTGAGGATTTGGGTAATGAAAAAAATGGACAGAAGAACGAGGACGGTATGACGGAAGCTGGTGCAGATACGGACACAGCAGGAGCGCTTGGGAACGGCGAGGCATTTGATGAAAAGAGTGATGTGAATTTTGACGCTGACATGGACACAGCAGGAGAGCTTGAGGATGGCGAGGCATCTGCCCCAAAGCGTGACGAGGATATGGTGCTGTCTGACGAGGAAGCAACGGAAGAAGTGGCAAAAGATAATGAAACTGACATGGAATTGCTCGACGAGGACGCATCAGAGGAAGAACTGCTTGCGGGGGCAGAGGTTGAAAAATTAG
>JAMPEW010000021.1 GCA_023664775.1 Clostridium sp. | reverse complement strand
GCATACGATATACAGAATTTCAGTACACCTTATACGTGTACTTTTTTCTTGGAAAATAAGCGTGGCATATTTCTTTATTAGATTCTATTGTAAATAAGCTGTTTCAAGGAATATCACTTGAATCTTATAGAAGACGATATATTGACATTAGTTGATACAGGAACACATGCAGATTTATATAAAAGGTAATTGAATAAGTTACAAACAATTTAGAAGGCATTAATGAAAAATATTCGTTAGTGTTTTTTTTAGTGGTTATAAATATTGGTTGCCAATATGTATAAATATTGATAAAATACAATATGGAATTTTGTGATAGAAGCTGCATAATATGTAATTAAGCAAACGGCTTATATGCCTTAAAGTAACTAGCAAAATGGAGGAAGTAAAATAAAATCATGAGCACATTGATAGAAAACAAGCAATATGATGAGGAAAGAGCATTATATCATTCTATGGATTGTGTAATAAAAAATTGTGTATTTGCGGGACCTGAGGATGGGGAATCTGTTTTGAAGGAATCGAGAAATATAACAGTTACCGATTGTAGCTTTTCGCTTCGATATCCACTGTGGCACGTTAAGGGGTTTAAGCTGGTAAACAGCGTAATGGACGAAGATACAAGAGCAGCTATCTGGTATGCCGATGATGGGGATATTGCAGATTGTACCTTAAATGGAATAAAGGTTGTCAGGGAATGTAACCGCATAAGTTTAAATAACTGTAAGATTATATCGCCTGAGTTTGGCTGGAAAAGTGACGGTATAACGCTTACGGACACATTTGTGGAGTCGGAGTATATGCTTATGGACAGCAAAAATGTAAGTCTTAAGAATGTACAAATGAAGGGCAAATATTCATTTCAGTATATGGAAAATCTTGAAATAGAAAATTCTAACCTTGACACAAAGGATGCTTTTTGGCACAGCAAAAATGTTGTTGTGAAAAACTCTGTTGTAAAGGGGGAATACCTTGGATGGTTTTCCGAGGGACTTACATTAATCGACTGCAAAATCTCAGGCACACAGCCGCTTTGCTATTGTAAGGATTTAAAGCTTATTAACTGTACAATGGAGGACACTGACCTTTCCTTTGAGTATTCCGATGTTGAGGCTGACATAAAGGGGCATGTTATTTCAATTAAAAATCCAAGGTCAGGAAGTATAACGGTTGACAGCGTGGGAGATATTATATGGGATGACCCTGTTATGGAATGTAACGGTCACGTGATTGTAAGAAAGTAACGCTATAATTGTGTGTTATTTGCCTGAAGGAACGCGACAAACTCGGTGTCAGGTACAGCCTTTGAGTAAAGGAAGCCCTGTAAATAAGTGACACCCATGTCAATAAGCAGATCCTTCATTTCCTCTGTCTCGACACCCTCTACAACAATTTCCTTATTCAAGGCTTTCAGCATACCGATTGTATGACGGAGAATTGTAAGCGCATCCACGTTTTCCATGGAGGACCATAAAATACTTTTATCAATTTTAACAATGCTTATTGGAAGGGTAATAAGGTAGTTTGCGGTTGCAAAGCCTGTTCCATAGTCGTCCATTGAAAAGCTTGCACCCTTGTCAATAAGGGAAGTTAAATTTTTCTGTAACGTGCTTTCGTTTACTGTTTTGGCAGTTTCCGTAATCTCAAAATTAATCATATCGGCAGATACGCCATATTCCTTCATAATGCCAACAAGCTGGACGGAAAGATCCTCCTGCATACATTGAATGGCTGAAAGATTGATTTCAATATATTCAATACCAAGTGTTTTCACATCGTAGTTTTTTAAAAATTCACACACAGTCCGAAAAACAATTTCTCCTATTTCCGTTATCATTCCGTTTTGTTCTGCCATAGGAATGAACTCGTCAGGGCTTATAAATCCAAGCTCGTCATCAAAAAGTCGTATCAGCGCCTCAGCGGATGTAAATTTGCCAGTTCTTGTATTGTAAATCGGTTGATAGTAAACCTTAAAGCTTTGCTGTCGTATGGCATTTTTGATGCTGTCTATGATTTGAAGCTCGCGCCTTTTCTGCTGCAAGGATTCTTCATTGGCAGCAATTACGGTTATATCACGGTTATGCTGCATCTCGTGGAAGGAATATTCCAATATATCGCTGATATCCTCTGTTGTAAAGGTAAAGGAAGGATAGTCAATTACGCAAAAGTAAGGGGTTAAAGGAATCTCTACATTGTCAATTTGGTATGGCTCACTAAAATATATGTCAATGACATCTATAACCTCATTGGCGGAAAGGATTGTTTTCGTATCAATTAGTATTGCGTAGCGGCTGCCTGACAGGTGGTAAATGCGGGATTTGCCAAAAAGACCTTGCAGATATGCTGCAATATTGTTTATCGCTGTTTCGCCAGCCTTTATTCCAAGCAGCCTGTTTACAGCCTGAAAGTCATCCAAGGTAAAGGCGATAATGCAAAACGGTGTCCTTTTTTTCAGATATATGGCAGCCGTTTCATAAAACGCAGAGTTGTTAAAGCAGTTAGCGGTTTTATCTATATAGTCATCAGGATTTTGCAGTGAAAAATAGATAAGCACAAAGAACAATGAAATAATGAAATTTTGTATGAGCAGCTCACTGAAAAACTGCTGTACAACTACTACTATGGCAGTTGCCAAATCAAGTCCCATTATGGAAAATGCCTGCATCTTGTCAAGCTTGTATTTGAATTTGAAAAACAGTAAAAATACACCAAGAAGCATGGAAACGGAAATGACATAAAGCACGAAAAACAAAGAACCATGCGTGTACGTGCCGTTGTCAAAATGTATGATTAGCTTGGTAAACGGAGTGGTTAAAATAAGAGCTACAACTATTACAGAAGCAATATTAAAAAATTTTTTCCCAATATGGATTGTTTTTTCATCATCAGATACATGGAGCACATACAAAAAGAATAATAATGCTGCGCCGTTATAGGCAAAGAGATAACACATGTTGCATAAATAGTTTATCCATATAGGAAGTGTATTTATGTGTGCAAGGGTAAAAACAGAAATGATATTAAAGCCTGTGGCAACAATGCCGCAGGACAGCATGGCGAAATAAAATTTGTTTGTAGCGCATGGAAAATTATTCCTGATGCAGTAGATGACTAACAACATCAGCTCAAGACCTAGAGCTGCAATTTCAAATTCTATAATATAATCCATATGTATCACCATGAAAATTTTATGTATATAATTACCACAGGTTTGTCCTAAGGTATTCTTCCAACCGTGCAGGGTTCTTTTTATGACATTATACCATACGGAATATTTTGTGCAATAGTCAAAACTAATTACATCGTCAAAAGTCAAAATATGTTTAGCACTGTTATAAATTACAACTTGTCAGAATATATTTTTATTAAATTGCTTACAGGATGGACAAAAGTATGCTAATTCATGTTGTCACTGCGGGGGAAACGGTTTTTTCGATTGCAAATATGTATGGTGTTACTGAGGAAAGCATAGAAGCAGTAAATCAACTGCAATATCCCTATGATTTGGTAGTGGGGCAGTCCTTGCTCATTGAAAATGCCGGTCAGGAAGCAGAGCCAAGGACAAAGCGTTCCATTTATGTAAATGGCTATGCATATCCTTTTATCAGCAGGTGGGTTTTGGACGCTACATTGCCTTACCTGACATATTTATCGGTATTTTCATATGGATTTACGCCAGAGGGGAGCTTGGTATATCCAGAGCTTGACGATACGTTTATGATTACGGCTGCAAATAATTTTGGCACTGCGCCTGCAATAACGCTAACACCCTTTGGCGAGGATGGACAATTTAATAACACCCTTATTCATAAGCTTATCAGGAATGATGAGGCTGTCGCAAATCTTACGGAACAATTAAAGCAGATTATGCAGGAAAAGGGATTTCGGGCATTGGATGTAGATTTTGAGTTTATATTGCAGGAGGACAGGGACGTATTTACAAATTTTGTGGCGGGGCTTACAAGGCAGCTAAATCCTTTGGGGTATCAGGTTTATGTGGATTTAGCGCCAAAGACGTCGGCAACTCAGCAGGGACTTTTATATGCAGGCAAGGATTACGGTGGATTGGGAGCTGCCGCAAATGGAGTTCTTATTATGACCTATGAATGGGGGTATGCATACGGACCTCCAATGGCAGTTGCGCCGATTGACCAGGTAAGACGTGTTGTTGAGTATGCGCTTACTGAAATTCCTGCGGAAAAGGTTAGCTTAGGAATACCAAATTATGGCTATGACTGGACGCTGCCCTATGAAAGAGGTGGTCCTAGGGCAACTACAATAGGCAATGTAGAGGCGGTGAGAATTGCCGCAGATAACAATGCGGTAATTGAATTTGACCAAGTAGCGCAGGCACCGTTTTTTTATTACTATGAAAATGGGCAGCGGCACGTTGTTTGGTTCGAGGATGTAAGGAGCGTGGGCGCAAAATTTGATTTGATTGAAGAATATAATTTAAGAGGCGCAGGCTATTGGACCATCATGCAGTGGTTTCAGGCAAACTGGACATTGCTTATGGACCGTTTTAATGTCATAAAATTATAGCTGTATCAAAAAAAGGCAGGAAGTTATTGTGTAATTGAGCAAAAAAACGACAAATGGTTGTCCTTGATTAGGGTATGATGTTAGACGGTGCGATAAGACTAAAAATTTTTACGAAAGTAAAAACTATGTCTGTGGACGCACGGACATTTACTGGGGAGAGAACGGCAGCGTCAAAAAGCGCACTGTTCTAAGGATACCGGTATCCTCTGTTAAAAATGGAGGATAATATGAACAAAAAAAGAAAATTAGTAACTATGTCATTGATAACTGCCGTATTTATGCTGGCGGTTATAATGGAAGAAGGGGAGATGGGAAGTTTACATAAAACCAATGTTGAAAACATTAAGCTACAGGCTGTGGGAACAACAACGATAACCATGGCAGACGAGAAAAGCATTGAAAATGTGGCAGCTACGGAAAACAATATAACTGTGTATAGAAGTACCAATCATTTTAAAGTATTAGAAACAAATGGAATGGTATGCAATATAAATGAGCCAAAATATGTATATACTCCGCCTGCTGCAACCTATACATGCGAACCGGGCACACCTACTTCAGGCGTTCTTACTGCAAGCGGCGGGGTAAACTACAATGCCAATGGAAATAAGGAGACATACTATAACCTTGATATGGGAGGCGTTGTTTCAAATGCCTATTCAATGGGCGTAACAGGAGAATATTGGGTACGTGATGATGGCGTAAAAATGTTAGGTGATTATGTTATGGTTGCCGCCTGCTATGACGTGTACCCAAAGGGCAGCCTTGTTGACACCTCTCTTGGGACGGGCATTGTAGTGGACACTGGAGGCTTTGCGGAAAGTAATCCGTATCAGTTGGACATTGCTGTTTCATGGTAGATAAAATGGGTCGTAAGCATCGATAGTAACAAAATCGCATATTGCAAAATAGGGACAGGAGAATGAAATTCAATTGTCCCTATTTTAGTTGGATGCATAATGTTGAAGTACATGAAAATAATGCTTTTATTATGACAAAACTGTCACTTTCTTATTCACAGTACTGTCATGTTCCTGTTTCATAATAAAATCAGATAATCAAAGCAGTATCATAATGCGTTATTTTGATGATTATGCTATCATTATATTGTGAAAGGAATGGGAGTATGGAAATTTTAAGATGCGAAAATATTTGTAAAACCTATGGAGAGGGAGAAGCCATGGTAAAGGCGCTTGACAATGTTTCCTTCTCTGTTGAGAAGGGCGAATTTGTGTCAATCGTAGGACCGTCAGGAAGTGGAAAGTCAACACTGCTTCACATTTTGGGTGGTGTTGATAAGCCTACAAGTGGTAAGGTAATTATCAGCGATACGGATATTCATTCCTTGAAGGAGGATAAGCTTGCCATATTTAGAAGGAGACAGATTGGACTTGTATACCAGTTTTATAATCTCCTTCCCGTGTTAAATGTGGATGAAAATATTGTACTGCCGCATCTTCTTGACGGCAGGGCGATGGACAGGGAGAGACTTGACCTTATCGTTGAGCAGATGGGGCTTACGGACAGGCGGAATAATCTGCCAAGTCAGCTTTCAGGCGGGCAGCAGCAGAGGGTTTCAATCGGTCGTGCCATATTTAACCATCCTGCCATTGTTTTGGCAGATGAGCCTACAGGCAATCTTGACCGCAAAAACAGTGCTGACATTATAAGCCTTTTAAAGGAGTCGAACCGAACCCAAAAGCAGACGCTGATACTCATTACGCATGACGAGAGCATTGCGCTTTCCGCTGATAGAATGATTTGTATTGAGGATGGGCGTATCACGAGGGATGAGCGTATTCGGGTGCTTGGAGGTGAGGCATAATGAAGCATAATAAGAAGATAAATATTGTCCACCGTGTTACAAAAAAATATATGCGCATAAACAGAAAACGCACGTTTACGGCATTTATAGGAATAACCTTTATGGTTCTTCTTATGACCTGTGTTTTTGTGGGAAAGGATACGGCAATTAAGTATCTTGAGGATTTATCCTCCATGAAGCAGGGAAGGTGGCATGCAGTCGTGTATGACACAACAAAGGATAAAATGGAGCAGCTTCAAGGGATGGATATGGTGGAGAGCACCGTTGCTTCAGCAAGCCTTGGATTGACTGATTTTTCTTATTCAAAAAATACTGAAAGACCGTATCTGAATGTTAAAGCATACGAAAAGGAATGCTTTGATTTATATAATATAAAGCTTGCAGAGGGGCGTCTGCCGGAAAATTCGGATGAGATTGTTTTAAGCTGTGCCTGTGTAAGCGATGGCGCAGAGCTTGAAATAGGCGATAAAATAGATGCCAAGTACTTTAACCGTACCATTACGGGAAAGCAGCAGGACGGCGCAGAAGGCTCGGTATTTCCGTTCTACGGGCTTGAAATAGGAAATGGTGAAACGGTTACGCCGCCACAGGATTTCTTTTATCTTGGTGATGACGATAATTTTCAGGAAAACAAGGAATATATAGGGGATAGTGCCGTCTATACGGTTGTCGGCTTTATGGAAATACCATTTTATGAGGAGGAGACGGCAGCAGCCTATACGGGAATAACCCTGCTTGATGATACGCTTTTTGCAGCTTCGGATTTATTAAATGTGTCGCTGCTGTTTGATTTAGAGTATAAAAATTATGACAGCATGGAAAGTCATGCTGCTATCGAGGCAATCGTGGGAGAGGGCAAGGTTGAATTTAATAATTACCTGCTTACGTTTTCAGGAAATTCCTCTGATACAACGATGAATATGCTTGTAAATATGATGACGGTATTTTTTGTGGCACTGATTATTCTTGCATCTGTGCTTTTGATTTACAATGTATTTAATATGTCCTTTCGGGAACGGTGCCGCTATCTTGGTATGCTTTCCTCTGTGGGTGCAACTGCAAGACAGAAAAAGAGCAGTATTTATTATGAGGCATTTTCGCTTCTGATTCCTGCCATTCCTATAGGGGTAGCTTTGGGGCTTGGTGTTGTTTTTGGTGGAATGAATCTGCTTAAGCCCTTTATATTAAAGTTTATGTCTTTTTTAGGGCTTGCGCATACACTTCCTGTTACGCTTGTGGTTTCGGGAAGGGCAATTGCAGTAATCGTAATTATCAGTGCGCTTACCGTGCTTGTCTCGGCATTTCTGCCTGCTAAAAAGATTGCGAAAATCGGTGCAGTTGAAAGTATTAGGAATGATGGGAATAATAAAAACAAGACCTATAAAATGAAAAATAACAGCATAAAAATATTTGGTGCGGAGGGACTTCTTGCAGGGAGCTCGTTGAAGCGTCAAAGAAGAAAGAAAAAGAGTATCAGCCTTGCCGTTGTTATATTTATGGTTATTTTGCTTGTGACTGCATTTGGAGCAGGGGCAATCCATAGGGTTGCAGACGATAGGACAAGGGAGAGCGCTGTATATAACCTGAAGGAAAATCAGGGTATGATAGCCCTTTCCCCAAATTATATATCGGAGGGCATGTCAAAGGAGGAGTACGAGGAAGGCCGCAAGGAATATGATGCGTTAAAAGAGGAATTAAGGGAAACACAAGGCGTTCTAAGCTTGGAGGAACGATATGATGAAACTTTGTTTGGCAGCGTAAGTGCAGATACCTTGAGCAGGGAGTATTGGGATGCATATTATGCGGTGTTGAATGAGTATTATGACGGAGCACTTTCCCTGTCGGAATTTGAAAGTGAATATAAGCCGTATGCATTTAATAGTGTGAGCGTGTTAGCAGTAAGTAATGATACGTTAAGGGATATCGCTGATAAAACAGGCTCCGACTATGATGCTCTTGTGAACCCGCAAACGCCTTCGGCAATCATTATAAACGAAAGTTCCATCTCAACGGATCATTATAGTGTTTACGGAAAAACGCCAAAAAGGTATCGGTATTACGATATAGAAGCTGTTACCGATTTAAAGCAGGGCGACCATTTTGACTTAAATGTATATTCGCCAAAGGAGGAGGCTGAAATTTCGTTTGATTTTCAGATAGCAGGCTTTGCTGCGAATGAGCAGATTGCGGATTATATATCCGTATATGAAGATATATGGATTATCATAGGCATTGATACAGCAAAGGAAGCAGCGTCTGCCTTAGGGTATTATGATGTGGGTCAGATTTTTTCTGAGAGTGCCATTATTACGGTTGATAAGGACAGTATGGATATTTTTGAGAGGCTTAAAACCTTCTCCTATGGCGAAGGTGAAATATTTTTTGCAGATAAGAATTTTTTGGAAATGCAAATGACCATGAGTCAGGCAATGGTAAAAATTATAGATATTATGCTGATATGCTTTGTGCTTCTTACATCGGTTATCTGCTTGCTTAATCTCGCCAATTCAATAAGCGGAAGAATGGCAGACAGACGCAGGGAGTTTGCAGTGATGCAGTCAATGGGAATGACGAAGCCCCAAATGAGAAAAATGCTGCTTATGGAATGTGTGGGGATTTTGGCAGAGGGAATGATGATTGCACTGGTAATTTCTTCCGTACTGATGTATTTTATTAAGAGAACAATGATATCCATATTCGGCAATGTGGCGCTTACATTACCTGTGGCACTTATGGCTTTTGCCGTATTGTTTACGGGATTGGCAGTGGTTATCATAACCATGCTTTCCTTTGGCAGGGAAAAGGAACAAAACCTGCTTGAAAGGATACGAAGTGAAAGTGTATAGTAAATTATAATAAATACTATGTGAGGAATGACGCATGACGGTTTTGATTGTTGAGGATGACAGTATTATATTGGACGGGCTAAAATATTCCCTGATGCAGGAGGAATATGAGGTTTTATCTGCACAAAACGTAGCTGGTGCAAAAACGCTTTTGGAGAGCGGAAAGCAGATTGATTTCTGTCTCCTTGACGTCATGCTGCCTGACGGGACAGGATTTGAAATATGTGAGACAGTCCGCAGGAACAGTAACGTGCCTATTTTATTTTTAACTGCATGTGATGACGAGGTAAGTACGGTAAGGGCGCTTGAGCTTGGCGCAGATGACTACATTGCCAAGCCCTTCCGCATCCGTGAGCTTCTTGCCCGCATGAAGGCGGTATTAAGACGAACCCTGTCAAACGGGCAGTCCGACAACAAAATAGTTTGTATTGGAGAAAATCAGTTTAACTTAAATACAGGCAGAATGTACAGAAATAATGATGAGATACCTCTTACTGCAATGGAATACAAGCTTTTGCTCATCTTTATCAACAACAGGGGACAGACAATTTCGAGAAAGCAAATTCTTGACAGAATATGGGATGTTGCAGGCGATTTTGTAAATGATAACACACTGACAGTTTACATAAAAAGACTTCGGGAAAAGCTGGGTGATACGGAGGACAGTCAGCTTATTAAAACCGTCAGGGGGATAGGCTACAGAATGGAGAAGTAGGAGTATGCAAATGATGATTTTTCTGCAATGTGTCATGGCAATATCGGGAATTGTGGCTGTATTTGTCATGGGAAACGCAAATGCCGGCATGGTTATATTGTGTATTTGTACCATCGGCATACTTGCAGCTTCCATAATAGGACATATCATACAGGAAAAAAGAATATCGGAGCTTATCGCCTATCTTATGAAGGTGCAGGATAATCTTTCCCTGCCTGCGCTTTCAAAGTGCAGTGAGGGGCAGCTTGGCATTTTGCAGAGTGAAATATATAAGGTGGTCGCTTTATTGAATGAACAGTCAAATTATACTTCTAAGCAGAATAAATATATGGCTGATATGCTTTCTGACATTTCCCATCAGATTAAGACGCCCCTTGCGGCAATTACAATTATGACCGACCTTTTGGATAGCGGGGGACTTACAGAGGAAAAACGGGCAGAGTACATCGGAAATATTGAAGGTCAGGTAAAGAGGATAACATGGCTTATCAGAAATCTTCTTACCCTGTCACAGCTTGAGGCAGAGGTTTTAAAGCTGAAACGTCAAATGGTGACTGCAAAAGCCCTGCTTGAAAATGCCTGCGAGCCTTTTTTGGTTATGGCAGAGCTGAAAGGTGTTGCGCTTCACATAAAGGCGGAGGATGAAATGCAGTTTGAATGTGATATACACTGGACGACAGAGGCGATTTCAAATATCGTGAAAAATTGTATTGAGCATACGGATTGCGGGGGTGAGGTTCATGCTTCGGCATCACAGAATAATTTTGCCTTAAGCATTACCATTAGCGATAATGGAGCAGGAATTGCAAAGGAAAACCTCCCGCATATTTTTGACCGTTTTTATAAGGCTGATAATACGGCAAGCGACAGTGTGGGAATTGGGCTTGCCATGTCAAAGCAGATTATTATGAGACAGAACGGTACGATAACGGCAGAGAGTGAGGAAGGAAAGGGAACAAGGTTTTTGGTAAGGTTTTATGTGTGAAAAATGCCCAAGCATCAATGATGTGAATGTTGTAAAATCGGCATATTTGTGGTAGACTATTGCACGATTGGGAACAATAGGGCGAATTTGTAAAAGTACACATTAAAAAGGTGAGAGAATGAAGAAAAATGTTTTGGTTTTTCCTTGTGGGTCAGAGATTGCGTTAGAAATATACAGGTCGCTTATTTATTCTACGCATTTTAATCTAATTGGTGCAAACAGCATAGCTGATCATGGGAAATTTGTTTTTGAAGATTATGTTGAGGGTGTGCCGGTTGTGTCAAGCGAAAATTTTATTAGCACGATACGGGACCTCGTGAGAGAGAGAAATATTGATTTTATTATTCCAGCAATGGATAGCGTCATAGCAAAGCTTAAAGCAAACGAAAAAGAAATTGGATGTAAAGTGATTGCTTCCTGTGCGGAAACTACAGAGATTTGTCTTTCAAAAGAAAAAACCTATAAAGTCTTGGAAGGAATTGTTCGGACACCTGCTGTATTCAGCGAATATGAAGAGTTGATATATCCTGTATTTTGTAAACCGAAGGTGGGTTATAGTGCCAAAAATACCAAATATATTACTGATAGGGCTATGCTCGAACAACATCTGAAGGAGCATCCTGACTGTATGGTCTTGGAGTATCTCCCTGGAGAAGAATATACTGTGGATTGTTTTACCGATTATACAGGTACACTTAGATTTTGTGGTCCGCGCATTAGAAATCATATTGAAAATGGAATCAGCGTAAACACGTCTCCGGTTAGGGAAACGGATGAGTTTATGGATATGGCTGAAAAAATCAATGAAAAAATAAAATTGCAGGGCGCCTGGTTTTTTCAGGTAAAGAGATCGGGAAGTGGTAAACTGGTGTTAATGGAAATTGCGAGCAGATTCGGAGGATCTTCTTCGTTATATCGAGCCAGAGGAATAAACTTTGCCCAACTGACTTTGTTTGATGCTATGGGGATTCCGGTAAAAATTTTGGATAACGGATATGATGTTGAGTTAGACCGTGCATTAGGATGTTCCTATAGACTTGGGATTGATTACGATGAGGTCATTATTGATTGGGATGATACTATTATAGTAGATGGGCAGTATTACAATGCCGATATGATGAAATTCCTTTTTCTCTCTAAAAACAGAGGAAAGAAAATCACACTTCTGTCATCTCATGCCGGTGATTTAAATAGCGAGCTGGAAAGATTTGGACTCCGGCATTTTTTTGACAGGGTAATCCATATTTCAAAAAATGAGGATAAGGCTGACTTCATTGATAATACTAATTCTATTTTTATAGATGATTCCTTTGCTGAAAGGGAAAGGGTTTTTACCAAAAAAAATATACCTGTATTTTCAATCGACATGGTGGAAGCGCTTATCGGGTAGATTGGAGAAAAAAATGAGAGTTGGATTTGTGGGACCATTTGGTGATACTAATTTTGGCGATTATGCCATGCTGGTAAATAATATGTATTATATTCGACCGACAGAAAGTGTTGTTTTCACATATAGTTTGGAGGGTATGAAAACAATTTGTAAACGCTACCTGTCAGATTTTAATGTCAAAACCGTATTAATCAAAAATAATTATTCTTTTACTCCACAATACGGAGAAAGCTATTCAGTGGAATATGATGATGCTGTATTATCTTCAGAAGAAATACTTTGCTATATTTCAAATCAAGAAGAATTACAAAGCGAAATAAAACTTGTGGATATCCTTTTTGTCTGTGGAGGAGGATATTTTAATCGGGTTTGGTCAGCTAAACATAGAAAGGGTAAATTATTATCAATAATGGCAGTAATCATTTCTGCTGATAGAGCTGGAAAGAAAATAATTTTTGGTGGAAACACGTATGGTCCGTTTGATGAAAGCGGGAAATTATATGCGGCTTTCTTTTCGTCTTTAAAAAATGTTGTCCTTGCATCCAGAGACAATGTATTTTCTGAGCAAAATCTCCGTAAAATCGGTGTGGATTCATCAGTTTATTTATTGCCGGATGATTTATATTTTCTGGATAACGAATTAAAAATGAGGGAATCTTCTTTTACAGATTATGTTGCAACATCAAAATATATCATATTGGAATTATATGCTTCTATAAGTGAATTAAAGTCGCTTTTATCCGACATTCATGATTTTGTAATTACAATGAAACAAAAATATTCTTTAGATGTAGTGTTTGTTCCATTGGACACAATGTATGGAGGCGAGGAACAAGCAATATTCCTGAAAGATAGAATACCGGAATTGAAATATTTTGATTTTGGCAATTTAAAATATAGGCAGATTGAAGATGTGCAGTGCCTTGTAAAGAATGCAGAGTTTGTGATTTGTCAAAGATATCATCTTTTTTGTTTTGCAATGGCGAACAATACGCCTGCTATTAATATCTTAAAAAATGTTTGTGGGGATAAGCGTTATTATTATTCAAAAATCGAAGGATTGTTAAGGCAGATTTTTCCACAACGAGAATATAAGCAGGATCTCTTTATGGCAAACGACATATCTGATTGTCTTAAACAGATGAAAGAGAACCTATGTTTTGTGTCTGATTTACAAAAAAGATTCTTTGATGAGAGCAAACAGAATGCAGAAAAAATAATGTCAGAAAAAAGAAAGATGTATTTTAATTTGTTCTTTTAAACGCAATTCAGCGTAGAAATGAAGGATGATTATTATTGAGTTTCGAAGGATGGGGTGTACATGCCAATGATAGTTGATAATGCCCAAATTACAGATATTGATGAGCTAACCGAATTAAGATTAGCATATCTGGAAGAAGACAATGGTACATTAAGTGAGGATGACAGAGAGAAAATTAGGATGGAGTTGCCCGCTTACTTTGAAAGACATTTGAATAAAAGTATCTTTTGTTACCTTGCAAAAGACGGCGAACAGATTATTGCATGTGCTTTTTTACTGCTGGTTGAAAAACCAATGAGTCCTGCATTTATCAATGGAAGAACAGGAACCGTGTTAAATGTCTATACAAAACCGAAATATCGGCATAAGGGATATGGGAAAATGGTAATGGAGAAATTACTTTTGGATGCAGATGAAAAAAATCTCTGTGTTGTGGAGTTAAAATCCACAGAGGATGGATATTCGTTATATAAATCTGTGGGGTTTACGGATGATGTATCGAAATATCATTTGATGAAGTGGCATCATTGATGATAAAAAGGTTTGTTTCGGTAAAAGGGCATAATTTATTGAAACAGAGAAAATATATTTAAGATTTACTTTCATGTGTACAAAATTTAATTTTTGCATTATACTATATGTGTTATGCGAAGAAAGAGGGTGTTGGTATGGTAGCGTTACAGGGCTATTATGATGGAAATATAATTCAAACACTGGAAAAAATTAATGCGAAGAAAAATCAAAAAGTAATAGTAACAGTATTAGATGAATTTATAGAAGATTTACCAAAACAGAGTAGAACTTCAGCCAAGGGATTACTATCAGAGCATGCAAATAAAGAATTAATCAAAAATGAAAGAACTGCATGGGAAAGGGCAATAAAAGAAAAATATGAAACTGCTTGATGCAAATATGATTTTAAGATATTTACTTAATGATAATGAAGACATGGCAAATGAGGTAGAAGCAATTATTTCAGAGTCTTCTGTAAATGTAACAATAGAAGTTGTGGCAGAGGTTGTATATGTTTTAAAGGGCGTTTATTCCATAGAACGAAATACAATAAAAAACAGTCTTTTAGCTTTTTTATCTGAAGTTCAGTCTAATGATATGGAGGTTTTAAAAACAGGATTGCAGGTTTACGCAGAGGAAAATTTAGATTTTGTTGATTGTATCTTGTATGCATATAATAAGGTCAATGGATATGAAATAAAGACATTTGATAAAAAATTAAATCAATTGTTGAAGCGATAGATTTGATATTAATTTAGAGAATATTTTGGGAGGCTTGCGACAGGAATTGTAAATTTTATGTTTTCTGATACCGATATATTAATTAATGGTATATCGTAAGGGGTTATTACCGCAAAATGTGAAAAACATGAGTGGTGATGATAATTGAAAAGGATTTCAATTTAAAAAATCAAGGAGGAAGAAAGAAATGAACATGGACATTGTATCAGTCAACTACCAAAATATTTTGGAAAAAGGCAAACGTGAGTTAAAGAAAATTGAGAACAAGGGTGTTTCAAAAGCGGAAACCTTGGAGGATTTGAGGGATACAACAGGAAAATCATTCAGAACCGCAGATTTGGAAAAGCTGATGAAGAAGTATGACCCGGAGGCATATGCAAAATACAGTAAATTTGCAAAGGAAGCAAACGGTGCAAGAACAAGCAGTGGACTTGCATTTCTTTCAAATTGGATGGACAGTGTAAAAAAGGGGCTGAAGGACGGAACCATATCGTCTGACGGTACGGTTGGCAAGACAGGAACAAGTGAGTCAAAGCTTTCATCAAAGGCACAGGATTTTCTAAAAAATTTAAGAAAGAAATACGGCGATTATGACTTTTTTGTTGGAGATGGCACAGACAATTTAAAGGCACTTGCTAAAAGCGGCACAAAGGAGTTCTCTGTCATATTTTCCAGTGCAGAGCTGGAGCGTATGGCGAATGATGAAAATTATGCAAAAGAAAAGCTTAAGGGTATGGAACATGCAGTGAAAATGTCCAAGGAAATCAATAAGCAGTTTGGATTTGAAAGCAGCTTCGGAAAGGACGGCGTGGCGATTACAAAAATGGGTATTGTGCTTAATGAGGATGGCACAACAAGCTTCTTTGCAGAAATGGAAAAATCAAGTGCAAAATCAAGAGAAAACCTTGAGAGAATACGGGAAGAAAAACGCACAAAGCAGAAGGAAGAAGAAAAAAGGACGGAAAGCAAAGAAAAGGAGCTTTCCGACTATGCAAAAAGGAATGACAATATTAAGCATGTCAGCATACAGGCAGACAGCATGGACGAGCTGCTTGAAAAAATGAAATCGGTAGACTGGGACGTTGTTAAGGCAGAAGAAATACAAAACAGCGGAACAAAATACGATTTTAGTATTTAGAAAACATGATAATCTGCTTTGCTATATAATTACTTAATACAGATGAATCATGATACAAAGGAGTATTACAATGCGATTTTTAATTTTAAGGGAAACAGGGTTTTCAACCTTTATGTCAATCGTAGCAATTGTTTTTGCTGTACCGGCGATTTTTCTTTGGATGGCAGTTTATGATAAGGATTATTATTGTCTTACGCCAGCGATTGTCTGTACGGTTATCTGCATCCCATGTTATATTCTTGCATTTGTATCGGCAAAAAAGTCGGTGAAAAAACGTGCAGAGGCGGAAGCACAGTACAGGGCTGAACATCCTGATTTCTTTAAAGATAAAAAATAAAATGAATGGGGCAGTACAAATACCAGACGATTATTTAATGCTACCCAATATCATACACACTCCGCAGGGAAATTGTATCAATATTACCCGACAGTACCTTTATGCGTTTCGTTTCCTTGTTTAAATCAAAGAAATTATTGTCGCAAATTAAGTTGTCATCTTCATTTCTGATTTCAACGCTTTTTGCATAGCAGCAGGAGGTAATGACAATTTCGTTGCCCTCTGCTGTGAAGGACAGCTCAGGATTTTCAAAATGAAAATGCTTTGGCTGACAAAAAAGCACGGTACCCTCTGATATGAGCTTGCCATTTTCAATAAGTGCATAGCTTACATAGTCGCTGTATAAATCTGCATCAGGAAAATAAACCCTGTCAAGCCATTTTGAACAAAGGGGTTCTATGGTTAGGCTTTCGGAGGCCTGTTTTTTAATTTCTCCCTTTGATGTGCAAAGCTGCCAATTGACGGTTACAAAATGTGTGTCCAAGGTTTCATTTGCAACATTTAATCTGATGGATTTTTCCACGTCAAAGGGCTCCTCGTTTACATTCATGGACTGAGTCAAAAGTCCCTCCTCCTCGCAGGAAATCATAAGTGGTGCAAAAAAGCGTTTTGCATAGTAGTGAAGCGCCTTCCATCTGCCGTAATAATCAATGGAGGACCATGAGGCAACAGGCCAGCAGTCATTTAGCTGCCAATAAACAGTACCCATGCAGCGGCCCCTGTGTCTCCTGAAATGCTCCACGCCATAGCGGATTGCTTCAGCCTGAAGAAGCTGGGACGCATATATAAATGTATCAAAGTCTGTAGGATACAAATACATCTGCTGCATATAATTCATAAGCTTTCCGTTGGCAGAGGCGTTTCGCTGATGCTTTTCCATGATGTATGAAAATACGTTGCGGTCACATGGAAGGGTGAAGGCTTCAACTGTTTTTATGGAAGGAAAGGACTGAAAACCAAATTCGGAAAGATAACGGAAATAAAATTTTCTGTATTCCGTAAACGGTTTATTTCCGTGCCATACATCCCAATAATGTACATCGCCCCTTGTTGCATCATCAGGGTTGTCAAAGCCTCCGCCTGAGGAGGGACTTGCCGGCCAATAAAAGGTTTGAGGGTCCTCCTCCTTTACTAGTTTTGGGAAAATGTATTCGTACATTTTGATATAATCAGCCCGAAGCGCATCATCACAGCCCCATTCACCGACTGATGCAAATTTTTCCATCTCATTGTTTCCACACCACAATCCAAGGCTTGCATGGTGGCGCAGCCGTCTTATATTTTGGCGCAGCTCTCTTGTTATCTGTTCCTCAAATTCCTCAGTAAGACGGTAGTTTGCACAGGCAAACATAAAGTCCTGCCATACGACAAGTCCAAGCTCATCGCATATATCATAAAAATCGTCCGCAGGGTAATAACCGCCGCCCCATACTCTGATGCAGTTGAAATTAGCCATGACACACTGCTCTAAGAGCCTTCTTGTGCGCGCTTTGTTTACACGTGATAAAATATTGTCCTCAGGAATGTAATCAGCACCCATTGCAAAAATGCGGACTCCATTAATCTCATGCGCAAAGGCTTCTCCAAATTCATCCTGCTCTCTGGCAATTGTCATGGTGCGAAGTCCAATTCGTTTTTCCCATACATCCAATACTGTGTTATCGTACATAAGGGTTACAATAATTTTATAAAGCGGCTGCTCTCCGTACCCGTTTGGCCACCAAAGTCCAGGGTTTGCAATTACTATTTTATCAGAATAAGAAATATCCTGATACAGCGCCTCATTTTTAGGTGACAAAACGGTAATCACTGCATGATATGACTTGTTTTCTGCCTGTAGCATATTCAAATTTTGACGCACAGCTTCACTGCCTGATAACACGAAAATTTCAGTAAAAAGCTCTGCCTGTCCATCAGAATGTTTTTGGGTTATATAAACATCGGAAACACGTGCGTGATTATAGCCGATTATCTCTATGGGACGCCAAATGCCTGCGTCAGGAAGCCGGGGACCCCAATCCCAGCCAAACATACAGTGGGCTTTTCTAAGAGACGGAAAGCCCCGCATGGCATCCTCCGTACCCCTTACAGGGTCAGCCTTAAAGCGCTCTGCTATGTACTTGGTAGGAGAGTGCAGTATAATTTTCAGCGTATTATTTTCCTTTAGGAGCGGAGTTATCACATATTCCCATTCACAGTGCATATTGCATATGCTGTCTAAAAGCGTGCTGTTTAAATAGATGTCAGCGACAGTGTCAATTCCGTAGAGCTTTAAGACAACATAGTCATAGCTGCCGCAAAAATCCTCTGCAGTAAATTCTGTCTCGTATATAAAATCATGCTTCATCAAATCAAGGGCAGCCAGTTCGTTATCTCTGTAATATGGGTCAGGCATTGCATGGTTGGCAAGCAAATCACTGTACACGGAGCCGGGAACCGTTGCGGCATATTTTGTGCTTTCGCCTGCGATACACATTGTCCAGCCTGTGCTTATTTCCTTTTTTATCATGGCAAATCTCCTTCACTTTTAAATCAATATGTTATGCACTTGGGTATTCGCTGCAAAGCAGGCGGTAGGGTGCCTCGTCCTCCTCAATTTCAGGAAACCGTCCGATTGGCTCGTAAAAACGATTATCTGTGTTATCGTCATTGCACATGGAAACCTCGCCTAAAAGAACAGCCCCAAAGCCTTCTTCCACCTCGAAATCATGGTACATATAGGGATAAATTGTAATGGATTCTCCAGGGCAAAGTCTTATCTGTGAGCCGGCAGCAACGGTATATTCCTTGCCGTCACAATGTACAGTAACGGGAGTGTCTGCAAAACGCTCATCCTCAGTGGAATTATAAACCCGGATAAGTACATTTCCACCGCCCCTGTTTATAATATCCTCCATTTTATTCCAGTGAAAATGCATAGGGGCAGTCTGACCTTCCTTTAGATAAAGCAGCTTTTCTGCATATGTCTTAGTGTATTTGTCATTATTTTGGTTTCCGTTTCTGATTGTAATGAGGGAAAAACCCACCCTGTCAAAATCGTTAAGACCATAGTCCGTAATATCCCAGCCAAGCATATTGTCTCTTATTTCATCGTATTCATGACCTTTTGTTTTCCATTCATCAGGAGTAAAGCTGCAAAATGGCGGAAGCTTATAACCGCATTTGTCAATCATTGTTTCCATTTCCTTTATGCTTTCATTAATTTTTGAGCGTTTCATGTCTGCCTCCTTGAAAAAATGTTTTTTTATTTTATAATAGAATACAAAACAATAGGTGAAATGTAAATATGAAAACAAAATTTATCATAAATGGGGGTCTGTATACGAATGGTAAGGCTTGACAAAATTATAGGGGTTATATTTGACATAAATGGAACCATGCTTTTTGACGGAAAATACCATGTGGAGGCATGGTCAAAATATGTAGAGGAGCTTACGGGCATATGTGTGGGCGCAAAGGCAAAGAGAGAGCATATAATAGGCAAATCGGGAAAGGATATTTTAGAGTATTTTATGGACTGTGAGATTTCTACCGATATGGCTGAGCAGCTTTGCGAGGAAAAGGAAAACATATACAGAAAGCTGATTGCAAAGGATAACATAGGACTTGCCAAAGGCCTGACTGATTTTTTGGACTATCTTGACAAATATAACATTCCCAGAACAATGGCTACCTCTGCCAATCTGTCAAATGTAATGTACTATTTTGAAGCCTTTGACCTGTACAGATGGTTTGACCCGGACAAGCTTGCCTGCCATGATAAAAGGCTGAGGGATAAGCCTTATCCGGACCTTTACCTTGTAGCATGTAAAATGTTGGACATTCCTCCTGAAAAATGTCTTGTATTTGAGGATTCGGAAGCAGGTATACTTTCGGCAATCAATGCGGGCGTGAAAAATATTGTTGCCGTAACAGGCGACAGTGAAAAGCCTGATATAGACAATTTAAAATACATTAAGGCATGTATAAAGGATTTTACCGAGCTGAAGGAGGAGCTTGAAATAAAAAACATATAGCGATTTAAGTGGAAGGAATATTTTGATAAAATTTTTAATTATTCTTGACTAAATTATAATGTTGTGCTACTGTTTATACAAACAAAGGCGTTTTGCAATTATGCAGAGCGCCTTTTTCTTTTTGTTTTTATAGTATTTTGTTCTTGAAAGGAGGATTTGTCATGGAAAATTTGGATTTGTACAGGCATACGGACACAGTAAATGAGCTGTTGGCAAGATATGGCGTTAAGTTTGGCATTTATAAAAATAATGAATTTAAAGAGCAGCTTTTTCCCTTTGATACAATACCGAGAATCATTGAAAAAAAGGAATTTGAGCAGTTGGAGAAAGGATTAAAGCAAAGGGTAAAAGCGTTAAATTGCTTTATCAAGGATATTTATGGGGACAAAAAAATTATTCGGGACAAGGTCGTTCCGGAGGAATTTGTATATGCAGGAAGTGGTTATCTTGTACAATGTGAGGGTACAAGCCCGCCTAAGGAGGTATATAACCATATTTCAGGAATAGACTTAGTTCAGGGAAAGGATAGGGAATGGTATATTCTTGAGGATAACTTAAGAGTGCCGTCGGGCGCATCATACCCCATGATTGCAAGAGAGCTTTGTAGAAGAAGCAGTCCGAAAACCTTTCAGGAAAATCATATTGAGGATAACCGTAATTACGCTGAATTACTTAGAAAAACAATGGATTATGTGAATACGGGCGGACACTCCGTCATCCTTACACCGGGCAGATACAATGCTGCTTATTTTGAACATTCCTATCTTGCAGAAAAGACAGGGGCACACCTTGTTACAGGCAGTGAGCTTGTCGTGGAAAATGATCATTTGTATTTTCTTGATTATGCAGGGCACAAGGAGAAAGTTGGAGTTGTTTATCGGCGTATATCCGATGACTATTTGGACCCGATGAATTTTCTTGAGGAGTCGGTAATAGGCATTCCACATATTTATGATATATACCGCAAAGGAAATGTCGCACTAATGAATGCGCCCGGAAACGGAGTTGCAGATGATAAGGGTATTTATTATTTTGTGCCTAAGATGATAACGTATTATTTGGGCGAGGAGCCGATTTTGAAAAATGCTCCGACCTATCTTCCGTATTATGAGGAGGATATGAAATACGTTTTGGATAATTTTGACAGCCTTGTACTGAAGGATGTTGCTGAGGCAGGCGGGTACGGAGTTGTTTTTGGAAGTAAGATGACGAAGCCGGAAAAGGAAGCTTTTGTTGAAATGCTGAAGGCGGAACCGAGACGGTTTATTGCACAGGAGGTAATTGATTTCCTTGATATTGATATTATGGACAAGGGCAAAGTTGTACCGAGGAAAGCTGACCTTCGGGCATTCGTGCTTATGGCAGAGGAGCCGATGGTTTGGAAAAGTGGTTTGACAAGATTTTCAAGGAATCCGGATTCATTTATTGTGAATTCATCACAGGGAGGAGGCTTTAAGGACACATGGGTATTATCTCAGTAGAACATATGGACAGATTATATTGGCTTGGAAGATATAGTGAAAGGGTATATTCCACACTGAAATTTTTTTCGGAGCGATATGATACTATGATTGACATGGAAGAAAATGCATATGAGGAATATTGCAGGAGGCAGGAAATTCCCAATATTTATACCTCGTCAGAGGATTTTGTAAGCAGGTACTGCTTTGATAAGACGGATGTAAATTCAATATTTTCAAATCTTATGCGGGCATATGATAATGCAATTGTGCTGAGGGAGGAAATAGGAAGTGAGACGCTTGCCTATATTCAGCTCGCCGTTTATGCCATGAATAAAGCTAAGGAATCAGATGCACCACTTATCCCTCTTATGAGTGTTAAGGATGATATTGTTGCATTTTGGGGCATTGCAGACGATCAGATTGACAGTGAATATGTAAGAAATATTATCAAGGTTGGAAAGCGGATTGAAAGAATTGATTTGTATGCAAGAATGCATTACAAGGCTTCGGAGCTTGTCCGGGAGGTTCGGCGTCTGACAGGACGAATTGACCGGACAGGCTTAAGCTACAATCACGCAAACCTTATGAAGCTTAACTATTTTTGTGAGATGGATGAGCTTGATTACAAAGAAATAGTAAAAACAGTTGAGGCTTTAGTGTAGCAGTCTGTTTCTTTAAAATGGAGGAGCGTTATGAAAAACCTAAAATTTCATTACCGAATGAGGCTTTCTTTTGACGTGCCAATTAGGGAACACCGTTTTACGCTGAAATGTATTCCCCTTGACAGTGACAGGCAGGAAATATATGACCTTGAGGTGGATGTTTATCCAAATGAATTTATCAGTAAGGATTTTGATTCCTTTGGAAATTTCTGCTATTACGGCTATGCTAAAAACGAGCATAACAAATTTTACATTGATGTCATGGGAAAGGCAAGGACAGGGCTCGCTGATTGTGAGAGTGAGAGTCAAATACACAAAATAGGCTTCTATAAATATCAGACAGAGTACACAAAACCCGGGCAGGAAATGAACATGTTTTATAATTCCATATCATTTTCAGAGGATGCAGGAAACTTAGATAAGGCGCTTTTATTTATGAATAAGCTTTATAACAGCTTTTCTTATGTTCAGGGTGTAACGGGGATAGAAACAACGGCGGAGGAGGCATTAAGGCTTGGACAGGGAGTTTGTCAGGATTATGCCCATATTATGCTTGGACTTTGCAGGATGGAGCATATACCATGCCGTTATGTGGTTGGTATGCTTATGGGTGAGGGATTATCCCATGCATGGGTAGACATATATGAAAATGGAAGGTGGATTGCCCTCGACCCAACAAATAATCTGATTGTAAAGGAAGACCATATTAAAATTTCTAACGGAAGGGATTATAAGGACTGTAATATAAACCAAGGTGTTTTCTATGGAAATGCGAAACAGCTTCAGGATATATCCGTATTAGTTGAAGAATTGTAGGTATCAGAGTTGTGTAAAAAATGGGAGGAAAATATGATTGAGACAATTGCAAAGGCAGAATTACCGGTAGATGAGCTGCTTGAGATAAAGAAGAACAGAATTGTTCCCTTAAATGGAATATCAAATGGAAAAAGAATATGTGTGGTAACAGGCATTCACGGCGATGAGCTGGAGGGACAATATGTCTGTTATGAGGTAAACAGGCGAATACGGGAAAATATTGAGTATTTAAAGGGAACCGTTGACATATATCCTGCACTTAATCCCTTTGGCATAGATTCCATAACAAGAGGAATCCCTGCGTTTGATTTGGACATGAACAGACTGTTTCCGGGCAACAGTGACGGAGATATGAATGAGCACATTGCGGCACAAATTATTGAGGATATGGTCGGGGCGGATATCTGTGTTGATATACATGCAAGTAATATTTTTTTGACGGAGGTTCCCCAAATCAGAATAAACGAGCTTCATAAGGATTGGCTTGTTCCTATCGCAATGAATGCTAACGTGGATTTGATATGGGTACATGGTGCAAGTACGGTGCTCGAATCTACATTTGCCTATAGCTTAAACAGCAGAAAGACCGCTACGCTTGTAGTTGAGGTTGGCGTGGGAATGCGCATAACGAAAGAATATGGTAATCAGATTACGGAGGGGATTTTTTCTCTCATGAAAAATTTGGGAATATGGGAGGGACCTGTTGACGATATTAAGAAACCGGTGGTCGCCGCAGATGAAAATGGCGGGTGCGTATGCTATATGAATGCACCAGTTTCAGGAATTTACATTAAGGCGGTAAATCACGGTGAAATGGTGGAACAGGGAGCTCATATCGGTGATGTGGTAAATCCCCTTACAGGCGAGCTGCTTGCTAAAATTGATGCACCTGAAGCGGGATGGCTTTTTACGCAAAGAGAATACCCCATTTTAGAGGAGGGATCTCTTATGGGACGTATTCTAAAAAAGGATATACTGGAAAATCAATAGACTTTTGCATGGAGGAGAAAAATGAAAAAGGAAATTATATATGAGATAAAGGCACTATATAGAGATGATTTTCGTGTTACAGGATATTCCTTTGGGGAGGGGGAGAAAACCGTATGTATTGTCGGAAGCATGCGTGGAAATGAATTTCAGCAGATTTATGTATGTTCACAGCTTGTAAAACGGCTGGGGGAATTAGAGGAAAAAGGCAGGCTTGCTAATGGGCATAGAATAATGGTAATTCCCTGCGCAAATCCGTATTCGGTTAATATCAGAAAACGGTTTTGGAGCATAGACAATACGGATATTAACCGTATGTTTCCAGGATATGATTTAGGAGAGACAACACAGCGGATTGCAGGAGGCATATTTGACGCAATAAAGGAATACCGATTCGGAATACAGTTTGCATCGTTTTACATGCCTGGAAATTTTGTGCCGCAGATAAGGATGATGAAAACAGGAAATGAAAATGTTGAGCTTGCCTGTCAGTTTGGCTTACCTTATGTTGTGCTTCATCACCCAAGACCATTTGATACAGCTACGCTGAATTATAATTGGCAGCTTTGGGGAACGGATGCATTTTCAATATATACATCAAGCACAAGTGACGTGGACAAGCAAAGTGCAAGACAGGCAGTGGCGGCAATCCTTAATTTTATGTCTAAACAGGGAATTATAAATTACAGGGGCTACGAGGGTTACATATCAAGAGTAATAGAAAGTACGGATATGGTTAATGTCAGAACGTCGGCAGCAGGCTTCTTTGAACGGCTTGTGGATGTGGAAGATAAGGTTGAAAAGGGACAGCCGATGGCATATGTAAACGACCCGTATCTAGGAGTAAAAAAGCTTGAGATTTGCGCACCGATAGACGGAACGGTTGCATTTGCACATAATGAAACAATGGCGTACCAAAACACCGCAGTATTTAAGCTAATTCCTGAGGAATATTGAGGCAAAGAAAATGAATAAAATTTTTTTGCATAAAATTAAAAAAAAAGGATTGACATTTTAAAATTTAGGTGTATAATTTGAAAACGTAAAAGCAAAGGCGCTTTGGAGAATAACTCTAAAGCGCCCTTTTTTTGTTTGAATAGGAACATATTGTGAAGCAAAGCTTTAAATGCGGCGTTCAAAGAAGGAGGAAAAAAGATATGGCAAATGAAATACCTGAATTATACGGAAGCCTTGTTTTTAATGATAAGGTAATGAGAACAAAGTTACCGAAGGATATGTACAAGGCACTCAAGAAAACAATTGAAAACGGTACACACCTTGAGCTTGACGTTGCAAATTCAGTTGCAGTTGCAATGAAGGAGTGGGCTGTTGAGAACGGTGCCACCCATTACACTCATTGGTTTCAGCCGATGACGGGCTTTACTGCTGAAAAGCATGACAGCTTCATACAGCCTTCAGGTGATGGAGAGGTTATCATGGAATTTTCGGGTAAGGAGCTTGTAAAGGGTGAGCCTGATGCATCAAGCTTCCCATCAGGAGGACTTCGTGCAACATTTGAGGCAAGAGGATATACTGCATGGGATCCAACCTCTCCTGCATTTATTAAGGACGGAACACTTTACATACCGACAGCCTTTTGTTCATATGGCGGTCAGGCGCTTGATAAGAAAACACCGCTTCTTCGTTCTATGGAAATGTTAAGCGAGAAGGCAGTCAAGATACTTCATCTTCTTGGAAATGATACGGTAACAGGCGTATCAACAACAATAGGACCTGAGCAGGAATATTTCCTTGTGGACAGAGAGCTTTACAATAAGAGAAAGGATCTTGTGTTCTGTGGAAGAACGCTTTTCGGAGCTCCGGCGCCAAAGGGACAGGAGATGGAGGATCATTACTTTGGTTCTATCAAGCCTAGAATTGCAGCATATATGCATGACCTTGACAGAGAGCTTTGGAAGTACGGCATACCTGCCAAGACAAAGCACAATGAGGTTGCACCTGCACAGCATGAGATGGCACCGATATTTGAGACGGCAAACATTGCGGTTGACCACAACCAGCTTACCATGGATACAATGAAGAAGGTTGCCGAGAAGCATGGACTTGTATGTCTTTTACATGAGAAGCCGTTTGAGGGAATAAACGGAAGCGGCAAGCACAATAACTGGTCAGTATCGACAAATGATGGTGTAAATCTTTTGAATCCGGGAAGAACACCTGCACAGAATATACAATTTTTAGTATTCCTTATGGCAGTTATCAAGGCGGTTGACGATTATTCTGATTTGATGAGAATAGCAGCGTCATCAGCAGGTAATGACCACAGGCTTGGAGGAAATGAAGCACCTCCTGCAATCATTTCAATATTCCTTGGAGATGAGCTTACGGCTGTTCTTCAGTCCATTGAAAATGACACATACTTTGGAAAGCAGGAAAAGGTACAGCTTGAGACGGGTGCAAATGTGCTTCCTCATTTCTTTAAGGATAACACTGACAGAAACCGTACATCACCGTTTGCATTTACCGGAAATAAATTTGAATTCCGTATGCTTGGCTCGTCAGCATCGGTTTCAAATCCTAACGTAATACTGAATACTGCTGTTGCTGAGGCACTTGAGCAGTTTTATCACGAGCTTGAGGGAACAAAGCCTGAGGATATGGAGCATGCAGTACACGAGCTTATCAAGAGAGCAATCAGAAAGCACAAAAAGGTTATATTTAACGGCAACGGATATACGGATGAGTGGATTAAGGAGGCAGAGTCAAGAGGATTATATAATTTGCCGACTACACCGGATTGTCTGCCTAAGTTTATTGAGGATAAAAATGTTGAGCTTTTCACAAAGCATGGTATTTTTACCAAGGAGGAAATCTTTGCAAGATATGAAATACTCCTTGAGAATTATGTCAAGACAATTGGAATTGAGGCACGTACAATGGCTGACATGCTTACAAAGGATTTCCTGCCGTCAGTTTCAGCATATGCCGGAAAGGTAGCAGGCGATGCAGCAAGTGCAAAGGCATTTATGCCAAGTCTTTCAATGGAAACTGAGGAAGCGCTTGTTAAAAAGCTTACGGATGCATATAAATTTATCACTGATAATGTGGCAGAGCTTAAAAAGCTTACGGAGGAAACACTTGCCATTGCAGAAATGCAGGAGGCTGCAAATGCATGTCGTGACAAGGTACTTCCTAAGATGGATGCCCTTGCTGCCTGCGCAAATGAGATAGAAGCACTTATTCCTGATGATATATTACCATATCCGACATATGAAAAGCTCTTGTTTGCAGTGTAGGCTGAGATAGTCTAAGGCGAAATCCGGGAGGAAGATATGGAACAGGAAATAAAAGAGGCATGTGGTGTTTTTGGAATTTATAATATTTCCGGCGGCGATGTTGCACAGCAGATATATTATGGACTGTCCTCGTTGCAGCATCGCGGTCAGGAGTCCTGCGGGATTGCTGTTTCTGACACAAGCGGACCTATGGGAAACATGAACGTAGAGCGGGGCATGGGACTTGTAAGCGAGGTATTTAAGGAAACTGTTTTAGCCTCGCTAAAAGGAAATATCGGCGTAGGCCATGTGAGATATTCGACAACGGGAGACACCTCCATAAATAATGCTCAGCCTCTTGTACTGAATTACATCAAGGGAACATTGGCACTGGCACATAATGGTAATCTTGTAAATACGGAGGAGCTTAAATGTGAGCTTGCAAGAACAGGCGCAATATTTCAGACCACAACCGATTCGGAGCTTATAGCCTACTTTATAGCAAGGGAACGGGTAAATACAAATTCCGTTGAGGAGGCTATCATAAAGGCGGCAGAAAAGATAAAGGGAGCCTATGGCCTTGTGATTGCAAGTCCGAGAAAGCTTATCGGCGTCAGGGATCCTTTAGGGCTTAAGCCTCTTTGTATAGGAAAAAAGGACGATTCGTACATAATCGCTTCTGAGAGCTGTGCGCTTAGTGCCCTTGGAGCAACATTTATCAGGGATGTGCTTCCAGGTGAGGTTGTGACTGTAACAAGAGATGGTTTACACTCCTATAAGAACCTTTGTAATGGAAAATGCGCACATTGCATTTTTGAATATATCTATTTTGCAAGACTTGACAGCACCATAGACGGTATATCAGTCTATGATGCAAGACTGAAGGCAGGGGAGGCTCTTGCAAAGGCATATCCCATAGATGCAGATATTGTCGCAGGAGTTCCCGAATCGGGTGTTGCGGCTGCAATGGGATATTCCAAGGCTGCAGGCATACCGTACAGTCAGGTGTTTTACAAAAACAGCTACGTAGGAAGAACCTTTATAAAGCCGACGCAGAAGGAAAGGGAATCTAGCGTAAGGCTAAAGCTAAGCGTGTTGGAGCCGTCCGTTAAGGATAAAAGCATTGTGCTTGTGGATGATTCCATTGTCAGGGGTACAACGATTGCAAACCTGATACATATGCTGAAAAAAGCAGGAGCAAAAAGCGTTCATGTGAGAATTTGCTCACCGCCGTTTCTTTATCCCTGCTACTTTGGGACGGACGTCCCATCAAACAAACAGCTGATTGCTTCCTCACATTCTGAGGAGGAAATAAGACAGCTTATTGGAGCTGATACACTTGGATATATGAAAATCGAGGACTTACAGACGATGGTAGGAGATTTGCCGATATGTCGTGCCTGCTTCGATAATGATTATCCGATGAGTATTCCGCAATAATAATTACGAAAACCATATATAAAATAATTAAGCGATGCAATGGGGCATTTACAAAAAAGTAAAGTAGACCATGTATCGCTTTTTTATATAGATTTTAGCATTGAAAGGATTTATGACATGAAGGATTACGATTTACATTAAAAATCGTAACGTAAAAGGAGGAAAAAGCTATGGCAGAAGAATTAATGCAGCTAATATCTGACAATGTTTTTGGTGTCTGGTTTTTAATCGGAGCCGCACTTGTATTTTGGATGCAGGCAGGCTTTGCAATGGTGGAGACAGGCTTTACCAGAGCAAAGAATGCAGGTAACATTATCATGAAAAATCTTATGGATTTTTGTATAGGAACGGTAATGTTCATCCTGATTGGGTTCAGTCTTCTTCTTGGAGAGGACATGATTGGTCTTATCGGAAAGCCGGGATTTGATATTTTTACGGCCTACGAAAGCTTTGACTGGTCAAACTTTGTGTTTAACTTAGTATTTTGTGCAACTACGGCAACAATCGTTTCCGGAGCAATGGCGGAAAGAACAAAATTTTTGTCCTACTGTGTATACTCAGCAATTATTTCAGGTCTCATTTATCCAATTGAAGCACACTGGGTATGGGGCGGTGGATGGCTTGCCGAAATGGGCTTCCACGATTTTGCAGGTTCAGCCTGCATCCACATGGTAGGTGGTGTTTGTGCCTTGATTGGTGCAAAAATACTTGGTCCCCGTATTGGTAAATTTTCAAAGAATAAAGAAGGAAAGATAACAAAGGTAAATGCATTTCCGGGACATAATCTTCCAATCGGAGCCCTCGGCGTATTTATTCTTTGGTTGGGCTGGTACGGATTTAATGGCGCCGCTGCCACATCAGTAGCAGAGCTTGGCTCAATATTTGTTACAACCACAATTGCGCCTGCAATTGCAACGGTTGTATGTATGGTATTTACATGGATTAAATATGGTAAGCCTGATGTTTCAATGTGTCTTAACGCATCCCTTGCAGGACTTGTGGCAATTACCGCCTCATGTGACGTCACAGATGCTTTAGGCGCAACTATTATCGGTGCGGTGGCAGGATTGCTTGTCGTGTTCGGTGTATGGCTCTTAGACCATAAGCTCCACATTGATGACCCGGTAGGCGCTGTTGCCGTTCATATGATGAATGGTATTTGGGGCACGATTGCAGTTGGACTTTTTGCAACAGACACGGCGCCTGCTTATGCAAGAGGTTTTGGTGATGGAACAGTATTTGGTGCAAATCAGATTGTGGGAAAGGGGTTGTTTTACGGTGGAGGCTTTGAGCTTCTTGGAATACAGCTTGTAGGAATTGCGGCAATCATTGCATTTACTGCCGTTACAATTACAATAACCTTCTTTGCAATCAAGGCAATATTCGGTCTTCGTGTTACAGAGGAGGAGGAAATTGTAGGACTTGACGCAACAGAGCATGGACTTCCGTCAGCGTATTCAGGCTTCAGCCTTATGGATATTTCAAATATCATGGATGAAAATGAAAATACCGACCTTGGCGTGGCTGAGTACAGTGAGGCAACGGAGGCACAGAAGGAGGCTGCCGTTAAGGTAAGCAAAGCACCTGTAGCTTCTGCGTCAGGCATTTACAAGGTTGTTATTGTCGCTAAGCTTTCCAGATACGAGAAGCTTAGAAAGGCACTCAATGATTTAGGCGTAACGGGAATGACTATGACACAGGTAATGGGCTGTGGTATTCAGAAGGGTGCAGGAGAGATGTACCGTGGAGTTGAGCTTGATGCAACACTTCTTCCAAAGGTTAAAATTGAAGTCGTTGTAAGCAAGATACCTGTAGATACGGTTATCGAGACTGCAAAGAAGACTCTTTACACAGGACATATTGGTGATGGTAAGATATTCGTATACAACGTGGAGCAGGTTGTTAAGGTTCGTACCGGTGAGGAAGGCTTTGCAGCCTTGCAGGATGTAGAGTAATAGAGCTTATAAAAATAAGGGGACTGCCGCATGCGTGATGGATTTTACGTCCATCTGTGCGGTAAGTCCTTTTTTATTTTACATTAGTGCCGAGAAGTTTTTTTCTATTTGTGTGGTATTAAGGATTTGTTGATTTTGCTATTGTAAGGCAAAAATAAAATGTATATAATTAGTGGTAGGAAAAATCCAAAAAGTAAGGAGATGATTGTTGTGACAATGACAAAGGTAGAAATTGATGTGCCGGAGGAAATTGTACCATATACAGTGTTAGAGGATAAAGATGCGCAAATAACAAGAAATGCAATGTTGGTATATCCATATATAAAAAGTGGTGCCATGTCTCACGGAAAAGCAGCAGAAATGTTGGGGCTTCATAAGATTGACCTGATTACATTGTATGGTAAATTGGGTTTGCCTTACTTTGATGAAACAGAGGAAGAATTTGAAGAAGATTTGGCAGTATTGAAGAAATTAAGGAGTGCGACAGTATGATAGTTGTTTCAATAGACAGAGGTATATAAATATGGAAGAAGCACTGATATATGAAATACTTTCTGTCGTGGAGGAAATTCCAAGGGGAAAGGTTGCAACCTATGGGCAGATAGCAAGACTGATTGGCAGGGATAAAAATTCACGACTTGTTGGCAAGGTGCTTAGTATGGCAGAATATTATGGAGTATACCCATGTCATAGGGTTGTCAATTATGCAGGCAGGCTTGTGCCTGGATGGAAGGAGCAAAAGTATTTGCTGGAGGAGGAAGGGATTAAATTAAAGGATGATACCCACGTTGACCTGAAAAAATATCAGTGGGAGTGCTAGAAGCAGCATATAAAATGTTGGTAGAAGGAATGGTTTTATAATGCCTATTTTTCATAAAATTCATTTTTACTATATTCTGACCACTTCAAAAACATTTCACGATAATTTTTTTTGATGAATTTCTTGATCTTTAGTATTTCCCTGTCATTCAACTTCCCCTTATTCTGAAGTACAGTATCCCCATTTTCTTTTACAAAAAATTTTGCAGAACTGCCCTCGGTAAGTTGTTTATCACTTGCATGTACATGCATGCACTCAACAGTACAAAATGATGTGAAATACAGAAAATATCCGGCAACCTTATAATCGTAATATTTTGGCATATTAATCCTCCATAAATTCAATATTATTTGATAAATAATCTTTTACAATCTGGATTTCTATATCACTCATTGTTGTTTCAATCACTTCAAAATTATTATTAAATACAACAGCCATTTCAGTATTATTTAGATTCAACACCCTTATATTTTTATCGTCTTTCGTAAAAGCATAACCATTAATAATCATGTTTGAATCCTCAGCAATGGTCTTATAATCAATCATATTGAATCCTCACTTTCTTTATTGGTACTAAAAATTCATATGCATCATAATATAAATCTTTCAAAATCGGAATAAGGTCTATATACTCTTCTTCTTCATCCTGATTATGAGAATACTTAGCCATAACTACTAAATATCCATTATCCCATTCCTTAACCCTCGTGTACCTTTCCAGCGAATACGGAGCACGAAATCTAATAATATGCCTATCATATTTAAAAATTGTATATTCATTTTTACTACTTAAAATTGCCTCATCAGACATCTTTTCATCCCTTTCATTTCTATAGTATTGGCTCTAACATTCTGTAACTATACTAAGACGGAATTTACAGGAATATCAGACTATCATTTATGCATCGTCATCCTGCAAATTGAAAATTTCATTTTCATATTTTCTGATGCGTTTTATTTCTTCACGTACTTCGGTTAAAGCAAAACCCAAAAGATTTGAACCATTCCATTTTTCAGGATGATACACATTCTCGTTGTTAGCATCCATGCCTATTCCCCATATCATGTCAAGAGGGCTTGCCTCAACAAGGATAGTATCGTCCGTTGATAAAAGAACTTGTCTGAGTTGTTTATTTTGCGAGAATTTATAATAATTTCCCGTAAGGACAATGTGATATTTTACGTCATTCCATATATTCTCATCAAAGTTTCTTACTTTTCGTCCGAGCCCCTTTATCTTATCCTGCATTGTTTCATCCATGATTTGCTTCGCAATTTCTTCATCTCCGAAAATGCGTGCCTTTTCCACCATCATATACTGCTCCATACAACAATATCGAAGATGGTCTACCTGAAAATCAGACTTATACCATTGGCTGAAGCATTCTTTTCCGATGCCGCTGCCCTTATTCTGATGTCCCCAAAAACAGATGATAGGTCTTTCTAACCCCGTTTTCTTTTCTTCGATAAGCGTATCAACACTGTAGCCCCGTATATGCTTCCATTTTCTTATGTGATGGTTGTTATAGGTACAAGTTTCATACATCATTGTATTCCACAAAAGTGGCTTAGGGAATTTTTCTTCAAATTCTTTCCTTTTTTCTTTTGAAAGCGCATAAAACCAATCATAAAATTCTTCTGCATATGCCTCGCCATACCCCATGCGCCAGCCTATGCTGGCTTCAGATATTTCGGGATACTTAATCCATAAAGGTGCCATATATTTTTTATCTATCATTATAATCCTCCGTCAAATTCCCGATTTGTCTGTTGGTTCATTATAACAAAATAAACTCTGAAAAACAATCGCATTACAGAAGTTGCTTCATAACAAAATTAAAGATAAATCAGTTAAAAGGATAGTCTTTTGTTTTTTGTATAGGTTTTGTGATTATTATTCCGTATTTAATGGTTTAATGATATAATATGAACAAGCTGAAAATAGTAATTTGCAAAGGAAGTTTACAATGAAGGAGTGGCTTGATAATATTAGAAAACCCAACAAAGATATAAAAATATCTAAAAAGATAATAAATAGTTTATTGATACTATTATTAGGTATAATTTTAGGTGTGTTTTCCAAATGGTTAGATAACCTCGCTATCAATGATGAAATATGGTGGCAACATTTTATTGGAATACTAGATTTACGAAATGTTTTTTCTGAATTTAGTATATGGATTTTTCTAGCAGTTACTATTTCAGTTTTTAGTAAAACACCTTTAAGAGCAAGTTTAAATGTATTTATTCTTTCTAGGAATGACGATTAGTTATCATTTATATACAATTATATTTAGTGGATTTAATCCAAGAAGTTATATGATGATATGGTATATAATAACCTTGATAACACCTATACTTGCATTTATTTGTTGGTATGCAAAAAGCGACAATAAAATATCATTAATTTTATGTTGTGGAATACTTGCTGTAATGATGTTATGTTCTTTTGGAATTGGAATGTGGTATTTTGATTTTAAAAGTATTATAGATACAATTCTATTTTTAGGTACTATGATTATTTTATACACTAATCCTAAAAAGAGTGTATATAGTTTGATAGGCGCTATTATATTAGCATTTGTATTTAGAATAATAATATAACTATAAAGTACAATTTGCAGGGAGGATTAAATGATTGTGGAATTAGTAAAAGCTGGAGAAAAAACTTATTATATAAAAAATCCTACGAATATAGGAATTTATAAAATAGATGATGAAAATGTTTATTTAATAGATGCAGGAAACGATAAAGATGCAGGGAAGAAAATATTGAAGATTATTGATGAACAAGGTTGGAAAGTAAAAGGTATAATAATTACTCATTCAAATGCAGACCATATTGGAGGAAATAAAGTTATTCAAGATAGAACGAATTGTGAAATATATGCTTACAATATTGAAAAGTCTTTTACAGAATATCCTATATTAGAATCATCATTCTTGTATGGTGGTTATCCATTTAAAGATTTAAGAAACAAGTTTCTATTAGCAAAGGAATCTAATGTTACAAATATAAATGATAATCTGCCAAATGGGTTGGAATACTTTGCTTTAAAAGGACATTTTTTTGATATGATAGGAATTAGGACATCAGATAATGTTATATTTCTAGCAGATTCTTTATTTAGTGAAGAAACAATAACAAAATACCATTTATTCTTTATATATGATATACGAGAATATTTGAATACGTTAGATTATTTACAAAGTATGGATGGAGCTTTATTTATTCCTTCTCATTGTGAGGCAACAAATAATATAGACAGTTTAATTGAACTAAATAGAAATAAAATAAATGAAATTGCAGATTTGATATATGTATATTGTAAAAACGAAGTAACATTTGAAGATGTGCTTAAATATATATTTGATAAATACGCACTAGCTATGAATGTAAATCAATATGTATTAGTTGGAAGTACAATAAAATCATATTTATCTTATTTATGTGATGAAAATAAAATTATTTATGAATTTAAAGATAATAAAATGATTTGGAAACAAAGCATATAAGGGAGAAAAAATATAATAGGTAACTCAATCAATGCACCTCACTAAATGCTGATTGAACCACGCTTTTAATTCCATATAAATTTCCCATTTGTTGAATCATCAATTACAAATATTCGTTCGCTGCCTATATTATATTTTTTTACAATACCATCAAATTCATTACGAAAGTTACCAAGGACTGATGCTGCAATATAATAGTCTCCCCCAAAACCTTTTAATAGCTTATCCATTACTCTTTTGTTCCACGCAAATCCATAATTATAAATGGTAGATGACCCTTTTTTAAATAATTCTTGGATATTTTCTGGATGATAACATCCAATCTCTGCACCCAGCTTATACCTGATATTGTTGCTTGTTAATACATGTCTTTTGGAGCTTTTTATGCAGTATTGCAGAATTTCATCCTTCTCTCCGCCAATAACAGTCACATAAGGAGTTTTTGTAATTGTGTAATTTCCCTGCGCATTTGAAATAATGATGCATTTTATATCTTGGTAGAGTAATTTGTTTTTCATAAACCTATAATTAAAGGAAATGCCGTCCTCCCAAATAGTATATCCTTCCTTCAATTTGAAAAAAAATAGTGTGACAGGTATAAACCATGAAGAAAGACATAATCCCCAAAAAACACAGGCTAAATCTCTGCTGTCAAAGATAAAATTAAATAATAAAAAACAAATGAAGAATACAATACCACAAATAATTAGTATTTTCTCTAGTAAATCACTGTTAAATCTGGGATAATATTTTTTATTCAAGGTAGCCATTTCCTCCACAAATCCAAATTTAAGGCGAATACCATAATGCTTTTACATAGCAAGTCCACATTCAAAAGCAAGAACCATATACTTTTCTGCATTGGTAAGCCCATGAGACATTAAATCCCTAATTTCCCATGTAAGGTTATCAGCTCCATATAAAAACTGGATAAAAGGAATGTGTCTATATTTTGAAACTGCTAACATAGAGGCACATTCCATTTCTACGGTAAGACAACCTTCTTGGCGACGTTCCTCAATGGCAGAGAGGGTTTCTCTGTAAATGGCGTCCGAAGTCCATGTTTTGCCTTTTACATATGAATATCCACAGTTTATTAAAACATTTTTCAGTATCTGAATAGAATGTGTGTCTGCCTCAATTTCCTGAGAAGGTGCTATATAATGATAGCTTGTGCCTTCATCACGAACAGCAGAAACGGGGATAATAATGTTGTCTTTTACCTTATTGTCGTCTAATACTCCACAAGAGCCGAACAAAACAAACTTTTTAGCTCCCATAGCAATGATTTCTTCAAAACAGGAAACGCAAGCAGGCGCGCCTACCATAGAACGGTAAAAAGCAATTTCTGTATTCTTGTAATTGATTTTGTAAACAGGCAATGTGCCGTTTGCTGAATAGAGTTCTGCTATTCGCTCTACATTATCCAACGAAGAAAATTTTTGAATGATGTTATCAGAAAATGTTGAAACACATATTTCCGGGAAATTTTCTATTCTTTTTGTTGTGTCTGATGGACTGAACAAGGCTGGCTCTAAAATTTCTGTTCTTTGAAATATTGTATGCAAGTGATACACCTCATTTCTATTAATTTTCGGGATATATTTGGACAGATACAAGCATCAAATTTTCCATGATGCTTAATTTCCTCTATAAATCCGAATTTATTTTGCTAATAGAATATCATAATCCCAAGTGTATTTCTATCAAAATATTGTCCACGCATTTACTCAAAGCTATCGTGCTTGAAAAAATACTTGCAAATTATGTATAGATATGGTATGGTGCGAATAGAATAAAACTGTAACGAGTTACAGTTTTGGTCTGGGCGAAAGCTCTTTGGACCACCGTAGGCGGGAAGAATTTCCCGCCATTTCTATTATTTATAAAAGGAAATAATAATGAAAGAATTGAGTGTATTTATTGATGAATCAGGAGATTTTGGAGAAATAAAAGAGCAATCGGCATATTATTTAGTAACATTTGTTTTTCATAATCAGGATAATAGTATAGAAGAACAGGTTTCAAAATTGGAAGAGAGTATTCGCAGTTCAGGGTTTGATGTGGAATATATACATACGGGTCCGGTAATTCGACGAGAGGAAGTATTTGAAAAATATTCCATAGATGAGCGAAGAAAATTGTTATATAAAATGCTTAATTTTGTGAATAGATGTCCAATTTCCTGTTTGACCGTTGTTGTCGATAGAAAAGAAGCAATAGACAAAATTGCGTTGTCTGGTAAATTGGCAAAGGCAATCAATAGAGCGTTAAGCGAACATATTGAATTTTTCACGGAGTTCGACAAGGTTATTGTTTACTATGATAATGGTCAGGTTGAACTTAGCACAATTCTAAATGCAGTATTTTCGATACAATTTTCAAATGTAGAATTTAGAAAAGCTGAGCCACAGAAATATCGGCTATTACAGGCGGCAGATTTTATTTGCTCGATGGAATTGTTGAGAATTAAGCGAGATGAAAAACGATTGAGTAAATCGGAAGAACATTTTTTCTATAAACCACAAGAGCTAAAGAAGACTTTTTTAAAAAGTGTTGAGAAAAAGAAATTATAGGATGACATGATTGCAAAATATTTGCAAAAAGTCCCAAAACGAGAAATTAAACCTGACAACAAAAACCTTCCACATATTCGCCATATGACAATTTCCACTTACGTCAAAAACGCTTCCATTTACGTTAAAGCCGAAAATATTTCCATTCCTGTTACCGATATATAAATTGATCTACTTAGTGGTGTATCATGTAGTATGTCCGGTAACAAAGTCGCCGAGACGAGTCGTTGCCGTTTTAAGGTGCTCGATTTACCTCGAAAACTGGAACACCTTATCTGTAATCAAGGTAATCAAGAAATTTTTTGACTGCCAATGATGTTGTTTTGGTATTGCGCATCGCAATACCGATATTGCGGTAAGCGGGAACCTCCAGCTCCTTTGTGATGATTTTGTAGGGTACACGCTGTAAAATAAGCTGTGGCAGTATGCTGATGCCTAATCCACTTTCAACCATTGACATAATGGCATAATCATCCCACGTAGTAAAATGAATTTTAGGAGCAATATTACATTTCTCAAATATTTCTGATACTTCTGCCTTTGCACCTTTTTCCAAAAGCATAAAAGGATAATCACATAGAGCACTCACGGGAAAATGAAGGCAGTCTTTAAGAGGATGGTTTTCAGGAAGGACAACAAGAAGCCTATCCTGCTCAAGGAATAAAGTATCAAGCTCTGCATGCGCAGGAAGACGAAGAAAACCACAATCAACACGGCCGCTTAAAATCCAATCCTCTATTTCCGTATAATCACCAAGCAGAAGCTCATAATCAATCCCCGGATAGTCTGCTTGAAAATGCTTTATAATGTTCGGCAGCCAGTGGGTAGCAACGCTGGAAAATGTCCCAATCCGTATTAATCCCGAATGAAGTCCGTTAAGCTCCGATACCTGCATTTGCAGCTTTTGGTATTCGTCACATACATTTTTTGCATATGGAAGCAGCTTTAATCCGTCAGAGGTAAGTCTGACGCCGCCTTTTCCACGTTCTAACAAAATAACTCTCCATTCTTTTTCTAAATCATTTATCATACGGCTTATGCCTGATTGAGAGTATGAAAGAATTTCAGCAGCCCGTGTAAAGCTGCCACACTCTACTGTTTTTACAAAAGCCAAATATTTTTGAATACTTACATCCATATATACACCTCTTTTGCATCTGAAAATGTCATAGTTAATATGAAATATATTCGCTTTTCAAATTGATAGATATAGAATACACTAAAGGAGCAGTAAATACAAGGAGTTATGCTAAATTTTTATGAAAAGAGGATGAAATATGTTTTATGTAAGTGAAAACAAGAAAAATGCACCGACAGAGTATAGGACGCCTTTGCAGGAAAAAGTTTATAAAGTGTTAGACAGTCTGCAAATTGAATTTGAGCGTGTTGATACGGACGAGGCAATCACAATGGAGGATTGTAAGTGGATTAATGAAAGGCTTGATATGAACATGGTAAAAACTTTGTTTTTATGTAACAGACAGCAGACAGAATACTATCTTTTTGTTACAAGAGGTGATAAGCAATTTCGGTCAAAGGATTTTAGTAATGCATTGGGAATATCGAGAATGTCTTTTGCACCGGCAGAAAAAATGCAGGATATGCTCGGAACAATGATAGGAGCTGCAACCATATTCAGTATGCTTTTGGATACGGCAGAAGATGTAAGGGTTGTTTTTGACAGGGATGTGATAAATGAAGCTTATTACGGATGCAGTGATGGAACTACTACGGGATATATGAAGATAAAAACAGAGCTGATAACGGAAAAATTTTTGCCGTTTACAGGTCATTCCTTTGAAATTGTGGAGGTTTAACATGAATTTGTATCATAATAGAATTGTGGTTAAGGTCGGCACATCCACAATTACGAATGAGCTGGGGCAAAGCAATTTCCGTGCCATTGACAGGCTTGCATGTGCAATATCGGATATTCATAATATGGGCTATGAAGTGATTTTGGTTTCATCGGGAGCAATCGCCGTAGGTACAAATAAAATCAATCTGCAAAAGAAACTAAATGGAATAAGGTACAAGCAGGCAGCCGCCTCTGTAGGACAGTGCAGAATTATACATTTATATAATAAGTATTTTGGGGAATATGATAAACAGATAGGTCAGATTTTGTTGAGTGGCGCAGATGTTATCAATGAAAAAAAGAAGGTAAATCTGATTAATACTTTTAACACGCTGTTGGAAATGGGAATTATTCCTGTGGTAAATGCAAATGATTCCGTAAGCTATGAGGAAATACAATCGGAGGAACGGCTGTTTGGAGATAATGATATGCTCTCGGCGATTGTTGCAGTTTTGTGTCAGGCAGGAAAGCTCATTATTTTTTCCGATATAGATGGGTTGTATGATAGTGACCCGCATAAAAATATAAATGCGGCATTGATTCCACAAATTGATAATATATCAGAGGATTTATATAAAATTGCAGGAGGAGCAGGATCTAAGCGTGGAACGGGTGGCATGAGGACAAAGCTTGACGCTGCAAGGTATGCTACAGAAAATGGGATAGATACGATTATTACAAACGGGAAAAATCCAGAGGTCTTATACGACATAGTGAATGGTGAAAATAAGGGAACATTATTTGTAGGTAATGGTAAAAGTAGTATGGTTTTGTCGGAAGGGTAAACTTGCCAACAAAAAACAATTGACAAATTCCCTAAAAAGCATCATAATATTATAAGTTAATGGCAAAGGGGTCAGAAAACATAATGTTTTTCTGACCCCTTTTTTAGGTTTTAAGGATAAGGAATTATCTGTGGTAAGTTTTTAGGAGGATGAAAATGGCAATCAAATACGTTTTCGTTACCGGAGGCGTAGTATCCGGATTAGGGAAAGGAATAACGGCGGCATCTCTTGGACGACTGCTTAAGGCAAGAGGCTACAAGGTTACCATGCAGAAGTTTGACCCATATATTAATGTAGACCCGGGAACAATGAACCCGATACAGCATGGGGAGGTATTTGTGACCGATGATGGGACGGAGACGGACCTTGACCTTGGACACTATGAAAGGTTTATAGATGAAAGCTTGGATAAAAATTCCAACGTGACGACGGGCAAAATTTATTGGTCCGTTTTGCAGAAGGAAAGACACGGAGATTATGGCGGAGGTACGGTTCAGGTAATACCGCATATTACGAATGAGATAAAAAGCAGATTTTATAATAATGAAAATGAGGATAACCGAATTGTCATTATAGAGGTAGGTGGAACGGTGGGCGATATAGAAAGTCAGCCGTTTTTGGAGGCAATCAGACAATTCCAGCATGAGGCAGGACATGAAAATGCGATACTGGTACATGTAACCCTGATACCGTATCTTAAGGCATCCGGTGAGCTTAAGACAAAGCCTACCCAGCAGAGCGTAAAGGCACTTCAGGGAATGGGGCTTTGGCCTGACATCATCGTATGCAGAAGCGAGTATGAAATTTCGGAGGACATGAAGGGAAAGATAGCGCTGTTTTGCAACGTACCCGTAAAAAATGTACTGCAAAACCTTGATGTTGAATATCTTTACGAGGCGCCTCTTGCAATGGAAAAGGAAAGGCTTGCACAGGTTGTATGCGATGAGCTTAGACTTCCCTGCCCCGAGCCTGATTTGCAGGATTGGAAAAATATGATAGATAGTCTTAAAAATCCTAAATATAATGTTACAATAGCAATGGTAGGGAAATACATACAGCTTCATGACGCTTACCTTAGCGTTGTTGAAGCACTGAAGCATGGGGGAATCGCAGCACATGCAGAGGTAACTATAAAATGGATTGATTCGGAGGAGCTTGAAGGCTCCAATGTGGAGGAAATGCTTGGTGATGTTGACGGCATACTTGTACCGGGAGGCTTTGGAACGAGAGGAACGGAAGGAAAAATAGCTGCCATAAAATATGCGAGGGAAAATAAAATTCCATTTCTCGGTATCTGTCTTGGCATGCAGATGGCACTTGTGGAATTTGCAAGAAATGTGGCAGGACTTGCAGGTGCAAATAGTATAGAATTTAACGCTGACACCCCATATCCGGTTATCGCCCTTATGCCTGAGCAAAACGGTGTGGTAAACAGAGGCGGTACGCTTCGGCTTGGAGCTTACGATTGCGTGTTAAAGGAGGAAAGCCTTGCGAGGAAGCTGTTTGGAAGTGACAAGATAAGCGAAAGACACAGACACAGATATGAGGTAAACAATGAATACAGGGATGTATTGGAGGAAAAGGGTATGGTGCTTTCAGGGAAATCCCCTGATGGCAGAATCGTCGAAATGCTTGAGCTGCCTGACCACCCGTATTTTATAGCTACGCAGGGACATCCTGAGTTTAAGTCAAGACCAAACAGGGCACATCCGCTGTTTAAGGGACTTATAGAAAGCGCCATAAAATATAGTTGTGTCAAGTTTTCACTGAAAACTTGACATGTAGCGTCAGCCCATTTGCCGAAGGCAAATATGGAATGGCTGATGTTCAACAATAAGGAGGAAATTTCATATGAATAAAAATCAGGGATTATACAGATCACAGTTCGAGCATGACAACTGTGGTATAGGAGCAGTTATAAATAGTAAGGGAATTAAAACGCATGAAACGGTTGAAAATGCCCTTAAAATTGTTGAAAATCTTGAGCACCGTGCCGGGAAGGATGCAGAGGGAAAAACTGGAGACGGCGTAGGTATTCTCCTGCAAATATCCCATGACTTTTTCAAGCGGGAGTGCAAAAAGCTTGGCATAGAGCTGGGAGAGGAGCGGGAATACGGTATTGCGCAGATATTTTTTCCACAAAATGAGCTTGAGAGAAATCAGGCGAAAAAGATGCTTGAGATTATTGCAAATAAGGAAGGGCTTGCACTGTTAGGCTACAGGGAGGTGCCTGTGGACCCTGACGTGCTGGGTGCAAAGGCAAAGGAGTGTATGCCTTACATTATGCAGGCATTTTTTAAGAAGCCTGAAACGGTTTCAAAGGGCTTAGAGTTTGACCGTAAGCTTTACATTGTAAGACGTGAATTTGAGCAGTCAAATGAAAATACATATGTGGTTTCCATGTCGAGCAGGACAATCGTTTATAAGGGCATGTTTCTTGTAGGACAGCTTCGGATATTTTTTGCTGATTTGCAGGATAAGGCATATACATCTGCCATAGCAATGGTGCACTCAAGGTTCAGCACAAACACAAATCCAAGCTGGGAGAGGGCACACCCGAACAGATTTATTGTTCACAACGGCGAGATAAATACAATAAGAGGAAATGCGGATAAAATGCTTGCCCGTGAGGAGCAGATGGAGTCGGAGCATTTAAAGGAGCAGCTTCATAAGGTGCTTCCGGTCGTTGACACAAGGGGCTCGGACTCGGCTATGCTTGACAATACCTTGGAATTTCTCGTTATGAGCGGCATGGAGCTTCCACTTGCAGTTATGATAACGATACCTGAGCCGTGGGCGAACAATCAGACCCTTGATCAGGATGAGAGAGACTTTTACCAGTATTATGCTACAATGATGGAGCCTTGGGACGGACCTGCTTCCATCGTATTTTCAGACGGAGATTTGGTGGGAGCTGTTTTAGACAGAAATGGTCTTAGACCGTCAAGATATTATGTTCTAAAAAACGGCGATGTCATACTTGCCTCTGAGGTAGGCGTGCTTGAGGTGCCTGAGGAGGAGATTGTTTTAAAGGAGCGCCTTCATCCTGGCAAAATGCTTCTCATAGATACCGTAAACGGGAAAATACTTCAGGACGAGGAGCTAAAGGAGCGGTACACGACAAAGCAGCCTTACGGCGAGTGGCTTGACAGCAATCTTCTTCATTTGAAGGATTTAAAAATACCAAATAAAAGAATTGAGTCCTATGATGACAAGATGCAGAAAAAGCTTCAGAAGGCATTTGGTTATACCTATGAGGAGTATAGAAATTCCATTTACAATATGGCGCTTAACGGAGGCGAGGCAATCGCTGCAATGGGTGTTGACACGCCGCTTGCCGCCCTTTCTGATAAGGGACATCTTTTGTTTGATTATTTCAAACAGCTGTTTGCACAGGTTACAAACCCGCCGATTGATGCCATAAGGGAGGAGATTGTGACAAGTACAACCGTATATGTAGGCAAGCAGGGAAATCTTCTTGAGGAGAAGGCAGACAACTGTCAGGTGCTTAAGATTGAAAATCCAATCCTTACAAATACGGATATGTTGAAGATTAAAAATATGGACAGACCGGGCTTTAAGGTTGCGGTTATCCCGATTACATACTATAAAAGCACAAGGCTTGTGAGAGCCATAGACAGGCTTTTTGTTCAGGTTGACAAGGCATATAAGGACGGGGCAAATATCGTTGTGCTCTCCGACAGGGGCGTTGACGAAAACCATGTGCCTATTCCGTCACTCCTTGCAGTTTCGGCAGTGCATCAGCACCTTGTCAATACAAAGAAGCAGACGTCACTCGCTCTTATTTTAGAGTCAGGGGAACCGAGGGAGGTACATCATTTTGCTACGCTTTTAGGCTATGGTGCAGTTGCAGTAAATCCTTATCTTGCACAGGACACGATTAAGGAGCTGATAGATGAAAATCTCCTTGACAAGGATTATTATGCCGCTGTCACGGATTACAATGATGCAGTGCTGCACGGTATTGTAAAGATAGCCTCAAAGATGGGTATTTCCACAATACAGTCCTATCAGGGAGCAAAAATATTTGAGGCAATAGGCATTTCAAGGGAGGTCGTTGATACATATTTTAATGGAACGGTAAGCCGTGTGGGCGGTATAGACATGGACGATATTGAAAAGCAGGTTGATGCAAGACATACTAAGGCATTTGACCCGCTTGGACTTGAGACTGACCTTACCCTTGACAGCTTAGGAAAGCATAAGAGAAGAAGCGGCGGCGAGGAGCACAGATATAATCCACAGACGATACATATGCTTCAGCAGGCAACGTGGACAGGAAATTACGATTTGTATAAGCAATACAGTGAGCTGATTGACAGGGAGGAAAGCGGTTATCTGAGAAGCATGATGGATTTTGCCTATCCTGAAAAAGGCATCTCGCTTGATGAGGTCGAGAGTGAGGATGAAATTGTAAAGAGATTTAAGACGGGCGCAATGTCCTACGGCTCCATTTCTGAGGAAGCCCATGAGACGCTGGCAATTGCCATGAACAATTTACATGGAAAGTCAAACACAGGCGAGGGTGGAGAGAGTGACGAAAGGCTTGACTCCGCAGGAAGCAAGGTAGACAGATGCTCTGCAATCAAGCAGGTGGCATCAGGAAGATTTGGCGTGACGAGCAGATACCTTGTAAGTGCAAAGGAAATTCAGATAAAAATGGCGCAGGGGGCAAAGCCCGGCGAGGGTGGACATCTTCCTGCGAAGAAGGTTTATCCTTGGATTGCAAAGACGAGACATTCAACGCCTGGCGTAAGCCTGATATCGCCGCCACCACACCATGACATCTACTCCATAGAGGATTTGGCAGAGCTGATTTATGACCTTAAAAATGCAAATAAAAATGCAGATATTTCCGTTAAGCTTGTGTCGGAGGCAGGCGTGGGAACCGTTGCGGCAGGTGTTGCAAAGGCAGGTGCGCAGGTTATTCTTATATCAGGCTATGACGGAGGTACGGGAGCCGCACCGGAAAGCTCAATCCACAATGCAGGACTTCCGTGGGAGATGGGGCTTGCAGAAACCCATCAGACTCTGATTCAAAATGGACTTAGAAACAGGGTCAGAATTGAGACGGATGGAAAGCTTATGAGTGGACGTGATGTTGCAATCGCGGCACTTTTGGGTGCTGAGGAGTTTGGATTTGCAACTGCACCGCTTGTAACAATGGGCTGTATTATGATGCGGGTATGTAATCTTGATACCTGCCCTGTAGGTGTGGCAACACAAAACCCTGAGCTTAGAAAACGGTTTAAGGGCAAGCCTGAGTATGTTGAAAACTTTATGAGATTTATCGCAAGAGAGCTTCGTGAGTACATGGCAAGGCTTGGCGTAAGGACAATTGACGAGATGGTTGGACGTTCTGACCTTCTTACGGTAAAGGAAAATTCATCTCTTTCCATGGCACATAAAATGGATTTAAGTGAGATACTTGCAAATCCGTATGGTGAGACTTGTGAAACGGTTACGTTTAATAAAGAGCTTGTATATGATTTTGAGCTTGAAAAGACCCTTGACGAGAAGGTGCTTCTTGCCAAGCTTGGCAGTGCAGTTAAAGCGGGCAAAAAGGCTTCTTTGGATATAAAGGTTGGAAATACGGACAGAGCCTTTGGTACAATTTTCGGAGCAGAGATTACAAGAAACCACAAGGAGGGGCTTCCTGAGGACACAATTACAATAAACTGTACGGGTGCAGGAGGACAGAGCTTCGGTGCATTTATTCCGTCAGGACTTACCCTTTCACTTTGTGGGGATACAAACGACTATTTCGGCAAGGGACTTTCGGGTGGCAAGCTTGCAGTGTTCCCACCGAAAAACAGGGGCTATAAGGCAGAGGAGAATATCATTGCAGGAAATGTTGCGCTTTACGGTGCCACAAGTGGTAAGGTATTCATAAACGGTGTTGCAGGAGAGCGTTTTGCAGTGCGAAACTCAGGGGCTTATGCAGTTGTTGAAGGTGTCGGAGAGCATGGCTGTGAGTATATGACGGGAGGACGTGTTGTTGTGCTTGGCAAGACCGGAAAAAACTTTGCGGCAGGCATGAGCGGCGGTATCGCCTATGTTCTTGATGAGGATAACCACCTTTACAGAAACCTGAACAAGGACATGATTTCCATTGAAAAGCTTGAAAATAAGTACGACATTCAGGAGCTTAAAATGCTTATTGAGGAGCATGTTGCGGCAACTGGCTCTGAGATTGGAGGACGTATACTTGACGCATGGGATGAGTACATAGCGAAATTTAAGAAAATCATTCCGAATGATTACAAGAAGATGATTGCTCTTTCCTCAAAGCTTGAGGAAAAGGGAATGAGCAAGGAGCAGGCACAGATGGAAGCATTTTACGAGAGCTTTTCAGACGGAAAGAAGGGGGAATAGAATAATGGAAACTGTATCAAAATTTGAAGAACCTTTAAAGAGAATAAAGCATTTCAACGAATTTCACACCCCTGTTTCACTTGAAAGGCAAAAGGCACAGGGAGAACGGTGTATGGCATGTGGTGTTCCGTTTTGCCAAAACGGAGAGATAATTAACGGTATGGTTTCAGGCTGTCCGCTTAATAATCTTGTGCCTGAGACAAATAATCTTGTGTGTAGTGGGAACTTTTTGCAGGCATATGAACGCCTGACAAAGACAAACAACTTTCCTGAGTTTACGTGCCGTGTTTGTCCTGCACTCTGTGAGGCTGCATGTACCCACAACCTCCATGAGGAGCCTGTGGAGACAAAGGAAAATGAGAGAGCCATTATTGAAAATGCATTTGCAGAGGGCTTTGTTGTGGCAAACCCGCCTAAGGTAAGAACAGGAAAAACCGTTGCAGTGGTGGGAAGCGGTCCGTCAGGTCTTGCGGCTGCCATGCAGCTTAACAAAAGGGGACATTTGGTTACAGTATTTGAGCGCTCCGACAGGGTTGGAGGACTTCTCAGATACGGAATACCTAACATGAAGCTTGATAAAAGAGTAATTGACAGAAGAATTGCAATTATGGAGGAGGAAGGCATTACATTTAAGACAAGCGTAAATGTTGGAAAAGATATAACGGCGAAAGAACTTACGAAGCAGTTTGATGCGGTTGTGCTTGCCTGTGGTGCCTCAAATCCAAGAGACATAAATGCCGAGGGAAGGGATGCAAAGGGAATTTATTTTGCAGTAGAGTATCTTTCCTCAGTAACTAAGAGCTTGCTTGACTCAGAGCTTAAGGACGGGAAAGCAATCTCTGCCAAGGATAAAAATGTTGTTGTCATTGGTGGTGGAGATACAGGTAACGATTGTGTGGGAACTGCAATAAGACAAGGTGCAAAATCAGTAACACAGCTTGAGATGATGCCGAAGCCGTCTGAGGAAAGAACAGCAGGAAACCCTTGGCCTGAGTGGCCTAGAGTGCTGAAAACCGATTACGGTCAGCAGGAAGCGATAGCTGTATTTGGAAGTGACCCGAGAGTGTATCAGACAACGGTAAAGGAATTTATAAAGGATAAAAAGGGCTGCCTTGAAAAGGTTAAGCTTGTAAGCCTTGCCCCAAAAAAGGACGAGAAAACAGGAAGAATGAATATGGTGCCTGTAGAGGGAAGCGAAAAGGAAATCCCTGCGGAGCTCGTCTTGATTGCGGCAGGCTTCCTTGGAAGTGAAAAATACGTTACGGACGCATTTAAGATAGCTGTTGACGGAAGGACAAATGTAGAGACAACAGACCATGCCACAAGCGTACCAAAAGTATTTGCGGCAGGCGACATGAGACGTGGACAATCCCTTGTGGTTTGGGCTATCCGAGAGGGCAGGGAGGCTGCAAAAGCGGTAGATAAATTCCTGATGGGATATACGAATTTGTAGTGGAATAGTTATATATTGAGACAAATCCATTCAGCTGGTGTCAAAATATATTTAAGCAAAATAACTCAGTTTCAAAAACGAAACTGAGTTATTTTGTTTTATCATGAAGTAATATATCTGAAACATCGCAATCTAATATATAACATAAGGTATCTAGTGTTTTTGTAGTAATAGCTTCCCCTTTTTTCATCCGATGTAAAGTATTTGCTGATAACCCATACTTAAATATCAATTCGTATTCTGTAATATTTCTGTGTAATAGTGTCTCGTAAAAAGGTTTGTACGAAATCATTTAATCACCTCAAAATATTAATATCATAATTATATGGTTGACTATACTCAATATATTGAGTATAATGTATTGCATATATGTAATTGTTTTTGGCAAAAAATTTGTTTAGTACATATGTATTGTAAAAATATTTCAGATGAACACAGACAGGGATAGTACACCGTAAAAAACTATTTATGAAAATTCTTAAAAAAGTATATGAAGATATTATGAGTACAATAGGAAATTCGTATCCTGAAAGAGGTGGAATAATAGGGGAAAAGGATGGCATTATATGTGAGTTTTACTATGATACAAAAGCTGAATGTAATAATAATACATATATTCCTAATGTGAAATCGTTAAACAGAGTATTAAAAGAATGGTATAAGCATGGTGTTAAATTTGCAGGCATCATTCATAGCCACCCTTGCTGTAAAAAGGAACTATCATATGCAGACATTGAATATGGAAAAAGGATTATGAAAATGAATGATATGAAAAATATCTTATTTCCTATTGTTTTAATAGACAAATGCGTAAAGGTGAAATTATTTCAAATATCCATTTTTGGCAATGTAACTGAATTGGATTTTGAAATGATATAAATAAAATGTATAACTAAATTATTACACGAGGAGGAAAAAATGAAGGAAAACGTAAAGGAAAATGTAAAATTACCAGAGGGGCTATGTTGTGGTTACTGTTGCGCTGATTGTGAATACATGGATTTGTATTCAAAAAATAATTATGGAGAAGCATGGTGTGGGAAATATGGAAAGTATTATCCACCTTCAGGTTCAGTAAGCAGTTGTAGTTATTTTGTTGTAAAATCATAAAATTTCTTATCAGACAGAAAGTTATAAAAGTACAGTTGTGAGGATAGCATTATGGATTTAAGTATGTCGATATTACAATATCAGGACTATTGTTCAATGATTTTTGGGAAAGAGCTTGATGCTTTTTGGGCAGAATTACGAAGTGGAACATATCAGAAAAAGGCAATTAGCGATTATAATAAAAAGTATTCATTAATAGACAGGCTCTTTGGTAAACATCCAGAAGCAGAGCTTGTTAAAGCATGTAAAGAGAGTATCAAATGCTATAAACAATATGGATACTATCATGTCAATGATAAATTGCACAAATTATTGATTGATCCATTTGCTGAAAAACTAAGCAGAAAAACTGATGAAATGTATGAAAATTATGAAAAATGCTTTTTAAATGAAATTGAAAAAGAATCTAAAATATGCGATAAAACATTAGTAAAAAGGATAGTTAATAAATTTTATAATCATTTTGAAGCAGAAATGGAGAAGGCGAAAAGAAAATGCTATTTTCTGTGTGTTACAGATACTGTAGTTGAAGCATCTGAAATGGTTGTTTCTTTGTCAAGTTTAGGAATAAAACCCATAAGTAATAAATTTAAACAGGCAGGTTTGGCGACAGCTGTTTTAATAGAATTTAAGAATAAATATAATGCTAAATTTAATGAAAAAATAATTATTGCAATGGCTTTTGATTCGGCTGATTTACCTGAACATAATCCTTCGATTGAAAAAGGAATATACATAAAGGGAAAAAGTTATATAACTATGTGTTTAGAAAATAACAAAGGAGGATGGACGCTAAATATTTAATATAAGCTAAAGATTGGGACATTAAAATAATAAGGGAATGTTTTCTGCTCTTTATTACATATTTTACCTTTATTTAAACTAAAAAATTTGAAAATGAATTTGTGTTTGAATTGGGAAAAATTAAGGAAAATATGAGGGAAAAATATCAAATATTTACCATATGCATTTATAGGGCAGGGAATTTATGTGTTTATGACTTATGTATGCAATTAGACAACGTAAGGCACGTATTCGTATTTTTAAGCAAATGAAAGATTATATATCCACAAATAGATATTATAACAACAGAAGATTTACTTTAATTATCGCTTCAAGCAAACGAGTTAGTTGTTAATATAAATAAAAATACGTCATTAATTACAAAAATAGAAGCAGAAATGTTAAAAAACAGATTTGTCTGCAATATTTAAAGAACTTTTTCAGAGACCGTTAAAGAATTTTTAGTTATGAACGAACTGATATATGAAATCGAAATATTTCTTGCATAGATATGATAATGAGCATATAATCATAATAAATGTATTGCTTACATAAGTCATGTTGCATCAAAAATAATTAATTTGCTTACAAAAAATGCAGATATGGTTCATCGGTAGAACGCTGGCTTCCCAAGCCGGAGAGGCGGGTTCGACTCCCGTTATCTGCTTTATGCATTTAAAACAAAATCCTTGGAAAGCGGTTTAAAACCTTGCTTTCCGAGGACTTTTTGTTTTGGGGAATATGAAAAAGGTGGCAAGGAAGTGGCAAGCATTATAATAAATTAATTTTGGCAAGCTTTTCTTCCTCAGACTGTTTAAGCTTTTCGGTCATATGTATGTATATTTCTTTTGTGACCTTACTGTTATTATGACCCAAGTGGCGAGATATGGAGTCAATATCTATCCCTTCAGCAGGGAGTTTCAGTTTTGTTATAAGGGAATAGTTGCTGATTAAATCATTTGAGTACCCCCCAATTCAGCATAACTTTAAGGCGGATTATATATTCACGCTGCTTAAAGGAGTCGATGCGTTTTAAGTGTTCTTTTACATATGTGGCTGTCAACATGTCAACAATTACATCTGGTCCAAGTAGCTCAATCACTTTACGTACTGTACCTCGGTTACGTGTCATGGTAGAAGCTTTAAGATTTTTGCTTTGTTCCGTGATGTATAAATCGTATAGCTGTTTTAGTGTAAGGT
>JAMPEW010000020.1 GCA_023664775.1 Clostridium sp. | reverse complement strand
GTTTTGTTTCAATCTCTTTCTCAGTAAACATCATTGGCTCATATTTTGTATTCAATGATACAAGAGCAATACTTGATGCATATTTTACAAGACGTTTGCATGTGGCATCATCACCATTAACCATTGCTATGACAATATCGCCTGAATTTGCATCATCTTGTTGTCGGACAATTACAACATCACCGTCACAAATCCTTGGCTCCATTGAATCACCATGAATTTGTAAACCGAAATAGCTACCAGTACGTGCCAATTCTTCTGATATTTCTTCAGTGTCAACAATATCAGTGACTGCATTGATAGGTATACCTGTTGCAACACGTCCAAGGACTTTTATAGTGAAAGCTTTGTTGCTTGATGATATAATGTCATGTTCTTCAACGAGGTCTGATTTATTAATACCAAAATAATTAGCCATGAGTTCAATTTTGTCGATTCGTGGGTAAGAATTTCCTTTTACCCAATCGGTAAAAGTTGTATATTTTACACCTAAAGCCTTACACATATCATTTCTGTCTTTTTGATTAAGAGTCATATAATATTGGATATTCTTTGCCATTATAGCTTTATTTCCAAGATTACTCATGACATACACCTCACTTTCTAAATTTAAGTATAAGATTAAAACGTAAAAAAATCAACAAAAATTAAAAAAAATACGAAAAAACCGTTGATACTATGCTTAAACCGTAGTAATTTGTGTTAAAACTAAGAAAGGAGATGAAGTGATTTATGAATTATCCAGTTGCGATGACACTAAAACAATTAAGAGAATTAAAGGGATATACACAAGAAGAGACAGCAAAAAAGATTGGTGTAAGCAAAGATATACTTGGAAATTATGAGCGTGGAAAGAGTTATCTTGATGTTCCAATAATTAGGCAAATTGAAAAAGTTTATGATATTCAATTTGACAGAATTATTTTTCTACCCCTTCATTACGATAATACCGTAAACTCTGTATAAAGAGAAGAAAAAAATTATTACAATTATAATTTTTTATTTGATAATCAGGCGGTTATACATTGTTTGAAATTTAACCAAAGGGAGTAAGTTAATGAAGATGAAAGGAGGTCTGATAGTGAGGCTAGAAATATTGGTAGCAATTATTATTATATATGTCGCATCAATAATAGGGGTAATTGTTTATAAGAAAACACAACCCGACGACTACAAGTGGTATATAGCGTGGGTTGTGTTTGTGGATTTTGCTTTTACAGCCGCCCTATTGCTTCCTCCATATTTGGGACAATGGAATTGAGAATGTTATCTGCTTCGCAATAATAAAACAAATTACTATTGAATTCTAAGACTTTTTAAATTTTATATATTCAAGGAAAAACCATTTGACAAATCATCAAAAAGGCATCATAATGTTATTGTTAGTGACAAAGGGGTCAGAAAGCATTAGTTTTTTGACCCCTTTTTTGTTTTAATCTGTGACAGAAACCCACACAGACGCCGGCTTCCGTATGGGTAACAATAGAAAGGAATAACACCTATGAAAGCATTTTTAATTCTTGCAGACGGTCATATATTTGAGGGAAAAAGCATTGGCGCAAGGAAAGAAATAATCAGTGAGCTTGTCTTTAATACTTCCATGACAGGCTATCTTGAGGTATTAACTGACCCTTCCTATGCAGGTCAGGCGGTATGCATGACATATCCACTGATAGGAAATTATGGAATATGCCATGAGGATGAGGAATCCATAAGACCGTGGCTTGACGCCTACATCGTAAGGGAGCTTTCAAAAACTGCAAGTAATTTCAGATGTGAGGACACATTATCCAATTATTTAAAACGCTTTGACATTACGGGAATATGCGGGATAGACACAAGACAATTAACAAAAATACTCCGTGAAAACGGCACAATGAACTGCATGATAACGATGGATGAAAATTATAATTTGGTTGACATAATGCCGAAACTGAAGGAATACACTACGGGTCATGTTGTGGAGAAAGTCACGTGCAGCGAGAAGTACATGCTGCATGCCGAAAAAGAAGATGCAGCACAGAATTTGGCAATTGCACCACAGATACAATCAGGCGATAGCCAAACAACAGAAAAAAAACAGGACAGCGTCAAAAATGTTGCTCTTTTAGACCTTGGGGCAAAGAAAAATATAGCGAAATCCCTTGCAAAAAGAGGCTGTAACGTAACCATATATCCCGCAACAACAAAGGCGGAGGAAATACTTGCAAAAAACCCTGACGGCATCATGCTCTCAAACGGTCCCGGTGATCCTGCCGTCTGTACGGATATGATTGCTGAGATAAAAAAGCTGTATGCCTCCGACATACCCATATTTGCCATATGCTTAGGGCATCAGCTTATGGCACTTGCCACAGGCGCAAAGACAAAGAAAATGAAGTACGGTCATAGGGGCGGCAATCACCCTGTAAAGGACCTTGAGACAGGGCGTGTTTATATTTCCTCACAAAACCACGGCTATGTTGTAGATACTGACACGATAGATAACAATATTGCAGCGCCTGCCTTTGTAAATGTAAATGATGGAACAAACGAGGGATTAAAATATATAGGCAAAAATATTTTCACTGTGCAGTTTCATCCCGAAGCGTGTCCGGGACCACAGGACTCGGCATATTTGTTCGACAGATTTATCGATATGATGGGAGGACAGGAAAATGCCTAAAAATACTGATATTAAAAAGGTTTTAATGCTCGGTTCGGGACCAATCGTTATCGGTCAGGCTGCGGAGTTTGACTATGCGGGCACACAGGCATGCCGTTCGCTTAAGGAGGAGGGCATTGAGGTTGTGCTTCTTAACTCGAATCCTGCAACAATCATGACGGATAAAAATATAGCCGACAGAGTTTACATTGAGCCTCTTACAGCATCGGTTGTGGAGCAGATTATACTGAAGGAAAAGCCTGACAGCATTTTGCCTACGCTTGGAGGGCAGGCAGGTCTTAACCTTGCAATGGAGCTTGATGAGAGCGGTTTTTTAAAGGAGCATAATGTAAGGCTGATTGGCACAACTGCCCTTACAATAAAAAGGGCGGAGGACAGACAGGCATTTAAGGACACCATGGAAAAAATCGGCGAGCCAATTGCAGCATCGTTAGTCGTAAAAAATGTTGAGGACGGTATTGCATTTACGAATACCATCGGTTACCCTGTGGTACTTCGCCCAGCCTATACGCTGGGAGGAAGCGGAGGCGGTATTGCCTATAATCAGGAGCAGCTTATGGAAATTCTTGAAAACGGATTGAGGCTTTCAAGGGTCGGCGAGGTGCTTGTGGAACGGTGTATTGCCGGCTGGAAGGAAATCGAATATGAGGTTATGCGTGACAGTGCAGGAAACTGTATTACTGTCTGTAACATGGAAAATATAGACCCTGTGGGCGTTCACACGGGAGACAGCATCGTTGTTGCCCCTTCACAGACGCTTGGGGATAAGGAGTATCAGATGCTCCGTACCTCGGCACTTAACATCATTACGGAGCTTGGCATAACGGGAGGCTGCAACGTGCAGTATGCCCTTAATCCTAAAAGCTTTGAGTATTGCGTAATTGAGGTCAATCCGAGAGTTTCAAGGTCATCTGCGCTTGCAAGTAAAGCAACGGGCTATCCGATTGCAAAGGTTGCGGCAAAAATTGCCCTTGGCTACACCCTTGACGAGATAAAAAATGCAATCACAAAGAAAACCTATGCCTGCTTTGAGCCTATGCTTGACTATGTAGTCGTAAAAATTCCGAGACTTCCCTTTGATAAATTTATAAGCGCAAAGAGAACGCTCACAACCCAAATGAAGGCAACAGGGGAGGTTATGAGCATATGCGATAATTTTGAGGGTGCGCTTATGAAAGCGATACGTTCCTTGGAACAGCATGTGGATAGTCTTATTTCCTATGATTTCTCGGAGCTTTCACGGGATGAAATGAAAAAGGCACTAAAAGTTGTTGACGATATGAGACTGTGGAGAATTGCGCAGGCATTCCGCATGGGCATCACTGCTGAGGAGATAAATGAGATAACAAAAATTGACAAATGGTTTATAGATAAAATAGCAAACCTTACCGACATGGAATTTAAGCTTAAAACAAAGGAGCTTGACGAGGAGCTTCTGCGTGAGGCAAAAAGAATGGAGTTTCCTGATTACATTATCGCAAGATTTAACGGCAAGACTGAGGAGTATGTTAAGGAGCTGCGGAAGGAGTACAACATAACTGCCGTTTACAAAATGGTTGATACCTGTGCGGCAGAATTTGAGGCTGCAACCCCTTATTATTATTCCGTTTACAATGGTGAAAACGAGGCTGTGGCTACAGACAACAAAAAGGTGCTTGTGCTTGGTTCCGGACCAATCCGTATCGGACAGGGAATCGAATTTGACTTTTGCAGCGTGCACTGTACATGGGCGTTTGCCGAGGCAGGCTATGAGACAATCATCGTAAACAACAATCCCGAAACCGTAAGTACGGATTTTGACATAGCCCATAAGCTTTATTTTGAACCTCTCACACCTGAGGATGTTGAAAATATCGTGAATGTGGAAAAGCCTGACGGGGCGGTCGTACAGTTTGGCGGTCAGACTGCAATAAAGCTTACGGAGGCGCTGATTAAAATGGGCGTTCCGATACTTGGCACTTCTGCGGAAAATGTTGACGCAGCGGAGGATAGGGAGCTTTTTGATGAGATACTTGAGAAGTGCCATATAAAAAGACCTAAGGGAAGAACGGTATTTACAGCCGAGGAGGCAAAACAGGCAGCCGCAGAGCTTGGTTATCCTGTTCTTGTAAGACCGTCATATGTGCTTGGCGGTCAGGGAATGCAGATAGCGATAAATGATGAGGACGTTGAGCAGTATATCGGCATAATAAATCAGATTGCACAGGAGCATCCTATTCTTGTGGATAAATACCTTGTGGGAAAGGAGATAGAGGTTGACGCCGTATGCGATGGCGAGGATATCGTCATTCCGGGAATTATGGAGCATATTGAAAGAGCAGGCATACATTCGGGCGACAGCATTTCCGTTTATCCTGCAAGGACAATAAGCAGCAGTGCAAAAGAAAAAATAGAGGAATATACGAGAAGGCTTGCAAAAGCGCTGCATGTTATCGGAATGATAAACATACAGTTTATTGTGTGTGAAAATGACGTGTATGTCATCGAGGTAAACCCGCGCTCCAGCCGTACCGTACCGTACATAAGTAAGGTTACGGGTATTCCGATTGTTTTACTTGCGGCAAAAGCCATAATGGGCTACAATTTAAGAGATATGGGTTATACATCGGGCTTACAGCCTGAGGCAGAATACTATGCAATCAAGATGCCGGTATTCTCCTTTGAAAAAATAAGAGGCGCTGATATAAGCTTAGGACCTGAAATGAAGTCTACAGGCGAGTGCCTCGGAATATCAAAGGATTTTAATGAGGCATTATACAAGGCATTTTTAGGTGCAGGAATCAATCTTCCAAAATACAGGAACATGATAATGACAGTGCGTGATGAGGAAAAGGAGGCTGCTGTTGAAATCGGCAGAAGATTTGCTGCCATAGGCTACAAAATATATGCAACAAGAGGAACGGCAAGGGCGCTTAACGAGGCAGGGGTTAAGGCGTACAGGACAAACAAAATAGAGCAGGACTCCCCGAACCTTATGGATCTTATTTTAGGTCATAGGATTGATCTTGTCATAGACATTCCGCCTCAGGGCGTAGAACATTCCGGTGATGGATTTCTCATAAGGAGAAGTGCAATAGAGACAGGCGTAAATGTAATAACTGCAATGGATACTGCAAGGGCGCTTATTACGAGCCTTGAAAATGTATGTCAGGGTACGGCTTCAGAGGGTAAGGAGGTACCTTCCCAAATATCGGCAGATAAGCTTAGTCTCATTGATATAGCGGCAATATAAATAAGACATGTGACACTTATTTCAAAGAAAGGGATTTAACATGGAAAAAAAGAAAGTGGTTATTGCTCTTGGACACAGAGCCATGGGCACAACCCTCCCCGAACAGCAGACGGCGGTAAAAAGCACGGCTAAGAAAATTGTAAGTCTTGTTAAGGAGGGGGCAGAGCTTGTAATAACACATGGTAATGCGCCACAGATTGGCATGATACATACGGCAATGAATGAATTTGGAAAGGTGCATCCCGAATATACATGTGCCCCTATGTCCGTATGCTCTGCCATGAGTCAGGGCTACATCGGCTTTGATTTACAGAATGCCATAAGGGCGGAGCTGCTCAAGGAGGGCATCTATAAGCCTGTATGTACTGTAATTACGCAGGTTGTAGTTGACCCGTATGACGATGCATTTTCGCAGCCCATTAAAAAAATCGGCAGGGAACTGTCTGAGGAGGAGGCAGCTATTGAGGAGGAAAAGGGTAACTTTGTCGTAAAAGAGAAAGATGCCTACAGAAGAATTGTAGCAGCACCGAAGCCCTGTAAAATAATAGAGCTTGATTCAATAAAAACGCTCCTTGAAGCAGGACATATCGTAATCGCCTGCGGAGGCGGGGGAATTCCTGTCCTTGAGCAAAGAACAACGCTAAAGGGAGCAAGTGCAGTAATAGAAAAGGATTATGCCTGCGGCATCATGGCGGAGGCGCTTGATGCAGACGAGCTGCTTATACTTACAAGCGTTGAACATGTTTTTGTAAACTATGGGACGGAGGAGGAGCTCATGCTTGAGGCTACCTCCCTTGCAGATGCAAAAACGTACATTGAAGGTGGAGAATTTGAGGAAAATACAATGCTTCCAAAGATGCAGGCGTCTGTCTCCTTTGTTGAAAAGCGAGCGGGAAGAAGGGCAGTTATCACGAAGATAGATAAGGCATATGAAGGATATATGGGAAAGACAGGAACCATAATAACATAAAAAATTTAAATATATCGATAACGTAAATGGTCAGTTCAGAATATACTTATACACACGTTTGAAAAACATTTTGAAACGTCGGCACTTAACGAGTATGAAGTACGAGTTTAGTGTCCGTTACGTTTCAACTGTAGCGAAAGCGGTTTTCAAGTTGTGTGTATAAGTATATTCTGAACTGACATGGAAAGAAGGAGGAGAATATGAGTAATTACAGTAAGGCTCACATAATGCAGCTTATAGATGAGGAGGACGTTCAGTTTATCAGGCTTCAGTTTACTGACATGTACGGTAACCTGAAAAATCTTGCCGTACCTGCAACTAGGGTTATAAGCGCAATGGACAATAAATGCATGGTTGACCTTGCGTCAATCGCAGGCTTTGCCCAATCGGAGGAAATTCCCCTTTATTTAAGGCCTGACCTTGATACATTTTCAATCCTTCCGTGGAGACCGCAGCAGGGAAAGGTTGCAAGGTTTATATGTGATGTTATCAATGAGGATGGAACGGAGTACGAGGCAAACTCAAGATATATATTAAAAAAGGTTGTGCATAAGGCACAGGAGGAGGGCTATAATCTTCTCATAAATCCTGAGTGCGAATTCTTTTTATTCCATGCAGACGAAAATGGACTTCCTACCACGCTCACCCATGAAAAAGCTGGCTACCTTGATACCTCCCCGATTGATTTGGGAGAAAATACAAGGAGGGATATCATTCTTTCCATGGAGGAAATGGGATATGTCATAACATCTTCCCACCATGAAATTGCACCGGCACAGCATGAAATAGATTTTACATATGAAAATGCCCTTGCAACTGCGGATAAGATAATGACCTTTAAAACTGCTGTCGGCACAATCGCAAAAAAATACGGACTTCACGCTACATTTATGCCAAAGCCCCGCATGGACGAAAACGGCTCAGGCATGCACCTTAAAATGAGGCTTATGAAGGACGGACAAAATGTATTTTCCGATGAAAACGGTAATCTCAGTGACATTGGAAAATCCTTTATGGCAGGAATTTTAAGTCATATTCAAGGAATGACGGCAATGTTCAATCCACTTGTCAATTCCTATAAGAGACTTGTGCCGGGCTTTGAGGCACCGTCTGAGGTTACATGGTCGAGAAAACAGAGAAATTCCCTGATTCATGTAGGAAGCATGGCTGACGGCGGGGCATGGCTTGAGCTTAGAAGTCCTGATTCGGCGGCAAATCCTTATCTTGTTTTTGCGCTTTGCATCGCCGCAGGAATGGATGGCATAAAAAAACATTTAGCTGCACCTGATGAGCTTGTTGAGGATATCAGAAAGCTCAGTGAGGAGGAAAAGGAAGAAAAAGGAATTGTGTCCCTGCCTGAAAATCTAGGTGAGGCAATAGAGGCATTAAAAAATGAAAGCCTTGTAACGGATGTAATCGGAGAGGACCTTGTAAAAAAATATATCAAGGCAAAAAGGACGGAATGGAGAGGCTACTTGGAGCAGGTTTCCGATTGGGAAATAGCAAAATATTTATATCGCATATAATAAAGCGGAGGCAGCCGTATGAGTTCAATTATTGTAGTCCTGCCAAAGCTTGAGGAAGCAAAAAAAATACAGAGAATACTTAATAACCACGGCTATGACGAAGTGTTTGCCTATTCAACTGCCGCCATGACATTGCAGGCAGTGGGAAACATGGATGCGGGAGTGGTTTTAAGTGCATACAAATTAAGCGATATGTTTTATCTTGATTTAAAGGAAAGTCTGCCGAAAAACTTTGAGCTTGTGCTCATTGGCTCACAGGTTGCGGTCGCTGCGGCAGGGACGGGAATACTGTCCCTTTCAACGCCCCTTAAATTAGGCGACCTGATAAGTACCGTTGATATGGTGCTAAGGCAGGTTGAGAGAAGATATAAGAAAAATAAAAAACCCGTCAAGCGGACCTGGCAGGAAGAAAATTATATAAGCAATGCAAAATACCTCCTTATGGAAAGAAATCACTTATCCGAGGAGGAGGCATTCCGTTACATTCAAAAGTGCAGCATGGACAATAGCACAAATATGGTCGAAACAGCACAAATGATACTTACACTTATGTTTCAGGGAGATGTTTAGCAAGCTTGTTTACTCATTGCTAAGCGTCTCCCATTTTTCATATAATTCCATAAGCTCGCTGTCCATTTTTTCCCTTTGGGAGGAAAGCTCTCCGAGTTTAAAGGAGTTTGTGGCATTTTCAGGATTGTTTATCTCACTATCAATGTCGGATATTGCTTGTTCCAATTCTTCGATTTTTGCTTCCGTCCTTTTCAGGTCATTTGCGAGCTTTCTGATACGTGCCTGCTCCTCCTTGTTTTTCAGGTATTCTTCTTTAGAGGAGGATGTGCCTTTTGTCTGCGGCATGACATCATCCGTAATTGCCGTAAACGCTGCTTTCATGGAAGGCATTTGTGTCATATTGCTTTTTGCTGCAATATCATTTTCTGGGGATGAACCGTAAACAATATCCCTATGTGCTTCGTAATAATCATAGTTGCCGATAAAGGAGTAAAGCCTTTTATCCTTCAACTCAATAATTCTTGTTGAAACGGAATTGATAAAATATCTGTCATGGCTTACCACAAGCACTGTTCCCGTATAGCTTTTCAGGGCTTCCTCAAGTATTTCCTTGGACTGTATATCTAAGTGGTTTGTAGGCTCGTCAAGTATAAGGAAATTTGCAGGGGAAAGCATAAGCTTTGCCAGGGAAACACGGCCGCGTTCGCCGCCGCTTAAATCTCCAATTTTTTTAAAGACGTCCTCGCCTGTAAATAAAAATGCAGCGAGAACATTTCTTATTTTTGTGTTGTTCATGTCAGGGTACGCATCGGATATTTCCTCAAATATCGTTTTGTGAAGTGACAAAACCTGATGCTCCTGGTCGTAGTAGCCGATGCGAACACGGGAGCCGAGTGTTACGGTTCCGGTATCTTTCGGTATGACACGGTTTATTATTTTAAGTATTGTTGTTTTTCCTGTTCCGTTTCCGCCGATAAGAGAAACCCGTTCCCCTCGTTTTATATCCATGTCAAGCGCTGAAAATAAATTGTGGCTGCCAAAGGATTTTGAAAGCTCCCTTATTGTAAGAACATCATTTCCACTTTCAACGGATGGGGTGAGGGCAAGGCGCATTTCCGAGGCAGCCTCCACAGGCTTTTCCAAAACATCTATTTTGGCAAGCATTTTTTCCCTGCTCTCGGCACGCTTTATAGATTTTTCCCTGTTGAACTGCTTGAGCTTTGTTATAACCTCCTCCTGATGCTTTATTTCCTGCTGCTGATTTAGGTAAGCCTTCATGAGGGAGGCTCTTATCTCGGCACGTTTTTTTGCATAGTAGGAGTAGTTTCCATGATAAATGGCTGCCTTTGTATTATCTATCTCAACAAGCTTTGTTGCAATTTTATCAATGAAATATCTGTCATGGCTTACGATAATTACACTTCCGTCATATGACGAAAGAAATGTCTCAAGCCATGCAGTTGAGAGCATATCAAGATGATTGGTAGGCTCGTCAAGTATTATAATATCAGGCTTTGTAAGAAGGAGTCTGCCGAGGGCAATACGCATCTTTTGTCCCCCTGAAAGGGTGCTGATATGCCTGCCGTAATCCGTCTCTGAAAATCCAAGTCCCTTTAATACGCCGGTTATCTCACTTTTGTAGGCATATCCGTTCAGTCTGTCATATTCCGACTGTACCCTGTTGTAGGTATTCATAATCTGTGCAAGCCTGTCGCCCTCACATTCCTTCATGTCGTGCTCAAGGCTTCGCAGCTTTGCTTCCATGTCAATAATATATTTTTTCGTTTCAAGCATTTCATCGTATACGGTATTGTCAAAGGAAATGTCCTGATGCTGGGAGAGATAGCCAATGGCTGCCTCCTTTGAGATAACGACCTGACCGTTATCTGCGGCTTCCTCACCCATGATAATTTTAAGCAGCGTGGTTTTTCCACATCCGTTTATTCCAACGATAGCTATTTTTTCTCTTGCCTCTATATGAAATGATACGTCAGATAAAATCTGATTTGTACCATAGGATTTACTTATGTTCTGACACGCAAGAAGCATGGCAGCTTCCTCCCTTGCAAATAATGATTTCGTTGGTTATTCTAACAAATAAATGGGTTGTTTGCAATGCTTAACCCTGCCACTGTAAAATTTCTTTCCATTTCCTATTATTTCTGTTATATTAAGGTGTATAGACTTGAACAAAACATATTATTACCCAAATGTGGTTATGTGGCAGATTTTGTTCTTTTATAAGAAAGTTCTCCGAACTTCCTTATAAGGCAGGATTAAAAATCCTGCTAGGATTCGCCCAAAGTGCCATTAAAGTTGTGGCAGCATAAAGAGTGCCGAAGGCACTTTGTTCATCATGAAGGAGGATGTATGGAGGAGTTTGAAAGCGGCAATCGGGACATTGACAATACATATAAAACGTATCACAGGAGCGTTTGGGAAACCCTGCCTATATGCACAATTTTTCTTATCGTTATCAATGTTATCGTTTTTGTGGCATGCGTCACAAAGAATAATGTTTCAAGAACCGGCGGTGCAAATTATGAATATGTGGTAGAAATGGGAGAGTACGGACGGCTTCTTTCCAGTATGTTTTTGCACCTTAATTTTGAACATCTGCTTATGAACATGATTTCTCTGTGGCTGTTTGGACATGATGTTGAAAAATATATCGGCTCATTGAAAATGATAATCATATACTTTTTATCAGGCATAGGCTCAGGCGCATTATCAGTATTCGGTTTTCATTTGATAGACCCTGACCGTCTCCATTTTTCAATTGGTGCGTCAGGCGCCATATTTGGAATTATAGCAGCTTATTTATATATTTCTAATTTTTATCTTGCGAGAAGCAGTATAACAAGAAGCAATGCGGCAGTTATAACAGTCGCTTCCGTTATAATCTATGTTGTGATTGACGCTGTAATGGCAAGAAATATGCATGTGGATAATTTCGGGCACTTTGGCGGCGGCATAACAGGCTTTATCGCTGTCGTAATTATGGCAAAATTTTTTCATGCCGATAAAATGGAAGGTCAGATGGAAAAATGGATTGCCGTTGCAGTAACAATTTTAATCTCTGTAATAGCAATCAATTTTGCCAATCTTGGCGGCGAAGCGGCTATACTGCCTGAAACAAAGATAAATTATGTAAAAGGCTGTTCCCTTACATTTGCGCCCGATGTAGAGCTTGGAGAGGTGCTGGAGGAATATTGTGTCAATGAAAAATGGACGTTAATTCCTACCGATGAGGAGGGCAAGGATTATGTGGATTTTTCGGGTACCTGTATCTCAGGGGGAAATACAGTGGAGCTTCGTTTTAGATTTGTGGTCGATACGAAAAACAGCACAATTGTAATTTTAAATATTTACCGTGACAATGTACTGACAAATGATAGGGAAAAAAGTGATACCATTATTGAGGTATATACCGCTTACGGAGAAAAGCATGGAATGAAATTTAATTTTTATGGGAATTAGTATTGTGTCAAGTTTTCTATGAAAACTTGACATGTAGTATGTCCAGTGGCAAAGCCACTGAGACTCGTAGTCAGCCCATGAGTTCTCGATTTACAAAGTAAATCGGAACATTTGCTGAAAGCAAATTTGGAATGGGCTGATGTTCCATAGTAAGGAGTTTTGATATGTTTGATAAAAATGCAAAACAGGCACGCAGGGAAATTGAAGCATTATTTAATGATATACAGATTAACCTTGAAAATAATTACAAGGATTTGGCGATTAAGGCAAGGAAAGATGCCGAGCTTAAGCTGTCTGAGCTAAAAGAAAAAGGGGAGCTAAAGGATAAGGATTACCAAAAGCTGAAAGCCAAGCTTGATGACTTTACAAAAAGAATGGAAGGGTATCATCATTAAAATTTTTGCATCACACTAAGAAAGGGCTGCCGCACTTGCAGGCAGTATAGACTGCTATATGTACGTAACCTCATTTGTATATTTTGCTGCTTGAATTGCCTTGTACGGATTAGATGATACAGTAACAAAAAACACGCTTTCGCTCATCTCCGACGTAACGGTACTAAGAGTTGGTGCATGAGAATGTTTATACGGGCAACCAAAACCGTTTGGAGATGTCGGTACTTAAATTGCCGGTCCCAGCAACTCCTTTTTATATAGGGATAGCCTAGACCGGCAATTTTTAGTACCGTTACGTCGGAGACGAGCGAAAGCGTGTTTTGGTTGCCTGTATAAGACATTCCCTGCACCAACTCAAGTACCGACGTCTTCAAACGGTTTTTTGCTACTGTATATCTATCCGTACATGCAATTCTTAGCATCACTGTTACTGAGACGAGGTCGTGCATATAGCAGTCTATGCTGCCTGCAAGTGCGACAGCCCTCTAATAAAAGCTACTCTACATTTTTCAGTGCAATGTCAAGCGGAATTTTCTTAACCTTCTTTGTTTGAAACCATGCAATAATGCCATAGCACAAAAATCCAAGCAATGCCATTTTAACAAAAATGTCAAATGGAACGTAATAGAAGAAATATCCTGAAAAGTCTTTCATTGCAATTGGAATTAGTTTTGCTATCGCTATGTTTACAACAGGTATCGTAACGATGATTGAAAGCACGACCACTATTGCTGTTGAGGCGATATAAAGTCCGTTTATTTCAGCATTGGAATAGCCGAGTATTTTTGTCATGGAGATGGACTGTGCATTTTTCTCAATGATAATCCTTGAGAGAAGATATATCACAAGCATGAAAAAGACAATTCCAAAAGCCTGAACCATTCCTGCCATTTCTCTGAAGGTTGTCGTAAGCTGCCTGCTGGTCTTTGTCAGCTCATCCTCAGTAATTTCAGCGGCAATCAGTGTATCGTCAATATCCGTTATTTCCTCATCTGAAAAATATCCGGTGAAATAACCCTCCTGCATATCAAAGGCGTCATTGAACTGCTCCATGTCCATAAAAACCGTAATGCCTGCGGGATAATCGTATATTCCGTCTATGGCAAAGCTGTATGTTTTGTTTTCATAGCTGTTAAAAAGTGAAACCGTGTCCCCTGCTTTAAGCTTATATTTTTCAGCGTAAGCGTTGGAAATGTATACACCATTCTTAAAGCTGATATCAACATGGCTGCTGTCTGTGGATATTCCGAAAATAGTTGCATCCTCAGCCTTTAAATTGTCGTCAACCGTTTTCAGTGTGGTTGAGCAATATTTTTCCGCTTCTGTGCTTGTCGTTTCAACAGGCATTTTAAGTATGTACTGATGCCTGGCAATCATGTTGTCGATAATTTCCTGCTGGTAGTGGTCCATCATCGGCGTAAGCCCCATACCAAATAAAAGAATTGCATTTGCAAGGAACATGCCTATGATTATTGTGACATAATTCGGTATATTCTGAAAAATAATACGGATTCTGAATCTTGTCATAATACCAATTTTTGTATTAAGACGGAATGCCTTTTTCTTTTTCTTGCGGCTTAAATCACGCCTTATAAATTTAAGCGGTGAAAGCTTTAATTTTGCCCAGAGAATATACAAATTTATTACACAAATGATGATAAGCGGAATAACTGTGGTCTTTACAAATGCGTCTGCATTCCACACTGTTTCATATGTTGTCAGGCTGTATGAGCCATAGTACATATCTGCACACATATTCTTAAATACAGTGTAGCCTAAAATATTTCCTGTAATGGCGGCAATCAATGTGATAAGCATTGGCATTGTGATATAATGCCGTATCAGCTCGCCTCTGGTGTAGCCTGATGCCCGTAAGGTCCCGATTACATTTGCCTCCCTTGAAATTGTATTGTTTGTAAGAATTGCAAATATAAAGGCTATAATTACAAGAATAATATATAAGAGAATGGGCATCATGGAACCATCACTGACAATATCATCAATTGCAAAAATAATTGCCTGGTTTATGTAGGCAGGTATAAATTCCTTTATGGAGGCATTGGCTGCGAGAACCGGAAGCATGTCCTCTGACATGGTCTTTGCTTCGGCGTCATCCTCCGGTTTGTGGTCATATTTCCATGAATAAGAATAATGTATATGGGCTTGCGGCATATTGTAAAAGCCGTCAGCCGTCATAATTCCCACGCCAAATTTTACGGTGTCAAACATCATGTCTGATGGACTTTGAAATAGCGTGGAATAGTCGGAGAGTGCAACAAAGCCTGTAATTTTAAGTGCATGACTGCCTGCCGTTATTGTGTCGCCGACGGATAAATTGTTGTTTTTGGCATAAACCCTGTCAATGGCGATTTCATCTGTGGCTTTTGGAAGCTCGCCCGACATGAGGCATATGAGATTTACCTCGTTACGGTTTGCAAAAATACGGAGCGTGCTGTCAAGCTCAGTAGTTTTTTCCTCAATGTAAAAGTTTTCATAAAGCGTTATGCCTTCGTCAGCCATTGCGTCAAATAAAGCGCCTTCAGCTTTGTCCGTAAGCTCAAAATTTCCGTCTTCAATATTGTATTTTTCATAGCTTTCGTTGTAGCTTTTTTTCATGCTGTCCCCCGCAATGAGAAAGCCTGAGACAAAGCCGGTCATTAAGGTTACAAATATAAATATGGCAACATATTTTCCAAAGTCGGATTTTAACTCCCGTGGGAACCTTTTGTTAAGAGGATTTTTCATAGTGACACCTCCTACCAGTCAAGCTCGTCGGCAGTAAGCTTAACATCATTCATGTAGTTTTTCTTTATAATGCCGTCACGAAGCTTGATGACCCTGTCAGCCATATTTTTTATTGCGTCATTATGTGTAACCATGATAACCGTGTTGCCGTACTTTTGGTTTACCTCCTCAATCAGCCTGAGTATTTCCTTGGAGGTATTAAAGTCAAGCGCACCTGTAGGTTCGTCGCAGAGAAGGATGTCAGGATTCTTTACGATTGCCCGTCCGATTGCCGTCCTTTGCTGTTGCCCGCCCGAAAGCTGGTTTGGAAGCTTGTGACGATGCTCGTAAAGTCCAAGTGTATTTAGAAGCTCGTCAACATCGAGGGGATTGTCGCTAAGGTAAGCGCCAACCTCAACATTTTCCTTTATGTTAAGGTTTGGGATTAGGTTGTACATCTGAAAAATATAGCCGAGATGCTTTCTGCGGTACAGGGAAAGCGCCTTTTCGTTCATGTTGTCGGTTTTTTCACCATCAATTGATATGTAGCCGCTGTCGGCATTGTCAATGCCGCCGATAATGTTAAGCAAGGTTGATTTGCCTGAGCCTGAGGGTCCAAGCAGTACGGTAAATTCTCCCTTTTTAATTTCCACATCAATGCCTTTTAGTACCTCTACACGGCTTTCTCCCTCGCCAAAGCCTTTTTTAATTCCTTTGATTTCAATAAACATTAATATCCGTCCTTTCCTTTTTCAACAAAAAAACCGAATACAGCCTATGCCATACTCGGAAAAAAATAAAGAAACTACATGTATGGCAAATAAGCAATACATGAGTCTCGTTGTTTAAGGCAAACCAGACGTTTAAGTCGGTATGTTGATTTGCCACGCACATTTGCGCCACTACTCCCCCACGGGTACTTTATGTTGTGCCCTTAAACTAACATGACTTTTTGGGGATTGTCAAGAAAAAATTTACAATTTATCCCCTAATGATAAAATATCTCAATAAGCAATCTTACAGAACAATGTAGTGGGGAATAATATCCTCATAGTGTCCGTCCTTCATAAGAAAACCGCCAGGGATAACACCAAGCCTAGTAAACCCAAGCTTTTCATAGAGGGAAAGGGCAGCAGAATTTGTACTTACGACAGCGTTAAACTGTAGTATTTTAAATCCAAGCGTAAGGGCTTTTGCCATGCAATGTCTGACAAGTACCTCCCCAATGTGATGTCCACGCATATTTTTTGCTACGGCATAGCTTGCATTGCATATATGCCCGCATCTTCCTATATTATTTGGATGCAAAATATAGAGCCCCATAATTTGATTGTTTTCTTCGTTATAGGCAACACCGGTAAAGGACTGCTGCATAAAAAAGTCAAGTCCCGTTTCCTCATCTAACAAATCAAGCTGTGGGAATGCAACGCCGTCAGCAACAACAGTATTCCATATGGACGCAGCTTCCTCTATATCAGAAGCAGTAAATTCTCTTATTAAAATGCCCATGGTAAACTCCTCTATAGATAGTTTAAATTTTAAAATTGGCAAAACGTAAAAAAGGACTGCCGCACGACAGTCCAAAGCAAATCAGTATTAAGCTCTTACAACTTTTCCTGACTTTAAGCAATTTGTACAAACATAAATTTTCTTTGGAGATCCGTCAACGATAGCCTTAACCGACTTGATGTTAGATTTCCAAATTCTGTTTGATCTTCTATGAGAATGGCTCACATTGTTTCCAAAATGAACACTTTTTTCACAAATACTGCACTTTGCCACTGTTAGCACCTCCTTGATACCTATTAAACTGCGACCTTAAATACCCTCGCAAATTTGCAACACGCATATTCTAACAAAAAAAGCTACAATATGCAAGAAAAATTTAAAAAAAAATAAACTTTTCTTTGGGCATCTATATGGATTTTTGGAAAGAAACTGGAAATTGGCTGGAAAACAGATGGATATTTAAGGATATTTATGTTATGATGCTAGCATGATAAGATTTGAGAGGTTTTTTTATGTATTCGTTTCTGTTGGCTGTGCAATATGCCGGCATATTGACATTGGTGCTGGAAATTATATTTGTATTATGCCGAAAAAGTACAAAGCTTCAAAATATTTTATTAGTTGTTTTAGTGTCTACCCTGATTAACTTTGTTGGGTATCTGTTTGAAATGCAGGCGACAACCCAGACAATGGCATTGCAGGCAGTTAAAATGATTTACCTTGGTAAGCCGTTTATTATTCTGTTTATCCTGATTTTCTTTTTGGAACGCATGGAGATTCAGACGCCGGGGTTTTTGTACCCTGTGCTTGGCGCTTTGCATATGACGGTAAGTGCCATGGTGCTTACCTGTGAGCATCATACATTGTTTTACAGCAGCATTGGCTATGATGAGGAAAACGGTCTGTTTCCGCATCTTGTGCTGGGGCATAGTGCATTTTATCTGCTTTACCATATTATTGTTCTATCGTATTTTGTTTTTATGTTTGTGGCGGGAATGAAAGCCCTTCGGCATACCAAGGACAAAAGGGAGAAAGTGCAGATTATATGTCTGAGTGCAATAGCGGCGGTATCTGTCCTTGGCTTGTTAATCTTTTTCAGTGGTGTGAGCGGAGGGTATGATACGACAATTCCCGCATATTTAATTTCTACGGTTTTACTGTTAGTGCTGATAACCAAATTTGACCTTTTGGACACGCTTGCTTTGGTTAAGGAAAATGTGATGGATGAATTTGCCGAGGGGCTTCTCGTCACGGATCAGAATGATAAACTGTTATATGCCAACACGAAGGTGCAGGCGATTTTTCCTGAACTGAAGGAAGGAGAGTTTCAGAGAGCCAAAGAGCAACTGCATGATTTTTGTGCGTCAGACCAAAAATTAGTGGTTGAGAATAATATTTATGAAATATACGAAAAAGAAATCATTAAGGATGACAGACTATATGGAAGCATGTTTGTTGTCAGGGATGTGACGGAGAGCCATAACCATGCGGTGGAGCTGAAAAAGCAAACCGAAATTGCGAAAAAGGCAAATCAGGCAAAATCTGATTTCCTTGCGAAGATGTCCCATGAAATCAGGACGCCGATTAATGCGGTTTTGGGCATGAATGAGCTTATTTTGCGGGAAAGCGGGGAGGAGGCTATCCGACATTATGCCATAGATGTGCAAAATTCCGCAAATACACTGCTTGGCTTGATTAATGATATTTTAGATACCTCAAAGATAGAATCGGGGAAAATGGAAATTATACCGGTACAATATGAGCTGGACAGTCTGCTAAATGACATTATTACCATGATTTATGTTAAGGCAAAGAAAAAAGATTTGGAGTTTGAGGTTTCTGTGGACCATGCATTGCCAAACGGCTTGGTGGGAGATGATATAAGGATTCGGCAGATTCTTGTGAACCTTTTAAATAATTCCGTAAAATATACACAAAGTGGAAAGGTTGCGCTTCATGTGACAGGACATCTTGAGGCAGATTTTTTGCTGATGCATTTTGAGGTTCGTGATACAGGCATCGGAATTAAGGAAGAAGACTTACCAAAGCTGTTTGCCGCATTTGAGAGAATAGAGGAGTCAAAGAACAGGAATATTGAGGGAACCGGACTTGGAATGAATATTGTCTTTGATTTATTAAGACTTATGGGAACGGAGCTTAAAATTTCCAGTACATACGGGGTGGGCTCGGTCTTTTCCTTTGATTTAAAGCAAAGTGTATATAGCAGCGAGCCGATTGGCGATTTGGCAGAAAGAAGTAAAGAGCTGTACAAGGAGTATACATATAAAGCGGCGTTTGTTGCGCCGCAGGCGAAGGTGCTGTTGGTTGATGACAATGATGTCAACCGAAAGGTATTTTGTAATCTGTTAAAGGAAACCAAGCTTCAGATTGATGACGTTGCTTCAGGCTTTGCATGCTTGGAGCGTATTCAACAAAAAAGCTATGATATTATTTTTATGGATCATATGATGCCGGAAATGGATGGTATTGAAACCTTCCATCATATGCAGGAATTGGAGCATAAAAGCAAAGAGGCACCGGTTATTATTCTTACGGCAAATGCAGTTGCCGGGGCAAAGGAGGAATATCTTAGGGAAGGCTTTTCTGATTATTTATCAAAGCCGGTTAATACGCAAAAGCTTGAAAATCTGCTGCAAAAGTATCTGCCTGCACATTTGATACAGGAGAATACCTTGACGGAGGTAGAAGCAGATGCTTCTGAGGGACAGGCACTGCCTGATTTGGATGAGTTTGACTGGAGCTTTGCAAAACAATATTTTTCCGATGATAAAACATTAAAGCAGACATTACATGATATTTATATATCTATGGATTCTGACATGGAACGGCTGCAGGCTTGGCATGAAGAATTTATGACAAAAACCCAGTCCAAGCAGGCAGAAACGGCTCTTGAAAATTATAGGATAACAGTTCATGCAATAAAAAGCAACATGGCAATGGTTGGTGCACTGCTTGTATCTAAGCTTGCCAGAATTTTGGAGGTGGCGGCGTTAGAAGGCAATCTCGGAAGAATAGGACAGATACATCCTGTATTTTTGGAGGAGATGCAGATACATAAAGAAAGAATGGCGGTTCTGTTTGAAGAAAGCGGAGGAAAGGAGTTAAATGTATATGAGGTTCTTGCGACGTTGGATTTTCTAAAGCAAAGCCTTGAGGAGTTTGATTACAGTATGGCGGATGAGCTTATGGAACGTCTGAATATGTTTATCTATGAAGGAGAGATAACGAAAATGATGGAAAAGCTGGGTAGTCAGGTGTTGAATTTGCAGCCAAAGGAGGCTGTGCAGACGATACAGGAGCTTGTGAGAGCGTTAAGAAAGGAAGAGGGGTAAAATGAAACAAATAATATTAGTGGGAAAGTTTAATAAATTTTTTAATGATTTACAAAGTGTATTATCACGCTATTTTTCAATGCAGCTTTGCTCGGACAATTTGGAGCTGTTAAAGGGTATTATGAAAATGAGCAGACCGAGCTTGATTATCATTGCTGCAAATGAGCTTCAGGAGGAGCATAGGGAGCTGTTTTCCTATTTGAATAAAACGCATGAAAATACGCCTGTTTTGTGTATCGGAAACAAGGAGGATCTCGATGTTATCAAAGATTTTCCTGGAAGCGAAAGGATAAAGAAGATTGCAAGACCGGCTTTGGTCAGGGATGTGGTTAATGAGATACATGAAATTCTCGGCGTGCCAAAAAAGGAAAATGATGAGACGCTTGAGAATCATGAGAAGCTTGAAAAGGAGGAAAAGAAAAAGACAATCCTTTTGGTTGATGATGCTGCTGTACAGCTTCGTGCCATGGAAACGATACTGAAACAAAAATATGATGTCAAAATGGCAACATCGGGCGATATGGCAATTGAAATCATAAAAGGCAATAGACCTGATTTGATTTTATTGGATTACGATATGCCGGGCTGTGACGGAAAAGAAACCTTTGAGCTGATTCAAAGTGAAGAAAATGGCAAGGACGTTCCTGTTGTGTTTGTGACAGGCGTAAAGGAAAAGGCAAGGATTATGGCTGTGCTGAAGCTGAAGCCTGCGGGTTATCTGATTAAGCCGGTGCAGAGGGAGGATCTGCTTGATATGGTGCGGCAGGTTTTAGGAAATGTAAGTAAGTCTTGATAAACATAATTTAAATGGGTATAATTAGTAATAATATTGTGGCAAATTTGGTTATGTTTGCCTAAAAACTATATAATAAGGAGGCATTATCTATGAAAAGCTGTATTTCAAATGAGTATGGAAATATTATTATAGAAAATGAAGTGATTGCCCAATATGCGGGACATGCGGCGCTTGGCTGCTTTGGAATCGTCGGCATGGCTACCATAAGTGTCAGGGACGGTATCGCAAAGCTTTTAAAGGGTGACAGTGTAAGTAAGGGCGTAAACGTAATTGTTGATGAGGAAAGTAATTTATCAATTAATTTCCATATTATAGTGGCATATGGCGTAAGCATTTCTACAGTATGCGATAACCTTATCAATACGGTAAAGTACTCTGTGGAGGAAATGACAAGTCTCAAGGTGAAAAATATTAACATCTTCGTTGAGGGTGTAAGGGTTATAGATTAACAGGAGGATTAAAAAGTGGCAATTGAGATTATGGATGCGCAGCTTCTCAAAAAAGCATTTTTAGCTGGTGCATATAACTTGGAAAAAAATAAGGACTATATCAATGAGCTTAATGTATTTCCCGTTCCTGACGGCGATACAGGCTCAAATATGTCGCTTACAATCATGGCGGCGGCAAAGGAGGTTGCTGCTCTTGAAAATCCTACCATAGAAGAGCTTTCGAAGGTAATGTCTAGCGGTTCACTCCGTGGTGCAAGAGGAAATTCAGGTGTTATTTTATCACAGCTTTTAAGAGGCTTTTGCAAGGAGATAAAGGATAAAAAGCAAATTACCATAACGGTTCTTGCTGACGGCTTTGTGCGTGGTGTTGACACTGCATATAAGGCTGTTATGAAGCCGAAGGAGGGAACCATACTTACTGTTGCCAAGGGCGTTGCAAGAAAGGCATGTGAGCTTGCAGAGCAGAAGGTAAGCATGGAAAAATTCTGTGAGGAAGTGATAGAATGTGGCGATGAGGTGCTTGCCGGTACCCCTGACCTGCTTCCTGTGCTTAAGGAGGCAGGAGTTGTAGACTCTGGCGGACAGGGGCTTATGGAGTTTTTAAAGGGTGCTTACAATGCAATTCTAGGCAAGGAAATTGCTCCTGAGGTGGTTGCTGCACCTGTGAAGAAGGCTGCAAGCGTAAGCTCTGAGGATATAGATACCTCACACATTAAATTTGGTTATTGCACCGAGTTTATTATACTTCTTGAAAAAGAATTTAATATGGATACGGAAAAAGCGTTTAAGGCATATCTTACCTCCATCGGTGATTCACTCGTTGTAGTTTCAGATGATGAGATTGTAAAGGTACACGTGCATACCAATCATCCGGGTCTTGCATTTGAAAAGGGTCTTGAATACGGACAGCTTACAAGCATGAAGATTGATAACATGCGTGAGGAGCATCGTGAAAAGGTCATCATGGAGCAGGATAGGGAAATTGCAAAGCAGAGAGAGCAGGCTGAGGAGCGAAAGGATGAGCCGAAAAAGCCGTATGGTTTCGTTGCTGTTTCTGTGGGTGAGGGCTTAAATCAGATTTTTAAGGATTTGGGCGTAGATTATGTAATAGAAGGCGGTCAGACCATGAATCCAAGCACGGAGGACGTGCTTGAGGCTGTCTCAAAGGTAAATGCTGATACAGTATTTGTCATGCCAAACAACAAAAATATAATTCTTGCCGCAAATCAGGCGGCTGACATTGAAAAGGAAAAGAAGATTGTTGTTATCCCATCTAAGACCATACCGCAGGGCATCAGCGCAATGATTGGCTTTGACAGTGAGGCTGATGCTTCGGATAATGAGGCTGCCATGAAGGAAGCAATGTCAGAAATCAACTCAGGACAGGTAACCTATGCAGTGAGAGATACGTCAATTGACGGAAAAGAAATAAAAACCGGCGACTATATGGGAATTGATGACGACGGCATCAAAGCTGTGGGAACAGACATTACTGAGGTTGTAAAGGAACTGATACGGGAAATGTCTGACGAAGACGCAGAGCTTTTAAGCGTATATTACGGAAGTGACGTGACGGCGGAGGATGCAGAAAAAATGCATAAGGCATTAGAGGAAGAATTTTCTGATTATGAGATGGAATTCCATGCAGGCGGCCAGCCGGTATATTATTATATCATATCGGTAGAGTAGACAATCATGATGCCATTCGCAGGCTGGCATAGACTATAAATTATATTCATTGTAGAGAAAACGTACACTATGAGTGATACACATATCATTCATGGTGTGGTATCTATGGTAAACAACATGAATTTGAATGATGATATTACAACCATAAAAGGAATAGGGGACAAAACCGCGGCAGCCTTTAAGCGTATTAAGGTTGCTACGGTAAATGACCTTATACATACATTTCCGAGAAATTATCTGACCTATGATGAAACTGTTGACATAGCAGAAACCAAACTGGGTGAGAGAACAGCCGTATTGGCTGTAATATCGTCCTATGTTGACACAAGGACAGTGAGAAGCCTAAAGCTTACAAATATAACCGTAAAGGATTCTACGGGCACCTTAAAAATCACATGGTTCAATTCCCCTTTTTTAAAAAATGTACTGCACAAGGGAGATACATATGTTTTTGTCGGTACAATTAAAATAAAAAATAATATGCGTGTCATGGATATGCCTGAATATTACAGACCTGAGGTCTATCAGGGTATGAGAAGGGTTATGCAGCCCATTTATCCGCTGACGCAGGGCTTATCAAATAAAACCGTTATGAAAGCAATAGCCTCTGTCAGGGGGCTTATGGGGCAAATTCACGATTATATGCCTGACGAGATACGGAGCAGCTATCATTTGGAAACGCTTTCCGCAGCCTACGAGACGGTACATTACCCTGAAAATGAGGAGGCTCTCAGAAATGCCATAAAGAGGCTTGCTTTTGATGAATTTTATAAGTTTTTGGCAGACATGGGCAGACTTCGTGTTGAGAATATAAAGCAGGAGAACCTTCACAAAATCGTGCAGGGAAAATCAGTTGCAGAGTTTGTGGAGGCATTGCCGTATCAGCTTACAAAGGGGCAGGCAGAGGCAATAGACGATATACTAAAGGATATGGGAAGTGAAAATGTCATGAACCGCCTCGTTCAGGGAGATGTCGGCTCAGGCAAGACGGTTGTTGCCGAGGCAGCACTTTTTGCATGTGTCAGGGCAGGCTGGCAGGGAACATTGATGGTGCCGACAGAGGTGCTTGCCAAGCAGCACTTCGAGGAGCTTTCAAATACCTTTCGGCAATATGGAATAAGGGTGGAATGTCTTGTAGGCTCTACCTCATTAAAGGATAAAAGACGAATATATGAAAATATAAGTCATGGACTGACAGATATTATTATTGGAACACATGCACTTATTGAGGATAAGGTGGAATTTAACAATTTAGGGCTTGTTATTACGGACGAGCAGCATAGATTTGGCGTAGAGCAAAGAAGAAAATTGGCAAATAAGGGGACATTTCCACATGTTCTTGTTATGAGTGCAACGCCTATTCCAAGAACACTTGCAATTATCATGTATGCAGATTTGGATATATCGGTCATTTCCCAGCTTCCAAAGGGAAGAAAACCAATTAAGAACTGTGTTGTGGGTACGGGCTATAGACAGACGGCACACAATTTTATTGCCTCGCAGGTAAAAGAAGGAGGACAGGCGTATGTGATATGTCCTATGGTTTCTGAAAGCGAAACACTTGACGTTACAAATGTAACGGATTATACTGATACACTAAAACAGGCACTTGGAAACAGTGTCAGGGTTGAAATGCTCCACGGGCAGATGAAGGCTGATGAAAAAAATGATATTATGGAGCATTTCCTCAAGGGGGATATAGATGTTCTTGTATCTACAACTGTGATTGAGGTTGGCATCAACAATCCGAATGCAACTGTTATGATGGTTGAAAATGCAGAACGCTTCGGACTTGCACAGCTCCATCAGCTTAGAGGACGTGTGGGAAGGGGCAAAAAGCAGTCCTACTGTATTTTTATTGACGGAAAAGAGTCAAGGGAATCACAGGAAAGGCTCAAGGTTCTTGAAAACTCAAACGACGGCTTCTTTATTGCAAATGAGGATTTAAAGCTTCGGGGACCGGGAGATTTCTTTGGCATAAGACAGAGCGGGGATGTGCTTTTTTCACTCGCAGATATATATAATCATGCGGATATGCTGAAGCTTGCACAGGAGGTATGGAGTAAATACGGAATAACGCTTCTCGATGGCGATGAGGCGGTGGGACATGTTACGGACAACAGTACAGTACTTTAGGAGGCATTTATGAAAGCAGAGGTCGGTTATATTACTGCATGGCGGCGAGGAATATTTTTCAGCCTTGTCGCCGCAATAATCTTTTTTGGACTTGCCAATACAATTATGCAGGCATATGTGGAAACAGTGCTTATAAGAAATATTGTTGGTGTTTTTGCACTGCTTGTTGGAATCGTATTTGTTATTCTTATTGTTGCAGATCCAAAGGGCATATATGAGGGACAGGGAGTACTTGAAATAACGGCAGAGCAAATTTGTTATCAGGATAAAAAGAGAAGCTTTAACATTAAGCGGGAGAACATAAAAAGCATTGATATAAAGCCGATATATTTCGGACAAAATGAAAAGGCGCTGCTGGCGTTTCATATTGTTATTGACACAGGAAAAAAGAAGTATTACATTGAATCAGACAGGGCAAAGGGAAGAAAATACGACGAGGTCGATTTATATAAGCTGTACCTGTATTTACAGGAAAATGTTTAAAATGAAAGGAGAAGGCAAATGAGTGAGGAAGCAGGAAACAAGACGGAAAATGGCAAAAAGACAAATAAAATTCTCATCGCTGTCATTGCAGTTTTATCTGTTGCGATTATAGCGTTGGGTATCATTCTTTTTGCAGGGGGCAAAAAGGACAAGGAGGAAAAGACAGTTGAAGCTGTATCCACAGAGGCATCTTCCACAGATGCACAGGTTGATACGGCATCTGATACGGAAGAAACGACTGAAACAAAGGAGGAGCAGAAGGCTGACTGCTATGTTGTCCTTAATTCCACAAATAGCTGGGAGGGCAGCGGAAAATACTATGCACAGATAGACGCACAGATTGTAAATGACAGCGGCAGTGAAAAAAAGGATTGGGAAATTCAGATAAGTGTACCATCGGGAACAGCCATTGACAGTTTTTGGAATGGTAACTGTACAATGGAGGGTGATGTAATAAAAATTAAGCCTGTGGAGTATAACGGCGTTATTGCTGCATCATCAAAGGTGGGTGATATTGGAGTTATCGTAGTCGTATCAAACAAGTCAGATATTGATACACTTCTCGGTAACGGACAGCTATACATAGGCGGAACGCTTTATTCGGGAACATCTGCACCCGTTAAGGAGGACACTACGACAGAGGAGGCGGAGGAAACAAAGCCGCAGGAGGTTGTAGAGCCTGAAACAGGCACGCCGTATGACAATCATGGAAAGTTAAGCGTAAAGGGTACGGATATAGTAGACAAGAATGGAAATAAATATCAGCTTAAGGGTGTCAGCACACATGGACTTTCCTGGTTTCCGGATTATGTAAACAAGGATGCCTTTTTGACCTTCCGAGATGAATGGGGTGCAAATCTTGTAAGACTTGCAATGTATACCCATGAAAATGGGGGATATTGTACAGATGGAGACAAGAATAAGCTGAAGGGACTGATTGATACAGGCGTGCAGTCCGCAACGGAGCTTGGCATGTATGTAATCATAGATTGGCACGTGCTTCAGGATCTTAACCCGAATGTATACAAGGAAGAAGCAAAGGCATTTTTTGAGGAAATAACTACAAAATATAAGGATTACGACAATATCATATATGAGATATGCAACGAGCCAAATGGTGGTACGTCGTGGGCAGAGGTAAAATCCTATGCTGAGGAAATTATACCTATTATAAGGGAAAATGATCCTGATGCGATTATCATAGTCGGAACGCCTAATTGGTCGCAGGACGTTGACATAGCAGCACAGGACCCGCTTGCCTATGATAATGTCATGTATGCAATCCATTTTTATGCGGCAACCCATACTGACAATATAAGGAATAAGGCAACAACTGCACTTTCAAGCGGGCTGCCAATATTTGTCAGTGAGTTTAGCATATGTGATGCGTCAGGCAATGGTGCAATTGATTATAATCAGGCGGATTTATGGTTTGATTTGATTGAGGAGTATAATCTGTCATATGCGGCATGGAATGTTTCAAATAAGGACGAGACTTCATCACTGATAAAGTCCTCCTGTTCAAAGACAAGCGGATGGAGTGATGATGAATTGTCTGAAACAGGAACATGGCTGAAAAAGCAGATGAGCGGAAAATAATGACGGTGTGGAAGGACAGTGTATAATGAGGGTAATAGCCGGAAGTGCAAGACGGTTAAATTTAAAAACGATTGAGGGCAATGATACAAGGCCTACAACAGACAGAATAAAGGAAACACTTTTTAACATGCTTACAGGTGATGTTCCCGGTGCCAGCTTTCTTGATTTGTTTGCGGGAAGCGGTGGTATAGGCATAGAGGCATTGAGCAGGGGCGCATCTGATTGTACGTTTATTGAACAGAATGTAAAAGCCATAGCATGTATCAAGGATAACCTTGTATTTACAAGGCTGTCTGACAGGGCAACGGTTTTAAGGCGGGATGCGGTAAGCTTTGTAAATGGCCTTTCCACTGTAAGCTATGACGTTATTTTTATGGATCCCCCTTACGGCATGGGCTTGGAGAAGGCGGTTCTTTCGGCACTTTCAGGCAAACACTTTGATACCGATACGCTCATCGTTGTTGAGGCAAGATTGGATGAAGATTTTGGTTATCTTGACAGCATGGGGTATGATATGATAAAGGAAAAAATTTACAAGACCAATAAGCATGTGTTTATTGGGAAGAAAGGCTAGTATGAATAAAGCAATTTATCCCGGAAGCTTTGATCCGGTTACACTTGGACATTATGATATAATTGAACGGTCTGCAAAGATATTTGACCATGTAATAATAGGAGTTTTGAATAATACTTCAAAAACACCATTGTTTTCTTTGGAAGAACGTGTTAAAATGTTGCAGGATGCAGTATCAGGTTTTGATAATGTGTCCGTAGAGGCATTTGAAGGTCTGCTTGTTGATTTCGTCAAACAGAAAAATACTAACGTGATTATTAGGGGACTGAGAGCGTTGACTGATTTCGACCTCGAGATGCAGATGGCACAAAGCAATCGAATGGTTGCCCCTGATGTGGATACGGTGTTTCTTTCAACTAGTGTAAAGTATTCTTACTTAAGCTCAAGTGTTGTAAAGGAATATGCAAGATATGATGTTGACGTCAGTGACTTTGTACCTGATTGTGTAATTTCTAAGCTTATAGATAAGATGAAAGGACTATAGGAGGAACTATAAGATGGGTAAAAAAGGTGTGGAAGAAATGATAGAGCAGATTGAGATATTTATAGATAACTGTAAATATCAGCCGCTCTCACAAAATAAGATTGTCGTTCACAAGGACGAGCTTGAGTCTATGATTAATGAGCTTAAGCTTAAGCTTCCAAGTGAAATTGAAAGATGTAAAAAAATTATGCGCAACAAGGAAGCAATACTTGCTGATGCAAGGACCCGTTCTGATGCAATTATAACGGAATCGGTCAATGAGGCTAACCGTCTTGTGGATCAGCATCAGATTACTGAGCTTGCAAATGTAAGGGCAAATGAAATACTGGAAATGGCAAGAAACCAGGCACAGCAGATTGTCGATCAGGCAGCGGAGGAAGCAAACGAGGTCAGACTTGGCGCTATGTATTACACGAAGGATAAGCTTACGGAAATGCGTGACATTTTCCATAAAATACATGACCTTGAAAAGGAAAATTACAGAACTCTGATTGAGTCCCTTGAAAACGATACCTATATTGTCGAGACAAACCTAAGCGAGATGGAGGCAAACATTAATCTGCTTGCTGCTTCTACAAACAAAACGTATTCATCACAGGAGGATGATCTTGACAGTGCATTTGCAGAGTCACCTGCTGCTAAACCACAGGAGACTGTAAGAAACCAGCCTGGGGCAGAGGATGATGAGGATGACTATGATGATGACATCGATGTGTATGGCGAGGATGAAGATGATGAGGATTTTGTTGATGACGATGATTTCTTAGATGATTAAAGCACCCAAAAAAAAGCTCATTGCAGCACATAGTACTTTCATAAATATATAACGGATTATGGACAGCCTTGCATTTGCAATTACCTTATTTGTCTGGAGTATTGCTGATACCCCGCCGAATGACGTAAGGGCAAGCAGCAGGGCTGTTTTTATATTTTCAGGCACAGGTGCATATTGATATACCATATCTGCTCCTCTTGTAAGCTCTACCACAGACGATAAATATATTTTTAGGTCGTAGGGGATAAAATCAATTTTTAAAATAAACTGCATGATAATCGAGCATATCATAATATAGATGCCTACATAGGTTATTTGAATAATGCTGCTTAACATCGCGTCGTTTGTTTTCTGCATATTCTGTGACTTTGATTTAGTATTGACGGAGGCTGTCTTTGGTTTTGATTTGAGTAGCAGCAGAGAAATCAGCGTGACAAAAATATAAGGCGCATATATGATGAGCATTGCTGTGAAAAAGCTGATTTTGTTTTTTAAAATACAGCTTACAATATATCCTGATATAAACATGGGGGAGGAGTTGTTGCATAGGGGCAGAATGATATTGCCTATTCTCTTTTCGTACATACCTAATGTGACATATTCATCAGTAACTCTTGCACCGATTGGGTAACCACAGAGCACGCCTAGAAAAATTGTGGAAAAAAGAGCTGTGCGCCTGCTTTTCCCTGAGGCAGTCCTCGCTACAACAAGAGAGGATATAAGCATAAAGGGAAGTAAAATAGGCACAACATTCTTATACCAAAGCATAAGACCGTAGGAGGCGCCGCTTATAACAGTTTCACTGTCAGCTATTAATAAACAAAGAATTATAATATATACAAAAACGGACATAGATGTGTAAATAAAAATTTCCATTTGTATATAGTATTTTACAATCTGTAAAAATATACGTCAAACGATAGGCAGGCTTACGTTAAAGTCGTTTGGAAGCCGTGTTCCATATCTGTTAAATACCATGCAGTTATAAAGCCTTGTTGCCTTTGTATCAAGCTCCCACATCCGTTTTGCCGCAATACTGTTAATATGGGGATGCTTTAAAAGCTTACTGTAAAAATCAGCCTTCTTCGTAATGATTGGTATTTCACCTGTAGAAGCCATACACCTTAAAATCTCAGAGGAAGCCTCACGAAAAGCCAAAAGATTGGCATAATAGCCATACTCCTCCGATGCAAAGGCATCACGGTCGCTTTCTGTATAATTTAAAAGGAGGTGGACAAGAACCCTGCTGATTCTTGATGCGGTAATTTCCTTTGATTTTAAGAAGCAGATGATCTCGTCATATGAGGAGGCAGGGTCCAGCTTTATAAGCTTGTTCAGCATTTCCTTAGTAAGGTCGCATATATTGTCGTTTGACGTTTCAAGGAGAAGACACTGCTGAATAAAAGGCGCCAAATCATATGTAAAAACAGGGGCGGACATATTGTGAAACTTTTTTAATGTATTAAGAGTTACATCTGATACATCTCCTGAAAGCTTATCATACATATCATAATGAAAATCGGGCTGCTTGATTAACCGCCTGATTGCAGTTGCGGAGCTTATTTCACCGGTTATGGTTTCATCGTGATAATTGTCGCACGTTCTTTTTATTAAAACAGGCGCTATTTTTGAATTTATAGTTTTTAGCGCCCTTAGATATTCAATTGCCAAAATATTATTTGGAAGCGACATGACCTTGGTTATCGTGTCGTCCCCGAGGTACTGTGCAAGTGCCTTTTGCCTTGCAGCAGGGTATGAAATGCCCTCAGAAAGAAGCTGCCTGAATAATGCCTTAAATTCCACAGGCTCATTTCCCAAAATATCAGCGATATGGGAAAATAATGTTATGTCGTAGGTTTCGGCTCCGAATGCAAGATAATCAATGCAGCCTAATTTGTTGAGAATGGAGACCGCACCCATTGCAAAATCATGTGCACTTCCTGTTGCATATGGAAATGGAAGCTCAAGTACGGCGTCAATGCCGTTTTCACATGCAATTTTTGCCCTTTCGTATTTGTCCCACATGGCGGCATGTCCACGCTGGAGAAAATTTCCACCCATAAGGGCAATGACGTAATCGGGATTCAGACGTCCCCTGATTTCTGAAAGCTGATAGCTGTGTCCGTTATGAAACGGGTTGTACTCTGCAATAATGGCTGCTGTTTTCATGCAAATCTCCTTATTTGCTCCGAATTAAAAATCGTGAGCCCATGTGCGTTGTCAAAAGCATCTTAATAAAATGGATATTAATATGAACATAATCTAAATCATACAAATTGTCAACGAAAGAGTACAAAATGTCGCTTTACATATAAACGGCATATGGGTTAAAATAATCCTGCATACAAATCATCCAAGACAGGAAGCCGGCATGTCGGCTGCGAACGCCAATACATAGCTTTCAAAAAAAATCGAACATAAATTCGATAAATGTATTGACAAATCAAGTTATGTGTATTATATTATAAAAAACAAACATATGTTCAAATTAGGAGGTATTATATGGCAAGTGAAGAAAAGATAAAGGCGCTGGATGCTGCCTTGGCACAGATAGAGAAGCAGTTTGGCAAGGGCTCGGTTATGAAGCTGGGTGACAAATCTGCCAATATGAATATAGAAGTTGTCCCTACCGGTTCATTAAGTCTTGATTTGGCTTTGGGTCTGGGCGGTATGCCGAGAGGAAGGGTAGTTGAGATTTACGGTCCTGAATCCAGTGGTAAGACGACAGTGGCACTACATGTTGTTGCAGAGATACAGAAGATGGGAGGCATAGCAGGCTTTATTGATGCGGAGCATGCACTTGACCCTGTGTATGCATCACATATAGGCGTAGATATAGATAACCTTTATATTTCACAGCCTGACAACGGAGAACAGGCTTTGGAGATAACCGAGACTATGGTCCGTTCCGGTGCAGTTGACGTTATTATAGTTGACTCTGTTGCAGCGCTTGTTCCTAAGGCTGAGATAGACGGCGAGATGGGAGATGCCCATGTGGGACTTCAGGCGAGACTCATGTCGCAGGCTTTAAGAAAGCTTACAGGTGTCATAAGCAAGTCAAATTGTGTAGTTATATTCATTAATCAGCTTCGTGAGAAGGTTGGAATTATGTTCGGTAATCCTGAGACAACTACAGGAGGACGTGCACTGAAGTTCTATTCTTCAGTCAGACTTGACGTAAGAAGAATTGAGACATTAAAGGTCGGCGGCGAGGTTGTAGGCAACAGGACCAGGGTAAAGGTTGTTAAGAATAAGGTTGCGCCGCCGTTCAAGGAAGCAGAATTTGATATTATGTTCGGCAAGGGTATTTCAAGAGAGGGTGACATTCTTGACCTTGCAGTGTTATATGATGTTGTAGTAAAATCGGGAGCATGGTATTCATACAATGGAGAGAAAATCGGTCAGGGACGTGAGAATACTAAGATTTATATGTCGGAGCATCCTGAATTTATGGCTGAGGTTGAGGCTCTTGTAAGGGCAAAGTGCGGATTTGGCAAAGACACGGATGACAGTGAAAAAAACAGTAAAAAGAATAACGATAAAACAGGAGACGGCGAACAGTAATTATGAGTAATGCAAAAGCAAGATACAGTGCTTTTGATACGGCAGTTTATTATCTTACATACAAGGCACGCACAGAAAAAGAGCTAAGGGATAAGCTGTCTGAAAAGGGGTATAGCTTAAAGGAGATTGATGCTGCCATAGACAGGCTTGCCTGTTATGGCTACATTGATGATGAGGGCTATGCCCTTTCCTATATCAGGAGCAAAAAAGGGAAAATGGGTGCAAGGCTTATCGCCCTTAAACTCTCACAAAAAGGAATAGCAAGGGATATCATAGAGCGTAAGCTTGATATGGCAGATTTTGACGAATATTCTGATATTAAAAAAGTGCTTTCGGCACGCTACAGTGATTTATCCGATTTAACTATAAGAAGAAAGGCACAGGGGTACATGGCAAGACGTGGATATGCCTATGAGGATATAGCAAATGCCATAAATTCACTTATAAAAGAAGCTGATTTTTTTTAGTTTTGTTATTTTTGCATAAAAAACAATATTATTTCTTGACACACCTATAAAAAAAGTATAATATTTAACTGTTGTACGCTTGTACATTAAAAATTAAATAAGGAGGTGCTCCTGAGTATGCTGTTATATATAATCTTTGGAATAGCTCTGGTTGTTGCTGTAGTTGCCACTTGGTTTATTGCCGTTGCATATCGAAAGAATATTGCTGAAGCAAAAGTGGGTAAGGCTGAGGACAAGGCTAGAGAGATTATAGATGAAGCACTGAAAAGTGCTGAGGCAAAAAAACGCGAGATACTTCTTGAGGCGAAGGAGGAGTCTCTTAAGACGAAAAATGAAATCGATAAAGAGGTCAAGGATCGTCGTAATGAACTTCAGCGCCTGGAAAAGAGAGTCCTTTCAAGGGAGGAAAATCTTGACCGTAAGAGCGAGGCTGTAGAAAAGAAAGAAGCTGCTCTTAATAAGCGTGAAAATGAGCTTAACGCCATCAAAAGTGAGATTGCTGATTTGGAAGCAAAAAGAACTCAGGAACTGGAGAGAATCTCCGGACTTACCTCTGAACAAGCAAAGGAATACTTATTAAAGACTGTTGAAGACGAAGTTAAACACGAAGCTGCAGTCATGATCAAAGAATTAGAAACACGAGCAAAGGAAGAAGCAGACAAGAAGGCTAAGGATTATGTTGTGACCGCTATACAAAAATGTGCGGCAGACCATGTTTCTGAGACAACCATATCCTTGGTGCAGTTGCCGAATGATGAGATGAAAGGAAGAATCATAGGCAGGGAGGGTAGAAATATCAGAACCCTTGAAACTATGACAGGCGTTGATCTTATTATAGATGATACTCCGGAGGCAGTTATCCTATCAAGCTTTGACCCTGTAAGGAGAGAGGTTGCAAGGATAGCCCTTGAGAAGCTTATTATCGATGGAAGAATTCATCCGGCAAGGATTGAAGAAATGGTTGAGAAGGCTCAAAAAGAGGTCGAAACCATGATGAAAGAGGAGGGTGAGGCTGCCACTCTTGAGGTAGGAGTGCACGGTATTCATCCGGAGTTGGTTCGTTTGTTAGGAAAGATGAAATTCAGGACAAGCTATGGACAGAATGCGTTAAAACATTCTATTGAGGTTGCCCAGCTTTCGGGGCTCCTTGCCGGCGAACTTGGACTTGATGTTCGTTTGGCTAAACGTGCAGGCTTGTTGCACGATATTGGAAAATCAATTGATCATGAAATGGAAGGTTCCCATGTATCCATTGGCGTTGACTTATGTAGAAAATATAAGGAATCGGCAACTGTTATAAATGCAGTTGAATCGCACCATGGAGATGTTGAACCACAAAGTTTAATCGCATGTATCGTTCAGGCGGCAGATACGATTTCGGCTGCAAGACCGGGAGCGAGACGTGAGACGTTGGAGACTTACACCACACGTCTTAAATCACTTGAGGATATTGCAAATGGATTTAAGGGTGTTGATAAGACTTTTGCTATTCAGGCTGGTAGAGAGATTCGGGTTATGGTAGTTCCAGAGCAGATAAGTGATGCCGACATGGTACTTTTGGCAAGAGATATTTCAAAGCAGATTGAAGATCAGCTTGAATATCCGGGTCAGATAAAGGTAAATCTTATCAGAGAATCGCGTGTTACGGATTATGCAAAATAAGTTTTGGGGTGTGGATGTTTCCACACCCTTTTCTTATTTTATAGGCAGGATTCGACCAAAGTGCCATTTAAAGTTGTGGCAGCATAAAGAGCGCCAAATGCACTTTGTTCTTTTTAATTACGGCGGCTGAGCCGCTTTGTTATGTAAGAGGTTGTTATGGTAGAATTTAAAAGAAAAAAATTAGAGCTTGCATGTGATGCCAAAATAGTTGCACTTTATAAGGATTATCTTGAAACTCCTGACGGAAAAACGGTATGTTATGATTTTATAAAGCACAAATCCTGTGGAGGCGCAGGGGTGCTTTTGGTTGACAGTGAGGAAAATACCTATTTGGTAAAACAGTATAGAAACGCTATAAATGCTGTTGACATGGAAATTCCGGCAGGCGGATATTCCTATATGGGAGAGCCGGGAGATGCTTGTGCGGTTCGCGAGGCGGAGGAGGAAACCGGGTTTGTTCCCACAAAGCTGTTTCATGTTACCAATGCCGTGTCAGCCATAGGAACATTTGACGAGAAAACGGATATATATATAGGGACGGGACTGAAACGTGGAAAAATAAAGCTTGATCCGGATGAGTTTATTGACGTGGTTAAGCTATCCGTAGACGAGGCATTAGGGCTTGTGTTTGACGGGACGATTGTGGACAGCAAAACTATTTTAGCGCTTTTTGCTTACAAACACATGCGAAATAGTGGAATAATAAATAGTATATAATCATAAAAAATAGAGAGTATTTTTACTCTCTATTTTTATTTGGGAGGCGGTGGAAACGAGCAGTTATATTTACAAGGGTGGAAGAAGGGTGTTGCTTCTTGTCACAATATTTTTATCAAGCTTTTTGATAAATCTTTTTATAAGGAGGGGACTTAGCTTTGAATATCTTACACTGTCAGCTTATGATATGAGAGATGTGCTTTCCTCAAGGATGGCGCCGTCTATCATCTATATTATATTTAAGCGTGGAAAGCAGCTTGCCATTATATGGATGCTGATGAAGGTGCTAAAGACGGAATATGTTTATAATACCCTGCTTGTAATCATGAGCGGCATGTTTGGAATTATGGCAACGGTCCAATGCTATTATCTGGGTTTGAACGGTATGCTGACGCTTCTTATTTTTTTACTGCCCCATTATATTGTTTATTTTTTGATTATAAAATTTTTGTATGATTATTATGGAGGAGGCGGGTACGAAAAAACAAAAATTTTAATACTTTTCGCCATATTATTTTCAATTGGAGTCATGTGTGAGGGATTTTTTTCGAGATTTTTTTTATTTAAATACTATCAATATATGGTGCTTGGTTAATTTAAAATCGGCTATATTGTATTATATGTCGAAAATGGCTTAAAATCGTCATTTTTCGCAGAAAATTGTGTTTGATTTTATGTAAATTAACCATTATAATGTTCTTGTGCGTTAGGACTAAGAGGGGTTACTCATGAGAGAATATGTAGATGATTACATTGATTATTTAAATAAAGTAAAACATTCCAGCAATAACACAATGGCTTCTTACAAAAGAGACTTGCTGAAGCTTTGTGTTTACCTTGAGGATAAGGATGCTGCATCCATAGCGGCAATCGGTCCTACAGAGCTTTCTTCCTATATACTGTCGCTTGAAAAACAGGGAATGTCGTCTGCTACAATATCAAGAAACATTGCAAGTGTAAAATCTTTTTTTATGTATCTGCTGAAGAAGGACATTATAGCGTCTGATCCAACAGAGCAGATTAAACCGCCTAAGATAGAAAAGAAGATACCAGAGGTTCTTAATATTGAGGAGATAAATTTACTGCTTGAGCAGCCGTCAAAGCAGACACCGAAGGAGATAAGGGATAAGGCTATGCTGGAGCTTTTATATGCCACGGGCATGAGAGTGTCGGAGCTTATCTCGATTAAGCTTGAGGATGTAAATTTGTCCATGAGTTATATTTTATGTAGGGACTCAAATAAGGAACGTGTTATCCCGATAGAAAATGCTGCGAGACTGGCTCTCGAAAATTATATAAACAATGCAAGGGAAAGCATGTGTGAGGGAAGCGAGTATCTGTTTACAAATTTAAAGGGTGCGCAGATGACAAGGCAGGGATTTTGGAAGCTTATAAAATCCTATGCAAAAAAAGCGGGAATTGACAAGGAAATTACACCGCATATGATAAGACATTCATTTGCGTCACATCTTGTAAATAATGGAGCTGATTTAAAGGCAGTGCAGGAAATGTTAGGACATTCTGACATTTCAACAACACAAATATATTTAAGAAGCAGAAGAAGTAAAATAAAAGAGGAGTACGATAAGGCGCATCCTAGGGCAAGGATGAATACATAAAATAAAGGACTTGTTGCATGAGGTTTTACCTATGTTACAGTCCTTATTTTTTTGACTGAAAATGTTGTCAAATCCTAGTGTCGCAACTTGCGACCTCTTTGGTCTTGTTACCAATATTTTCCAAAGCTATAATGACAGTGAAAACAAAATGAAAAGAGGGAAAATGTTATGAGAATAAAGGTACTTGTTATCAAGCATGATTTAAGAAGTGCTAACGAATTAAGGGTCATGCTTGAGACAAAGAAAGACTTTTATGTTTGCGGGTGTTTTACGGATGGACAGGAAGGAATGGACGGAATTTTAAAATATAATCCTGATATTGTAATTATCGATTTATTGCTGCCTAATTTAGATGGTATTGCTATAATGGATGAGATAGATAAAAAGGAGGACCTTCCGTTTAAGTTTCTTGTAAAGGCAAATATGAGCCAAATAAAATTTTTGGAAAAAATATACAAGGGAAAATTAAATAATATATACATAAACATAATTGACGAAGCAGCAGACGGAATTGATTTATTTCAGGAAATAATCAATACGTCCAAATCAAAACAAAAAGGCATTCATATATGTGAGAGCTCAGATGAAATTTATGAGAGTAATCTGGAACGGAAGGTTACTGAGATAATACATGAGATAGGTGTTCCGGCGCATATAAAGGGCTATCAGTATTTAAGAAGCTCAATTATCATGGCGGTACGTGACATGGATGTTTTAAATTCCATAACAAAGCAGCTATATCCCTCAATTGCGAAAGAGTACGGGACAACCTCATCAAGAGTTGAGCGTGCAATCAGGCATGCCATTGAGGTTGCATGGGGGAGAGGAAAAACAGATACGATTTATGAATTGTTTGGTTATACAATGAATCAAGGCAAATTAAAGCCTACAAATTCAGAGTTTATAGCGCTGATTGCCGATAAGATAAGACTTGATAGTAAAATGAAAAGCGCATAGGTCACAATATGTCGAATTATTATTGGTAAAATAAGCAAATTCGACCTTGACAATGAAAAAATGAAATTATATTATCTCCATATGGTTATGTGATTGATATGGAGAATAGCTAAAGGGGAGATTGTTATGACTGAACAAAAAGTTCGGGTTGTAATTGCAGATGCAGGCTATGAAATCCTATCAAAGCAATTACAGGTTCAAAGTGGAGATACTATTGATATTGTAAATACTACAGATGATGGAGCGGCTGTGTATGACATTGTTTCGGAATGCAGACCGGATGTTCTTCTGATTGATGTATTTATAGCAAATGTTGACGGACTGGAGGTTGTTGAGCAGTTACGTGCAAATGAAGAATTTTCAGGGACAAGCATTATTTTTATTACGAATGTGGGTTCACCACGTATCATAAGCATGGCATTTAATCTTGGGGCAGATTATTATATTATGAAGCCGTGCAACCCTGAAATATTGGCAAAGAGAATTATACAGATTGCAGGCTTGTCAAAGGAGGATGAGCTTGTGGAGCTTGATGCAAAGGCAAATGTGAGGCAGGCATCCTCCATTGAAAATGATGTTACGGAGATTATACGTGAGATTGGAATACCTGCGCATATAAAGGGTTATCAGTACATTCGTGAAGGAATTATTATGGCAATCAATGATATGAATATGCTGAATTTTATTACAAAGCTTTTATATCCTAGCATAGCGAAAAAATATAAGACGACATCAAGCAGTGTTGAGCGGGCGATACGACATGCAATTGAGGTGGCATGGAGCAGGGGAAAAATAGAAGTGATTGAGGAGATGTTTGGATATACGGTAAGTGCCGGAAAAGGGAAACCAACCAATTCTGAATTTATTGCCCTGATTGCTGATAAGCTTAGAATTGAATATAAAATGCACGCGTAATGTGACATATAAATACAATTTTTGTATATTTTTACAAATATATGTTGACGAGTAAGAATTATCTAAAGTAATATAATATATGATTTATTCTATTATTTTGGGAGGAGATACAAAAGTGGCAACGCAAGGAACAAATGATGCCGGTTCTGGAAAAAACAAACCAAGAAGGGATTATACAAAACCAGGTGCTGCAAATGGACCGAAATACCAAAAAAAAGGTGAAAAGAGCGGCGGATATGGCAACAAAAGCTATACCCCAAGATATTCGCCAAGGGATAAGGATGATGATGAGGACGAAAACGGAAGAAGAAGCCGTCCATCTCGTCCAAAGGATAATAAATCGTCAGTGTCAATACCTGATAAAAATAAAACAATGCTTCGTCTGGAGAAGGAACAAAAATCCATAAAAAAGAAGCAGAACAAAAAGAGAGAAAGCAGCAGACCACAGCCTAAGGTAAAACGGGCAAATAATGTCAATTATACACGCTCCTATGCCAATGGAGATTATGATGATTATTTTGATGTGTAGGCAGTTTTCTCACAAAACAAAAAAGACCGATTGCTTTCGGTCTTTTTTGTTTTTAATCGATTGTAAAGCTTCCGGATTCGTCATCATTGAAAACATAGTAAACTGCATTTTCTTCCGGCTTTACATATAAATTTAAAGATTTTAAATCAGCCGCCTTCTTGCCGCTTTTTGTCCATATTTCCTTTGCTGTCTTGATAAGCGCTGCTTCCTCCACCTGTTTTCCGTAATATTCTACGAAAAATGCTGATTTCATAAAAACACCCCCTTATGTATTTTTCCCAAATGAAAATCAGATTTGTATATTAATACATTCCTTATCATATAACATTATAATAAAAAAATCAATAATAAGCTTTTGTCGAAATGATTGCAAAAATCTTGTTAATTAAATTTGTATGTGGTATTATTACTATAATTGTGTAACAAAGTAAAAAAAATTACTATAAATATGAGGAGTGCGGAATGGACGAAAATTATCTTGACGATTTATTAGGTGAGTTATCAGGAAATAACGGACAACAAAATAGCTTTGATAAAAGTATGTCAGAAGACTCCGGCATTGATATAGATTTTTCCGATGTGGAGGATATCTCATTGGATGAATTAGATGCACTTGATGATATAGATTTATCTTCATTGGAGTTAGATGACATAGATTTTGATGACATTGATGTTACGAAGCTCAGCAGTGAAAAAACGGATGCCGGCAATAACGCAAACGATGTGGATTTTGATATGGAATCACTGATTGCTGAGACGGCGGAGGCACAGGAGGTTTCTGATTCTTCTTCTGGGGAGGATATCTTCATGGAGAGTGAAGCCGAGGCGCAGGAGCTTCAATTTGAAAATGTGCCTGAGCCGGAACCTGAACCAATGGGAGAGCAAAGCCTTTCCTTTGACGATGAGGTGTTTAGTGAAGCACAATCGGAACAGCGTATGGACGAGGAGCTATTTGGAATGTCCATGGATGAGACAGAGAATGCCATGGGTGCAGATATGGATGTACCTAGTGACGTGGAAAATATGAATCTTGACGACTTGTTTTCTGCCCTTGGCATAGATGATGATAATTCATCTGACGAGGACGATTATACTACTAATCAGGACCAGCTTGACAGCATGTTTGACAATGCTACAGAATTGGACTTTGAGCATGGTGATATTGATGATATAGAGGAAATTGGAGAAAAGGGTGCAAAAGGGAAAAAAGAAAATGGAGGAAAAAAATCCCTTTCCGTAATTTTGTTTGGAGAGCCTGATGAGGATGATGAGGAGGAGGAACGCCGCCTTCAGGCAAAAAAGGCTGAAAAAGAAGAAAAGAAATCTGAAAAAGATGTTATTAAGGCTGAGAAGAAGGCTAAGAGTGCTGAGAAAAAGGCATTAAAGAAAAAACAGGGGCAAGACAAGCAAAAGGAAAAGGAGCAAAAGAAAAAGGAGAAGCTTGCAGAATTAAATGCGGAGCTTGAAGCGGAAAAGGATGAAAAGAAGCTTTCAACTCCTGCCGTTGCAATTGTTTTTGCAATTTTTATTGCACTTGGCGTCTTGATTGTGTTTGGTTCAAATAAATTTAACTATTCTCAGGTTATCAAGAAGGCTACTGATTATTTTGAGAGGCAGAGATATAGGCTGGCATATGATGAGGTATCGGGAGTTGACATAAAAGAGGATGATCAGGAGCTTAAGGACAGGATTTATACTGTTATGTATGTTGAGCGCTTGTACGAATCATATGAAAATAATTTATCGCTTAACCGTCCTGACAAGGCGCTTGATGCACTGCTTCGCGGCTTAGAGAAGCATGATGTTCACTATGCTGAAGCGGTAGAGCTTGGAATTGCTGAGGATATAGACGGTTGTAAGGCTAAAATTGTAACAGCCCTTTGGAATACTTACGGTATTTCAGAGGAGGAAGCATACGGCATTATTGCCTTGAAGGGACAGGAATACTCAACAAGGCTTATGGAGATTTCCTCTGGTATAGTGAACGAATAATCAAACTGCAATTGAATGGAGAACAGTATGGTAAGTGTTATAGATTATGACGCAGGCAATATACGAAGCGTGGAAAAGGCAGTTGGCTTTTTGGGGGAAGAAGCAGTAGTTACAAGAGACAGGGATGTTATATTAGGCAGTGATAAGGTCATACTTCCCGGTGTGGGAAGCTTTGGAGATGCCATGAATAAGTTAAGGGGCTATGGACTTGTAAATGTTATTTATGACGTGTGTGACTCTGGAAAGCCTTTTTTGGGAATCTGTCTTGGACTTCAGCTTTTGTATAAAACCAGTGAGGAAAGCAGCGGCGTTTCGGGACTTGGAATATTGGACGGAGAAATATTAAAGATACCTGACAGGGGGCTTAAGGTTCCACAGATTGGCTGGAACTGCCTTGATATAACTGAGGGGGCAAAGCTTTTTAAGGGACTTCCGGATCATCCCTATGTATACTTTGTCCATTCATATTACTTAAAGGCGCAGGAAGCCTCTGAGGTTGCCGCAAGAACGAATTATGCCGTAGAGATACATGCATCGGTTGAAAAAGGAAATATTTTTGCATGCCAGTTTCATCCGGAAAAAAGTGGTGAGGCTGGACTATCCATTTTGAAAAATTTTTTGTGCTTGTGACGGATGTATCTTTTTTTCCATTTTTGGCTTTGAGGTGATGAATACATGCATACAAAAAGAATTATACCGTGTCTTGATGTAAAAAACGGCAGGGTTGTTAAGGGTATCAATTTTGTTAATCTTAAGGATGCAGGTGATCCGGTAAGCGTTGGGGCTGCATATGATAAGGCAGGTGCAGACGAGCTTGTTTTTTTGGATATAACGGCATCCTCCGATGCAAGGAACATCGTTGTTGACATGGTAAGAAGGGTTGCTGAGACGGTCTTTATTCCATTTACGGTGGGAGGAGGCATCAGAACAGTAGAGGATTTCAGGGCGATACTCAGGGAAGGTGCCGACAAAATTTCGGTTAATTCAGCCGCTATAGATAATCCGACGCTGATAAGCGATGCTGCCGACAAATTTGGAAGCCAGTGCGTTGTCGTTGCCATAGATGCAAGACGGCGCGGGGACGGTACGGGCTGGAATATATATAAGCATGGAGGACGTGTTGACACGGGGCTTGATGCCGTAGAATGGGCAGTTAAGGCTGACAGGCTTGGGGCAGGTGAAATATTGCTTACGAGTATGGACTGTGACGGCACAAAGGCAGGATACGATATAGAGCTTACAAGAATGATATCTGAAAATGTTTCTGTTCCGGTTATCGCCTCAGGGGGAGCAGGAACAAAGGAGCATTTTTATGAGGCGCTTACGGAGGGCAAGGCAGATGCTGCGCTTGCCGCATCATTGTTTCACTACAAGGAGCTTGAAATAATGGATTTAAAAGCATATTTGGCAGATAGAGGGCTTTCCGTAAGAGCTTAGCGGATTGGAGTTTTTATGATAGATTTGGTTGAAAATGACATCAGTGTGGAGGAGTATTTTTATTTAAGGAATCAGGTGAACTGGAAACATCTTACTGATAGGCAGGCACGGCTTGCTCTTTCCAACTGCCTGTTTAATGTCAAGGCAGTGGATGAAAACGGAACCATTTTAGGCATGGGAAGAATCGTGGGAGATGGAGCGGTTATATCCTATATACAGGACCTTATTGTCGTTCCTGAGGCTCAGGGAAGGGGGATTGGTTCCCTTATTATTGAAAGGTTGATTGCGTATGTAAAATCTCTGTGTGAGGGTGGAAGTGAGATGATGCTCTGTCTCATGTGTGCAAAGGGACGGGAGCCGTTTTACGTAAAGCATGGCTTTGTTGCAAGACCTACAGAAGACCTAGGACCGGGAATGATACAATACATAATTTGAATTTTAAATAAAAATGGGCTGCTGCAGTTTGTGAAAAATTTTAACTGCGTCAGCCCATTATTAAGCTTTTACTCTGCAAGATATGGTTTGATTGCTGCCATTATATCCTCGTCATTTTCTTCCGTGTGAATGTTAAGCTCAATTGGCTTTGATATATCCAAACTGAAAATGCCCATGATAGACTTTGCATCTATGACATATCTTCCTGAAACTAAGTCAAACTCAGCGTTAAATGTGCTGATATCGTTTACAAAGCTTTTAACCTTTTCAATAGAATTAAGCGATACATGAACTGCTATCATTGTAGATAACCTCCTTGTTTACATTAATTAAATATGTATGTTACTATAATATAAGCTAAGAATATAAAAGTCAATAATCATGTGGGAGTTTTTTAGTAAAATGTTTGTAAATATTAATAACATAAAAGTATCAATTTATACATTGGGCTGTAAAGTCAATCAGTATGAATCAGACAGCATGGCTGATATGCTTGCATCGGAAGGCGCTGTTGTTGTGCCTTTTTCTGAGCCTGCTGATGTGTGTATCATAAACACATGCTCTGTGACAAATATTGCCGATAGAAAGTCCAGGCAGATGATACATAAGGCAAAGAAAAATAACAAGGATGCAGTTATCATTGCAACAGGCTGTTATGTTCAGGCTGATAAGGACAGCCTCATTCGTGATGGGTATGTAGATATCATAGTAGGCAACAACAGAAAGAAAGACATAGTAAGGATTATTGATGAATATATCAGTGAGCATAAGGTTTCAGATAATTTCATAGATATAAATAAAACCTGTGAATATGAATCCATGACGCTTGTAAAGCCAAATGAGCATACAAGGGCTTATGTAAAGGTGCAGGATGGGTGTAATAATTTCTGCTCCTATTGTATTATTCCGTATACAAGAGGACGTATAAGAAGCAGAAGTCTTACGGAGGTAATTGAGGAAATAAAAAGACTTGCAGCCTCCGGTATAAAGGAGGTCGTTTTGACAGGCATTAATCTTTCCTCCTATGACGACTGTGGAATGGGACTTCTTGATTTGCTTTTGGCAGTAAACGACGTGGAGGGCATAGAGCGGATAAGAATGGGCTCCTTGGAGCCTCGGATTATTACTGAGGAGCTTTTGGATGTGATAAGTAAGGAGCACAAGATTTGCCCTCATTTTCATCTGTCGCTGCAAAGTGCATGCAATGATACCTTAAAGCGAATGAACAGGAAATATACAATTGAGGAGTATAAGGAAAAATGTAAGCTTATAAGAAAATACTACGATAAGCCGGCAATTACGACGGATGTTATCGTGGGATTTCCGGGTGAGACGGAGGAAGAATTTGATATTACGGTAAAAAATTTGTGTGAGCTTGCATTATATGAGATACATGTCTTTCAATATTCAAGGAGAAAAGGGACTGTTGCGGCTTCAATGCCAAATCAGGTAAGTGATGGGGAAAAGGTGAGAAGGAGCAATACCCTTCTTGCGCTTACAAAGAAGCAGAAGGAAGAATATGAGGCTTTATTTAAGGGGACAAGGCAGCTTGTTCTTGTGGAGGAATGTGTTTTGGAAAACGGAGCACAATATATAAAGGGTCATACAGAACGCTACATTCTGATTAAAATGAAGCATGAGGGGACAGATGGCGCAAACTATATCAATGAGCTTGTGGAGACCGTGTATTGATATACTTTTTTTCATTTGCTATGTTTCAATTCCATGAGTATGTCCTGTTTTAACTGAAGCTCCTCATTCTTATATTGGATGTGCCTTTTTACTGCTTTGATTATAAAATAAATAAGTCCCGCCGTAATACCCGTGATTAGTATTGCTGCCATAAATTCTGTTAATACTATTAATATGTATAGGTAAGCATTTATTCTCATCGTATATCAACTCTCCTTTGGTATAAGCATAATATTGTGTGAAACATTTAAAATATATACATAGTCATTTTATTATACCGAAAATAATCGGTATAGTCAAACCGCTTTTATGTAGGTAACTTAAATATAAGGAAAGGCGGTGTATATATGGTTTCCTATGCTCCTCTTTGGAATACGATGGAACAAAAAGGCATAACAACATATGCCCTTATCAAAAAGCATAATATACAATCTAAAACAATATATAATCTAAAACATGAAAAAAATATATCTACTGCCACGATAGAGACGTTGTGTGATATTTTAGAATGTACCCCGAATGATATAATAGAATTTAAGAAGTAAGTGATTGTAACATAATACAGCGTTTTGAAAAATAAAAAATCCGCAATACCTTGTATTTAAGGCTTGCAGACTTCCGTGATTATATAGCTTGTATTTTAGCAGTCTGTAGGGGAATCGAACCCCTGTTTTCGCCGTGAGAGGGCGACGTCTTAGCCGCTTGACCAACAGACCATTTTTAAACCTTTGTAAGTATAACAAAGGTTTATCATAAATGCAAGACTTTTTTTGAAAAAGTATGATATTTATTGTGTCGGAATTTATAATACATGGATGAAACACTATATTTTGTGTTATATTATCGAAAAAACACTAAAAATAGTATTTTTATATTGAAAAGCAATATACAATATTGTATAATATATATGTTCTATGTATATTTTTTAGTGCATAAATACTGTTATGGAGAAGCTTTGGAGGGTAATATGGTAGATGTAGTATGGAAGGACAGAAAAAGAATAATTTTCGGGCTTCCTTGGACCTTCACGAAGTATGGTTTATCGGAGGACAGAATTTTTGTTGAGACAGGTTTTTTCAATCTGACTGAAAATGAAGTCAGGCTTTACCGCATTATGGATGTCTCATTGGAGCGTAAGCTGTGGCAGCGCATGTTTGGACTTGGAACAATTACATGCCATTCCTCGGATAAATCCATGGGCGTATTTAAAATCAACAATATAAAAAAGCCAAGTGAGGTAAAGGAGCTTATCTCCTCTTATGTGGAGGAGGAACGTTCACGTAAGAAGGTAACAAGCAAGGAATTTATTATGGATGATGTTTCTGATGAAGATGATGGTGTTGATGAATTATAATATAAGGGAGGGAATTTAGCTTATGAAAACATGTCATGTGTGTGGGGCACAGGTTGATGACAAGGAGCTTATTTGTCCTGATTGTGGTGCTACCGTTGTGGGAAGCACGGGAGGATTTGCTTTAAAGCCGCAGGAGCCTCAGAAGAAAAAGAAGTCATCTAATCCAATGGGAATGACTGTAAGCACGGGTTCCGGACTTACGGATTTGCTTCGGGCTGAGGACGAGGATGTTGAGGTTGAGGATGACCTTGGCGGTGGTTCCATTCCTCTTGCATATGCACAAAATGTAATAGATGATGATGCAGAATATAAGGAAAAAAAGCTGAAACAAAAACAAAAAAAGCTCATTACGAGAGCTATCATTATTATTGCACTTTGTGTTTTTGCTTTTATTCTTGTTTCAGGATATTTGAAACAGAAAAAGGGTGCTGATACTCCTGATGCGCTTATGGATATTTATGTTGAGGCTGTAAATGATGGTGATGTGGATAAGATGGCAAGCATTATGCCGGCATATTTAGACGAACAGACAGAAGCGCAAAAGCTGATTGATGATATGAAGGGTGCACACATCAATACCTGTGAGGTTGTAAGAGCGGTGGAGCTTTCACAAAATGAAGTGGAGCAGCTTCAGGATTCCATAAAATATCAGACTGGTAAAACGGCTAACATAAAGGGGGCAACACTTGTTACTGTCAAGATGTCAGGAACGGCAGACAGAGGCGGAAGCAATGTGACTGTTAATACTGAGTTTGATATACAGCTTGTAAAGCTGAAAAAGGGAATCGGTGAATATTACTTTATTCATATGGATACATATGATAATCCTGACTTTAATTACAGATAATAGATAAATAATAGCAGGCTGTCGGTTGCGACAGCCTGTTTTTTGCTGGGATTCGTCCAAAGTGCCATTAAAGTTATGGCAGCGTAAAGAGTGCTGAAGACACTTTGTTCTAAGATATAAAATGAATGAAAATGATTTATTTTGGAGCAAATTGAAATTTTTTTACATAAAACTATTGCACTGCATGGAATTTTATGGTAATATCTCCATATAAATTCAAAAACATTCAAAAAACGTCAAGATGTATTTGAAGGAGTGATGATATGCTTGCGGAGGAAAGGTATTCGAAGATATTAGAGCTTGTGAATGATAAAAAAAGCGTAAAGCTTACAGAGCTTTGCGGCATACTTGATGCATCTGTTTCCACGGTAAGACGTGATCTTAATGCACTTCATCATATGGGCAAGTTAGTCAAGGTTCATGGTGGAGCTGTTGCAAATAATGATAATTTTTCATTTATTGAACATAATGTAGAGGAGAAGCAGGTATTATATACGGAGGAAAAAAATGCCATATCAAAATATGCCGCTTCGCTTATAAATGATGGTGACTTTATATTTGTTGATGCAGGAACTACCACGGAGAAGCTTGCGGACTACATTACTGCAAAGGATGTTGTTTTTGTCACAAATGCATTTATAAATGCAAAAAAGCTGGCAGCGAAAGGATATAAGGTATATATTCCGGGCGGAGAGATTAAAATATCTACAGAGGCAATTGTAGGAGCTAAATGTGTACTTGATTTAAAAGGCTATAATTTTACAAAGGCTTTTATGGGTGTAAATGGAATATCGGTATCGGGTGGTTATTCCACGCCTGATGAAGGTGAAGCTATTGTGAAACGCATTGTGATAGAAAATAGTATTAAGAGCTACATTTTGGCTGACCATTCAAAATTTTCCCAAAAGTATTCAGTAACATTTGCAGATATTGGGGATGCGGAAATTATAACGGATAAGGAGGCTGATAAAAAGTATAACGAGGCGACGAAGGTTAATGTTGTTCAAAGGAGGTGATGAAGATATGATTTATACCGTAACTTTTAATCCGGCAGTTGATTATGTCGTTCATTCTGATGAGCTGACAGTAGGCGCTGTCAACCGGTCCCAAAAAGAGGAGATTTACTTTGGAGGCAAGGGCATTAACGTATCAATGGTTCTCGGAGAACTTGGAATTAAGTCAAAAGCGCTTGGCTTCGTGGCAGGCTTTACGGGAGATGCCATTGAAAAGGGAATTGCTGATAAAGGCGTTTGCTCAGATTTTGTAAAGCTTGACAAGGGCTTTTCCCGAATTAACGTTAAGATTAAAGCCAAGGATGAAACGGAGCTTAACGGTCAGGGACCAGACATTTTGCAGGAGGACCTTGATAAGCTTTTTGGAAAGCTTGATGAGATAGGTGACGGAGATACAATTGTCCTTGCGGGAAGTATTCCAGGGTCGCTTCCCTCTGATATATACGAAAGAATTTTGGAAAGGCTTGCGGCAAAAAAAGTAAGGGCGGTTGTGGATGCAACAAAGGAGCTGCTTATGAATGTTCTGAAATATAAGCCGTTTCTGATTAAGCCTAATAATTTTGAGCTTGGTGAAATGTTTAAAACAGAGCTTAAAACGGATGATGAGATAGTTGCCTACGCGGGAAAGCTTCAGGATATGGGTGCGGTAAATGTGCTTGTTTCCATGGCAGGAGACGGCGCCATACTTCTTGATGAAAACGGAAGGGTTCACAAGTGTGGGGTATGTAAGGGCAGTGTAAAAAATTCCGTTGGTGCGGGGGATTCCATGGTGGCAGGCTTTTTGGCGGGCTGCGAAGCAGGAGATTACGAATATGCCCTGAAGCTTGGAACTGCTGCGGGAGGGGCAACTGCATTTTCAGACGGACTTGCAAACAAGGAGCTTGTATATGAGCTGCTGAAACAATTGTAGAAGAAAGGGAGGAGTTTTTTATGAGAATTGTAGACTTGCTTAGCAAGGACAGTATTCTTCTTGGCGGGACGCCAAAAAATAAGGCAGAAGCCATTGACACCCTTGTGGAGCTTCAGGTCAAGGGCGGAAACATAGCTGACAAAGAAGCCTACAGAAAAGGCATTCTTGCAAGGGAGGAGCAGGGCTCCACTGCCGTTGGAGAAGGAATTGCCATTCCCCATGCAAAAAGTGAGGCTGTAAAGGGCCCTTCGCTTGCGGCAATGACAGTGCCTGAGGGTGTTGATTATGAAGCCTTGGACGATGAGCCTTCAAATCTTTTGTTTATGATTGCTGCACCAAATGACGGGGACGTTCATTTGGAGGTATTGTCGAGGCTTATGACAATATTGATGGATGAGGATTTCAGGGCAAAGCTTCTTGGTGCAAAGGATAAGGACGAATTTATTAAAATTATTGATAATATGGAAAAGGAAAAGTATCCTGATGAGCCAAAGAGTGAGACAAATGAAGAAAAAAGTGCGTCAGATGCCGCTTACAAGGTGCTTGCAGTTACGGCCTGCCCGACAGGAATAGCACATACCTACATGGCGGCTGAGGCTCTTGAAAAAGCAGGAAAGAAAATGGGTATCCCGATTAAGGTAGAGACAAACGGCTCCGGTGGCGCCAAGAATGTCCTTACCAAGGAGGAAATTGCAGCCTGTGACGGAATAATAGTTGCCGCTGACAAGGCAGTGGAAATGTCCCGTTTTGACGGAAAAAAGGTTTACAAGACAAAGGTTTCTGACGGAATAAAAATACCGGAGGAGCTGATAAATAAAATTGAGGCAGGAGACGCGCCTGTATATCATCATAGCGGAGAGGCTGTGTCAGGCAGTGATGGTGACGATGAGACATTTGGAAGAAAAATATACAAGCAGCTTATGAACGGTGTATCAAATATGCTGCCTTTTGTAGTAGCAGGTGGTATATTTATAGCACTTGCATTTCTGATTGATACCATAGCAGGGGCACCGCAGGATGCGAACTTTGGAACCCATACGGTGGCGGCAGAATTTTTAAAGACCATTGGAGGATATGCATTTAACTTTATGGTGCCGATACTTGCGGCCTATATCGGTATGAGTATTGCTGACAGACCGGGATTTCTTGTAGGTCTTGTAGGCGGCTATCTTGCAACGACAGGTTCCACCTTTGCAAGCGTGGGTGGCGACATTCCTTCAGGGTTTTTGGGAGCACTTTTCGCAGGTTTTGTAGGCGGTTACCTTATGCTGGGAATTGAAAAGCTGTGCGACCATATGCCTAAGGCACTTAACGGCATTAAGCCTGTGCTTATTTATCCCCTTGTGGGGCTTGGGCTTATTGCAGTCATTATGTGTGCAGTTAATCCTTTTATGGGAATGATAAATACAGGACTTTCAAACTTCCTCAACAATATGGGTGACAGCAGTAAGATTGTACTTGGCTGTATACTCGGTGGTATGATGTCAATTGATATGGGCGGACCATTTAACAAGGCGGCATATACATTTGGCATAACAGCAATAGCGGCAGGCAGCTATGACATTATGGCGGCGGTTATGATAGGCGGCATGGTGCCTCCAATCGCAATCGCACTTTCCACAACATTCTTTAAAAACAGATGGACAGACGAGGAGAGAAAGAATGGACCTGTAAATTATGTCATGGGGTTAAGCTTCATTACGGAGGGTGCAATTCCTTATGCGGCAGCAGACCCGCTCAGGGTTATCCCTTCCTGTCTTGTAGGTGCAGCCGTGGCAGGCGGTCTTTCCATGGCATTTGACTGTACGCTTATGGCTCCACATGGCGGTGTGTTTGTGTTTGCTGTAGTAAGCAACTGGCCTATGTATATCGTATCGCTTGTAATTGGTTCTTTGGTCGGCATGCTGCTTTTGGCACTGTTAAAGAAAAAGGTGAGTGAATAAAAATATATTGCAGTTGAAAGGAGAAAAGATTATGGTAACGAAAATGATTAAGGTTGTAAATGAACAGGGGATTCACATGAGACCGGCAGGAATGTTAGTT
>JAMPEW010000001.1:134854-210365 GCA_023664775.1 Clostridium sp. | reverse complement strand
TTTTCCCAATCGGTTTCCTCCTTTAACTAAGTGCCGCAGGAGGTTACCCAAATCTTTCTTGCCGGATTATTCTTGTAGTAAAATTCCCAATAAAACAAGCACGTACAACATCCTTCCAAAATACGGACAACCCCTCTGCTTAAATTGTAATGTAATGAACTCAAAGCATCGAAGTTCCGAATTTTTCTGATTTTTTGATGAGGCACAAGCCCCAAAACAGAATAGAAAGATTTATGCTTTAGAGAGATAATAGCACAGATTTATATATAATGCAATATATTTTTATAAAGAAAGTAGTTTTTTGTGATTGCCTGTTTAATATATCTACTTACAGACATATTAGCCACTGCCATTGATAATGATAGATTTTATATAAAAAACTTTTTAGACATCTACTGGAATATGTTTTAACTTTTGTTTCCGATATGAGTACAGATACTCACTTCTTTGTCATTGCCATAATAACAGGGCGAATGCATTTTAGCAACCGCCCTGTTATATTATATTGACACGAGCCTCTCATATATCTTTTCTACGTCATATTCAGGTGCAAACCTATCGGCTATGTCATAGATTCGCTTTACCTGCTCAAAATCCTCTTCCAACTCCTCAGCTATAACCTCAGGGGACTTTGATTTTTGTTTTTTGCGGCAGATTTGAGTTATCAGTTTTTTCGCTTCTCCCTGCTTGCGCCCAATGCCGATACCCTCATTACGACCATCAACGTGTCCTTTTTCGTACCCAATTTCCTGTAAGGTTTTCTCGTGGAGTTCGGCATCATATTCATATATGCTCATGGCAATTACCTCCATCTTATTTTTTCTCAAAAAATCAGCAAGGATATTTTCCTTAATACATTCATCCACACTACGAGTTACGGCTGTATTAATATCCATAGTTTTGCTGCATTTTCGAATTTTGTCAACAAATAACATGTATTCCCGTAAGGTAGGGCATGCTATCATAAGCTCATCATTGTAGCCGGGATTGATATTAAGCTGAAGCACCACAAGCTCAAGACTTGGATTTTCTTCCCTATGTGTATAAGCATCAGAAAGCCGAAATTCTTTACGTTCAGGCTGTTTGTCTATGCCATTGTAAAACACGACAAATTTCGGATTAGGAAGCTTAATCAGCTTTTCCGAATATATATCTTTCCCATCATAAAAGTGCCTGAAGCTCCGTGATACATAATCCAAATCTCTAAGTGGCATATTCGGATTTACCGACGACTGGTGCTCATACAGATTAAGTCTCATATCAATGACACATGATAAATCGTTCTTTATAGTCATATAAACTGCATTTTCCAAGGTTGTAATTTCCAATTCCTCAGTATTGTCATAGCATGTTTTGTTCACGGCATTGTAGAGTGTCAGCAGTTCCTTTTTGTCCGAGAATACCCTTCTAAATACGGTATCCTTATGATGCATATTTGTAATTAAAGTTTCTACATAATTTTCTTGTTTTTTCATTTTCTTTTCCTCCTTTTCGTAACTGGCAGAAAGAAAAGCAATGAAAATTAATTTGGTTCAGACAAATTTCCAAAACAGCTCCTTCGCTGCCATTATTATGTGAAACAAAGCATCGAAGTAACTTATTTTCAGAATGTCCGAAATGGTTTTACCCATAAAAGAAATATGAGAAACAATGCTTTAATAGATAGTAACATATGCGTATAAAAATTGCAACAATTTTTTGAAAAATGATTTAACTAGATAAAATAGCAAAAATAACAAAATACCCAACTGAGTCAACATAAGCAAAATACTAAACTGCGAAGCAGCACAATATAAAAGTGGGTATGCCATGCATACCCACTTCACTTTTACTTAATCTTTGCTTTCCTAAGTATCGTTTTTACTTACCCGTCAGATTTTCAGTGCCTGTAACACCTATTCCTTTTACGTCAAGTTGAACAATACCTCCTTAAGCATTATCTTAATTCTTTGGTAAACCTTATTACCGGATGAATCTGTAGCCTCAATTACAAGATATGTGTACTCGCCGTTGTATGGGTCGAAGTATTCCGGTCTAAGCTTCAGCGCTGTCGCAAGATTGCTTGTGCCATCAGCGTGCGTATCTACGATAGCTTTTCCGTCTGCATCCACTAAAGCATTAAGCGTAGTATCATACCTGTATACATTCTTTCTTACTCCGGCTGTTACCTGACTTGCATTCCAATCAGCAACAAGAATATGGCTTGCATTATCCACATATGCGTTGCTTCTGTTCTCCTCCGTGTAATCAAGGTCATAATAAATCCTAATTCTTGAAAGCGTTGACTCGGAATCGGTAGTAGCTTTAAAGCTGAACTCCGGATATTCGTCCGTAGTGTCAACCTTTGTATAGTAGCTTCCGTCCTTACGCTTAATCTTATCACCATATGTATCCTTGTCATAATCATATACATAGATGCTTGGCATAGCAGCACTCTTTCTTACAGAGTTACAGATGATATTGATGTAAAGCTTTCTCTCGTCATTGTTCATCTTACCTACACCTGTAACATTAGAATGTCCTGCACCACAGTAATATACATTATTGTATGAGTATATAAAGTAGCTATCCTGACCATCTCGTGGAGACGCCGCAAACATGGAAGATCCTTCCTGTCCGTTATAGCCGCCCGCAAGTGAATACCATACCGTACACTTGTCATCCTCAAGGTCAAGTGCATAGGACTGTGGATGTGTACCTGCTATATAAATATCATCACTTAATGTAAACGGATACAAAGTAATCAGTCCGTCATTATTCTTAGAGCCTCTGTTTGTACCATACTTCGTATTATCCCTCGCATCAAAGCTCGCTGCATTGTACCAATATGCCGCATAAGACCAACTTAAATATGCGTACTTATATGCAACTGCCGATGGATTCGATGACTTATTTGATGCATGTAAGCCATCAGAATAAGCAACTGTTGAATATAATCTGCTGCTTGATGCTCCTGCCCCTCCATATTGGTATGTTTTCAAATCATCATACCATGTCGGATATTTTTCATCTCCGGTCTTATAGGAAAGGTTCGTCAGGAAATACTTATCCTCATCATAGTTTTCCGCAACTTTATACTTAACGTACTGGTAGCTTGCGTCCTCAATCTCCATATGGTTCTTATCCTGACCCACATATGCCCTGATTGCATCTGTAAGATTATGAGAGCCTGCATCGCTAAATCTTGTAAAGGTATCATGGAACAAAAGAACATTTCCACCATTCTTTACATAGTTGGTTACGTCTTTCAGACCATTGCTGCCTGCCGTAAAATCATCGCCTGCAAAATCATCCGAAGCTCCCAAAATAACCGTAGAATAGCAGCCCTCTATCCAGTTGTTGGCATGTGCCTGCCTGTCATACTGCTTGTATAATTCCTTGTATTCAAGCTCCACATTCTTTGCCTTGACGTAATCCTTATAGGAGCTCGTCAGCTTTCTTGAATCTTCACCTGAAATATAATTTCCCAGTCCACCATACCGGAAAGCGAAATTCGTTCCATCAGCCGCATTGAAGATGTCATAATACCGTTCTGTTCTTATGATATATTCCACTTCTTCTGCAAGGTCCGTCTTTCCTCTCGCCCTAAGACTTGTAGCAAGTGTCTCAAGCACCTCATTCAAATCTGTCTTGGCATCCAAGGTCGTCTGCGTTATCTCAATGCTTGCACCTGTGAGAGGGTCCACAAAGTTCTTACTTTGCTCACCAGAGCCACCGCCTGCATTGCCTGCCTCAGGCTCATCTACATCCTCAAAGGAATCTGCAACAGCCTTTTCATCCCTCATATAAGTGTAAAGATTCCAATACTCCGAAGCGTATACCTCGCTGTTATACTGGGTAATATAAGTAAGCTTCTCATCAATGGCATCCTCGCCATACGCAGCATAATCTGCAAATTCTGTTGCTTTTAAATCCACATTATCCTCAAACTTCTTGATAGCTGCAAGCTTTTCAGCATCACTCATATTAGAGAAGTCATATGCTGCTCTTACACTGTCTGATATTTCCTCCACTTCATCTCTGGTAAGAATGTCAATATCAAAATCAAATCTGTCTGAAAGCTCATCTGCAAGGTTGATATGCCAGTCATCAGCACCGTACTTTGTTCCACCATTCTCAAACTGTAAATTAGCATCATAATATGGAATACCAAATACATGCTCATGGGTTCCCGCATCAGTTATATCCTCCTGAGAGTACGGATTCTGATGTTGAACTGCAACAGACGTTGAGTACTGCGTAAAGTAATTTCCTGAATAATGAATCTGAAACCAGCTTGCATTGTTCGCAACAGGGTTTCGTTCCAGCCTTTGACATGCCTGCTGACAAACGACACAGAAGTACAAGGAGTTAGCGCCCTCTGCGCCTTCACCTGCCGGTCCTTGATCCCATGTGTTTACTTTTCCCGGCATAATCTGAAGCACCTTTACCGTCTGCTTATCATCTGTCTTCTTTGGTGCCACATATGAAATTCCGGTTATACCTGTGGTAACACCTGTTGTGGTATCCTTTGCTTCCAGCTTCCATGAAACAGGTCCGAAAAAGCTGTCAGCAAGCTCTACAGTACAGCTTGTAGCTGAGCCTGGATAAGCTTGGTCAGTTGCATCACCATACCTTCCGTTTCCGTCATCATCAATATAAAGAGTAACCTCACATTTTGAGCTTGATTTAATTGTATACTCAAACTCCAAAACCGACTTATCGTCTATAATATCCAATGCCGAGTCAGCCTTTGTATCATCATACCTTTTAGGCGTTTTTGTAACCTCAAGGATTGGACGCTTATATGAATTCTCATAAAGTGTTAAAATATCATCTTTTTGACCTGGAGTGACAGCTTCGCCTGTATCTATGTTTGTTACATTCGTCACATTACTTGGTGAAAATACCTCAACATAACCCACATTTGTCGTTCCAAGCGCTCCGCCTGCATTATCTGTATGGTACGTTGCATCCTTGTCAAAATCCCAAAGAACAGTAGCTTCATTCCTTAGATCATAACAAGCCTTTAATACCTTTGCCATGTTACAATCCGGGTCAATGGAATTCTGCAAATATGGGTTTTTATCTTTGTCTTGCGCATCTACCAATGCCTTATAAGCTTCCGCAGCATCGTCACTGACGATAATCGGCATACCTGCTGCTACATATTCAATCAGCTTTTGTGCCTGCTTAGACGTCACGTCATTACCATTCAAGGTCGTAAATGAGGCTTGCCCATTTACATTTGCATATGCAGTACCACTTCCTACAGCAGAACCTGATTCACCTGTACTGCTGACGTCCACTGCCGTCATATCACCATTGTGAGTATACATGGTATAAATAGGAAGATGCCTTAACTCATCAGTGGTTCTTAGAATCAAAGTACCGTGAGCAATTCCGTTCCCACTGATACCATTTAATACCTGCCACTGGGTAGCTTCCTTCAGCGCACTTTTATTTCCACCAATATATACCAAATCATACGTTCCAAGAATATCTGTTGTGCTTGCTGCCATCTCCTCTGAGGACATATGCACAACCTGAACATTGTTGACGTCCATATCAAGCGCATCTGCTATCTTCGCCTCGGAAAGCTCCCATGCGTAATACTCCGGTGTTGTTAATGAGCCATCAGCATTCAGCGTGGAAACCTGCTCCTTCGTTGCATTTAATACCTCAGCAGGTACGGTGTAATAATTTCCTGAAATTCCAAGTTTCGATAAAGTTGTCGCATTCGGATGTGCTACCGTGCTAGCTGCCGCAACCTCCAAATCTATCGGGTAACATGGCTGCAGCTCTAAAACCGTAAACTTCGTGGAGGAAGCATTTGCTCCACCATATTCCCTGAATGCAGACGCATTGAGCAAATCTGCAATCTTCTTACAGGTTGCTGCACTGTTGCTCTGTGCAATTACGCCAAAGTCCTCAGCATTTGTTACCATTACATTTACTTTTTTCGATGTGCCTGAGGTCGATGCCACTGTAGCGTAAAGCATGTTATATTTTGATTCCGTAGCATCAAAATCATCTGAGCCCGTATTTGCGGTGCCTGTACCTGCATTATTGGAATTGTATACAATCGTAACATTTGCAAGCATGGCTGCACTAAACTTTCTGTATAATTCAGGTGAGATTTGTACATCCTTCAAACCATCTTCAATAACAATCATATCATACTGGTCAAAATCAACAGTTAATAGATTATCTGCATCGGCTGTCTGAAGCTGATAGGTATCAACTAACATGGCAAGAGGTCTTTCCTCTGCATACTTTGCATTGTAACCATATTGACGCATTAAAATATCCTCAACCGAGTTACCAAGCTGCCTAGTAAGACCATATGCTCTATAAAAATTATCATCATCCTCTAAGAAAAAACGCGGATCAACATCTGTATCTTCCACTTCCAATAAACGAGATGCCATAGAATAATCAGCCTCTTGTATATATTCTTGTTCTGAAAGAGCAGGATTCGGACTGATAACAAGCATCTTAGCGGTATTAACTCTAGTGTCAGAATTTTGCCCCTGTTTCAAGGCAAGCCAATTTCCCGTTTTCTTTGTACCATTAATACCAAGATATAAGGAACCATTCTGATGTCTTAAAAATTCCCCAGCACTCTGTCTAGTTGTATCCCATGCAAACGTATAATATCTGCTTCCCTTTGCATTAAATACATCCGTTACCAGTTTGCCAAATGCCACTGTATTTGACGAGTTGCCTGATATATTTTTTGTCTCGATAGGATTATCAATAATCAAAGGACGCTGCTTGTTATTTACATATGTATGAAGAAGCGCACTATATAAATCCTCACTCAAGTCATTGGTACCCGGTGCATACATGTTATTTGGATCGTTGCTGACATAGATAAGGTCTGCATCAGCAATTGTCTCAATATCATCAGCTGTAACGTCTGTTACATGATAGTACTTATAGTCTACCCTGCCTTCCTTCATAAGCTGCTCGATTGTCTTATTGCCATCAATCACATAATTCTTAAATGCGCTATTACCGGCTGCATCCATATATGACAAATATGCAAGATATGACTTCGTTGAACCATCCGGCAATGTAGCCATGCTAGGCGAAGCAGATGAACCAATCTCTACAATGTGATAATATGGGTCATTATCATCATTATCTTCAAGATTGGAATTTTCAATGATTCTGTCTACGATTGTCATGTTTGTATCTTCTGCCGCATACAGAATCTGCTCGTCAGAGACATCTGTCTCATCACTATTACCAGCAAGTGAGAAGGATACGATAGTTGCTGCAAGAACCATCAGAAGCATTGCTGATAAAGCTGAAATCATGATTTTCGTTTTACGTTTCATTATGCTTTTTACCTCCTTCTTATTGCTTTGCTTTTAAAACGTATGAATTTCTTACGTTTACCATTCCAAGCGACGTATATGTCATGTTTTTGTCGCTAAAATATAAATCAACTGCCAATGAACCTTTATCAGGATTTAAGTTTACCACACATCCCGAAAGTGGTTCATCATCCGTAGTGACATAAGAGAATGAATTTGAGAAAATATTTCTCTTTACGGCATCCGCATCAGACCAATCAGACACCTTATCATTTTTACCTGTCATAAAAGCATATTGCTTCTCATAGTAAAGATTTCCTTCATCAAAGGTAAAAACATGTACGACTGTGTCATTTTGGGAATAACCGCTGCCACTTGCCTTTTTTTCAACCTCTTCCATCTGTCTTGTTAATGCATTTAAGCAGTTCCATTTATTTGTGTCAACCGCATTTGCTGATGGAACCTGCGATATGTCTAACGCCTCCGCAGTTACAACGACAAGCTTCTTAATGTATATATCCTGTCCTGCCAGCTCATGGAAAAATTTAACCTCAGCTACACTTGCGGAAATTCCATAACGGTTTAAGTCATTTACGATAGCCGTCCTATTATTATCCTTTGTAGGCTCAACCTTAAGCTCACCCGTTACCACATCTCTTACCGCCCATGTCTTTTCGTCGTAAAGACCTGCCACGAAGTATGACGGCGAACCGCCTGCGGCTTCCCCTGCCTTGGAAAAGTCAGGCGTTCCGGGATAGGTATATCCCAAAATATAAACCGACTTTGCCTGCATGAGTGCATCCGTAATTTTGTTATAAGTCTCCTGCGCCGTCGTCTGAACCTCTATGTCAGCCTGCGTCTTTCTGTTGGTAATAAGACTTGAGGTCATCAAAGAGCTTATAGCTGTCATAAGGAATGCAAGAACAGCTATGGCGATTATCAACTCAATAAGAGTGAAACCACGATTACTATTTAATTTTTTGTTCACAGTTTATCACCCCTATCCTACTTAATCTGATGACTACCATTTTTGTTAATAGTTACAGTTGCGATAACGCTTCCATCCCTTTTTAGGAATTTATATACTCCCGCGCCCTCAACACAGGCACCGGATTTATCAAATCTTATTATACGCGAACTTATCTCTACATCCACATAGGTGCCATCAAAATCAGAATACTTAACCGTCACATATGTAGAAAGACTTTTTCTATCTGCAGACGATACCTCGCTGTGTGTACCTCCCGGCAGAAGGAAATAATTACAAACATAATACTTATTACCTATATAAGATATAATAAGCTCATACTTATAACCGGGCAACTCCTCTCCTGCGTCCATAACACCATTGTTGTTCATATCCTGATAGACATCCTGATTTCTTGTTCTTGCTATCAAATCAGTAACCTCTGCGTCAAAGGTTGCCGCTGCTTCCTTTACCTTTGCAGTGTGCATGACAGACATCGTCACAAATGCCGCAGTTGTAAGTATCACGATAATAGCCATCACTATAACTAACTCTACCAAGGTGTAACCGCTGTTATCATCAATTTTCTTCTTCATAGGCAACACCTCTATTCTACATTCTTCATCCAGTTGTCAAAGCTTACGACATCTGAATATTCTATCGTGTCAATGGTTCTCTTATCCGTGCCAGGCTGTGTAAGGTCCTCAATGGAAGAATCCTCATACCCCTGAAACAGGGAAAGAAGATATTTACACTTGTCATCTGAAGAAAGCTGACACTCTCTGATGATGGCTCTACATATCTCCGGGCTTGCCGTAAAGGTAGAAAGATTATTGTTTATGTATACTTTTCCACCTGAAACAACCAATCCTTCGAATGACCGAACCGATGTATCAAAGTACACATCTCCCTTTGCTATAACAATACCCTTTACAACTCCATCAGCACTGGTTGTTGATACAGTAACGGAATCACTGTCGCCTGCACCTGATGAAACACCATTGTTGACCCAAACGCTGTATCCTGATTCAAGCTTTAATACGCCCGGTTCAGTTCCTGTCTCATTTGAATTTGCAGGTCGCAGGTCGCCGATTGTACCTGAGTCACTCTGAACCAATCTCATATTAAGGTATCTGTTTATTGGTGTAATACTTCCTACACCAAAGCTAGTATCACTTAAAAGCGCCTTGATATACTGAACCTCAGGGTCAGTTGCAAAATCAAAGTGTCCTAAATTCCACTTCATAAGCTCATACTCAACATCAAGGTCGTCAGAAAATCCGAGAGCCGTTGTCGCCGAAGTTTCTGCTCCCGGCGTAACCCTTTGACTGCTGAGCAGGGTTGAAATATCTGCCTGACTGTTCTTTGTAATCATATCAAAGCTTGTGCCGTTCTTTGATGTGATGGCACCGCTTGAATATACGTTTACAGCATCAACATTAAGCTCATTATTCATCTCAGGAAGAATAATGTTTCCTGCCTCAAAGTCCTCAAAGTTCCTGATATCAACAAGGTAACTTGCATAGTTTTCATCATCAGCAGCGAAAGTGCCATTTAACACGGCAACATAGTCCTTAATGAAGGAGGCTGCATATTCCTCCGGCGATGCATACACACCTCGTATAACCTCCGGATTCCAACGCATAGCCATATAATATGCCGTCTCAAAATCAATATAATAATATTTCTTTCCTGAAACTAACTGCATTACACAAGGAATCTGTCTGGAAAAAGTACCAGTAGCAGTGTCTACATTTCCAAACGACAGATTCGGGAAGTACTTAACAAACAACGGTGCATCTGTAAGTGCCGGATGTAGCTTTGCCAAATAGCATCGAACCGAGCTAGTACCCGACTCACTTGTATATACACTGCTAAGTGTTGGCACGCCCGTATACATAACCGGAATGTAAGCCTTTTGGTTACTCTTTATGGAAATACTCTCACCTGTCTTATAATCTCTGATATAAACCGTGTCATTTACAGCATCAGTAAGCAGATTATCCGCTGACATAGGCGTATAAGTATACGTCTGTCTTACAACAGTCTCTGTATTTCCATCCACAGTTATCTCTTCTTCATTCTGCTCCACCTGCTTTGAAAGCTCAATATAGGAACGTCCTGCAAGATAAATTGTATTTGTATCTTCTAAGTTAAGGAGAGAATGTTCTCCGTTTACTATAATTGCACTACTATTGTAATGTCCTCTGTTTTCAACTGTTCCGTCAGCATTTGTAATTTGGAAGTTCTCAGTCAAAACAGTCGGAATAAAATCTCTTTCATCCTTTGCAGTGCTGTCGCCATATCCATAATAGCTGCCTTTTAACTGGAAAGTAGCTCCCGTTGCATTTATCTCAGTGTCATCCTTTACAAAAACGTCTGCCCTGATAAGTGCCGTTGCTCCCTCATAGTTAATCTCCGGCTGTCCCGTAATGGACTGCGTAGTAACCTTTCTGCTTGTTCCATCCAACACGATGTTATCCGTCCAAACCTCCGACTCAGAAGTTGCAGTACCGCTCTTGCCATATATGGAAAGATTACCACTGTTCATAACGGCAATCGTTCCAGGTACAATAACGGTATCGGCAAGTATGGAAACCGTAGAACCATTTACATAAATGCCTGAATTTGCGCTTCTTTGGTTCACGCCGTCATAGTAATCACGGCTTCCTACATTTTCAGGATTACTCAGCGTTGAATATGCATTAAAATATGTATTTACAGGGCTGTCACCTTCAACATACCGTTTGGAGGTAACGCTTCCATGGTTATAGGACACATCCTCGCCTGCGTAAGTGCCTGTAAAGGTTTTATCACCATCACTTACATCTGCCTTGTATGTACTCTCATTATACTTTTTGTTGTAGTAATCTGAGCCTGCATATACATTACCTGCAATCGTAAGCGTATTACCTGCCGTCTGATTAATCTCAATTCCCATATCTGCTACAGTTGCAAACTGGAAAAGATTTGAGTAGCCTGACGTGGAGGAATTAAACGCAACATTAAAATCAGGCTGACCGATAACAATGTCGGTTGATAATTTCTGTGTATATGCGCCATTTGCCTGAGAACGGTTGTAATTTGCCGTTCTTGTAAGCGTTACGTTCTTTATGACAATTGATTCAATCTTGCCGTCAAGGTCTGCATCAATTCTCTCAACATAAAGCCTTGTATCGTCTAATACTACCGATGAATTTGTTATATACTTTGAAAGACTGCTTGCAACAGCACTGTCAAGGAAATCCGGATTGACGCTTAAAAGCTCCATGAATTTTTCCTTAAACATAAGATTTGCTTCTTCGTCTGTCCTGTTTCTGTAGGTTCCGGTCTGCAAGTCAAAATACACCATATTTTCAACGGTATATATATATGCCTCCTGCATGTTTTCCGCAGTTTTTGAGCCTACGCCTGCATAAATCTCATTCATCGCCTGCTCTACATAATAGAAGTTGTCTCTGGCGTTCAAATCCTGAAGCTTCTGCTTATAGGTATATCCGGCAGCCATCAAAAGCGCTCCCACAATGATACCTATAAATCCAAGCGCCGCAACAACCATAACTACACTAGAGCCTTGATTATTTAGTTTTTTAAGCATTTTTTTAATCTTTTTCAACTAATTTTCCCCCTTTGCTCCAGTAAGTTTAATCTGAGTTACCATTTTATTATCCGCATCCTTAGGCGTAAGCTTTACCGTTACGGTAAGCAGCCTGTCAGCATATCTTGTATCCTCCTCCAACAGCTTTATATTACTGTAGTCGTAATCCTCTCTTACAGTATTCATCTGATTTTCAAGCTTTGGAGAATCTGTTACAATATTTGGTATTACCGTACGGACACCAACCTTAAACTGGTCATGGTCAATCTCCTTTGTGCCTGTCGCTGTAGTTCCATAAATATTCGTGTAAATATCTACAGGCTTTATGTTGCTGTTCATTTTGTAGACATTTATCCTTACCTTTGTACTACCACCATGTCTTGTATAATATGCGTGAGCATCATCTACACCATCATTGTAAGCGGTATTGCTCTGATCCGCCGTAGGCTTATAGAGATAAAGCTTAACCGGTCCGTCAGGATTTTCAACATAATTATCAATTATGATATCATCATCCGTGGCATATTCCACATAAGGGCTTGTGCCGTATCTGTACTCTGTAGAATATGGCTGATACTCAAAATAAATATCAGGACATCTGTCAGTGTAAAATTTCTGTGAGAATACATTGTAGCTTAATGTTTCATCTACACTTGCACTTCCGCCATTTTCCATCAGTGATGCTATGGAATAAGAGCTGTGATAGTATACATCTGCCTTTACCACATAATAATCATCGCTCTTATTATCCGGTGTTCCGTTATCATTTTCATCAATATATATCTTTGTTACCTTTTTTAAGGAACCGGCATAATCAACCGTATTCAAGATACTGTCGTTTGACTCATGCATCATTGCCTGTAACCAGGAATCATAATCCGCTTCCTTCAGCTTATCCATGGTTATGGAGAAAAACTGTGATTCCGCCTGAGCATCAAAGCTCTGTGCGGTTCCCGGTATAATGGCTACCTTCGTTACATCAAGATCCTGCATGTTGCCAAGATTTGTGTCGTTCGGGTTATTAACCGTCGCAACCTTGTTACAAGCTACTGCCGTAACAAAGCCGTCACTGTCATATCGTACAATACTTCCTTCGTTGGTAAGCTCAAAGTCACCTGAGAAATTAGCCAAATCAGAATTAGTCATTCCATATGCAACTTTATATCCCTGCCCTAATGCATCTTCAGTGGCAGCAAGCTTAGCAGAAAGGTCGTCAGTGATAACTTCCCTTCCATACACATGTCTTTTTGCTCCAAGCTTCGCATCATTTAACACGTAGTGGGTTGCTGTATATTGAACCTGACCATAAGGACCACCGACTGCCGTTCCATCCGTATTATACACCTCACATGTGATTGCGGCATGTTTTGTTACCGTGTTAATTTTGATGTCATCAGCCACGTCAGCAGCATCCGAGCCACTGGCAATATTACTTAGGTCTGTTCTTTGAGACATTTCCAAAACATATGCAGCATTCTCATTGATGTACTGTAATTCTTTAGCCCTTCTGCTTGTTTCAAGTGTCTGTGTAAACTGTCTCATAATAGGAACAAGAAGTACTGTTAATATGGCAATAGCTATTATGATTTCAATAAGCGTAAAACCCTTATTTTTATTCTTTGCCATAAATCCCATCCTCTCTTAATATACCTTTACGGTACCACTCTTGCTTCCAACACTAAATCTTGGAGATGTTGTATCATCATCAACAACCTTAAAGAATACAGGAAGACTGGTCTTGTTATCAACCGTAACCTTTACTCCGTTATTGTCGTTGCCGTCAACTCTCTTAGAAGACTCTACATATATCTTAAGGTCTGTTGATACAATCTCCTTCTTGTATGACTTATCTCCAATTGCATATGTAACAAAATTCTTGCCTTCCTCGCTGTCAACAGTGATAACCAAGGTCTCAACGTTGTTTGCTCCGCTTGTTACATAAGTGTCAGAGCCGCCTGCTGAAACAATAATTCCGTCTGAGGTGTCATTGTTCGCATTGTTAAGAAGAATGTTTACATCATGGTTGCTTACGATTGCTGCTCCGTTATCTGCATCATACTCGAAGGATGAAACAGCAACTGCACCAGCTCCGCCATGGAATATATTTTCCACGCCGTTATTTACGTTTACGCTAATCTTGTCAGCTTCCCTGTCAGCGCCTGCAATACAGTAAGCATTCAAGCTTACATTGCCGGTAAACATATCTGTCTCTGAATTATATGACATTGTAACGGATGAAACATTCATTCTGTATTTGTATGCCATAACATAATCAATCAAATCCTTGATGCCTTCATAGGAACCGGTATATGCAACAGGAAATTCAGCTGAATAACAAAGATAGGAATCCTCTGTATAAGTAACATTCGAGTTGCCCTGTGTTGCACCTGAGCCAAGTACATAGAACAAATTAGGTCTTCCCAGTCCTACATTGCTTACATCAAATTGCTTTACACCCTCGTCCTTGTTTATGCCCTTGATGAACATAACGCTAATCTCCTGATCAAGGGTTGCAGGGAAGTATGCTACCTCATCCTCAAACCCAGCCCGATACATTGCAGTATCTGCAAGATACTGGTCCTTCTTCTGTGCCTTGGCAGCAAGGTCATCATATTTTGCCTGAAGTGTATTTATCTCAGCCTGTATGGTATCTTTTTCCTCCATATTCGGCTTATAAACATAAAGGTATACTCCACCAACAATAGCTACGGCGAGTATTACTAATAATATACTTATATTTGCTTTTGACATGTTCTATTCCCCCCTTTTTTACTCTGCTGTTTCTTCTGTGGTTTCTTCAGAAGTCTCTTCTATTGTTTCTTCCTCAACCAAAAGAGCCTTCGGGTTTGTATTTACATATACTGCCGTAACAGTAAACTCATATCTTTCCTGTCCTGTTTCTTCATTAGCAGCCTTGGAAATTGACGCCACATATGCATCATCAATACATTCTATTGTCTTAAGTTGCATAATAAAGTCAGCAATGGAGTCATAGTCAGCTGATACACATGGAAGATTTACGCCTTCATTGGTAGAGGTAAAGCCTGTTACAACTACTGTTGTCGGTATCTTTGACTCAAGCTCACTGATAAAGGTTCTTACATTTTCATTTAACTGGTATGTCGCATTGTACATGGCGATTACGTCCATATATTCAGCCTTTGCCTGGTCGTGCTCCGTAATAACCTTCTCTATATCCTGTATAGAAGCAATCTTTGCATTCAGGTTATCCCGTTCCTCCGTAGCGTCATTTTTCTGCTTGATAGAGTAAAAGGCAAGACCCGCTCCCGCAATTGCCGCTACAACGGTAAGTGCAACAAACGGTGCAACACTTATGCCCGAACCGCTCTTTACCTTTGCCGTCGGGTCAATCACATCAAAGCCCATAGGTGCAAAGGCAGCTCCTATAGAAGTTACAAGATAGACCGGATTGTATACCTTAAGGTCGATGCTCGGGTCAAACTTAATATTGTAAAGACTGTCCATAATACGAACGTTTACATTTAACTGTATCTTAAAAAGTCCATCAATACCCTTGATAAGGGCACCGTCGCCTGTAAGGAACACATCATCAATCGGCTTATCCGGATTCTTACTTGCGTAGAAATCCATAACACGACCAATATTGTTGATCAGGTACCGGAATGCACCCGTTGCCTCATTGTCATCAAAATCAACAGTAATAAGCCTGTCGTTTTGAAGAAGTGTCATGGCTGTGGTAGCATCCACACCCTTTTCATCCATAATTACATTTACTACTGAATTTGTACCATATGGTACTGTTCTTTGCAGAAGCAGGTTATCACCCTGTACGATATTCAGTACAGTTGATTCGCTTCCTAACTGGATTACCATGGTTGTCGCATTTTGACTTGTCTGTGTCTTAATAAGCTGAAGCATTGCATTACCGATGTAGTCAATGTTCACTACATTTAATCCTGCGAGACTTGCCAGCTCATAGTAGGACTTAACCATCTGCGTCGGCGCAGCAACAGCAAGCACACGTATCTGCTTATTGTTTTCTGCGTCTACTACTGTCTCAAGTACAGTATGAGAAACCACATAATCCTCTATATTGACAGGGAAATACTCTGACGAGTTTGCATTTATGATTCCTCTGATTTTATTCGGTTTTACGAAAGGTACTACAACCTCTCTGTTTACAATCTTCGCAGAGGAAAGAACAAATATTGCATTCTTGTTGGAAATGCCTCTGCTAGAAAGCTGCTCCCTGATAGCCGCTGCCACTCTGTCGGCATCCTTTATAATGCCATCCTCGTAAGCGTCCTCAGGTGTTTCAAAAATAAGTACATTGTGAATGTTTGTCTGTTTTTTCTGAGAAACAGTTAACTCAATAATCGTGATACTTTCATTTGTGATATCGATAGATAGCACTTTGTTTGTTTTCGCCATTCCTTATAGCCTCCCTCGCTAATCAGTGATTAATTTTTCGGTGGATTACATAATCGTCCACATACTCAGGTACCAGCTTACCAGCTGCTCACCCCATATCATTGCTATATATACGCCCATAGATAAATATGGACCAAAAGCCAACACTCTGTCAGCCTTTTTAACAGCCATCAATGTGAGATGTATCACGGAGCCCGCAACGCACCCCAGCAAAAATGCTATAATATTAAGCTTCCAGCCAAGTAGTAAGCCGGTTGCCGCCATAAGCTTTATGTCACCACCGCCCATAGCCCTTCCCTTGGAAACAAGCAGGAGCAATAGCAAAAAACCGCTGACCGCAAATAAACCGATTACATACTGACTCCAGTTACCCAAATCGGTAACGAGTCTAATCAGACCTAAAAGAAAAATAAATATGTTAAATCCCAAAGGGATTTCCTTTGTGCGCCAATCAATAAAGCTTAACGCTATTAAGGCAGAAGTACACAGGCAGTAAAGTATCGTCTCCATGCTAAGACCATGTGCGAGGTAAATCCCGGCATACAGCAAACCGTTTAGTCCTTCGACAACCGGATACTGACAGGATATATGTACTTTACAATACCTGCACTTTCCACCTAAAAACAAATAACTAAACAGTGGAAATAAGTCATACCATGCAAGGGTATGTCCACATTCCATACAGTGAGACCGTTTTTTCGCCAGACTCTCCTTTAACGGAGTGCGTATTATTACAACATTCAGGAAGCTCCCAATTACTATGCCATATATGAAAAATATAATAGAAAAAAGTATCAGTTCTCCCATGATATGCCCCTGTCCCACTTTTTAAATACAGCTAAATTCCACCTGGCGAATCAGGTGGAATTAGCTGTAACATGTTTAAATCTTACTGGTAGTATGAGCAAATTTCCGGAACAAGCTCATAAGTAATGGTAGTTGCACCAGTAGTACCAAGTCCTACCTTGATAGTTCCCTGACTTGTGCAGGTAACAACCCAAAGTGCAGGAACGTTAGTTCCGTCAGCTGCCTTCTTGTACTTAATCTTAGGCATATTCTCACCGACGTTCTTTGCGATTTCGTCCTCAGCATTAGTCTTGTCAGTCGCAGTAAGACCAGTTGGAGCAGCAGATGGTACCACAATAGAAACACCGCCTGTCTGTGATGCTCCAGGAGTAACCGTAATAACGCCTGTATTACCGTTAGTATCAGCAGTTCCAGCAGTAAGGTACTCGTAAGATGCCTCATTTGCCATAGCAGTCTCAACAGCAGTCTTGATTGTCTTTGCTGCTGATACATCATTTGACTTTCTTGACTTATCAATGTATCTGATAAGTGCCGGTGCAATTGCTCCTGCAAGAATAGCCATGATAGCGATAACGATAATAAGCTCTACAAGTGAGAAACCTTTGTTGTTTGTTTTTTTCATAAATAAATCTCTCCTTTACTATTATTTTTATGATATAAACCCACTGTCCTCGCCCAGCGGTGTATATCCAACCGGATATAATTTTAGTAGTTGTCGATTGCGTCGTACATACCAAGCATAGGTGAATAGATAGCGAGTACGATACCACCGACGGTAACACCCATAACGACTATGATAAGCGGCTCCATCATAGCTGTCAGCGCATCGGTTGCATTGTTTACCTCCATCTCGTAGTAGTCTGCAACCTTATCCATCATGTCCTCAATATTACCTGTCTCCTCTCCGATCTTCGTCATCTGCGAAAGCATAGGAGGGAAAATCTCCATATCCCTTATCGGCTTTGAAAGAGGTACGCCCTTGGCTACCTGTGTCTTAGCGTCCAAAAGTCCCTCTCTGATTATCTTGTTGTTCTGCATCCTTGCCACCTGCTCTATGGCATCCATAAGCGGAACACCTGAACCCATAAGTGTACTCAAGGTTCTTGCAAAGGTTGCTGCTGCCGACTTAACCGTAAGGTTGCCAAATAGTGGTGCTTTAATGGCTATGCTTGAGTAAAACTGTGCGCCTGCCGGTGTCTTGCCCCACTGCACAAGTGCAAACACGATAGCCGCAATAACAAGCGCAAGCACAATACCATGATGCTGTAAAAATTCACTGAAGTTTACAAGCATCTGTGTCGCCTTCGGAAGCTCCGAGCCAAGATCCTCAAACATATCTGCAAATGTAGGTACAACACCTACAAGGAGGACTACAACTACGGCAATGACAACGATAAGGATAACGATAGGATATGTCATAGCGCCCTTTACCTTGGATTTTAACTTATTGGCATTCTCAAAGTGAACCGTCAGTCTTTCAAAGGAGGTCTCCAAGCTACCTGAAATCTCGCCTGCTGCAACCATGTTGACAAATATAGGAGGAAACACCTTAGGGTTCAGTCTGAATGCGTCTGCAAGACTGCCTCCCTTTTGTACATATGCCTGCGCCTCCCTAACTGCCCTTTGCAGTGCTTTGTTCTCAAGCTGATCTCCCATCATCTCAAGTGCTGAGATCATGGTAACGCCGGCATTCAGCACGGCACCGAACTGTTTACAGAAAACTGCCAAATCCTGATCCTTGACTCTTCCGCCTTTTCTTTTCTTGTCAGCTCCCTGTTCCTTAATCTCCTGGACAATAAAGCCCTCGGATTTCAGCTTTTCTTTTGCTTTTTCTTCGTTTACGGCTTCAACGGTACCTTTTTTTGGCTTACCGTTTTTGTCCATAACCTTGTAATTATATTGTGCCATCTCATATCCTCCGACCCAAATTTAAAAATGAACAAAATGTTAACAATATGTAGCTAAATTGATAATACACCATTTTAATATTTTTTGCAATAAATATTAAAGATAAAGATTATATTTTGTGCAAATTTTACAAATATAACGAAAATCACGTCTGTCAAAGCCATGCTATTATGTGAATTTTCCTACATTTGTTTCTTCATAGCAGCCTGATCCTGTGCATAGATAAGAGCATTATCCCTTGATATGGTACCATTCCGGTAAAGCTCCATAATAAAGTCATCCATGGTAACCATGCCCTGTGCCCTGCTGGTCTGTATAGAGGACTGTATCTGATGGGTTTTTGCATCTCTAATCAGGCTTCGTATTGCAGAGCTTGCAAGCATAACCTCAAAGGCTGCCACTCGTCCATGTCCGTCAGCAGTCGGTATCAACGACTGTGAGATAACGCCCTCAAGTACCATGGAAAGCTGGATACGTGTCTGCTGCTGCTGGTGCGGTGGGAATACGTCAACAATACGGTCAATGGTTGACGCTGCACCGATTGTATGGAGTGTGGAGAAAACCAAGTGACCTGTCTCTGCTGCTGTTATTGCTGTAGAGATTGTCTCCAAGTCTCTCATCTCTCCTACGAGTATGATGTCAGGATCCTCACGGAGTGCAGCTCTAAGTGCATTGGCATAGGAAAGTGTGTCCATGCCTATTTCTCTTTGGTTTACAACTGACTTTTTGTGTTTATGTACATACTCGATCGGATCCTCTAGTGTTATTATATGATCCGTCAGGTTTTCGTTTGCCTTATTTATGATTGAGGCAAGCGTTGTTGATTTACCGGAGCCTGTCGGTCCTGTTACGAGAACAAGTCCTCTCTTTTTCTTGTAAAGCTGTACAACGGAATCAGGTATGCCGAGCATATCAGGTCTTGGTATCTGCGTATCTACCTTTCTGTATGCAGCCGCCATGTTTCCTCTGTCCATAAATACATTGACACGGAAACGTCCGGTCTCCGCAGACGCATACGAAAAGTCGACCTCTCCTCTTTCCTTTATGATTGCCTTGTGTCTCTCATGCATGGTAGAACCGATTGCCTCTGCCACATCTGCCGGCGTAAGAGGCGGTACCTCGACCTCCGTAAGCTTACCATTGATACGAAGCTTCGGCGGTATACCGCAGGCAATATGTACGTCTGATGCATTTTGCTCTACGGCAAATGCAAGTAACTCCTTCATGTCTAACATTATATTTTCATCTCCTTCTCATATAGTAACCACGGCAGAAGCCGCAGTAATTTTAGTATTCATCACCAGTCTCGTAGGTTATCTTCTTCATCTCGTCAAGAGATGTAATACCTGCAAGCACATGCTTCGCTGCACCCATCTTCAGTGTAAGCATACCCTCGGAAAGTGCTTGTTTTTCTATAACGTCTGCCGTCGCCCCCTTGGCGATAACCGCCTGAAGCTCCTTCGATACAGGCATCATCTCGTATACACCGATACGTCCTGAGTAGCCCATGTCTCCACAAAGGGTACAGCCCACCGGCTCGTAAACAATTACGTCCTCGTCCATATCCTTAACACCGAGTATATTTTTCTCCTCTGGTTCAGCAAGTCTCGCCTGCTTGCAGGAGCCGCAAAGTCTTCTTACCAGTCTCTGCGCGATAACACCCACAAGGGCGTCTCCTGCAACGTACGGTTCAATGCCCATATCTATAATACGTGTAACCGTAGATGCGGCAGAGTTTGTATGGAGGGTAGATACAACCAAGTGTCCTGTGATAGCCGCCTGAACGGCGATACTTGCAGTCTCACCGTCTCGAATCTCTCCTATCATAATAATGTCAGGGTCCTGACGGAGGATGGAACGAAGTGCAGCCGCAAACGTCATATCCGCCTTTACATTTACCTGAACCTGATTGATACCGTCAATATTTGCCTCCACAGGGTCCTCAACCGTGATAATATTAACATCCTCGGTGTTAAGCTCACTGAGCGATGTATACAGTGTTGTTGATTTACCGGAGCCGGTAGGTCCGGTTACAAGTATAATTCCGTGTGGGTTACTTAAAATACCATCAAATACTTTAAGCTCCTCCGGTCCAAATCCAAGAGCACTCTTAGGCTTTGTAAGACCGTCCTTGGAGGTAAGTCTCATAACTGTTTTCTCGCCGTAAACGGTAGGGAGAATGGAAACACGGACATCATACTCTCGTCTGTCAACCATAATGGTAATACGACCATCCTGTGGCTTTCTTTTCTCCGCTATATCCATGCCACCTATAATTTTGATACGGGCGCTTATTGCGGAAAGAAGGCTGTAGTCATATGTCATAACCTGCTTTAAGGCGCCGTCTATCCTGTACCTGACACGAACACTCATCTCAAGAGGCTCGATATGTATATCAGATGCCCTCTGTCTGACACCGCCCTCTATAATCTGCTTAACAAGGAGAACGATAGGTGAATTCTCAATGTCTTCATTCAGCGCTTCCTCCTCAGCCTCGCCTATGCCTTCCGCCTCACGTTCCTTACGGTACATCTCAGCAGCCTCCATAGCCTGCGCATTACCGTAATATTTGCCGATGGCTTCATTCATGTCGTCCTCCATGGCAAGCAGAGGCTCAACCTGAGTGTTTGTTGCAATACCAATATCATCAATTGCGTTAAGATCCATCGGGTCTACCATGGCAACCCTTAGGATATTCGGATTCATCTCGTCGAATCCTATCGGCAAAGCCTTGTACTTGTTGACAAGGTTTTCCGGTACAAGCTTGAGTATATCCTCATCCAGCTTACATGCCTTAAGCTCAATGTAGTCGATACCCATCTGTGTCGTAAGAACGGTAATCAGAAGCTCCTGACTGATTAAGCCCAGCTCAAGAATGACATTACCAATTCTGCCCCCGTTTTCCTTTTGGTAGGCAAGTGCTTCCATAAGCTCGTCCTCGGTAATGGCACCGGCTTCCACAAGCAAATCACCTACACGGATTTTCTTTCTTCCACTACTTATTCGCATCGCACAATCCCTCTCATTTTTTAGTATAATTAGCTGTATAAATTATATCACAGAACAAAATATATGTGAAGAAATTTTTTATATTAAATAATACCAAGTGTTACAATATTTTTAAAAGCACCCAAAACAGCAAATATGACAAGACAGCGGATTAAAATAGTTTCCTTTTTTTCTGACAGCTCTTTCCTGACAGCCTGAATATAAACTGCCATAATAATGATGAATACATAATACATAAATAGATAGGTTCTCGCATAAAGCCCCCACCCTGAATTAGCAAAGCCTGTTGTCGCCCTGCCGCCGTATGCAGAGGCGAGCAGCAAAAATGAAGGCAGTGCTGTTTTTTTATCTGGCGCACATTTCATGACAGTATAGACTAAAGCTAACATAACAAGAATGGAGGCAAAAAGCATAATCCATGCCATAGGATGTGTATATTTCCCTCTCGATATAGATAGTCCATAACAAAACAAAGATGTGTCATATGCCGCCACATCTATGTTGCCGTCCGACAGGATAAGCCCTCCAATTGCACCAAAAATCCATGCTGCAACAGGTATTATCGACACAGCTCTTACAAGGACATTTTTGTATTTTAAAAAAATAATACACATAAGAATAGCCGAAAAAGCAAGACACATATAATCATATTTTAGAAACAAACGTAGCGGTGTTTGTGTAAGCCCGATTTCCAGCTTATCAAAAAAGGAATCATTATAAGGGTTTGCAAAATGATACCGTTCCGTATTCCCCCCTGAGAGCATATGAAACAAAATACTCGCAGCTGCGATTACCATTTGCAGCAATATTGTGATATTTGGTTTTTTGGCTTTTAGCGATATAATAAATGCCGTTCCGAATATTATAAATAACATAACAGAAAGCTCTTCTTTGTTTGCGGCGTACATGGTACAAAGACACAGAAAAAGCGAATGGTACCATGTTATCCTTTTACCGTCAGCAAACCGTCTGATTGAAAAAAAAGAACAAATTGCCGCCGCAAGAGGCCATATGTAGGTCATGGTTGTCACAACATATCCCACATCGTAAAAAGCTTCCATCGGTAGCAACAGAAGAAGCAGCAACAGAACACGTGTGTCTTTCCTATCCTCATTTTTAAAAAGCAGCCTGTCAATCCCCCAAAATATGTATACTGCAAGCAGTGTTGTAATGCACCCCCATACCCATACCGGAAAATGCATCATGACCCAAATGGGTGGATTAATAAAAATTCTGGAACTCCAGTCAGTATATGACCGTGACAGATTTTCAAGCTCATCTAAAAGACTCGGCATCAGATTTTCCCTAACATGAATATCATCGCCAAACATCTCGTAACCCAAAAAAAGAAAAGCCCCAAATATAAGACCATAAAGAATATATGGCACGTATGGCTTTTTTAAAATTTTTTTCAGTTTATCTTCCATGTAATTCTCCTGTTTGTATTTTATATCATAAATTCACAGTGCAGCTCGATTTCGCTATGCTTCATCTCGCTCACGGGCATTCGCCCTATCAGTCCGTAATCTGAAAAAACGGTCTGCAAGCAACCGTTTTTCATCTTCGGACCGGCACTGCTCATTGTTTTTGTGCATATTATATCACACCCTTTTTATGAAATGAAGTTTTGGAAAAGCACTTTTTTCTCTTTTTTTCATATTATATATAGAGAAAAGGATATATGAGGTTACCATTGCAGACTTTCAAGCGCCCCCTATCACCTTCTGAGGAAGCACATTTTCTGGCTCTTAGTCGCCAGGGTGACCTTAACGCAAGAAATACGCTTGTGGAATACAATCTGCGCCTTGTCGCCCACATAGTAAAAAAATATCAGACGCCATTTAGAAGCGTTGAGGATTTACTTTCCATCGGTACAATCGGGCTTATCAAGGCTGTGAACACATATGATGAAAGCAAGGGCAGCCGGCTTGTAACCTACGCTTCCAGATGCATCGAAAACGAGCTTTTAATGCGCCTTAGGCAGGAGCGGAAGGAATCAAGGGAGGTATCTCTTTATGAGCCTATCGGTACGGATAAGGAGGGCAATGAAATAAGCCTTATGGATATAATAAAAAGTGATGATGAGAGTGTGCTGACAGGTATTATAACAAATGACAGCATAAGACACATTTCAATGATTTTTAAGCATGTGCTTGATGAGCGTGAGCAGCAGGTGATATCTATGCGATACGGACTTTACGGCAATCCTCCCCTGCCGCAGCGGGATATTGCGGCAATGCTTGGCATCTCACGCTCCTATGTCTCACGCATTGAAAAAAAAGCATTGCTTAAGCTTCGCAATGCTTTGAACGGATAACCATACCGTTTTTTACATCCGTTATATCATCAAGCTTTAGAAAAAGCTGCTGCTTCGGATGTGGTGCCGATGGCATGGGACATAAGCGCTCATCATATATTGCCTCTACATGTGCCATAACATTTTCCCCTGAAAATGCCATAATTTCAATATCGTCGCCCACTTCAAATTTATTTTTCTGATGAAGGCATACAAGTCCTTCATCAGTTATATCCTCAACCATTCCAAGGTAAGTATAATTTTTTATGTAAGTGTTATTGTCATATATCTGTGATGCTTCGTCCGTTTTTCCAAAGTAAAAGCCTGTTGTAAAATGTCTCATGGTGCAGGCGGCAATTTCCCTCCTGTAATACTCCATGCGGCTTTCATACAGCGTATCAGATTTTAGATAATCGTCTATTGCCTGCCTGTAGGTTCTTGTCACTGCGGCAATATAAAGCGCCGTTTTCATACGTCCCTCAATTTTAAAGGAATCTATCCCTGCTGCCATCATCTCAGGTATATGCTCTATCATGCATAAATCCTTTGAATTAAATATGTATGTGCCTCTGTCATCCTCCTCCACAGGCAAATATTCGCCGGGACGTTTTTCCTCCACGATGGAATATTTCCACCTACAGGGATGAGTGCAGGCTCCCTTATTTGCATCCCGCCCTGTAAAATAGCTGCTCAAAAGGCATCTGCCTGAATAGGATATGCACATTGCCCCATGGATAAATGCCTCTATTTCCATATCCTCAGGTATTTTTTCCTTTATTTTTTTTATCTCTGAAAGAGAAAGCTCTCTTGCGGCAACCACTCTTGTGGCACCCATACGATGCCAAAAATTGTAGGTCAAATAATTCGTATTGTTTGACTGTGTGCTGATATGCACGTCCACCTCAGGAAGCAGCTCCTTAGACAGCGTGAATATGCCCGGGTCTGATATTATGAATGCATCTATGTCATGGTGAAGCCCTGCATTTTTTATTTCACCAAAATATTCCTTTACGCCTTCTATATCATCATTATGTGCAAATATATTAACCGCAACATAAAGCTTTACAGATGCCGCATGTGCATAATCCGCCCCTTCCTTCATCTCCTGAAGGGTAAAATTATCCGCCTTTGCACGAAGTCCGAATTTTTGTCCGCCGATGTATACGGCATCCGCACCGTAGTCCACTGCGCATTTAAGCACCTCAAGACTTCCTGCAGGTATGAGAAGCTCAGGCTTTTTTTTGCTGTTTTTTTCTGTCATGTTTCAATCTTCCTTCTATCATCAATTCATTCTTATCACTCTATGCAAATTATTCTTCGTGAGTTTGTTCTCGTCACTCTGCATAAATTATTCTTTGTCAGTCGTTCTTATCACTCTGCATAAATTATTCTTCGTCAGTCCTTCACAACATACGTTACCGCAAGTCCGTCCCCCACAGGTATTACTGCCGTATGAAGCCCATCCTCGTGGGTAAGCTTATATAAATATTCCCGCATTTTGTCATGTATCGTTCTATTTCTTTTTTCCACGGTAAAATGGGATTCTAACAGTTCTCCCTCCTGAAGCACATTGTCCGATATGAGGACGCCCTCATTTTTTATGATGCGGATAAGCTCCGGCAGATAATTGATATACTGTCCCTTCGGTCCATCCAAAAAAATCATGTCATATGTGTTATCCTTAAGCCCTTTTATGATGTCAAAGGCATCTCCATGTATGGGCGATATGACAGCTTCCTTTCCCATGTGCCGTATATTTTCACAAGCCTGCCTATATCTTTCCTCATCAAGCTCTATCGTTTCGATTTTTGCCCCGTCTGGCAAAATTAAACTCATATAAAGTGAGGAATAGCCTATGGCGGTTCCAATTTCAAGAAGGCGCATAGGCTTTTTTATGAGAAGCTCATGTTTTATAAATTCTCTTGTGTCAGTTCTTATTACAGGAACGCCCTCTCTTACGGCTTTTTTGTATAGCTCTCCCAAAATGCCTTCGTCATCCCTGTATAAGGATTTTATGTATGATGACACTCTTATTTCATCCAAACCATCCAAGGGTTATTCTTCCTCCTCTTTCTCTATGTGACATATAATGTCTATGATTTCCTCATATGTCATAGCCGCTGAAAGACCATATTTACCCGGAGTTATGCGATTGCCGTATTGCTTTATCCATACCCGCGCCATAAAAACATATTTGTCCTCAATAATGCCCCGGTCCTCCAATGCCTTTCCTATATCAAGGGAGGAGGAATCCGATGGTATTTCTATGACAACGTATTCCTTGCTTGAAGGGTCGCAGGCAACGTCCGCAAAAACGCTGTATGCAAAGTTGAAGGAATAGGAAAACAGCTTTATTACAATGTATACAATCAGTACATTGATAAGGAGGCTCCACGTAAAGCCCGCTGAATGTTTTAATCCTTTTCTTACCGTTTCTTCTATTGGTTTTTTCTTTTTTCTCTTTGTATCACTCATCTAAATAGTCAAACTCCAATCCTTCAATAATCCGGTTGTAAACGGTTTCTAATACGCTGCATAGATGCACCTCTGCCTTGAGAAAATCACTGACAACAGAATTGTGTAAAAGCACATCATATTCCTTTACCAAAGCCACAATTTCATCATACGGATTTACACCTGCAAGATTTTGCAGCTCATAGTTCCGTCTCCTGTACTCCTTTAGCTGATTATATAAATCAATGTGCTCATGCAGCCTTTTATCTGCTCTTATATACCATTCGTATTCCGATGATTTTTTTATCAGCTCATTGATATGAATACTTTGATTTATTATTTCATCCATAATTTACACCTCAGATATTATCGGCAGTATCATAGGACTTCTCTTTGTCCGTTTCCACAAAAATTCTCCCAGCGAGTCCCTGATTGCAGTTTTTATCCTTCCCCAGTCAGATGTGCCCCGCATAAGGCATTCATCAAGTGCATCCTGTACAACTGCCCTGCAATCGTCCATCAGCGTCTCCGATTCCCTGACATAGACAAAGCCTCTTGATACAATATCAGGTCCTGACAAAATCTGATTGCTTTCCTTTTCCAATGTGACAACTATAATAAGAAGTCCGTTTTGTGAAAGATGCTGTCTGTCCCGAAGAACAATGTTGCCAACATCTCCAACGCCAAGACCATCAACCAATATCCCCTGTGCAGGCACCCTGCCCGTTATATCAAATTTATCGTCAGACAGCTCAAGCACATCTCCTGTTGAAAGTATTTTAACATTTTCCTTCGGTATTCCCATCTCAACGGCAAGCTCTGCATGACGCTTCAGATGTCTGTACTCGCCATGCACAGGCACGGCATACTTCGGCTTGATAAGCGCATACATAAGCTTAAGCTCCTCCTGACAGGCATGTCCCGAAACATGGGTGTCCTGAAAAATAACATGGGCGCCCTTCATCTCAAGCTCATTGATAACCTTAAATACCGCCTTTTCATTTCCCGGAATCGGATGGGAGGAGAATATAACCACATCACCCGGCTTTATGGAAATCTTGTTGTGTATGGAGGCTGCTATCCTTGAAAGCGCTGCCATATTTTCCCCTTGGCTTCCTGTTGTGATAAGCACAAGCTGCTCGTCAGGATAATCCTTGACACGCTCTATCTCGATAAGCGTATTGTCAGGTATGCTTATATATCCAAGCTCAGAGGCAGTCTGTATGATATTTACCATGCTTCTGCCTTCCACAACAACCTTTCGTCCGTACTTGTATGCCGAATTTATTATCTGCTGCACCCTGTCCACATTAGACGCAAACGTAGCTATGATAATTCTGTGGTCCCTGTTGTCTGCAAAAAGATTGTCAAAGGTTTTTCCAACAGTCTTTTCCGACTGTGTATACCCTGGTCTTTCAACATTTGTGGAGTCAGCCATCAGTGCAAGAACGCCCTTTTTGCCAAGCTCTCCAAATCTCGGCAAATCTATGACTTCGCCAAATACAGGCGTGTAGTCCACCTTGAAATCTCCCGTATGGACAATAATGCCTGCCGGCGTATATATGGCAAGTGCAGCCGCATCCACAATTGAATGGTTTGTCCTTATAAATTCTATTCTGAAGCAGCCTAAATTTATTATCTGTCCATGCTTTACAATTTTTCTTTTTATATTGTTGATATTATCGTGTTCCCTTAGCTTATTTTCAATCAATCCCATTGTAAGCTTTGTCGCATATATGGGCATGTTAATCTCATTTTCAACATAAGGTATGGCTCCTATGTGGTCCTCATGTCCATGGGTTACCACAAGACCCTTTACCCTGTCCGCATTTTCCTTAAGATAAGTCACATCCGGAATGACAAGGTCAATTCCAAGCATCTCATCCTCAGGGAAGGATAAACCGCAGTCTACAACCACGATGGTATCCTCGTACTCTATTGCAGTGATATTCATTCCAATCTGTTCAAGTCCGCCCAACGGAATGATTTTCACCGGCTTATTTGTGCCGTCCTTCAAAATTATACCTCCAAATCGATGTCTTCAAGCAGCTCGTCAAACACAGACACCACTGCCTTTAGTTCGTTATCATCCTCAAGAATTTCATAAGAAGCGATATTTCCCTCACTGCCGGTTTCCTTAAGTATCAGAAAATCTCCCTCCTCAGAGCTTCGGTCATCAGTTACTAATATATAATTTATGCCTCTGAGCATGGTCTGCTCTAAAACAAAAAATTCAACAACTCCGTCTTCCGTTTCAAATGCTATCTTTTCTTCCATCACTATTTTCCCTATCCAGATAATTTTGCAGAATAATGGCTGCCGCCATCTTATCGATATGCTGCTTTCTTGCACTCCTTGCAACGCCCGTTTCCTCAAGGATACGGTCTGCCTCCACAGTAGTAAGCCTCTCGTCAAACAGTATGACAGGAAGTCCTGTTCTTCTTTCAAGCGCCTCTTTAAACGCTCTTGTACTCTGCGCCCGCTCACCCTCAGTATTGTTCATATTTTTGGGATAACCAAGCACGATTAGTCCAACATTGTATTCACTTATTATTTGTTCAAGCTGTGCATATGTCTGTCTTAATTTCGTCGGCCGTTCTCTCTCAATCGTAGTGTGCGGGCTTGCAATGATGCCATTTTCATCGGAAAGCGCCACACCCACAGTTTTTGTTCCGTAATCTAACCCTATCGTTCTCAAAGTCTTGTCCTTTTACATTTTATTTTAATCTTGTCTCAATATAATTTTCCAGCAGTACCTCAATAATCTCATCACGCTCTGCTTTCATAATGAGACTTCTTGCATTTTTATAACTTGTAATATAGGTAGGATCGCCACTCATAATATAACCGACAATCTGACTTACAGGATTATATCCCTTCTCTGAAAGTGCCTCATATACCTGTGCCAATATCTCCGGAACCTCTATCATGGTCTCTCTGATCATGCCTATATCTTGTGTATTTTGATTATTCATTTCATCACGTCCTTCAAACATATAGACCTATTTTAATATATTTATGTAAAAATAGCAATCTTTTTTCTAATTACAATTGACATACGGGATTTTAAACAATAAAATATCGTTAATAATAAAATACCCAAAAGGAGAAGCTATAAACGATGAAGCCACCTATGTCCAATGAAAAAAGAAGTAAAATAATAATGTGGGCGTTTCTAATTGCCCTCACCCTAACCCAGATTTTTTTCCTAATATCAAATCGAACCTCGTATGGTTTCAGTATGCATTCCATAATACCTGGTTATTATGAAGGTGCATATTTAGATTTTTTTAAGCCCTTTTATGGAGCCCAAAAGTATAATCCATACAGGGACGGGCTCACGGACACCCCTCTTGTGATTTTGCTTTGCAGGCTTTTCAGCAGCTTTACAAAGCGTGACGTATTTAACTATGATATTTCATATATGCAGCATTTTGCTGAGGCAACCCTTGTGCTTTTTATGGCTGTCTCCTTTTCCGCAGTTCTTTTTGCCATTACCGTATTTTCCACCAAGAAAGGAAACGGACTGTTTAAGGCATGGTTTCTCTTTCTTATATTTTTCTCAACCCCATTCATCTATTTGTTTGAACAGGGAAGCATCGTTTTGTTTACGGTAACACTTATCATGCTTTATGTATCAGGATATGATAGCGATAACAAGACAACACGTGAGCTTGCACATATCGCCCTTGCGGTGGCAACAGGCTTATCTGCTTATCCGATTTTGTTTATCATTCTTTCCTACAGGAGAAAGCGGTATAGCAATGCCTTTCGTTGTCTTATTTACTCCTTCGTCCTGTTTTTTGCACCAATTTTTGCATTTGGTGGGTTAGGAAGGCTCGGCTATTATTTTGATAATCTGAAGGCAGTGATTACCGACGCACTCGACTCAGGCATCGCTTACAGAATTGACATTATATCAGGTCTTAATCTTATCAGCCTTTGTCTTGGAAAGGGACTGATTGAAAGCAAGGCATTAAAGCTTGTTCTGTGGGGACTGGTCTTAGTTATCCTGCTTGTCTGTGCGTGTATCTCAAAATCAAAGTGGCGTACGGTGCTTGCACTTTCACTTATCATTTCCTGCGGACCTTTCATTTCCATGCAGGCAAACATTGCATACCTTATCCTTCCGCTTATCATGTTGATTGATTCTGACGAGGAGCGTATTGAAGCAGATTTTATATATACTGCGTTTTTCATTTTGATGCTTGCACCGATTGCCATAAAGGACTGCGTAATCAATCTTGCAGGCAACACAGGCAATGAGGTATATATTTATTCACTGATATGCACAATATCTGTTTTCCTTATGATTCTCATGCTTTGTATTGAAACTGTTGCTGCACCGCTTTCAGGCATCGAGCTTTCAAAACGGAAGCGTGAGTATGCCAAGCAAAAAGCAGAAAAATAATACAAAAGGGCTGTCATATAAGGATATACGGCGCATCGCTGCCTATCCATGACAAGCCCTTTTTTATTTTGTATTTTTATAACCTTTACTATCTAATCATATAACAGCCACTCTGCTATGTCATACACCTCAATTCCTTCATATGTGTATTTCGGATGTCTCGTTCTTGCAATAATCATCTTTGGGTATGCATCCCTTATTTGTAATAATGGTGAATATTCTCTTTCAAAGGTTTCCTGATTAGATATATTATCACTAACCTGAATATAAATTTTCTCACTTCCACGCTGTGCTACAAAATCAATTTCCTTCTGATATAGTTTTCCTACATAAACCTCATATCCCCTGCGAAAAAGCTCCACACATACAATATTTTCATATACTCGTCCGTAATCCATATTTCGACTGCCTAATATTGCATAACGCATCCCGATATCACACATATAAAATTTATCTGCACTCTCTAAATATTTTTTTCCTCTTATGTCATATCGTTTCACATCATAAAACACAAATGCATTGCACAAATATTTGATATATTTTCCTATCGTTACATGGTTTGTCGATACCTTATTCGCATTTAAAATATCGCTTATTCTATTAGGAGATGTCAGATTGCTTATATTATCCATCAAAAACTCACTTAACCGGCTAAGCAATCCTGTATCAGGCAGTTTGTATTTTTGAACCAAATCTCTATTTACAATGGTTTCATATACTTCTTTGATATAGGTTATTCTATCTAAATCAGTTTTGTATGCATATGAACCTGCCAAGCCGCCCTTAATAAAATATTCTTCAAATAGTTTGTCTTTATCCTTTTCCTCGCTATAATATTCACAGTATTCCTTAAAGCTAAATGGAAACATGTGGATTTCAATGTATCTTCCAGTAAATAGCGTTGCCAAATCAGCACTAAGTAAAAAGGCATTTGAACCTGTTATATAAATATCATATTTGTTTTTAGAATATAAACTGTTAATTGCTAATTCAAAGCTCGGACATAATTGTACTTCGTCAACAAACAGATAATTTTTCTTTTCTTTATCATATCTGTCTTCAACGTATTTGTGCAAAGCATGATATTCCTTTATTTCTTCAAATTCCAAATCCATATAATCAACAAAGATAATATTCGTGTCTTCAAAGTTCTTTTTTAAAAATTCACTATATGCCTGCATCAATTTAGACTTGCCGGAACGTCTGATACCAGTAATAATCTTTATATCCGGTGTATCCTTTAATTCCTTAATTCTACTTAAATATCTTTCTCTTACAATCGTCCTCATACTCATATCACTTTCGAAACTGAAAAATATTTTTATTTTTGAAACCAGTTATATTATACCACCCTATTTACAATTTATTCAATATTCTTCTTTCAAAGTCTCCAATTTTTTTTGAAGGCAGAGTGTTACCCAAGCATACTGAAAAAGTCGTATTGGTTTGTATCAGGCAGCTCCCCTAATATACCAAGCTCCCGCATGTCGTCAAGTATTGTTTTTGACACCTTTCCTCTTTGGCGTATATCGTCCTTAGAGGTAAAAGCACCCTTGGAAGCTGCCTCCTCCAAATCTGCCGCCGCCTTATCTCCCATTCCTGAAAGTGCGCTAAAGCTCGGCATAATTTTCCCGTCTATGATCTGGAAGCGGTCCGCCTTTGCCTTATACAGGTCTATCGGCAGAAATTCTATATTTCTTGCATACATTTCCTGTACAATCTTCATATCCCTGATTGTATCCTTTACCTTTTGGGTCTGTTCGTTCTTGTCTATCTTTTGAAGCTCGGCAAGACATTCCTCAAGGTAATCCTTTCCAAGACACATGGTTTTATAATCAAAGGCAGTAGCTCTGATGCTGAAAAATGCTGTGTAATATTCAAGCGGATAGTTTACCTTAAACCATGCGATTCGCCATGCCATCATAACGTATGCCGCCGCATGCGCCTTTGGGAACATGTATTTTATTTTTTTGCAGGACCATATGTACCAGTCAGGGACGTCATGGGCGCGCATTTCTTCCTCCCATTCCTCCTTTAAGCCCTTGCCCTTTCTGACGCTCTCCATTATCGTAAATGCCGTTCCTGATTCAAGCCCCATATGCATAAGATAAATCATAATATCATCTCTTGTGCATATTGCAGAGGAAAGCTCACAGGTTCCCTCCGTTATAAGCTTTTGGGCATTTCCAAGCCACACATCCGTACCGTGGGAAAGCCCTGCTATACGGACTAAATCCGAGAAGGACTTTGGATTTGTGTCAATTAACATCTGCATGGCAAATTCCGTACCAAACTCAGGTATTCCAAGGGAGCCGAGCTTCGTACCGCCAATCATGTCAGGGGTTATGTTCAGTATGTCCGTGCTGTGAAACAGCGACATGACATCCTTATCATCAAGCGGAATTGTCTTTGCATCTATTCCCGTAAGGTCCTCAAGCCTTCTTATCATTGTAGGATCGTCGTGTCCAAGTATGTCAAGCTTTAAAAGGTTATGGTCTATGGAATGGTACTCAAAATGCGTGGTAATAATGTCCGTCGACATATCATTTGCAGGCTTTTGTATAGGCGTAAAGGAATATATCTCCTCATGCTTTGGAAGCACGATAATACCGCCAGGGTGCTGTCCCGTTGTCCGCTTAACACCTGTGCAGCCCTCGGCAAGACGCTCCATCTCGCACCTTCTTTTTTCCTCGCCCTTATCCTTAAAATAATTATAAACATATCCAAATGCCGTTTTGTCTGCCATCGTGCCAATTGTCCCTGCGCGAAATGCCTTTCCCTTTCCAAAAAGCTCCTCCGTGTAGGCATGTGCATTCGGCTGATATTCTCCCGAAAAATTAAGGTCAATATCAGGCTCTTTATCTCCCTTAAATCCAAGGAAGGTTTCAAACGGTATATCATGTCCTTCCTTCTTCATGCTGCTGCCACACTGAGGACAAGCTTTATCAGGCATATCACAGCCGGAGCGTCCGCTGTATTTTTTTACCTCCTCAGAGTCAAAATCCGTATAGTAGCATTTCGGACATATATAATGTGCCGGCAGTGGATTGACCTCCGTAATGCCCGCCATAGTCGCTACAAAGGAAGACCCTACAGAGCCTCTTGAGCCTACAAGGTATCCGTCCTCATTTGATTTCCACACGAGCTTTTGGGCTATGATGTACATAACCGCAAAGCCATTTGTGATAATTGAATTAAGCTCCCGTTCCAGACGCTCAACAACAATGTCAGGAAGCTTTGGTCCATAAATTTCATGTGCCTTTTCGTAGCATATGGTTTTTAGGGTTTCATCGGAATTTTCTATGATAGGCGGCTGCTTGTCAGGTCTTACCGGCGAAATTTTTTCTATCATGTCAGCAATTTTATTTGTGTTTGTTATAACAACCTCTCTGGCAATGTCGCTGCCAAGATACTGAAATTCCGCAAGCATTTCCTCCGTTGTCCTAAAATAGAGCGGTGGCTGCCTGTCCGCATCGGCAAATCCCTGTCCTGCCATAATAATCCCCCTGAAAACCGCATCCTCAGGGTCTAGGAAATGAACGTCGCAGGTAGCAACGACAGGCTTACCCATCTGATGTCCCAGCTCCACAATTTTCCTGTTTACGTCCTCAAGGTCCTCAACCGTTTTTACGGGAGCGCTTTCCTTATCGAGTAAAAACATATTATTTCCCGTAGGCTGTATCTCATAGTAATCATAAAAGTTTGCAAGCCTTGTTATCTCGTCCTCGCCCTCATCGTAAAGCACAGCCTTATAAAGCTCTCCCGCCTCACAGGCAGAGCCTATAATCAGTCCCTCACGGTACTTATTGAGGAGACTTTTCGGTATTCTCGGACGTCTTGCAAAGTAATTGATATGGGACTCAGATATTAATCTGTATAAATTTACCCTGCCTATATCATTTTTTACCAAAATAATACCGTGGTAGGTTTTCGCCTTTTTAATCGCATCAGGCGATGCAGAGCCCATGCTGTTAAGCTCTGCTATGGTGTGTATGTCACGCTTATGTATCATGGCGAGCATTTTTATAAATATTTCTGCAGTTGCAGCAGCATCGTCACAGGCTCTGTGATGGTGCTCCAAGGATACGTTAAACTGCTTACAGAGTCTGTCCAGTGTATATTTTCCAAGCTCAGGTATCAGTATGTGTGCAAGGGTCATTGTGTCCATAATCGTGTTGTCACATTTTAAACCAAGCCTTTTTGCAAATTCCTTTATAAAGCCTGTATCAAAGGAGGCATTATGTGCCACAAGCACAGCATCCCCAACATACTCCAAAAATTCCGGAAGCACCGTTTCTATGGCAGGCGCATCCATTACCATGGCGTCATTGATTGAGGTCAGCTTTGTTATGGTATATGGAATTGGAATTTCAGGATTTACAAAGCGGGAATAGGTGTCACATATTTTTCCATCCCTTATTCTTACGGCGCCAATCTCTATTATTTTATTGTGCCTCGGACTAAGCCCTGTCGTTTCAATGTCAAAAACAACATATTCCGTATCAATGTCCTGCCCCTTGTCATTTATAACTAAGCTTTTAAGATCATCCACAAAATATCCTTCCACACCATAAATAATCTTAAAATCCTCGTCCTTGTCCACACAATGATTTGCAACAGGAAACGCCTGTACAACTCCATGGTCGGTAATGGCAAGGGCTTTATGCCCCCAATCTTTTGCCCTTTGTATTACCTGCTTAATATCCACAACGCTGTCCATTTCACTCATTACCGTATGAAGATGAAGCTCCACACGTTTTTCCACAGAGGTGTCCATTCTTTTTTCACGAAAATCATTTGCAGGCTTTATTCCTGTTACGGAGGAAAGCGACACCTCCTTTATGTAGCTGTCATAAAGGGGAATACCCTTTATCATGTAAAAGCTTCCCTTTTTTAGCTGCTCATATAAAGCCTCCTTGTCCTCCATATCCACAAACAGCTTAAACACAATTGTGTCCGTAAAGTCAGTGATATGCCCTGTCACAAGCAGCTTTCCGCTTCTTGTCTCCTTGTCCTCGAGAAAAATAACCTGTCCGTGAACACATACGGTACCAATGCCATCATAAAGGTCTTTTATGGCTGTAAGCTCACCCTCACAATTTCTTCCGTAAAATACGTCAGGGTCACTACCGTATGCCTTTTTATTTGTGCCGTCACCTTTTTTTCCATAATAATTTGATTTATTCTCCGATGAGGATTTTATCTTTCTTGCGGCCTTTTTTTGTGCATCCGTTTTTACCGTTTTATCACTCTGACTGTCTGTCTGCGTACCTTCCTCCGATTTATTGTTTTCCCCTGCTTTCCTTTCGTCACCTGACTCAGAAGCCATGTTTTTAGTTTGCTCATTCATGGCTTCAATTGCCATAAGCTCCATTTTAAGCTTTTGTTCGTTCGCCGCCCTGAGACTTACCTTTTGCTCCTCGGTGTAGTCAAAGCCGACAACAACCTCCATGCCAAATCTGTTTTTGTATGTCGTCTCAAGATAGCTTTTTATGATGCCCGACTGACTTCTTGCAAGACTGATATCCTCAAGGGCAAGCGTTAAAATATTACCGTCAAAATACCATTCTGCTTTTTTTAACAGTCTGTACCCTACATGGCTAAATGACTTTAGCTCCTCCAAAAAGCTGTCCTTATATATGCTTGTCAGTGATTTTAGGTTGTACTGTTTTGAAAGCTCGTACCGGTCCTCTATGACACAGCTTCCCATTCCCCTGCCAAATATATGCTCGGAGAGTGCCTGCTCCACCTTAAATATGTATTGCTTTGCAATAAGCACCTGACTAACAAAAGAGATAACCATTCTCCTTTCCGATTTGAACATGGTTATCTTCTCTATCTCAGCATTGCCGATTAAATCTTCAATTTTTTTATCTAATTTCAACTCAAAAAAAACATCCCTAAAAAGCCTTTTATCCATAAAACTCAACTCCAATCTTGAACATCAGCCATTCCAATGATCCAATTCGTATTTTAATGCACCGAGAAGCTCGTCCTGTGGAAGCTTCTTTATAATTTCTCCATGCTTAAACAGCAAGCCTTCCCCAACGCCTCCTGCAATTCCAAGGTCTGCCTCCTTTGCCTCGCCGGGACCGTTTACCGCACAGCCCATGACGGCAACCTTTATATTTAGATGGTCGTATTCCTGCACAAGCTTTTCCACCTTATCTGCAAGTCCTATAATATCAATTTTCGTTCTGCCGCAGGTAGGACATGAAACAAGCTCTATTCCATCGGTTCTAAGCTTCAAGGCTCTTAATATTGTCTTGGCTGATATAATCTCGTCCACAGGATTGCTTGTAAGGGAAACCCGTATTGTATCACCGATGCCCTGTCCAAGTATGATGCCAAGTCCAACCGCTGATTTTATATTGCCCCTGTAAAGCGTTCCTGCCTCCGTTATTCCCACATGAAGGGGATATCTTGTCTGTTTGACAATCAGCTCATGGGCATGGACGCACATCATAACGTCCGAGGACTTTATGCTTATGACAATGTTATCGTAGCCGCACTGCTCAATCATCCTAACCTTGTCAAGTGCGCTTTCCACAATGCCCTCCGCAGTGACGCCTCCATATTTTTCTACGATTTCTTTTTCCAGCGAGCCGGAATTTACGCCTACCCTGATGGGTACATGGTGGGATTTTGCAGCGGCAACAACCTTGGAAAGATTTTCCCTTCCGCCAATATTGCCCGGATTTATTCTTATTTTATCCACACCATGCTCAATTGCCGCAACAGCCAATTTGTAGTCAAAATGTATGTCTGCAACAATTGGTATGTTTATGTTCTCCTTTATCTTGTCAAATGCACATGCCGCATCAAGCGTGTTTGCAGTGGAACGGACAATCTGACAGCCTGCCTCCTCAAGGGCATGTATCTGACTGATTGTTGCAGCTGCGTCTGCCGTATCTGTATTTGTCATGGACTGTATCAAAACAGGGTTGCCCCCGCCTATTTTTACAGAGCCTATCTTTATTACCTTTGTTGTTTCACGATGCAGTTTACCCATAGCCGCCTCCATTTTTTATCTTTAGAAAAATACGTTTTTAATATCATTGAAAAATACAACTACTATAATTCCTATCAGAATTACAAAGCCCACAAGATTTGCCAGTGCTTCCTTTTCCTGTGGAATTTTTCTGCGCCTGATTGCCTCGATAAACAAGAACAACAGCCTTCCTCCATCAAGTGCAGGTATTGGCAAAAGGTTCATAACGCCAAGATTAACAGAAAGCAGTATGCACCAGTTTAACATGTTAAGCAGTATATTGATAACCGCCTCCTTTGTGGAGCTGCTCTCCTCCTTAACCTCCTCAATAATGTCGTTCATCTGACCGCCCATACCGACAGGCCCCATAACATCATCGCCTGTGACATGCCCCGTAAATATAAGCCTGAGACTTGTTATTGTTGCCTTCAACCAATAGCGAAGCTCAAGTCCAGCGTATTTTATTTCCATTCCTATTCCGTCTGAAACAACATTGCCGCCCCAGACACCCAGCATATATTCTCCATTTTCATTTTCCCTAGGCGTGACAACAGCCGTGTAGGTTTCTCCATTTTCCCTCTGCATAAGAAAGGTTACGTCAGCCTTCGGGTCATCTATCTGTCTTGAAAGCAACAGCTCCCTGTAACCATATATTCTGTCCCCGTTCAATTCTATTATTGTGTCGCCTGCTTTCATTCCTGCCTGTTCAGCGGCACTGCCTTCCTCAACCCCGAAAATCCGTCCCGTGTCACAGCCTATAAAATGTACCAATATAATGGAAAAAACAAATGCAAGTATAAAGTTGAATACGGGACCTGCCGCAACGACAAGTATTCTTGCAAGCAGCGGCTTGTTTCCAAAGGCATTTTCATCCTCGCTTTCCTCATCCTCCCCTGCCATAAGACAATATCCTCCTAATGGAAGTATACGAAGGGAATATTTTGTCTCCTTTTTCTTTGTGGAAAATATGGCAGGACCCATTCCTATTGAAAACTCTATCACAGCTATGTGATTTGCTTTGGCAACAATAAAATGTCCAAATTCGTGGAAAAATACAATTACGCCGAATACGAGAATTATCAAAATTATGTTCATGTGCTGCTTCCTTTCTGTTTTACTGCTGTTTTATCGAATTATCTATCACTTCATATACCTTTGCTTCAGCCTCAAATATATCCTCCAAATCAGGGTGCATGATGGGTTCGTGCTTATCCATGCAGCGCTCAATCATGTCGTATATGTCGAGAAACTTTATTTTTCTATTCAGGAAAAGCGCAACTGCCTTTTCATTTGCGGCGTTAAAGACCGTCGGCATCGTTCCGCCTTCATTTAATGCATTATATGCAAGGTCGAGCCCTTTAAATGTCTTTCTGTCAGGATTTGCGATTACTATTTCGGAAAGCCTTGTAAAGTCAAGCCTTTCTCCTGACAAAAAGCGCCGCTGTGGATAGTAAAGGGCATACTGTATGGGTAGTCTCATATCAGGCGTTCCAAGCTGTGCCTTTATGGAGCCATCCTCAAATTCAACCATGGAATGTATGATGCTCTGCGGCTGTACGACAACCTCTATATTGTCAGGTGGTACGTCAAAAAGCCACCTTGCCTCAATTACCTCAAGTCCTTTATTTACAAGTGTAGCAGAATCTATGGTTATTTTTTTCCCCATAGACCAGTTTGGATGCTTCAGTGCATCCTCCAACGTAACAGTTTCAAGATATGCTCTGTCACGTCCTAAAAACGGTCCGCCTGACGCAGTGATTAACAGACGGCTGATTTTGTTTGGAGTGCCATTTGCATGTTCCCCATGTATGCACTGGAATATTGCCGAGTGCTCACTGTCCACAGGAAGGATTTTTACCCCATGTTTTTTTGCAAGGTGCATTATGATTTCACCTGCGGTTACAAGTGTTTCCTTATTTGCCAGTGCAATGTCCTTGCCTGCTTTTATAGCTTCTACGGTAGGTCTTATCCCTATCATTCCCACAATTGCCGTAACTAATATGTCAGCAGATGACATTCCTGCAATTTCTAAAAGTCCCTCCATGCCTGAAACGACCCGTATATGAAAGCAAGACAAGGCATCTCTTAACACATCTGCCTTGTCCCTGCTCCAAATTCCAATTATTTCCGGTTTAAATTCTCTTGCCTGCTTTTCAAGAAGCTCTACGTTTGAACCGGCTGCAAGCGCAACAACCTTTAAATCAGAATTTGCCCTTACAATATTAAGCGTCTGTGTTCCGATGGAACCGGTTGAACCAATAATCGCTATATTTTTCATTTCGTTCTCCAATTTCGTAAACAGTTACATCTATTTATATGTCAAATTACACTTACGAAAAGTAAGGAATCAGATAGTAAAGTCCATAGTAAATCATAGGTGCGGTAAAAATCATGCTGTCAAATCTGTCCAAAACACCGCCGTGTCCCGGAATAAGCTTTCCATAGTCCTTTACGTCATTATTTCTTTTAATGCCTGACGCTGTCAAATCTCCGATAACCGCCGCCCCTGCTCCAATCAGTCCAACGATTGCAAAAATGAGAGGACAGTTTTTTATGTCATAGACCTTTGCCTGAAAGAATATACCATAAAGCGCACCGATTACCGTTGCTCCTAACAGTCCTCCTATCAATCCCTCTATGCTTTTCTTTGGACTCAGCTTCGGACACATTTTATGCTTACCAATGGTAACTCCCGTAAAATAAGCAAATGTATCATTAATCCATGAGCATATAAAGATAAGGACAACAAAGCCTCCGCCATATTCCATTTCCCTTATCTGATAAACAAAGGAAAGCATAATACTTACATAGAAAAATGACGCAAAGGTTACCATGATGTCCCTGTCCTTAAACTTTGGAAACGTAAAAACATATGCGGTCAATATGGCAATGAGGTACACAACAACAAGCACAACCACATATTCTTCCTTGTTAAAGCAGATAAGTCCATAATATACAATTGTAAACACATATGCGATATATCCCATGGCTGAGTTGTGGAGCTTATATACCCTAAGAAGCTCAAACACGCCGCCAAGCGACAACAAGAGCATGGCTGCCCCTGTCACATAACCGCCTGCATATAAAATTCCTATGGCAAGCACAACAAGCACTGCACCGCTTATAATTCTTGTCAACATTTACTTTACCCCGCCATATCTTCTTTCTCTACCATTATAATACCTGACTGCCCGCTTTAATTCCTCCACGTCAAAATCAGGCCACAAAACATCTGTAAAATAAAATTCCGTGTATGCAAGCTGCCATATAAGAAAATTTGAAATCCGAAGCTCTCCGCTTGTCCTGATAAGCAAATCAGGGTCAGGCAGCTCTTTCGTATCAAGGTATGTGCCTATAAACGCCTCGTCTATATCCCTATCAGACAGTATGCCTTTTTCCACGTCCGCTGCAATTTTTCTTACAACCCTGACAAGCTCATCCCTGCCTCCGTAATTTAAGGCAATTGTAAAATTCAAGCCATCATAGCAGGCAGTTTTTTTCTCAAGCTCATCTATGCGTTCGACAATATCCTGATCAAGGGCAGATTTATCACCTATAATTCTCACTCTCATATTGTTTTTTGAGGCACGCTCGATACAATCCCTAAGATAATTTCTTAAAAGGTTCATAATTCCGGTAACCTCTTTTTCTGAGCGCTTCCAATTTTCCGTAGAAAATGCATATACCGTAAGGTATTTTATACCTAAGTTATATGCATCCTCGCAAATCTGCTCCACAACCTTAGCCCCTGCCTTGTGCCCCATGTTTCGTGGAAGCAGCCTCTTTTTCGCCCATCTTCCGTTACCGTCCATAATTATGGCAACATGCTGTGGTATATTCAATAGTTCGCCGTCAATATTTTTTTCCAATATTTCCACCTACACCGTAAGGATTTCCTTTGATTTTTCATCGATTGCCTTATCAATTTTTTCAACATACTTATCGGTAAGCTTTTGTACCTTATCCTCATTTACCTTTAATTCGTCCTCGGATATTTCACTTGCCTTATTCATCTTCTTGAAGGCGTCATTTGCATCACGCCTTATGTTGCGCACTGCAACCTTTGCAGCCTCGCCCTTTTTCTTTATATCCTTCACTAATTCCTTTCTTCTCTCCTCCGTAAGCTCAGGGAAATTAATAAGGACGTTTTTTCCGTCATTGTTAGGATTTACGCCTAAATCAGAATTTATGATTGCTTTTTCTATCTCCTTAATCATGCTCTGCTCCCAAGGCGTTATCATAAGGGTTCTCGCTTCAGGAACGGTAACATTGGCAACGCCCTGAATAGGCGTAGGTGCACCGTAATAATCTACCTTAAGCTTATCAAGTATATGCGGATTTGCTCTGCCTGCCCTTATGCTTCCATACTCCGCCTCAAGATTTTCAAGCGTTTTTTCCATTTTTGTTTCATATGCCGTCAACATAATATACCTCCAAATTTATCATCCTTAGACACAATTTAAATATGTTCCATTAAAGTTATCATTGATAGATTTTATAATACTGTCTTTATTTTTTAATGCAAAAACTCTGACCGGCATTTTATTTTCAATTGCAAGCGCCGCCGCCGCAGTATCTATCACGCCAAGCCTTCTATCTATTATATCGCTCATAGGCATGAAATCGTACTTTTTCGCATCAGGATTTACCTTAGGGTCGCTGTCGTATACACCATCTATCGCCTTTGCCATAAGTACACACTGTGAATTTGTTTCCACCGCCCTTAAAATTGTTGCAGTGTCAGTTGAGAAAAACGGATGTCCCGTACCTCCTGCAAAAAAAACAATTTCCCCTGCCTCAAGATATTCTATCGCCCTATCTCTTGAAAACAGCTCTGTCATGGTTCCACAGGAAAAAGGCGTCATAATCCGGGTTTTTGCGCCCTCGGTTCTAAGCATATCCGCTACATAGATACAGTTCATTATGGTTGCAAGCATACCGATATGGTCTGCCTTTACCCTGTCCATATCCTCGGAGGTTCTTCCTCTCCAGAAATTCCCGCCTCCAATCACTACGCTTACCTGTACACCCTTATTGGACAATGCCTTTATCTGCCTTGCAACCTCCTTTACGGTTGCCTCGTCGTAGCCTGATTTTTTTTCACCCGATAATGCTTCCCCTGAAAGCTTAAGAAGTACTCTTTGCATATCTTTATCTCCTACTCAAAAAAGCTCTTAACGTCAATCTCTGAATAGCACTGGGAGCAGAAGCCTTCAATCACAGCACCATTATTGATCTGTACAGAGCGTGACTTAATGTTACCCATAATTACAGCAGTTGAATCTACAATAACAGGTCCCTTGATGTCAATATCACCGTTTACTGCACCTGCGATTACTGCTGAGGATGCAATTATATTTCCGACTACAACTGTTCCAACGCCTATCTTAACGCTTCCCTCAGACTTTGTTTCTCCTTCAATTCTTGCGGCGTTTGCATATACCTCTCCCGCAGCGATATTTCCTTTTACGCAGCCGCCTACAATGAGCTTTCCTTTACATTCCACATCACCCTCAACGGTACCGATCAGGTCTATGCCGCCCTCTGTGCTTATGCTTCCCTTGATTGTAGTTCCCTTTGTAACATACGTTGTGTCCTCAGATAAAATACTCTCGACATTCTCCTCCTTTTGCGAAATTGAAATGTCGGTATCTGCCTCCATAAGCTCCGCAATTATATCAGCCTCATTAAAGTTTTCATCCGTCTGCTTTTCTTCCATATCCTTTTCCTTACCCTTTTTGTTATTTTCTTTCTTTTCCTCCTGCTTGAGAACTGCCTCAAGCGCAGCCTTCTCCAAATCTACATCAAACAGGCTGTCGGTTTTATCCTTTTTATCAGTCTCCTCAGCTTTATCCTCATTCTCCACCTTTTCAGAAGCCGCATCTTCTGCTTTGGCCTCTGCGCTTTCTGAAGGTTCTTCCTTTTCAGAAGCTATATCCTCTGTTGATGCTGTATCCTCCGTCTTCTCATCTGCCAAAGCTACAGCTTTACCAGCTTCTTCCTCCGAAGGTGTATCTTCCGCCTCAGGCTTTTTGCTTCTTGAAGCTGCCGGCTTCTTTGCTGCTTTCGGCTTCGTAGTTTTCGGCTTTTCTTCCTCTTTTTCCTCAGGCTCCTCGTCTGCCAAAAACTCCTTAAACAGCAACGCCTCCACATCCACGTATTCCTCATCGTCATCGTGGTTCTTTGCACTTTTATCCAAATTGTCTATTGAAATATCATGCTTATCTTCTATCATCTCTGCCTCAGGTATATCCTCCAAGCATTCCTCGTCATCATCATAATCTTCATCTAAATCGTCATCATAAGAAGCATCGTCATTTTCATAATCGTAATCGTCGTCATATTCACCTTTTTCAATATCCAAAGAAAGGTCGTCCAAATCCTCCAGCATATCCTCCGGTGCAATATCCATATTATCATTCTCATCGAATGTATTTACCATATCCTCGTCATCATATTCATTTGCAAGCTCATCCTGATCCGGCATAAGCTCGTTTACTGCCTGAGCAAAATCTCGTTTAAAATCTTTAAAAAAACCCATAATTAACCTCCTTTGTAACTATTTGCCCTATCAAGTGATTATACACTAATAAATCAATTATGGCAAACAGCTTTTATTTATATATTATCTATTATATCTATATCTCCAACATTGCAGATGATACTTGGAAGAACAATATATGTATATGCATGATACATACGCCTTCTGCTGTTAATAATCTGAATGTATGAATCTCTGCTGTGATACCCGAGCAAATCCTGTATCTCTAAGTAGGACATATCCTCGTATGCAATTCCCATGATGTCGCCAAGCCTTATGACGATATCGCTAATCAGTCCCATGCATTTTGCATACTCCTCTATGCATTTTTCCGTGTCCGCTATGGAGCCGGAAATAAACTTTGAAAGCCGGTTCGGGTCAAGCCCTATGCGTGCTTCCTTAATGTATTTCATAAGAATGTCAGGTGCAATGGAAATCGGATTTTCTTTTTTATGCATTGACACATTTTTATTGTGGGCGTTATTTTGCACCCTGCCGCGTATATCCATAATACCCTTAAATGCATCCGTCTTTTTTTCATTTGCCCAAAATTTGCGGCTTACATCATATATAATCTCCCTGTGGCTGCTTTCCCCATTGGCAAGTGCCTTGAAAAAGCCCTGTGCTATAATCACGCATCTGTCCGTCAGTATCAGATTCGTCATTCCATATTTTTTTACGGCACCAATCAGCTCCTCAATATATTTAAACAGCTTCATGGAATTTTTTTCATCACAGGGATTTTTTTCCAAAATTTTTTCCCTGATGCCGAATAGGGTTTCCATATCCGCATCAATATCCCTGCTTATCTCTTCATATTCGTTTATAAGTGTCTCTGCCTGTTTATACAAGCCCTTCCGGAGCTGCCCTATCTCATCTACCGTAAAATCCTTTTCTATGAGCTTATTCAGCTTTTCCTCCGTGTCGAAGCCGTATGAGCTTATAATGATTTCCTGCTCGAAATATTTGTCGGATTTTTTTAATATTCCAATTTCCTTTTCGTAATAATTTTCAAGCTTATATTTTAGCAGTTCATCCAAATCCTTCGGCATAAGTGCTCTTACAATGTTATTGACGGAGGCGTACGGCTTGTTGCCGACCTTTACTATTATCTCCTCCGTTGTTCCCTCATAACCAAGCCTTTTTATACTCTCGCTCCACGCTCCCGTATCTACAAGCTCCTTATAGATTGAATACTCAAGCGGTCTTGGGTTTTCTCCAAGCATCCGTTCCGTGTCACAGTAGGAGCCGTCGGAAAGTACATGGTGAAAATCCAGGTAGCTGCATTTTGCAAATGCCTTCGTGTCCTTAAATTCCTTATCGCTCATCGGACGTGCCATACCCACAACGGCTTCCAGCTCCCTTATTTTACCGATTTCCGGTTCACCGTCATCCTTTATGACAAACTCAATTTCAAGTGCTTCATGCTCAACAAGGAGACTCTCTATCTGCTTCACGGATTTTATAAGCATTTCCGTATTGCAGTCCAAAAATTCCCGTGAAACATTGTGTGCCACCCATTTTGTTGTTTCGGGTATCAATGTGCCGTCCGCCTCATGCCTCTCATCATACTTTATCAAATAGTATGGTCTGTTTTGAAACGTATCTCTTGTATATATCTTCCCTGAAATCATTTGTATCACCAGCCTTACCCTATAATCAGCCACATAAAATAAACTTATGGATAGCCTCCACGATACCATCCTCGTCACAGGAGGCAGTAACATAGTCGGCATTATCCTTTATAATCTGCTGCGCATTACCCATTGCAACGCCCACGCCTGCAAATTTTACCATCGTTAAATCATTAAAGCCGTCACCACAGCATATGCAGTCCTTTTGCTCCATGTCCATGATGTCAAGGAGTATGGAAAGACTTTTCGCCTTGTCAACATCCTTTGTTGTAATTTCAATAAAATATGCTTCGGAGCGAAAAACATTCAGCTCGCTGCCAAGCATATGGGCAAGCCTTTTTTCATGCTCTGCCGCAAGCTTCGGCTCTGCCGTAAGAAGGCATTTTACCATGTCAAAGTCAACATAGCCGGTAAAATCCCCTACCTGCTTAATATTCAGGTTATTTAACCTCGCCTCATATTCCATATATGCATCCACAGGCGTTCCCGTAACAGCATAGCTGTCCTGATAGGTAATCATTCCGATATTATTTTCCCTTGCATATTCATAAATGGGCTTTGCATAACGCTTCGGTATCATATTCTGATAGACTGCCTCATGGGTCTTACAGTTTAAAATAAGACCACCATTATAGGAAAGCGCATATCCTCCAAAGCTGTCCAGCTCTATGGCTTTTGCATACTGCTCCATGCCACAGTAGGGTCTTCCTGATGCAAGCGCAACAACATGTCCCTTTCTTTGTATATCTATAATTGCATCCCTTGTCTTTTTTGTAATTTCCTTTTTTGAATTGACAAGCGTTCCGTCAATATCTAACACTAAAAGCTTTTTCTTTTTTGTATCTTCCATCTCTTATCCCCGTCAAAATTTTCTACACGGACTATAATAACATTTTTTTTGTTGTTTTAGAAGATATATGTTAGAATAATTTGTAATAAATTTTACGTAAAGGCTTGTGAGGTATCTATGGAAATTATACTGCACATTCAGGCAAAAAAGCTTGACCGCCAATTTAACAGCGCCGTAAATGAATACGTTAAAAGGCTTTCTCCCTTTGCTTCCGTTAAAATAAGCACGCACAGGGATATTCAAAATATTCCCCTTCAGGCAGGCTCCTACATTATAAATGTCAACCCCTCCCATGCGCTTATATCATCCACATACATGGCTGAAAAAATAAATGCTATCTGTGTAACAGGCTATTCAAGAATTGAGCTTATCATTTCAAACAGCTATTCTTATGCCAACAGCAATTTTGATTTCGGCATCTCATATATGGATATGGACAACCAGCTTGTGCTTGTTGCACTGACGGAACAGCTTTACCGTGCCTTCACCATTTTAAATAACATTACCTATCACAAATAGCCGCCTTCAAGCGCTCCAACAGCATAACACGCATAAGCTGATGCGGAAATGTCATAGGCGAAAAGCTAAGCTTAAAATCTGCTCTTTTTACCACAGCTTCATGCAAGCCTAAGGAACCTCCTATAACAAAGGTAAGTGCGCTGCTCATTTTATCCTTTGCACATCTTACAAAGGAGGAAAAATCTCCTTCATCGAGTGCTTTTCCTTCTATACATAAGGCAACAACATAATCCCTGCTTCCAATATGGGATAATAGGTCCTGCCCCTCCTTTTGCTTGATTTTTTCATTTATGCGTTCGCCTGCTCCCTTGGGAATCGGACAGTCATTTACAGTGATAAGCCTTATCTCCATTTTCTTTTTTATTTGGGCAGCATATTCATCTATTTTTTCCCTATAATAGCTTTCCTTTACATTGCCCACAGCTAAAATGTTAATAATCATTTTCTTACTTCTTTACATAATGTTGTTATTCTAGTCATAATTTGTTCACATTTTTGATTTATATTATAACTATAGTTTTTCATAAATCCTCTCTTTAAGTTTATACACAGTAAAAGTGCCGGTTACGTTTCCCGGCACTTTTGTTTTATTCTATATTATTATTTTTCACTGCCTCAAATTCATCTATTACGTCCTGTGACACCGGCTTTGTAATAAGGCTAAACAATACAATAAATACAAGGCTTATAAAAAATCCTACAAGCAGGGAATAAATACCTGTGCTGTCAGCAAGGGTCTGCTTTACAATCACTTCCATTCCCGTAGCTTCGTCCACAACAGTTTCCTTAATCAGCTTTATATAATCCCACACAATTACAGTTACACCGCCACTCAGCATACCTGCCGCAGCTCCTGCAATATTTGTCCTTTTCCAATAAAGAGACATTAAAATTGCAGGTCCAAATGCACTTCCAAGTCCTGCCCATGCATCAGAAACAAGCCCCATAATACTTGAATCAGGGTTCCATGCAATGAGATAAGCCAGCACTGCTACAATTACAACCGTCACTCTCGCAATGATAAGCACCTGCTTATCATTCAGCTTTTTAAAGAATACACCCTTACATAAATCCTTTGCAACCGATGATGAGGCAACCAAAAGCTGAGAGTCAGCCGTTGACATGATTGCCGCAAGTATTCCACACAGAAGGATGCCACCGATAAACGGAAGCGTCAAATCACTCATAAACAGCTTTTTAATCATCTCAATAAAAACATTTTCATTTTCATTTCCGACAGTGGAAAGCACTGTAGGGAACAGATACGCCCTTCCAATAACACCTATGATACATGCTACTGCAAGTGAAAGAAGCACCCACACGATTGCAACCTTACGGGACTTACCAAGCTCCTTCTCATCTCTTATCGCCATAAATCTTACGAGAATGTGAGGCATACCGCAGTAGCCAAGTCCCCATGCAAGCTGTGAGGCAATGCTGGTTGCCTTTATCGGCTCTCCATTTTCATAAAAAATGTTTAAAAAGTCCTTAGCACTTACCGTAAGACCGCTGTCCACAAGATTTGGTATAATGTGTCCGCTTCCCATTACCATGACTGCTACGATAGGAACGGTAAGTATACCCACAAGCATAAGCGTTCCCTGAATAAAATCTGTTGTACATACGGCTAAGAAGCCACCAAGAAACGTATAAATCAATATAACAACCGCACCAAGCGTAAGCGCCTGATGATAATCCATCTTTGTGATGGAGGCAAAAAGCTTTCCTCCTGCCGCAAATGCAGATGCAGTATACACAAGGAAAAATACAACAATAACAATTGATGAGATTGCCTTTAAAATATTTTTGTTATCCCTGAAGCGGTTGCTCAAATACTCAGGAATCGTCATGGCATTGCCTGCCTTTATGGTGTATCTTCTAAGTCTGCCCGATATAAAAAGCCAGTTTAAAACCGTACCTATGAAAAGTCCGATTGCAATCCATGCCTGATTTGCACCAAAGGCATATACAGCTCCTGGCAGTCCCATTAAAAGCCATCCGCTCATATCTGACGCCTGTGCGGAAAGCGCCGCAACCCAGCCGCCGAGATTTCTGCCGCCCAAAAAGTAATCGTCTGCATTTTTATTTTTCTTTGCATTTGCCGCTCCTATTATTATCATGCCGAGCATATAGCAGGCAAATGCCACCAAAACCCATACTGTCATGTTAATCCTTTGACTCTATCACCATAAGCGCGCCGCTTTCAAAGGTGATAAAGCCTTCCTCCCTCTCTATTTCATTACTGATTCCTATTGTTTCATTTCTGACAAGCGTTTTATCTGTCAGTTTATATTTAAAGCCATCAAGAGTAACCCCCGTCACCTTATCCGTAAATGGGATAAGCGAAACATAAGCTCCATATTGGCATATTTTTTTTATTGATACGGGTCTGTCAATAATTCTTATTTTATTTTTTGTATCTAACATAAAAGCCTGTATATTTTTGCTTGTGCAAATGGAAAGCAGGTTTAAATTTGCAAGCATATGATCCAGTCTTCCACCTGTTGCGCCAACCATAATAATTGCCTTGGGGTTTTTCCCTAGCGCTTCCATCACTGCCACATGCGTGTCAGTATAGTCCTTTTGGGGATTCAGCTTAATAATATGTTCCCCATTATATAAATCCTTTATATGCTGCGGTGCAGAATCAAAATCCCCCACTGCCAAATCTGCCTTTATGCCAAGGGCATCAAGTCCTTCAAGTCCCCTGTCAACGCCTATGATATATCTTTCTTTTTCATCAATTACATGCCGAAGAAAATCAAGGTCTGTATATCCGCCTGATACGACTAATATTTCCCTGTCCATTGCTTCACCTTACTGCTTCAGGAATTAATGATTTCATTTAAGCACCTTACGTTTGCCGCTATGTCATTTTTAAATACGGCCGAGCCTGCAACAATGACATTTGCGCCTGCTGATACTGCAAGTCCTGCATTGTCAGTATTGACTCCACCGTCCACCTGAATGTAGATATCCCTTCCAAGTCTTGTACATATTTCTTTTACCTGTTTTATTTTTTCCAGTGCCACGGGCATAAACTCCTGTCCGCCAAACCCCGGCTCCACACTCATCACAAGTGCCATATCGATATCGGGAATAAGCCTCTCTATTTCCTTTACAGGCGTTTTTGGCTTTATGGCAACTCCCACTTTAATCGACTTGCTTTTTATATAGTCTATTGTCTTTTCTATGTCCTTACATGCCTCATAATGTACCGTTATCAAATCTGAGCCTGCCGACACAAAATCATCGATATATCTTATTGGCTCATCAATCATAAGATGGGTATCGAAAAATGCATCCGTTGCCCCTCTGAAGCATTTTATGACAGGAGCGCCAAATGATATGTTCGGAACAAAGCAGCCATCCATAACGTCAAGATGAAGCCACCCTGCCCCTGCGCCTGTTACTATGTCAATTTCCTTTGCCGCATTGGAAAAGTCCACCGACAAAAGTGACGGGGAAAGAATATTCATTTACCATTTCCTCCTGTTTTTTATTTCATTGTAAAGCTGTACATAATTATCATACCGAAGCCTTGATATGCCATTTTCAAGTGCAAGCTTAACCTTACAGTCCGGCTCGTTTATGTGAAGGCAGCCGTTATATTTGCAGCCCGAACTGTATGCGGAAAATTCGCTGTAATAATCTTTCAGTTCTTCCTCCCCTATGTCAGGGATATACAATGAGCTAAAGCCGGGTGTATCCATGATGTATGTGCCATCCTTTATGCATATAAGCTCCGAATGTCTTGTCGTATGTTTTCCTCTTTTAATCTTTTCACTTAAATCACCTGTTTTCGCCTCAGCTTCAGGCTTTAAGCTGTTTAGTATGGAGGATTTACCTACACCTGATGGTCCTGCAAGCACAGTTGTTTTATTATCTATAATTTTCTTTAAGCTGTCAATGCCAAGCATATTATATGTGGAGCATATAATAACATCATAGCCTGCCTGCCCATATATGTTTTTTATTTTATCTGTATATTCCTCATTCTTTAAATCGGATTTATTCAGGCATATAACGGTTGAAACGTCCTGCACCGCCATCATAATAAGAAATCTGTCCAAAAGATTAAAATTAGGCTCAGGTTCACATAAGGCAAAAATAATTACCGCCTGATCCACATTCGTCACAGCCGGTCTTATAAGCGTGTTTTTTCTTTCGTGTACTGCGGTTATATTTCCTGTAAGCGCTTTTTCATCGGTTATGTCTATCTCGACATCATCCCCTACGGACGGCTTTATATTTTTGTTTCTGAATATGCCCTTCGCCTTACATTCGTATAAATTATTATTTATAGCATGGTGCAGGCGGACATAGTAAAATCCACCTACACCTTTTATTATCTTACCCTGCATATTATTCTTCCGTGTAGGATACCGTAATCGGTGTTGTCACAGGAAACGCTGAGGTTACATCATTTCCAGCGCCGTCTATACATACAACACTTGCGCTGGCAGAGGAATCCTTCTGTGAAAGATTAGGAATTGTAGCCGTAATATTGTAGCTTGTTCCGTTCATAACCGTTTCCGTTCTTGAACCAACATTTGAGCCATTATAATATAACTGTATTGTAACTGCCTGACCGTCTAACGCAGGGTCACTGCATGTAACTGCTCCATTTATCTGAGCCGTATATGTTACTGCCTTAGGCTCCGGTCCGTCACTTATGGTAAAGCCAATTGTGTCGCCCTCCTTCAGTGTTGTTCCGCCTGTGATGTCCTGTCTGATTACCTGTCCCTCAGGAACCGTATCACTGTACTCATGCTTTATTGTTCCAACAGAAAGCTTCAAGTCCGTAAGGGTATTGACAGCCTGGGACTCATTCAGTCCCTGAAGATTCGGTGCCGAAACCTCCTTTACCTGACTTCCGTTGCTTATGGTAATTGTAACCTTTGTTCCCTTCGGTGCCTTTGTTCCTGCTGCCGGGTCCTGCTTGATTACCCTGTCCTCCTCAATGTCATCACTGTAATCATAAGCATGTGCCACCTCAAAATTATCTCCCTCAGTTAAAACCTTAACTGCCTGTTCATCCGTATAGCCTACAACATTTGGAACCTCAGTTTCCTCAGCTCCCTTGCTTACCTTCAGTATAATCTCGGTATCTGCCGGAATAACCTCGTTTTCCTTTATGCTCTGTTCGAAAACATATCCTTCCTGCGTTTCCTGATTTTCTTCCTCAACTACCTTTACGTTTGTAAAGCCCTCTCTGTCAAGCATCTTAAGTGCTGCATTTTCCGAAACGCCTGTAACATCAATCATTACAAGATCCTCTACCTGTTCAGATTCACTTTTTGACTTTGTATCGTTCTTCTTATCACCGAACTTGAACCAACCCATAAATCTTCCAAGCACTACCATAATAACGATGGCAATGATAACCGCCGTTGCAATTCCTGCTGCAATCACTGCTTTTCTAAGCTTAGGGTCCATGTCGCCCTCGTCATCGTAATCATCATCGTCATCATCATTATCCTGAACCTTCTTTATGCTGCCGGTTCTTACAGGCGGAACATATGCTTCCTCATCCTCCTCGTCCTCCCAGTCATCCTCCTCGGAAAGAAGCTGATTAAGACGTGAATTGTTTACCGGGATTGTGGATATTGTCTGTATGGATTTCAGCTCACCCATCTCATTTGAAAGAGGCGTATTGCTCTGGTACATATCGCCTGTATCCTCCATTTGGGTGCTGCCATCCCTAATTGCCTGTACATCCTCCTTCGTCCACTCCTGTGTCGGACTGTTTGTGACAGCGGTAGGTGCCACAACGATATCGATATTCGGATTATTCTGTACTCTCCTTAAATCAGCAATCAGAGCGCTTGCAGTAAGATACCTGCGCTCAGGCTTTTTCTGCGTTGCCTTTAATATCACCTTTTCAAAGCTGGAATATATATCCGGATAATACTGTCTCGGCGGAATCATGTCATTTTGAATATGCATCAGTGCAATAGACACATTGTTGTCCCCATCAAAAGGAACCCTGCCTGTCACCATCTCATACATGGTAATGCCAAGGGAATAAATATCACTTCGCTCATCACTGTAGCCGCCTCTTGCCTGCTCAGGAGAAATGTAATGCACGCTTCCCATTGCACCTGAGGTAAGGGTGTTTGGTGAAGCCGCCTTTGCGATACCAAAATCAGTAACCTTTATGTTGCCATTCTTTGCCACAATAATATTCTGCGGCTTAATATCCCTGTGTATAATGTGGCTTTCGTGGGCGGCCTCAAGACCTGCGGCTATCTGAATTGAAAAATCTATTGCCTTATCCATGGACAGTCTGCCGTTTTGGTCAATATAATCCTTTAAGGTAATTCCGTCCACAAGCTCCATGACAATAAAATACATGCCGTCATCGTCGTACACATCATATACATTTACAATGTTAGGATGGGTAAGTCCAGCCGATGCCTGCGCCTCAATTCTGAATTTTGTGACAAAATTTTTGTCGTTGCTAAATTCAGGCTTTAGCACCTTTATAGCTACATTTCTATTTAATCTGTGACATCTTGCCTTGTATACGATAGACATTCCGCCTGCGCCTACAACGTCAAGAATCTCATATCTGTCACATAACATCATTCCCGGTTTTAACATACTTTTTACACCTTTCTTATTGAAACCCCATAAGGGGGCTTATCGCTTATTATTTATTCGGATATGATTACTACGGATATATTATCCGTACCACCATAATAATTTGCCCTGTCAATTAATGCCTCTGCGGTGTCATCTAATCTGACATTATCCACTATAATATCCCTAATTTCATCATCCTCAACCATATTGGAAAGTCCGTCCGAGCAAAGCAGGAACTTCTCGCCCGAATGAATCTCTACCTCAAAAAAGTCAGGCATAACCTCCTCCTTGGAGCCCATTGCCTTCGTGATAATATTTTTTTCAGGATGATTTCTTCCTTTTTTCCGCTCAAGCTCTCCGCTTCGTATCATCTCCTCAACAAGGGAGTGATCCATGGTAATCTGCTTTATGTCATTTTCTATGGAATAAAGCCTGCTGTCTCCTATATTGGCAACATATAATTTGCCGTCCATGGCAACAGCGGCAACCATTGTTGTACCCATGCCTTTTAAGTCGGGATCCTTGCTTGCCATTTTGTAAATCTCATTGTTGGCATATATCATGGCTCTTTTTAATATGGCAATAGGGTTTTCCAGTGTGGACTCCCTTATAAAATCCACAGATATATCTATAGCCATGCGTGAAGCACGGTCACCTGCCCTGTGTCCACCCATGCCGTCGGCAACTATGTAAAGATTCGGCAGCGGTCCCACAGGCTTATCACAAAAAAATATACTGTCCTGATTGTTGCTTCTCTTATTTCCAGTATCAGTTTTTCCGCATGATTTCATCAGCTTCCTCCTGATTATATTCGTTATACTTTCTTCTTAGCTGACCGCAGGCAGCATCAATATCACTACCCACACTCTTTCTTATAGTAACATTAATTGAGTTTTTTTCAAGAGTAAATTTGAATTTTTCGACAGAATTATCGTCGCTTTTCGAGTAATTCCTTTCATTTATGGGGTTTATCGGGATTAAATTAACATGACAATTCATGCCTGCAAGCAGCTTTGCAAGCTCCTTTGCCTGCTTTTCGCTGTCGTTTTCTCCCTTAACAAGACTATATTCAAAGGTTATTCTTCTTCCCGTTTTTTCAAAATAATAGTTGCAGGCGTCTATTGTCTCGGCAATGGTATATTGATTTGCAATCGGCATAAGTTTTTTTCTATCCTCATCTGTTGCGGCATGCAGTGACAGTGCAAATGTAATCGTAAGCATTTCGTCTGCCAGTTTTTTTATCATCGGCACAATGCCGCAGCTTGACAAGGTTATGTTTCTCTGGCTTATGTTATATCCGTTTTCATCTGAAATTATTTTTATAAATCTTACGACATTTTCATAATTATCAAGAGGCTCTCCCGTTCCCATGATAACGATATTGGATATCCGCTCCCCCTCTTTTCTCATTGTGGCATATACCTGTTCTAACATCTCGGACGCCGTAAGATTTCTTACAAGGCCTCCGATTGTGGAGGCACAAAAGCTGCACCCCATCCTGCACCCTGCCTGCGAGGATATGCATATGGAGTTTCCGTAATCATATTTCATAAACACGGTTTCTATCATCTGTCCGTCTGAAAGCTCATAGAGATATTTTACCGTTTTGTCCTTTTTTGATGCCTGCCTTGCACGCTCTGTAATTCTTACAAAGCCCTCCTCATCCATAAGCCTTCTTAAATCCTTTGGAAGATTCGTCATATCATCCGTAGATGCCACATATTTTTCATGCACCCACTTATAAATCTGCTTCGCACGGAATTTTGGAAGTCCTTTATCCTTTGTCCACTCATTCAGTTCTTCCATATACATTGATTTTATGTCCATCACTTATCCTCTTTCCATCACGGCATAATAAAACCCGTCACATTTATCCACGCCCTGAAGCAGTTGTCTTTCATCCCGCAGGCTAAACTCTTTATTATTTTCAAGAAACCACCTTGTATTTTCTTTATTTTCCTGTGGATTGATTGTACAGGTTGAATATAAAAGCACACCGCCCTTTTTTACATACTGCTTCACACTCGAAAGTATATCCCTTTGAAGCTTTATAAGCGCATCAAGCTGTTCTTTTGTTATCCTATATTTTATATCATTTTTTCTTCCCATAATGCCAAGCCCCGAGCAGGGAAGGTCTGCAATTACCACGTCAGCTTTTCGGACAAGCCCTTCATCAATCTTTTTTGCATCCCATTTTTCCATGCTGACAATGTCCTGCATATCCAGCCTTTGTACATTTTCCTCTATAAGGCTAAGCTTTTCCTCAGATATGTCCCTAGCATACAGGCTGCCCTTTCCCTCCATATAACAGGCTGCATTTAAGGTTTTTCCACCCGGAGCGGCACATACATCCACCACGGTCTGACCCGGCTTTATTCCTGCCGCCTTTATGGCACACATGGAGCTTTCATCCTGAATAAAAAAGAGCCCCTGCCTGTAGCCCGGCATGCTTCTTATAAAATCATACCCGCTTACAAGCAGTGCATTTTCATCATAAAATCCATCCTCCAAGACGATATCAGTTACACAGTTGTCGGCTTTATTATTTCTTCTTTTCCTATTTTCTTCCCTTATGTATTCCTTGAGCTTTTCTTTCGTTGTTTTCAGCGTATTCACCCGCAAAGTAGTTTTTCTTTCCACAAAGGATGCGGCTATTATTGTTTCGCCCTGGTTTCCATAATCATCCATTATCTTTTTGCAAAGCCATTCAGGTACGGAGTAATTTACCGACAAATATGCCGGCATATTTTCCTTGTCAGGCATTGTAACATTATCCTTATTTCTCGCCACTGCTCTAAGCACGCCATTCACAAAGCCGCCAAGACTTCCAAAGTTATGTTTTTTTGCAAGCTTTACCGCTTCATTGCACACGGCGCTGTCAGGCACCGCATCCATGTACATAATTTGATAAACGCCCATCCTGAGCAGCGAGCGTATCAGCGGCTTGCATTTTTCGGAAGGGGTTTTTGAAAAGCTGTCAATGATATAATCCAGCTTTATTTTTGTCTCCGTAACCCCCTCGGCAAGCCTAGTAATAAATGCCCGCTCCGCCTTCGCCTCAAATTGATGCTTTTTTAATGCCTTTGCAATTGCTATATTGGAAAATGTATTGTTTCCTTCTATATCTAAAAGAATGCTTAGAACAACATCTCTTGCATTTGTCATATTTTTACCTCTGTCTACTAAACATCGCCGCAGCCTGATTTTGCTTCGCAATATGCTCCGATTTACGAAGTAAATCGATAGCTCATGGTTCGGCGTTGTCCTTTAACCTAATTTATCTCCTACGGCAAGGGTGTTTCCATTTAAATATGCTGCCGTGTCCATCGGTTTTTTCCCCTCAGGCTGCAGCTTTTTAATTACAAGCGCGTCTTTGCCGCAGGCTACCGTAAAGCTTTTCCTTGTTATTTCTATTATCTCCCCCGGCATGTGCATATGCACGTCCATTTCCTTCACTGACGCACCATACAGCTTGACTGTTTTTCCGTCAATTTTCGTGTATGCACAGGGCCACGGGTTAAGACCTCTTATGAGTCTTTCAAGCTTACGTGCCGATTCGCCAAAATCAATATTTCCAAGCTCCTTTGTGAGCATTTTTGCATAACAGCTTTTCGCATCCTCCTGCCTGACCCGTTTGGCAGTACCATCCTCCAATGCCCTAAGGGTTGAAAGAATAAGCTCTGCCCCTTTTTCGGCAAGCTTATCACGCAGGCTTTCGCCTGTATCTGTATCTTCTATTTTTACCTCTGCCGTTTCTATTATATCTCCGGTATCAAGTCCTTTTTCCATATACATTGTCGTGACGCCGGTTATCTCCTCGCCGTCTATAATCGCCCACTCTATCGGTGCAGCACCTCTGTATTTCGGAAGCAGTGAGGCATGAATATTGATACAGCCGTACCTTGGAATATTTAGAATGCTCTCCGGCAGTATTTGTCCGTAGGCTGCAACAACGATAACGTCAGGCGCAATGTCCTTTATCTTTTCAACCATTTGCGCATCTTTTACCCTTTCCGGCTGATAAACGGCAATGCCATGTTTAAGCGCCGTTTCCTTTACAGGCGTAGGCACAAGTGCCTTGCTTCTTCCCTTTGCCTTGTCAGGCTGGGTAATCACCGCCGCAATTTCGTGTCCTCCCTCTATCAATGCGTTAAGTGCACGAACGGCAAACGCAGGAGTACCCATATAAATGATTTTCATGTTAAGCCACCTCCTTATTTGAACCCCTATTTTTCCTTTTCAGGTGGTTCCACGCTGTAAAGTCCATCCACTGTTAAATCCTTATAAAGCACTCCATCCAAATGGTCAAGCTCATGGCATATGGCACGTGCAAGAAGCCCCTCTCCTTCAACGGTAATCTCATTCATATCACGGTCCAATGCCTTACATATAACGTGGTTTGGTCTTACTACCTTTCCAACAAGACCAGGAAGCGAAAGACAGCCCTCGTCACCCTCCTGCTCTCCGTCACTGGAAATTATTTCAGGATTTATGAGACAGTAGGCATCACCATCACATACATCTATTACAACTATCCTTTTTAGTATGCCCACCTGAGGCGCAGCAAGTCCTACACCGTTTGCCTCGTACATTGTATCAAACATATCGTCTATCAATGTCTGTATTCTTGGTGTCATTTTCTCAACAGGCTTGCAGGTCTTTCTAAGAACCTCATCACCGTCTACCCTGATTTTTCTAATTGCCATATTCTTTACCTCCCTCAACCTACAATTAATACATATTCATCGGATTGATATCAAGCATAACGCTTACATTGTCCATCTCAAAATCCTCAATAAAAGTTCTTAGTGCAACAAATTCCTCAGGTGCCTTTGACTTTATGTATAGCACCTTTCTGTACAGGGAATTTATTTTACCGATTGTGGCGTCTCCCGGTCCGATAATCCGTATGTCCTTAGACCGTACAATATTTTTTAAGCCTTTGCAAAGCTCCTCCGCCGCTTTTGTTGCAGCCTCATAATCAGGAGATACAAAAAGCACTACTGCCATAACAGCCTCAGGAGGATAGGATAACAGCCTCCTGTATGCCATCTCCATATTAAAAAAATCCTCATAGCTTTGCTTTGCCGCCGCAGCGATTGCATAATGCTCAGGCTGATAGGTCTGTATAATCACCTGTCCTTTTTTATCTCCACGACCTGCCCTGCCTGCTGCCTGTGTAATCAAATCAAAGGTTCTCTCCCCTGCCCTGTAGTCATTGGCAAAAAGGGAAATATCCGCCGCGACAACCCCGACAAGCGTTACATTTTCAAAATCATGCCCCTTGACAATCATTTGCGTTCCTATGAGTATGTCAGCCTCGCCGCTTTTAAATTCTTCCAGAATTTTTTGGAAGGCTTCTTTTTTTGTCGTTGTGTCCCTGTCCATTCTCGTTGTTTTTACATTAGGAAATAATCTTAATATTTCCTCCTCAACCTTCTCGGTTCCCGTTCCAAAGCCGCCAATCATTTTCGACAAGCAGCTTGGACACTGATTGGGCTGCTGTGTCTGATAACCGCAGTAATGACATACCATAATACCGCCTGTGGCAGTTCCCCTGCCAAGCCGTCCTGTTTTTTTGTCAACATTATGAAGGGATAAGGTCATATCACATTTCGGACATTTTACAGCCTCCCCACACTGCCGGCAGGACAGAAAGCTATTATAGCCCCTCCTGTTCAAAAAAAGCATAATCTGCTCTTTTTTCCCTAGTCTTTCTTCTATTGCATTTTTTAATGCAAGGCTTATGATGCTTCTGTTTCCAAGGCGAAGCTCCTTGCGCATGTCCACAACCTGAACCTCGGCAAGCTCCCCGCCGCCCGGTCTCTTATCCAGCGTCCAAAGCTTATAACGTCCAAGACGTGCATTCTGATAGCTTTCAAGAGACGGCGTTGCAGAGCCAAGTATGACAGCCGCCTGCTCAAGCCTTGCCCGTTCTAAAGCAACCTCCCTTGCATGGTATCTTGGGGACTGGTCGCTCTTATATGCGCTGTCATGCTCCTCATCAATCACAATCAGCCCCAAATCACGGCATGGAGCAAAAAGTGCCGAGCGCGGCCCTATTACAACATCAACCTCACCATTTCTTGCCCGCTCAAATTCCCTGTATTTTTCGCCCTTGCTCTGCTTTGAATTTATGACGGCAACCCTGTCTTTAAAATGCTGTTTGAATCGTGCAACATTCTGGTAGGTAAGGGCAATTTCCGGAACAAGCACGATAGCCTGCCTGCCAAGGTCAGTCATCTTCTTGATACAATTAATATAAACGAAGGTTTTTCCGCTTCCCGTAATACCATGAAGAAGATAGGTATTTGTGCAGCCGTTATCAATGTCGGTGGAAAATTCTTCTACCAGTTTTTCCTGCTCCTTTGAAAGACTTGTTATGCCGGAATCATCCACAACATAGTCCTCAGCCTTCAGTTTCGGCTCAACCTTTCTTATCCGTTCTTTTACAGGCATAACGGTAAGCAGACAGTTTATCATTGTTGTGCCGTATTTTTCCTTCATCCATGCCGCAAGCTGTATCAGCTTTCCCTCAATGGGAATACTTTTGCTCACGACGCCAATAATTTCCTTCATTTTGGCAATATCGTATTCAGGCTTTTCGGTTATCTGTATGACATATCCCTTTCTGCTTCTGTTACCCTGACCGAAGGGGACCACAACCTGTATTCCAACGGTTACATCCTCCTCAAGCTCCTTGGGGATCATATACTGAAATGTCTTATCAATTGCATAATGGGAAATATCTATTATTATATCCGCATATTTTTGTGACATCTTCTTCCTCCAGTATTTCCCTGATTAAATCTCTTTCATCCATATGGTATTTTACACCGTTTATTTCCTGATAATCCTCATGTCCCTTGCCTGCAAATACAATGACATCACCCTCCTCGGCATTCATGATGGCATATCTCATTGCCTCTTTTCTGTCAAGAATGTCTATGTATGCGCCGTCGGTTTTTTCAATGCCCGTTTTGATGTCATCCAGTATTGCCTGCGGTTCTTCCGTCCTCGGATTGTCACTTGTAATAATGGTAAAATCTGCAAGATTGCCCGACACCTCTCCCATCTCAAAGCGCCTATCCCTTGAACGGTCTCCCCCGCATCCAAACACGGACACAAGCCTTTTGGGGCTGTAGTCCTTAAGCGCCATCAGGAGACTTTCAAGTGCCATTGCATTATGTGCATAATCTATCATAAGGGTAAATTTGTCCGATATTGGAATCATCTCAACCCTTCCCCTGATTTTTACCGTTTTCAATATGGTCTTTATATCATCAAACGAAACGCCTGCAAGGTGTGCAATGGCGATTGCCGCCAATGAATTATGTACAGAAAACTCTCCCGGCAGGTCAACGTCTATATGTCCTGTAAGCTTTCCCAAAAGCTCATAGCTTATTCCAAGCACGCCGCCCTCCCTGTAAAGCATAAATTGCTCCGCCTTATAGTCAGCATCCTGATTCATTCCGTAGGTTACAATATCGCAATTTGATTCCCCGATTATGTAATCAGCATGTGCATCGTCCACATTTATAATCCCTGTCTTGCACATGGTAAAAAGCTTTGCCTTCCACATCCTGTATTCTTCAAAGCTTTTATGTTCATTTGGTCCAATATGGTCCTTTGAAAGATTTGTGTATATTGCATAATCAAACCAAACGCCCGCAACACGGTCAAGCATAAGCCCTTGGGAGGAAACCTCCATGACAACAAACCTAAGGCCGTTATTTACCATATCCCGAAGTATTCTGTGCAGCTCTATTGATTCAGGCGTAGTATTTTTTGCGTGAATGTGGTTTTTTCCGTCTATAATCTCAATCGTTCCGATAAGTCCGGTTTTCTTTCCTGCCGCCTCAAGCATTTCACGTATCATGTAGGTAGTGGTGGTCTTTCCTTTTGTTCCCGTAATTCCTATAACGGTAAGCTTTTTTGACGGCTCGCCATAAAATTTTGAGCTTATAACCCCCATTGCATATCTGGAGCTTTTTACCTTTATGACAGTTACATCATATGAGGCATAATTTATTTCCTTTTCCACCACAAGAACAGACGCCCCTTTTTCCATAACGCCGTCAGCATAGCTGTGTCCGTCCGTCTTAGCGCCTGAAATGCAGAAAAATAAATCCCCACATTCAACATGTCTGGAGTCATTTTGTATATCGTTTACCTCCGTGTCAAGACTTCCACATAAAAGCTCGTATTCCAAGCCCTCTACCAATACAGATAATTTCATTGATACCCCTCCAAGAAAAAATAAAGAAACAGGCTGTCTCATAAACTATTGTGACAGCCTGATATAACTACTTATATAAAGCCATTGTTGTCCATGCTTTTTCAATCTTCATCTCCAACAATTTTAACCTTTCCGTTGTAAAGCTCCTCAACAGCTATTGATAAAGGCTTTTTTCCAACACCGTCAACCAAAGGCTCCTGACCTGCTATTATCTCCCTTGCCCGCTTTGACGTTGCCATTACAATTGAGTATCTGCTCTGTACAACAGGCTGCTCGCCAGGCTCGACCTCGCTGTTTACAACTTCCATTAAATCCGTATATGATGGATGTAACATTAATTTATCCTCCTTTCTTGGAACGTCAGCCCATTTAAAATTTGCTTTCAGCATATGTTCCGATTTACTTTGTAAATCGAGAACTCATGGGCTGACCTGTGTCTGGCGGCTTTGCCACCAAACATACTACATGTTAAGTTTTCTTTGAAAACTTAACACAACTCTAAAGAGCCTTCAGCTCTCGTTTAATATTTTCCATAAAGCCCAAATTGTTATTTTTAAGGCATTTATTGCTTACAATAATTGAATTGATAGTATCAACGCAGCTTTCAATGTCGTCGTTTATTACTATGTAATCATATTCCTGCATGTCGTCTGCTTCCTCAGAGGCTCTTTTCAGCCGTTTTGCAATGACAGCCTCACTCTCCGTACCACGCTCCTCAAGTCTCGACCTAAGGCTTTTCACATCAGGGGCAGATACAAATATATGAATGGAGTCAGGATATTGCTGCTTTACATTCATGGCACCCTGAACCTCTATCTCAAGTATAACGTCTCGTCCCTCTGCCATTTCCTTTTCAACGAATTTTCTCGGCGTGCCGTAATAATTGTCAACATACTGTGCCCACTCGATAAAGCCGTTATAATCTATGAGATTTTGAAATTCCGCCTCAGTTTTAAAATAATATTCTCGTCCGTTTTCCTCGCCTTCTCTCGGGGCTCTTGTCGTTGCGGATATGGAAAGGCTGTAGCCGTATTTTTCTACCAGCTTTTTTACAACCGTTCCTTTTCCTGCTCCCGAAAAGCCGGATATGACAATCAGAAATCCTTTATCCATATTGCACCACCTATTCTATATTCTGTATCTGTTCTCTTACCTTTTCAATGTCAGTTTTAAGATCAATTCCAATATCAGATATTTGTAATGAATTTGATTTGCTTAAAATTGTATTGGCTTCCCTGTTCATCTCCTGGGCAATAAAGTCAAGCTTTCTTCCAACCGAGCCGCCACTTATCAGTATATCCCGTGTTTTTGTTATGTGGCTTTTCAGCCTGACAATTTCCTCGTCTATGCATATTTTGTCTGCATAAAGCGTAACCTCTGCCGCTATCCTCTGGCTGTCAATCTGGTTATTTGCCATAAGCTCGGCAACCTTTTCGGTAAGCTTTTCCTTGTACTCCTCAATCAGCTTTGGTGAATTTTCTTCAATGACAGACACAAAGCCTGTCATGTCATCAAGCTTACTTAGCAAATCCTCTTTCAAATGCTCTCCTTCGGTAATACGTGTTTCAACAAACTTGGCAACTGCCTTCTCAAGAGCTTCCTTTAAATGCTCCCATATAAGCTCTTGATTTTTCTCACGCTCCTCCAAGGAAAACACCTCAGGAAATCTTCCTACGGAAGCCGCCTTTAAGTCGGCTTCAAGCCCAAACTCCTCCGCCATCTCTTTCAGGTAACCCACATATTCCGCCGCTATCTCCCTATTGTATTTTACACAGACATTTGACTCTGTATAATCCTCATAGGTAATAAAAACATCAACCTTTCCTCTTTCAATGTAATCCTTGAGAAAATTTCGTATTGACGCTTCGAGGAAAAACAGTTTTTTTGGCAGCTTTATATTCATGTCGCAATATCTGTGGTTTACTGCCTTAAGCTCCACAACAATTTTTCTTTCTGCATTTATTATCTCGCCTCTGCCGAAGCCTGTCATACTCTTTATCAACTGTGTCACCTTTTTCTATCTAAAGTATCGTACTGGCAAAACTATATTTTCGATATTGTGCGTTTTACCCATCTCTTTTCAAGTAAGGCGTATCGACTGCCCGAACTTATGCTACAATCTGAATTTCGGTCAACAACACACACCTTAAAATTATAATACATCTGCATGTAAAATGCAAGTCAAAAGGGCACAGTTATATTCACGGTTCAAGCGCTTTTATCCCATGAATGTCAGGCTCTATTGTCATGGAATAATTCGTATGGTATATGACAAAGCCCGGCTTGGACTTTGGCGGCTTTTTTATATTCTTCCGCCTTGTGTAGTCAACATCAACCTTAGGATTTGTCTTTCCCTCTGAATAAAAGGCGGCAAGCCTTGCCGCTTCCTCATAGGTTGAATCAGGAAGCTCCTCTGCCCCCTCAGCTTTTACGATAACGTGGGAGCCCGGAATTTTTTTCGCATGAAACCACATATCAGTTCCCGACGCAAGCTTAAATGTAAGCTCGTCATTTTGAAAATTATTCTTTCCCACATATATATGAAAGCCATCCTTTGAAATATAGTGGAGCGGCTTGCTTTTCGCCTCATTTTTATTTTTTTCCTTTCCCTGCTTACGTTTCATATATCCGCTCTCCGCAAGCTCCTTTTTTATGTCTGAAAGATCTGCCTCGGAGACGGCAATGGAAAGGCTGTTTTTCACTGACAGAAGATAGTCAAGCTCCTCCTTTGTGCTTTTTGTAAGCTCAGTTAAAGCCTCATAGGTTCGTTTCATTTTATTGTATTTTTCAAAATACCTTTTCCCTGTTTCCATCGCAGGGCTGTCAGGGTCAAGGGGTATGGTTATCTCCTGTCCTGTATAATAATTTTCACAAACAAGCGCCTTATCGCCCGGCTTTGCACTGTAGCCATATGCTGTGATAAGCTCTCCGTATACCTTATATTTATCCCTTTTTTCCGTATCTTTAAGCTGTGCACGCTGCAAATCATACTTTTTTGCAGTACGCTCTATGGCATTGGAAACGATTTTTCTAAGGTCAGTGGAGCGCTGCTTTATTCTTGTTACAACACTTTTTTCTCTGTAAAATTCCTCAATAACCGTAGATATTTCCCCAAAGGCTTTCAGATGGTCCCCTTCAGGCTGCAAGTCATCCTCCGCTTTTACTTCACCGTACATTGTAAGCTTTATAACCGAAAACTCCTGTGGTTCATATCCCCTATATGCAATGCATGGAAAATAGTCCCCGTAAGCTATACACTGCTTGAGCGTTTCAAGGCTTTTAAACAGTCTTTCCTTGTCATTCATGGAAAGTGAAGCAGTGGAACGTGCACCATCAATCCCTGCCCTATAGCAAAGCTCGTTTGCAACAACAGGAGAAATTCCTGTCAGCGAGGCATATATAGCCTTTGAAACGGAAGCAGGGGTTTCCAACACATGATTCATAAAAAAATTAACGTCTGTCTCAAGTGGATTTTTCTTATCCTGAGAAGGGGGAAGGACATATTTTCTGCCCGGAAGCACCTCCCTTACTGAGCTTATCAGATTTGATACATGCTTTATGCTGTCTATAATATTATCCTCGCTATCCGTAAAAATAATGTTGCTGTGCTTGCCCATTATCTCAACAATCAGCTTTTTTGTACATAAATCTCCAAGCTCATCCAAATGCTCAATTGTTATCTCAACAATACGCTCCATGCCGGGCTGTTTTATATCCACGATTCTTCCATTTCCGATATGCTTTCTCAAAAGCATGCAAAAATTAGGGGCGGCAAGGGGATTTTCCTTTTGCCGCTCCGTCATATAAATGAGAGGAATACTTGCATTTGCGGATATTACAAGCCTTTTCGTAATGTTTTTTTGTTCATCTTCTGCATGAATCTTGTTTTTTACCACAATGCAGATTTCATCACTTTCCGGCTGGTATATCTTATAAATCTTCCCACCTGTAATATTATGTTTTAACTCATGTACAATTCCCGATATAACAATTCCATCTAATGCCATGCCTGTTCTCCTTATAAGAAGCAATTTCCCCTCAAAACATATGCCGATAGAAACCGAAGTTTCCTATAAAACATACGGGCTGTCACAGGAAAGAGTATTTTGTATGACATAAATACCCTTAGTGCGACAGCCCTTTTTATTTATACCTGGTCGTATAATCTCTGATAGATTTCTGCCGAGTTGCTCCAGCTATAGTTTTGCTGCATTGCCCTCGCCTGCATTTCATACCATGCCTCTTTATAGTCAAAGAATATCCGCTTTGAATAATTGATTGTATTAAGAAGCTCCCTTGCGTCATAATTTGCAAATGAAAATCCTGTACCGCTGCCCTCAAACTCATTGTACGGCTGCACTGTATCCTTCAGTCCTCCCGTTTCACGGACAATCGGAAGCGTACCGTATCTTAATGCCATAAGCTGGGTAAGACCGCAAGGCTCAAATCTTGAAGGGACAAGCATCGCATCACATGCCGCATACATCTTGTGTGACAAATCATCCGAATAATAAATATTGGCTGATACCTTTGCAGGATGGATACCCTGATAATATTTAAACATATCCTCGTATCTTCTGTCACCTGTTCCAAGCACGACAAACTGTGTTCCGTCAGTGCATATGTCATTCATGATGCGGTCTACAAGGTCAAGGCCCTTCTGATCCGTAAGCCTTGATATAATGCCTATCATATATGCACCCTTATCCTCCGGCAGACCAAGCTGCTTCTGAAGCTGCACCTTGTTGTCAACCTTGTTTTTCTTGTAGTTTTTAATTGTATAATTCTTGTATATTTTTGTGTCTGTCGCAGGGTCATAATCATGGTAATCAATACCATTTACAATGCCCCAAAGCGACTCACGTCTGGCAGAGAGAAGCCCGTCCAAGCCCTCTCCGTACTGAGGCGACTGTATCTCCTGGGCATATGTGTTTGATACAGTTGTTATCTTGTCTGCATATACAAGACCACCCTTTAACATACATGCATCCTTATACATTTCAAGCTTATCAGAGGTAAATACATAGTCAGGAAGTCCTGAATACTCCCTGATTGTCTTTATGTCCCACCTTCCCTGAAATTGCAGGTTGTGTATCGTCATGATTGATTTCATTCCACTGTAGAATGGATTTGACGCAAATACTGTTTTAAGGTATACAGGCACAAGTCCAGCCTGCCAGTCATGGCAGTGAACGATATCCGGCTGGAAACCCACGCTTGGAAGGATGGAAAGTGCAGCCTTACAAAAATAACAGAATTTTTCTATGTCCCACTTTACATCGCCATATATATTATATCCATTGAAAAAATATTCATTGTCAATAAAATAGACAGGAACACCCTCGTATTCGAGATACATAACACCCACATACTGCTGCTTCCAGCCTATATCCATATGAAAATGTGTAAGATACCTCATCTTTGATTTATATTTTGCAGGAAGACATGTATAGTTCGGCATAATAATCCTTACATCGTATTCCTTTTTGTCAAATATCTTCGGCAGTGTTCCGACTACATCTGCAAGTCCTCCCGTCTTGATAAACGGCACACACTCTGATGCAATATAAGCTATCTTCTTCATGTATTTTCCTCCCATCCTTAGAACGTCAGCCCATCCAAAATTTGCTTTCAGCAAAGGGCTGACGCTGCATGTCAAGTTTTCAGGGAAAACTTGACACAACTCCTCTTTATGTCTGAAATGTATTTTTTATCCTGTAATATTTTAGCACAACAATATAAAATATTCAATCTATAAACTGCCGCTCTTGCCATACATATCATAGCATTTTTAATTTTTCAGCTTATTCTTTATTTGCTGCCTGCTATCAGACTGCTCATTCTTTTTATGACATTTCTGTCAGCCCTTTTTTCACCGTATCGCACCTCGGAATAAATTTCCGTAAGCTCCGACACGTCATCCCCTGTTTCACTATATATGTCATGGCAAATGTCCTGACAGGTTTTTGTTTCTTTAAGCTTTACCTCATATCTGTATGCAAGTATGTGTGCCCGATACATTCGCCTTGCCCTTTCCTCATGTGAAAAAAGAACGCTGAATATCCCTTTCCTTTTTTCATGCTCTGTCTTTTCCTTTTTCTTAACAGAAATGTCCTCAACAATATCCGACATCCTGTTATGACGCACAAAAAGCTTGCGGACAAATTTTATAACCAGCATCAACAAGAAAAAAGCCATGACGGCAACAAGCAGAAATCTTAACAGGACATAGACTGCCTGTCCCTGCTCCGCATAATTACTTTCCTGCAACTCGTTTCCTATCGTGTCACTTATCTTGGATACAGGCAGGCGCATAAGCAGCATTTTTATTATATTAAATACAAACAGTATTCCAAAACCTATCAGTTTTATGACAGAAACAATCCCATTTACAATAATATCCACAAGCCTGCTCCAATCATGCGAATTTACTGTCACTATGACAATAACGAGAAGCAACATAATAAGCCCGACAATAAATGAATTTGTTTTTGCTATATTTTTAAGCGGTATGCCCGATACATTTTTTGCTGCACCAAGATATTTTCCTAATCCGTCAACATATAAATTTATCAGATATGTTATAATAAGAAGAACCAGCACAATGTAGGAGGCAGTTTTCAACTGCTCACTTTTCATGTATACGCCATACAAAAAAAATATAAAGCAGAACAAAAAAATATACCACGGTGCCTCACCCACAGGCTTTAATATTTTTCCTGCCCTTATATAGCTGTAGTCCTTACAAAAAAGCACAAAGCTTATCATTGCAAATAAAATTATGTAACGGACCTCTATATTTAAAAAATAAAAAGGAACAAGAAAAATTGCATGTGCGAATAAAATTGTAATTGCATTTTTTGCAAGCTCCCTTATGATGTAAGCCGTAACATAAATCCATATGACACATGGCACAAAAAATCCACTCGTTTCTGCCTTGAAAAAAACTACAGTGGAAAACATTACAAAAAGCCACGAAAACAGGCAGTCAAAAATCAAATCAAGCAGCTTTCTTACCAATACTATTTTACGTGTCATTTAATGTCACCTCCCAGCCATACATGTAGGACCTGCTTACTTCAGGCATATACATATCGTAATATGGCACTATCATATTTACATTCATGCCGCCCACATTCATTTTATCCAGCCGTTCCATAAGATTGCGCTTATAATATGAGGATATAATGATATATGCGGTATTATCTTCCTTCTTTTTAAGCTCATCGTCAACAAGCTCTATAAAATGTTCTACATCCAAATTTCCTGATATACATGCAAGCTGCTTATCAATTGTATTAAGATGGCTTTCCGAAGCTCCTTCCGAATATACGTCAAGCACCTGTCCCGATACATCCGTGCCATTTGTGATAAGCATAACAGGCATAGCTTTATCTATCAGCAATTTTGCGGCACTGGACGCAAGCTCTATGGAAAGCTCCTTGATATAGTCAGCTTTAATCATGATATTCGTATCGAGATTAAGCATTATTTTCACTTTACAGCAAGAGGTTTGGTTATACATATTCACCATAAGGCTTCCCATTTTCGCAGACGCTTTCCAGTTTATTCTGCTCATAGTGTCCTGGCTGCTGTATTCCCTGATTCCCCGAAAGGTATACGGGTCCTCTGCAATGTAAAACCTTGTCTCAATATCTCCCATGATATCCTTCATCAGCACGTTAAATTTTACATCATTATGTTTTTTGGGAAACACATAAAACGCTGCCATCGGGTGCATGGTTTTTGCAAAGGTCCCTGTCATGAATAAATTTTTTGCCGTAAGATTTATACTTTCAATCTTATAATATCCTCTTTTTTCTGTCTTAAATTCCAGTGTTCTTGTAATTTTCTGACATGCCATAACCGAGAAAATATCATTTCTATAATATAAATCCGTAACAGATGCATTTACAGCATCATCAAATACAAATGACCTTGGAGCCGAAAACTTTACATGCAAAGCTGGCAGCGGAAGTCTTTTTTCATTGCTTATCACTTCAAGAAGCTTTGCCCGTTCTCCACATTCCACATATGGACGGCTAAAATAAATATCCACTTTGAGCGCCCTGTCCCACAGCCTACTGTACAGCATATTTTGCAGCACATATATGATTACTGCGATTGCAACAGCTATTATTATCCGCATCTATATCTCCCAATTTTCCACAGGCACCTCCACCTGCTCTATCATTTCCTTCAACACTTCATTGTCCTTCTGTCCATAACCATATCCTGAATCAGCCTGAATTCTATGTCCCAAAACATAAGGTGCAAGGCGCTTAACCGTATCAGGGTCTACATATTTTTTCCCTGAAATTGCGCTATATGCCTGCGCACACCTTACAAGTGCAAGCGTTCCCCTTGTACTTGCACCGTAGGCAGCCTTTTCACTGCGTCTGCTTTTTATAATTATGTCAACAATATATTCCCTTACACAGTCATGCACAAATATTTTTTTTACCGTATTCCTTAAATCAATAATATCTTCGGCAGTGCATACTGTTTTTATCGTATCTAACGGATTTTCCTCTATAAATCTGTCTATTATATTTAGCTCCTGCTTTTTCGTAGTATTTCCCATGGAAAGCTTCATGATAAATCTGTCAAGCTGTGCCTCCGGAAGGGGATAGGTGCCTGTAGTTTCAACAGGGTTTTCCGTTGCGATTACAAAAAACGGTTCCTGAAGCTTTATTGTTTCCCCGTCTATAGTAACCTGCTTTTCCTCCATCGCCTCAAGAAGGCTTGACTGTGTCCGCGGCGTTGCCCGGTTTATCTCGTCAGCAAGAAGAATATTTGTGAATACCGGTCCCTTGATAAGCTTAAACTCTGCTTCCTTTTGGTTAAAAATATTTAACCCGGAAATATCTGACGGCATAAGGTCGGGCGTAAACTGAACACGTTTAAAATTACAGTCTATGCTTTTTGCAAGCGACTTCGCAAGCATTGTTTTTCCCGTACCGGGATTATCACAGAGAAGCACATGTCCCCCTGCCGCAATTCCAGTAAGCATAAGCTTTATAAGCTCCTCCTTCCCCACAATTACCTTGGAGATATTTTTTATTATTTTATCCGCCGTATTTTTTACCTCTGCTATATCCATACTATTTCCTCCAAATTCTTTTGAACATCAGTCATTCCAAATTTACTTTCAGCATATGTTCCGATTTACTTTGTAAATCAAGAACTCAAGGGCTGACGCTGCATGTGAGAACCTTACCAGTCACGGCTGTCCCATATAATTGTAAAAGGACCATCATTGACAAGACTTACCTTCATGTCTGCACCAAATTCCCCGCAGAAAACCTCACCATATTTTTCTTTTACCTGCTGCTTAAAGTATTCATATAATTCCTCTGCCATGTCAGGCGCTCCCGCATAAACAAAGCTTGGTCTGTTTCCCTTTTTGCAGTCAGCATACAACGTAAACTGTGATACAACCATAATCTGTCCACCCACATCAGCTACGCTTAAATTTGTTTTTCCATCCTCATCCTCAAAAATTCTAAGCTTTATCAGCTTGTCAGCATATTTATCAACCATATCTCTCGTATCTCCCTCTCCAACACCAAGAAGTACAAGCAGACCTTTTTCTATGCTTCCTATTGTTTTTCCCTCCACAGCTACATGGGCGCTTTCTACCCTCTGAATAACAAGTCTCATTTGTAACACCTCACTTAATGATATACTGTCAGCTATTGGCAACCCCCCGCTTTCTCAAACAGCCATTGTACAATGCCCTGCTTGTGATACTGCCTATATTGCACAACTACATTTGAAAAATAGTCCATTGTACTCATCTATAATGAATTGCCCTCAAGACATATTTTATCATAATTTTGTTTTTTTTAACATAATAACTGTAAACTATATCTTTTTTATACCTTTTTATGATAAAATAATACAATAATATATTTTCAGGAGGATAATTTATGTATTGTGATGATTGCGGTCACGAGCTTGACCCTTCAGGCAAATGTCCTATTTGCGGCTGGCAGCTTCCGGGCGGCGTCCAAAAGCCTCAAAATCAGGCTCCGCCAAATATGAACCAGCCAAACAATCAAATAAATAATCAACAAAGACAAGTGTACCAACAGCCAAATATGCAGCAAAGGCAGACATACAATCAGCCGAATATGCAGCAAGGACAGATGTATCATCAGCCAAATATGCAACAGGCACAGACATACAATCAACCGAATATGCAGCAAGGACAGATGTATCATCAGCCAAATATGCAACAGGCACAGACATACAATCAGCCGAACATGCAACAACGGCAGATATATAGTCAGCCAAACTATCCATATAACAATAATATGCCACAGAATAATGGCACACAAAAAAAGAAGAAAAAGTGGCCTATTTTTGCAGGTATCGGTGCAGGTGTCGCTGCAATTGCCATTGCTATTATCCTGATTATCAAATTAAAACCGGTTGACTATACAAAGGACAAGCCAAGCACGACTGACTCTGCGGGAACGGAAAAAACAACCGAAACAACAGAGGCTACAACCACAGAGCATATTGTAACAAATAATGCTGCAAAAGGTAAAACCATCATGGTTTACATGGTCGGCTCCGATTTGGAAAGTGACTACCTTGCCGCATCAACAGATATTGATGAAATGCTTGATTCTAATTTTGATGACGATGAAATAAACCTTTTACTGTATGCAGGCGGTTGCCGGGACTGGTACAACAGCAGTATTCCTGATGGCGATAACTCCATTCACCTAATATCTGATGGCAGTCTTACTATGCTCGATAGCACTGACAGCAAGAACATGGGAGATCCTGATACGCTGCTTTCCTTTTTAGAGTATGGCTATGAAAATTATCCTGCTGACCAATATTCCCTTATCCTTTGGAATCATGGCGGCGGTGCCCTGCTTGGATATGGCTTTGATGAATTAACAGGTGATTGTCTCACGCTTGAGGAGCTTGACAATGCACTTTCCCAAAGCCCTTTCCATGATGAAAACAAGCTTGAATGGATCGGCTTTGACGCCTGCCTCATGGCAACAATCGAAACTGCCAATACGCTTGCTCCATATGCAAATTATATGATAGCATCACAGGAATCTGAACCCGGCTGGGGCTGGGACTATGCTTTCCTTAATGAAATTGATGATTTGTCGGACGGTTCAGAGATTGGCAAGGAAATTGTAGATGCATACATGGATTACTGCGAGGAAACATTTGATGCGGTTCCTTATTCATACACAAGCGTAACCCTTTCCGTTTTAGACCTCAGCAAGGCGGAGGCTGCAGAAGCCGCTCTTGAAGCAATGTATGCACAAGCAAGTGGTGCGCTTTCTGCTGAAAACTATGGAGATTACTCAAGAATACGTGTAACAACGAAGGAGATTGCGTCCCAATTTACAGGGGATTATTCTTACGACATAATAGATTTGGCTGACTTATCCTCCAATATGAAACGGCTTTATCCAAGCGAAGCCCAGGCTCTTACGCAGGCGTTAAATGACCTTGTCATTTATAACAAGGCAAATGAGGAAAAGGCAAATGGTGTTTCCATTTACCACCCATACAATTCCAAAAGCTATACGAGTTACTACGTTCCCATATATCAGACACTTAATTTTGCGCCAAATTATACTGCCTACATAACAACCTTTGCAGGTCTTTTAACGTCAGACAATACACTTACGGCAACATGGGATGTAGCTTCCATGCTTCCTACTGCAAACGGCGATATGACATTTTCACTTCAGCTTACGCCTGAGCAGGCTGCCGTCTATCAAAATGCTTATTTTGTCATTTCGAGAATGGATTTGGACAATCCTTCCAATTACATGTTTGTTGCCATGGGAAATGATGTGTCAATCGATGCATCAAATGTTGCCACAGCCAACTTTGACGGCAATATCATTTATATGCAGAATGATACAACCCTTCAGCAATATGAGGTAATGTATACAATTCAGGAGAAAACTGACAGCTATACAAGGTATCTTCTTTCCAGTATTCTCTTTAATGAGGACATTCAGGAGGAGGATGCAATGTATGCATACTTTGTCATGGACGTGTCGGCAGAGCATCCGGGCGGTGAACTTATCGGAACCTATCCGATTGCCAATCTTGTTTCAGGTGATACGACTAATTTATTCCCTGAGAGATATGAGATTAATCCATATGATTACCAAAATATTGCCTTTGGCTCCCTCTCTCACGAATTTACCTCTGAGGAGGACCTTACCAATCTAAACGAGGCTGATTGGAGCGACCTTGTACTCCACTACAATACACAGCCTGTATTAGACGGATTTTCTACTGTTTCAGGAAGCATGGTTCCGGGCGTTCCGTATTTCGGAATGTTTATATTCGAGGACACTCAGGGAAACAGACATTGCTCAAATTTGGTGCAGCTACAGTAACGCTTTTCATATAAAATGGGGCTGCAAAATCAGCCCCATTTCCTTTTTAGCTTATTAAATTGCCTGCTTTCTACTCACCGGTTAAAGGCTGCAAAATCAGATTTTCATAATCAATTACATACACTAATCCATCGGAAAATTCTATGTATTCAATTTTGCATTTATCATCAGTAAGCTGATATGCCTCCTTTATTGTAATAACGTCTCCTTCGCCATAGGTTATTACAAAATCGTCAGAATTTTTATTTAATTCTATACTATCAGGACTTATTCCCTCTCCAAATACTATCCTTCCTTCCACATCATACCCACTATACTCTATCGTGTTATTTCCATCTCCGACATTAAATATATAGACATAATTTTCACTTTGCCCGCTCAATATGTCCACTGTCTGAGCCTCTGGAAGATTATCACCTTCCTCTGTTTCGTATATGGTGTTTGCCCTTGAACCAACTTCCTCCGGTCCCCATACTGTTCCGTCCGCAAACTCCATGCATTCCACAAAACATCTTCCATTGCCATACGCATAGGCACATTGTACCCTTATGCTGTCCCCCTCTCCGTAGTCTATTACCATGTCC
>JAMPEW010000001.1:0-134754 GCA_023664775.1 Clostridium sp. | reverse complement strand
CGTTTCCTCCGTAAAGGATGTCATTTCCTTCCTCTCCGTATATGGTATCATTTCCTTCCATCGACCTGATGGTGTCATCTCCGGCTCCTCCGTAAAAGGTTTCGTTAATGTCATGGTAAGCCACGTTCCCTACGGTGCCCAGGTTGTCGTTTCCATCCGTTCCGTATATGGTGTTCGCCCTTGAACCGACTTCCTCCGGTCCCCATATAGTCCCATCTGCAAACTCCATGTATTCCACAAAGCACCTTCCGTCACTGTACGAATAGGCACATTGTACCCTTATGCTGTCCCCCTCTCCGTAGTCTATTACCATGTCCTTTCCGTTTATCCCCATTCTCATGTCATCGGGGCTGATTCCCTCCCCGAATATTATCCTGTCCTCATTATCCTCAGCCGTTCCGTAATCGTATATCGTGTCGTTTCCGTCCCCTTTATTAAACTTATACGTGTCATTCCCCAGTTCTCCATAAAGCCGGTCGTCCCCTGGTCCTCCTGTAAGGGTGTCGTCTCCGTTTCCTCCGTAAAGGATGTCATTTCCTTCCTCTCCGTATATGGTATCATTTCCATCTCCTCCGTAAAGGGTATCGCTTCCTTCCGCTCCATATATGGTATCATTTCCAGCACGTCCCATTAACACATTGTCTCTCTCATCACCAAAAATGAAGTCATTGTCATCCGTTCCGTTTATCTTTCCGTTCCCATCCGCACCTATATATATGTTGTTGGACTTAACAGTTTCTACAATGTCTGTATAATGGAATGCTTTGCCTTCAAAATATTCCGTATATTCATCAAAATATCCTGTACCATTTATTTCATCATAGGATTTAAGATATACCCCAAGGTCGTATATAAGGCAGTCAATGTTTTCACCTGTTGAAAGCTTTGCATCAAGCACGTAATATACAAGGGATAAATCCATTTCCACATTTCCGTTTTCATTCTTATATTCATATGCCAGCGTAAGATATCCCCCAAGGCTTCCGTACAGGTTGAGAATATTATAATAATTGGTTTCTATATCGCAGTATATCTCCTTCAATATGACAGCCGCATTTGCATTGGGATTTTTGCCTCCCACGCCGTCAAACTCTCTTCCCATGAATTTTTCTATTACCTTTAAGTTCCTTGCATCTATGTTTCCTCCCCTTGATGCAGGGTCTATATCCTGCGCATCTGCAAGTATGTACAGGATCTGTCTCAGGTAATAGTGCTTCCATACATAGTCATCTGATTCTGTGAACATGTATACCCACTTTGTAAGCTCTCCTGTTGCGTCATTTGCTAGTGCACTTTCTATGTCGGGTATGTTTCCTGCTGTCACAATGCCCACGTGGGTTGTGTCCGATGTGTTTACAGGAAACCAAAATTCACTTATTTCAGTTATTTTCTCCGTACCGTTTATATTTATTGTTACGTCTGCGGTTTCTGCATTCAGCACTCCCGTTTCTTCATCGGTTATGCTTGTTTCCCGGTATGAAAGACTGATTGAAATGATACCGTGTGCACTTAGGCTTTTTAATTCGCCCGCTTCGGATTTTCCATTTTGGTTTGCATCAACCCATACAAGGAGTTTTTCAAAATCAGCATCAGAGGCATCTATTTTACCGTCCCCGTTTGTATCAAGCTCCGCAAGTGCCTCAAAGCCTGACGCTGAGGTTGTCCCGTCCTTTAATGTGACCCTGTCCCCGAACAACTCACCACCGTTTTCTATCATTCCGTTTCCATCCCTGTCAAGGGCAAGGAAACCATCCTCTGTGCCTGTCCATGCTGTTTTTTCTGCATATCCGTTGTTATCAAGGTCGAAGTTTACCCCATTTTCCATAGTACACAAATTTATGCCCGGCTCCCCAAGGTCGATGATTAATGGGTCGATTGGAGGGTTGACTGTGGCAGCTTGGTTGTATTGATAAAAATATAATTGAATCAGTTTTGTAAGAGGATCTATTTTTTCGTAATCATCCATATGTATGGTTTCTATTATCTGATCTAAAAATTCCTGTTCACAACATACACCCAATACCGTTATATAATCATCAAGGGCAACTTTGATTTCATCAAAATCTACATTGAAGGGAGCTTTTCCTATAATATCATTTACTTTCAATAAAAATATATTACTTGCAATTACAATTTGCTGGTCAACCGTATCAAAATGCCACGATTCATATCCATTTTTGTACCACGCTTCAATCTGTCCGGCTATATAATACACTTTTATCAACTCAAGCCAGTCAATTTCATAGTCAAAAATATCATTTCCATAAACATATGCCATATTAACGGAATCCTCAATGGCTTCTTCTCTGGCTTCACTTAGTATTTTATCTCCACTTTTTTTTGCACGCTCCCTAATTTCTTCTTCTGTAAGCTTTCTCTTATCAGAAAACTCAAAGCAGTAAAAGATAAGTCCGTCTCCTCCATGCCAGTAATAAATCGTGTATGCTATGTCATAAACACCAGTTCCGTCCGTATACTGTTTTACAATCTTTGTTTTTCCGTCACCAAGATCAAGCCTGTCATCCCCCTGTTGATATTTTTTATTTGAATCCACATAATTTTTCAACTGCTCCTTTGCCTTCTTCTTTTTATCTTCATATTGTTCATATGACCGTGGTTTTACTTCCCATAGGTACGTTACATCTTCGTCTGAATCCTTTACCCATAAATCTGCCTTGCCGGTCTTTCCCCAAAGACTCTCCTTGTTATTGATGCCATATTCTATTTTTAATTCTTTACCCACATTATCCTTATACTTTTCTTTATTCTTATTCAATATGTCACTTTGAACCTGATTATGAAATGCATTCCATGCAAATTTGTACACGAAAATGGCAGGTCCCCATTTTCCTGCACCATTGCCTTTCGGTACATGACTGTCCTCAATTGCCTCCTCTATTTCTTCACTATTGTCATTAACACCATTATCTATTGTATTTTGTATATTATCGGCGGCATGGGCCGGTATTATCCCAATAGAAGATATTGTTAAATAAAAAATTATTAAAAATGTTATTAATTTTCTAACTATATTTTTCTTCATAATACACCTCCACAAATATTTTTATATATCAAACCCATAGCCCCTAAGTAATTCCTTATTTTTCTCCTTTCTACGTTCCATTTCATTCATAAGCTTTATGTGTTCTTCCTTTTGCTCCATGTATTTTGTAAAAGTTGCTATCTGTCCATTCATAAGTTCCTCCCTGAATTTTCTATCTTTTTCAAAGCTCTCCATTGTCATTTTTGTTTTGCCCGCAGCCATTTCCTCTAAACGCCTACGGTTTCCATTTTCGTGACCCCTTATTTTCATATTTTTATATTCTTCTACCGTATAAAAAAAATAATTAAGGAAGCTTTCATTATATTCATATCCCTTATGGTTATTTCCAAAATCATATTCGTCAGTTACAAACAAATCTCCTCTAAAATACCGAAAATAATCCAAACACGTCCTTAAATCCTTTATGGTTTCAAACAGAGGCAGCATGTATTGTTTTGTTTCTTTCAGTGCATTTTTAAGTGACACAAGCAGTGATGCTTCATCATTTTTCGTATATGAAAATACAAAAAGCTCCTCAAACCTGTCCCTTGGACATTTATTTTCCCTTAGCTTCAGGTATGCCTCAAAAATAAGACTATTGCAGATATACTCAGGCAAATTATCCACAATTTCCAGCCTTCTATTTACGTTCAAATCCTGAATAAACCAATTGGTATTATCCCAAGGCTTATCGTCAAAATTAATTCTTGGTCTGTATACTGTCGCAATTCCTCCAAAAACCATATATCCCTTTTCTATGTCTTCCCTGCCCGGATTTGCAGCTTGCGAGGCACATGTAATCACATGTACAATCTCATCCCCAATAACCCTTGCATAGTACGGATGCTTCCCCTTTACCTTCTTGAATCCATACGACTCAAGTACCTCCCCGTATACTTTTTTAAACGCCGTGTTTAATGACATCATGGTTCCTATCCTGCAACCCTTATGGTTGCTTTTCCTTTCCTCTGCATGTGCAGAAATTTTTATATATTCCTATCTCCTTATAATCACTGTTTTAATTCTCAGCCCCACAACATAATCTTCCAATCAGCTATTCTGAGGTCAAGTATGTATTTCGCTACTGCTTATCATTAGATTTATACATCAAACCCATAGTCCCTAAGTAATTCCTTGTTTTTCTCTTTTCTGCGTTCCATTTCATTCATAAGCTTTATGTGTTCTTCCTTTTGTTCCATGTATTTTGTAAAAGTTGCTATCTGTTCATTCACAATTTCCTCGCCAAATTTTTTATCTTTTTCAAAGCTCTCCATTGTCATTTTTATTTTGCCTGAAAGTATCTTTTCTTTAAGTTCTGCTTCTCCCTCCTTAAGCATTTTTATTCTCATTTTTTTATATTCTTCTGCCGTATAAAAAAAATAATTAAGGAAGCTTTCATTATACTCATATCCCTTATGATTATTTCCAAAATCATATTTGTCAGTTACAAACAAATCTCCTCTAAAATACCGAAAATAATCCAAACACGTCCTTAAATCCTTTATGGTTTCAAACAGAGGCAGCATGTATTGTTTTGTTTCTTTCAGTGCATTTTTAAGTGACACAAGCAGTGATGCTTCATCATTTTTCGTATATGAAAATACAAAAAGCTCCTCAAACCTGTCCCTTGGACATTTATTTTCCCTTAGCTTCAGGTATGCCTCAAAAATAAGACTATTGCAGATATACTCAGGCAAATTATCCACAATTTCCAGCCTTCTATTTACGTTCAAATCCTGAATAAACCAATTGGTATTATCCCAAGGCTTATCGTCAAAATTAATTCTTGGTCTGTATACTGTCGCAATTCCTCCAAAAACCATATATCCCTTTTCTATGTCTTCCCTGCCCGGATTTGCAGCTTGCGGGGCACATGTAATCACATGTACAATCTCCTCCCCTATTACCCTTGCAAAATATGGATATTTCCCCTTTACCTTCTTGAATCCATACGACTCAAGTGCCTCTCCGTATACCTTTTTAAACGCTGTGTTTAATGACATCATAATTCCTATCCTGCAACCCTTATGGTTACTTTTCCTTTCCTCTGCATGCGCAGAAATTTTTATAAAACAAAAAAATAAAAGTGCCACCTGACACTTTTATTTTAACTTAAAATTTTACATTTTAGAATATTTTTTGCATAAACGACACTTTTTATGAATAAACGACACATTTTTTACCGAAGCAGCACATTTATGTTTAAGAAAAAGTTTTTCATAATATGCCCATTTTATATCTTCAGCTTTTCCCCAACGCCCTTATTACGGTAGGTACTCTCTCCTGCTGCATATCCTTCTTCGGTTTCCTCATCATATTTGTGCATCAGCCTATCCAGCTCGGAATCTCCCTTTAAAACGGTATGGGACGGCAGCTTTATATGTACCTTGTTTGCCTCAAGGAATCTGTAAGCAATCATAAAGGTCTGCTCATCAAAGGCAGTTAAATATTTATCATTGATTGCGTCAACACATTCATCTATGGTTGCAAACCGTCCGGGATTTATTTCCGTAAAAACCTGCGTGAAAACATCCTGACATATCTCCCTCTGCCTGTCAAAATCCGATGACACGGACTGTATCGGGAATGCCCGAAGATATGCTCTCAGCCAGCCTGTATCACGGTTGTACCACTGCGACAATGCGTTATAATCCTCGGTCATGTCGTATATTTCACGCTCCCATGAATAGGATGTATAGGAAGCGTCAACAATGCGGTCAATTTCTTTTTCTGTAAGATTTAAGCTGTATTTTTTACTGAATTTCTCTACAATTTTACGTCTTTTCGGATATGAGTTTGTCAGTCCGGTAAGGGAATTTCCATATTTCTTTTTATTACCGGAGGTTTTTACTTCCTTCTCGTATCTCGCCCTGTCATACTCACTATTCAAGCTTTTCTTTTCCTTGCTTTTTATAAGCCCCATGGATTTTAAGATTCTTGTAATTGCAAACACAGGTACGCCAAATGTAAATGCTAATGCCATTACCACTACAAGGGAACCAATAACAAAGCCCGGAATTAAAGAGGTAAAAACGCTCATTATAATAATTGCCGTTACAATTCCCCTGATTTTTCCGTCCAAAGCCTTATAAATTTTGGGACTATTTTTTCCAATTATGTTATACCAAATAAAAAATGCCACTATAAAACCCATATATTACCCCGCCTTACCAAACATTTATAATTTATATCCTTTACTCGTCCCAATTGTGATACACACTTTGAACATCATCGTCCTCGTCAAGCATATCAAGTATCCGGTTTATTTTCTTTATATCCTCCTCAGAGGCAAGCTCGACATAATTTTGGGGAATCATTGTCACCTCAGCAGATACCATAGGTATGCCCTCCTTCTCAAGTGCCTCCCTTACGGCAGTAAAATCATCAGGTGCAGTTATTATCTCATAGGAGTCCTCCTCCTCTGAAAAATCCTCTGCTCCTGCATCAAGTGCAAGCATCATAAGCTCGTCCGCATCCTTGTCATATTCCTCTTTGGCAATTATAATCTGTCCCTTCTCATCGAACATATATGACACACATCCCGTTGTACCAACATTTCCACCGCCTTTTGTAAATGCGTTTCGCACATTGGATGCTGTCCTGTTCTTGTTGTCCGTAAGGGCATTTACGATAATTGCAGTTCCGCTTGGACCATAGCCTTCATATGTAATGGAAACGTAATTGACCGCATTGGCATCTCCTGCCGCTTTTTTTATGCCTCTGTCTATCGTATCATTTGGCATGTTGTTTGCCTTTGCCTTTGCGATAACGTCTCTTAATTTGCTGTTGTTTGCAGGGTCAGCTCCACCCTCCTTGACAGCAACAGCAAGCTCCCTTCCTATAATGGTAAATATTTTACCCTTTGCCGCATCGTTCTTTTCCTTCTTATGCTTTATGTTTGCAAATTTTGAATGTCCTGACATTTTATTTACTCCTTATCCTTATCTTCTTCTGCTGACTTCTCTATTTTTACAAGAGTTATCATTTTATCGCATATCCTTAACGGGATAAATTTATACCCCTCATATACTATCTCCGTTTTCTCATGCTCAACAGGAAGCCTTCCCAGCTTGTAGAGCAAAAATCCGTTAATTGTTTCTATATCCTCATCGGGAAATTCTATCTCCATCTCATCCGCAAGCTCATTTAAAGGTGCGCTGCCCTTAACAATAAGCCCGCCGTCTGCAAGACGTCTTATCTGAAGCTCCTCGTCGTCATGCTCATCAAAGATATTACCAACTATCTCCTCTATAATATCCTCCATTGCAACAAGACCTTCCGTCTGTCCATATTCATCTACGATAATCGCCATATGTATCTTCTCGTTCTGCATTTTTTGAAGAAGCTTTGAAATGTTAAAGGTGGGATGAATAAATATAGGCTCATCCATAACCTCTGTTATTTTCGCCTCAGGATCTTTTAAGTAGGCAGCGATTAAATCCTTGAGATGTATGACACCGATTACGTTGTCAATATCCTCCTCGTATACCGGATATCTGGAAAATGAATTTTCCAAGGCGTACTTTAGCGCCTCATCAACCGTTATGGTGCTTTCCACGGCTATTATCTTCTGCCTGCTTGTCATAATATCCTTTGCTTCCTTGTCGGAAAACTCGAATATATTAGATATCATCTCTGCTTCTGTTTCTTCTATGATACCCTGTTCGTGTCCTTCCTCCACCATGGACAGTATTTCTTCTTCAACCTTTTCCTCCGCATTTTTTTTTGAAAATAATTTTTTCAAGCTACTGGGACCACCTTGGGACATATTATTTTTTTCTCCTTTTTTATAATTCCAGACTTACCTTTAGTGCTTCATTTACTCTTTTTATTACCTGAGCATCCAAATGACACACCTTTTCCTTCAGTCTTTGCTTATCAATTGTTCTTAGCTGCTCCAATAGTATAACAGAATCCTTAGCAATATCGCAATACCTTGAATCAAGTTCTACGTGTGTAGGCAGCTTTGCCTTGTGCAATTGTGATGTTATTGCCGCAATGATTACTGTTGAGCTATGTTTATTTCCTGCTTCATTTTGTATAATAAGTACCGGACGTATGCCGCCCTGCTCCGACCCTATAACGGGTCTTAAATCCGCGTAATATATATCGCCTCGTCTGATTATCAAATATTTCACACTCCCAATGTTATTTCTAACTATTCAAAGTATTTCCAGTAATCAGATTGTATATACATATTTACTTATCTTGAGATGACATTACAAAGCTGCTGTCTCATTACACTATACTGCCTAAACAAGATAATTCACACATTTATCTTCTCTGCCCTCTTCTATATATATTCGCGGTACTCGTCTTGATATGTTGCATACAAGCTCATAATTGAAGCTTGCGGCAGGAGCGGCAACCTCCTCCACAGAAATTTCTTCATCTCCCGATTTGCCGATTAATATAACCTCATCGTCTGTGATTATATCAGGTATATCCGTTACGTCAAGCATAAGCTGATCCATGCATACTCTTCCTACAATCGGAACGCTTCTGCCCTTTACGATAGCCCTGCCGATATTTGACATTGCACGGGGATAGCCGTCAGCATAGCCAGCCGTAACCGTGGCAAGCTTCGTTTTTTTATCGGTTACATATGTCCAGCCATAGCTTACCCCGCAGCCTGCATCAATCTCCTTTACATGGGCTACATGGGCTACAAGCGACATGACAGGCAAAAGCCTGATTTCCCTTGAAACCTCGCAAGACGGATATAAGCCGTACATTGCTATTCCAAGCCTGACCATATCAAATTCATCATCGTCAAGCTCCATGGAGCCTGCACTGTTATCTATGTGCTTAAGCCTTGGCTTAACGCCAAAAGCCTCAAGACCGTCTATAAAATACTTAAACCTTTCCTTCTGCTCCATTGCCGAGGTCTTATCTCTTTCATCAGCCTTGGCATAGTGGGTAAATATGCCCTCAATCTGTAAGCCTGCAAGCTCCTTTAAGGACGCCGCCGCCTTTATTCCGTCAGGGCTTACGGGAAAGCCGATTCTTGACATACCCGTATCAACCTTTATGTGAATGTTCGCAATTGTGCCGCTTTTTACGGCAAGCCAAGACAGCTTTTTTGCATCGGAAAGGCTGTATATTGTCTGCGTAATATGATATTTGATAAGCCTGTCATAATCCTCAGGGGATGTGTAGCCTATGATAAGTATCGGCTTCTTAATGCCCGCATTCCGAAGCTCCACAGCCTCATCAACTGTCGCAACGCCATAATAATATGCCATGTCATCTATGCGGCGTGCAATTTCACATGAGCCGTGTCCATATGCATCTGCCTTTATGACGGCAAGCACCTTCATATCCTTTTTATGGCGTGCCATTATACTTGTTATGTTATGACGCAGATTATCTACGTCTATCTGTGCATAAATTCTGTTATACATGCTCCATCTCCAACCTGCCAAACGATCTGCATTTAAAATCAAGTCCTAATCAGTCCGTATAATATTCGTTTTCCAAAACCTTTGTTATGCTTCGGACAATATCTCCCGCTATCATGCTGTACCTTCCCATGCTTATGGATGCCTCCTGTCCTGCAAGCCCATGCATGCATACTCCAAGCTTCGCAGCCTCAAATGCAGTCATTCCCTGCCCTACAAGCGCACCGATCATGCCTGTAAGCACATCTCCCGAGCCTCCGGTTGCCATTCCATTGTTGCCTGTAATATTAATATATGCCTGCTCCTCGCCGGCAGATACTATCGTTCGTGAATCCTTTAACACTACTACAAGCTTATGCTCCTTTGCAAACTCCTTTGCAACATGAAATTTATTTCCCTTTATATCGCCTGTTTTCTGTCCCGTAAGTCTTGACATTTCAAGAAGATGCGGTGTTATTATTACATTTGCCCTTGTATCTGAAAGCCAGTTAAGATTTTTAGCAAGCACATTTATGGCATCCGCATCTATAATAATTGTTTTATCATAATTTCTTAATACTTTTTCAACGATATAGTCCGCATATTCGCCTCTGCCAAGTCCCGGACCCACGATAAGCACATCCGACCAGGCAATCATAGTCTTTACCGCTTCCCTGACCGAAGCTTGCTCCGATGGGTCAAAGGCTGTGAGCAGTGCTTCAGGAAGCTTCGTCTGCATGATTTCCCTGTTATCTAAAACAGTGCATATGCGTACAAGTCCACAGCCCATCCTGTATGCCGATTCTGCAGAAAAAAGAGCAGCTCCCGCCATATTTGTGTAACCGCCTATTACGCCTATTTTTCCATAACTTCCCTTGTGGGTATCTGATTTCCGGAACGGAAGAAGCCTGTCAACATCCTCACCTGTATATGCATAAAGCTTAGGCCCTGCAAAGGAAACTGCCTTTTCAGGGAAACCGATGTCAGCCAAAATAACCTTGCCGCTGTATTCATTTCCAATTCCCATGATATGTCCAAGCTTTAAAAGACCGAAGGTTACAGTTGCATCTGCATGAAATGCCGTTCCCATAACAAAGCCTGTTGACGCATCAATTCCTGACGGAATATCAATTGCAAGCTTAAATGCAGGTATTTCATTCATCTGATTAATCGTCTCCGCATGCTTTCCCATAACTGCCCTTGAAAGACCAACGCCAAATATAGCATCAACAATAATGTCATAGCCGTAATTTACTATCTCGTCAGCAAATTTTACATTCAGCTTTTTCGCAATGCTAAGCTGCGCATCAAAGCTTTTTGTCGTCTTTTCAATGGCACTTATATAATATACTTCAACGTCATATCCATCATTTAGCATAAGCCTTGCCACTGCAAGTCCGTCCGCACCGTTATTGCCGCCTTCAACAACAATGAGCGTCTTGGTTTTTTTTGAGTAATTTGATTTGATATAATCAAAAACGGCAAGGGCAGCACGCTCCATAAGCACCATCTCAGGAATACCGATATCATCTGTTGTGTATCTGTCAATCTGTGCCATCTCAGCACTGTCAGCTATATATTTCATCCTATCCTCCGAGGCATCGTTTATAACATTTTTGAAACAGCCATATATTTTGCGGCAACGTCAGACATGGAGGTTGTACTTACCTGCGTTGTTGATATGTTTATCAGATTATTTTCCGTGGACATAGCTCCAACTCTTTGCTGCATGCCAAGCTTAAATAAATCCGTCAGTGAATCGTCCTCCGAGTCATCTGAATCCGTATCGCCTATTTTTGATATAATTTCCAGCATGTTTGTATAATATTCCATAAGCATTTCATATTCTGAATAAGTAAAACGGTCATCCAGCTTGAAATTATTATACAGGCTGCTTTCCACAAAGACATTCTTTTCGCTCGTACCGGCAGTTTTTGTTTCTGTCACCTTTTGCCCTGTATTTTTTTGAGATGCACTCTCATTCCCCACTGCTTTCCCGCCTGCACTTACAGTTTGCGTTTCACTTAAAAAGCGCTCGCCTGAATTTAACATTTCAAATATATCTTTAATGTAATTCTGTGTTTCAGAAAACGGAGGGACTCCGCCGTACTTTGCAACATTTCCTGTGCCTGCACTATATGCGGCAAGGGTAAGCTTTAAATCTCCGTCATATAAATCAGACAGATAACCTAACAGCTTTGCCGCTCCCATAATATTGTCGTAAGGGTCATAGGCATCCTGAACACCCATAGCCTGCGCCGTACCGGGCATAAGCTGCATGATTCCCATTGCACCTGCACTTGAGGTTACGCCTGTCTGAAATCTTGACTCGTGATACCCGATGGCCTCAAGAAGCTCCTGTGGAATGTTATATTTTTCAGCAGCCTCTGCAAATATATCCTTTAAATTATAGGTTGTGCTTCCGTTTTCAGCAAGCTTTGCCGTCTCACTTGCCAAAAGGCTGTCAAACTGTCCGCTTGTGGTTTTATTTGCCGCAGCAGCGCTGTTATTATTTACCGCATAATTATCGTCCACATATCCAATTCCTTCTATAAATCTCATATGCTTCTCCTACCTTTGCTCATTCTTTAATCTTGTTAAAACTGCTATGCTAAGTCCTGCAAAAACAAATGTTACACCAAATAAAAGTCCCCAGCACCATCCCATGTGCTTTCCGGTTCTTATGAACATTTCGTCTTCTTCCTCGTCCTCCTCAGCGTCATCTTCCTCAGGAGCCTCTATTACCACCGGCTCAGAAACATACTCCTCCAGATTTTGCGGATCTCCTGCTATGGCAGAATATGTATTGACGGCATTTTGAAGGTCGTTGATTGTTTCATCATATGCAGACTGCATATCAGCAATCTGTTCATTGACATCACTTATCAGCTCGTCCTGTTTTTCCTCGGCTTCCTCCTTTGCCTTGTCAGCATCCTCCTGACCTACAGGCGTCAGCCCGTTTAAATCGTTTGTGCTTCCAAGCGCCTCCATGGACCATCTGCTGAAGGTAAAATAGGAAACCTTTTCAGTAACGCCGTTCAAGGAAAACAGTATGCCTGAAAACAAAAGCTGTATAATAAGTATAAACGGTGCAATGGACATAGCCCTGTCTCCATTTTTGGAGATGGCAGAAATAAGAAGTCCAAAGCCCGCAGATACATATATGGTGATGAAAATGGTAACTATCATCTCAAAGGCGGCATTTCCAAACACTACCCCATCACATTTCGGCGTACCCTTAATAAGCACGAATACGGCAACAAGTATGGCTGACTGTATGAGCGCTATCATTGCCTGCACAATATACTTTGAAAGCATATAAAGGGGCAGCTTCAAATTTGCCATGTATTCACGTTTTAAAATAACACGCTCTTTATAAATTTCCTGTATTGTATTAAAAAGTCCCATCCAAATTCCTGCACTCATAAGTGCAAAAAGTATGGATCTTGTTTCAAACATTTTTTCATATATGCCCTTCTCTGCCACAAGAGCCATGAGAAGACCAATCAGCACAGGCTGTATGAATATCATCATAAGCCTTTCAATATCATTTTTAATGAGTGTAAGATACCTTCTCACAAGAACGGATAACTGGTTTATGTTACTTACCTTTTTCGGCTTTATTTCCTTTCCTGTGTTTGTGCCCGTTGCCTGTCCAAGCTTGTTGATGCCCGATGACTTAAATCTATTTTCCCATGAGACGGTGTCAGCCGTAATCATATCATATACCTGAACTATATCGTCAGTATGGAAGAAATCCTTTATACCCTCAGGCTTTCCACAGTAGCATAGGCGTCCGCCATATCCCATTATGATTACCTTGTCACAGAGGTGGAGGTTATTGGTTGTATGTGTAACCATGATAATGGTTTTCTCCTGCTCCTTGGAAAGTCTGCTCAAGGTGTGCATAAGGTGCTGCTCTGTTCCCGGGTCAAGTCCGCTTGTAGGCTCATCAAGGAAAAACAGTCCAGGGTTGGCAAGAAGCTCAACTGCTATGCTGGCACGCTTCTTTTGTCCTCCGGAGAGCCGCCGTATATATGTGTCCTGATGGTCGGTAAGCTCAACCATGGCAAGCACATCCCTGATACGCTCATCTATCTCCTCCTTCGTTGTATCCTCCGGCATCTTGAGCTTTGCCGTATAGTAAAGCATTTTTTTGAGGGTTATGTTTTCGTATATAATATCCTGCTGCGGGACAAAGCCGATTATATTCTTTAATGTCTGAAAGTTCTCACGCAGATTGATTCCATTACAGAACACATCACCTGTTATATCCGTATCAAATCCGCTCATGGCAGTCATAAGCGTTGTTTTTCCTGCACCCGATCCGCCGATTATGGCTACAAATTCATTTGCCCCGATACTACAGTCAACCTTATTGAGTATGGTCTTTTTGCCATTTTTGGCATCAACCTCCTTATTGAGCTTCCTTATCTCAAGGTTAATGCCCTCCTGTCCAACCTTGTAAAAAATCTGACTGCCGACAAATATAAAGGTGGCATTTAATATTGTAAATATATCTTTATCCGAAAGCTTTACGGGTCTTTCGATTTTTATTCCATTTAAAAATACGCCGTTTCTTGATTTGTTATCAAACAGGTATGCTTCGCCGTTTATGCATCTTATGCCTGCATGTATACGTGAAACCGCCACGTTCTTAACCCTAATGTCGCAGGACGGGTCACGTCCTATTTTATTGTCCCCGTCATGCAGGTTATAGCTTCGCCAGCTTCCTTCCGTTGCATCACTGTCATAAAGCATAAGAACCGAGCTTCTTCCCTCCATTGTCTGGGTAGTGCCCAGCCTTATCACCATGTCTCCCCCGTCACCGCCGTAATACTGTCCCGGCGCCGCCTGATAAAACTGCTGTCCACTTGCTATGTATGTTCCATTTGAGCTGCCTATATCCTTAATGTAAAATACACCGCCGCTCATACATACTTCGCCGTGGTGTCCCGATACAATTTCAGAATTTATAATTATGCTGTTGTCAGCCGAGCGTCCAAAGGGATATACGGCATCAGCATAACCGCTTAAATCAATTTCATTGATGCCCCCATTATCTACAATAACAAGGGTTTTCTTCTTTGACCCGCCGCCCTGAAGCTGCTCTAACATGGAGGGGTCAAAATATACGGTTCTTTCGTCATTATCTTTGCTCATATTCTCTCTCCCAAAAACATAGAGCTGTCACACGAAGAAAATTCTTAGTGCGACAGCTCCTATTTTGTAGCTTTAACCTCTTTTTAAGAAATCCGGAATTTTGATTCCGCTTGTGCTTCCTTGTGGCTTAACAGTAACCGGACTGGAAAAGTCAGGAGCCGCAGTCTTTGGAGTTGTATTGTATGATGGCTTAGACGCAGCAGGCGCTAAAGGCTGTCCTGAGTAAGTAGGCGTCTTAAGCGGCGTCACTGCCGGCTTTGCAGCTGATGGGGCAGCCGCCTGTGATGAAGGCACGGAAACTGCTGAAGCAGCTCTCTGATTGCCCTCAATGCCTGTGGCAATAATCGTTATGCATACATCCTCACCCATGACGTCATTGTCAACCGTACCGAATATAATATTGGCACCGTCGCCTGCAACCTCAGTAAGGTATGTAATGGCATCATATGCCTCAACAATACCAATATTACCTGAAAAGTTTACAATAATATCCGTTGCTCCTGAAACAGTAGTCTCAAGCAATGGGCTGTCCATAGCAGACTTGATTGCGTCAACCGCCTTGTTATCTCCACTTGCTCTTCCAATACCGATGTGAGCGACACCCTTGTCACGCATAACCGTCTGTATGTCGGCAAAGTCAAGGTTGATAAGACCAGGCTTGTTGATAAGGTCTGTAACACCCTGAACACCCTGCTGAAGAACCTCATCCGCCTTCTTAAGCGCTTCCGGAATGCTTGTACGCTTATCACATATCTGCAAAAGCTTATCGTTAGGAATGACAATCAGTGTGTCAACATTTTCCTTGAGTTTTGCAATACCATTTACGGCATTGTTCATTCTAGGCTTACCCTCAAAAGAGAATGGTCTTGTCACGACACCTACAGTAAGTATGCCAAGATTTCTTGCAATCTCTGCCACTACAGGCGCAGCACCTGTTCCTGTACCGCCGCCCATGCCGCAGGTTACGAAAACCATGTTGGCATCCTTCATAATGTCAGTGATTTCTTCTCTGTTTTCCTCAACGGCACTTGCGCCAATCTCAGGCTTTGCACCTGCACCAAGACCCTTTGTAAGCTTTTCACCTATCTGAATCTTTGTTGTTGCTCTGCTTTGTGAGAGAATCTGCTTGTCCGTATTTATGGCAATCAGCTCAACACCCTCAACGTTTTCATCTATCATTCTGTTTACTGCATTGTTACCGGCTCCTCCCACACCAATCACAAGGATTCTTGCAGGGGTTTTTTCATCGTTTGATTTTATTTCAAGCAAGGCTAATTCCTCCTTTTTCGTATTTCATATTAAAATAGTCACTAATTGCATTTTTACATTATTATTAATAATATAATTTTTTTTGCAAATAATCAATAGATTTTTATGATTTCTTGCTATTTTTCTTGCTTTTTTTCTTAATTTTTCCTTATTATTTCTTACTAAAGCTTGCCGTTGCATGATCCGAATTAAAATCCTTCATATACAACGTGCCTTCCATTCCTGAAAGCCTGTCCAATATGCTGCCTAAATTCATCATCTGCACTGCCAAGTATTCCCCCTCTCCAAGTTCTATGGTTATGTTACCATGCATTAATATCATTTCATTTTCTGCCGTAAATTTTATGCCATCTATGTCAAGCTTATATTTTTCAATAAGCTGAGTTATTGTAAGGATTGACTGAAATTTACTTTCATCCTTTACAGGAAGGCTGCTTCCCTGTTCCCATTCACTAAACTCCATGCCCTGTATACAGGGGATGCCGTCAATAAGCTCTGGTGCCGAGTCGAGAACGATGCCATCCTTATCAAAAAACACATATGAATCCATATATTCCACACAGCCTGCAATGGATTTTTCATAGACCGTCACGGCTACCTTGTTTTTTGATATGTATTCTATATCTATCTTCGCCACAAACGGTATGCTTTCTATTGGTTTTATTTTATTTCCAAGGTATAGCCCTATGGTGTTTTTGGCATAGCCCGTATCACGGACGGCATCTATGATTATCTGCTCGTCCACCACATTACAGCCCGATACCTGTATGTCGGTCAGCCGGAAGGTGCTTATATAAAACGACACACCTGCAAGCATTGCCAACACCAATATGACAATAATACGTTTTCTCATATCTTCTCCTTTGTCCCCCTTTTTTTACTCCACAGGCCTCATCTGCCTTGATACGCCGAGAACAATTCCTACCTCGACAAGAAGGAAAACCAGCGACGTACCTCCATAGCTTATAAAGGGCAGCGTAACTCCCGTATTTGGAATTGTATTTGTTACAACACCTACATTGATGATAAACTGTATTGCTATATGTGTAATGACGCCCGTACAAAGAAGTCCGCCAAAGCTGTCCGGCGCATTGTTTGCTATGTATCTGAACCGCAGCAGCAGCATTACGAAAAGCGCAATAACTGCAATTGCCCCAAAAAGTCCAAGCTCCTCACAGATTACGGAGAAAATCATGTCATTGTGGGACTCCGGAAGAAATCCCATTTTCTGTATGCTCTCGCCAAGTCCCCTTCCAAAAAGTCCTCCCGAACCGATTGCATACAAGGACTGCATTGTCTGAAACCCATTTTCACTCGTTTCAGGGTGCAGCCATGCATCTATTCTGTCGCCCCGGTAGCCTACCGCAAAAATGGCAATCGCGGCAACTGCAACACCCACAAGTCCAAGAATAACCAAGTTTACAATTTTAGGACTTGCCACAAACATGATGATAATAATTATGGCAAAACACACGATAGCAGTACTCAGATTTTCCTTACCGATTAAAACAACACATATGCCCGGCAAAATTACCATCTGTATAATTCCCTTAATGCTATTTAGCAGGGTCGACTTTGAAACGCAGGCATGCGCCATATATATAATAAGTATTGGCTTTGCCACCTCTGACGGCTGAAAGTGTATCGGTCCTATCGGTATCCATCTCGTAGCGCCGTGGCTTGCCGTACCGATGATAAATACAAGTCCTGACAGCGCAATTGCGATATACATAAGGATGACGGAAAACTTTTTGTAGTATCTGTAATTCACATGAGATACAACAAGCATAGCTGCAATGCCAAGGACTGCGAATACCGCCTGCCTTTTCGCAAAATACGAGCTTGACTCACCGCTCATTACCGCTCTGTAGGAGCTTGAGCTGTACACCATCATAATTCCAAACAGCACGATAACAATTATGATAAACAGCGTCTGATAATCAAAATAGCCGCCCCTTACCCAAAAGCTGTTATTTAATGTTCTGCTTTTACGCTGTTCATTTCTTTTTTCAACTTCACTGCTCACCTATACTCACTCCTTAAGTGCGCGAACATACGCCTTAAACATATCCCCTCGCTGCTCATAGTTTTCAAACATGCCCCAGCTTGCACATGCCGGCGAAAGCAGCACTGCATCTCCTGAAGCCGCATGCTCATGGCAGAATTTCACCGCCTCCTCAAGCCCATTTACGATAACCGTATTTTCAAATCCATGCTTTTTTGCACAAAGCTCTATTTTTTCGGCAGTCTGACCCAGCAGCACAAGATATTTAACCTTGCCCTCAAAGCTTTCAATCCATTCATCATATGAGGATTCCTTGTCATAGCCCCCTCCGATTAAAAGGGTAGGCGTCGTCATTGCCTGTATGGCTTTTATTGCCGCATCAGGGTTTGTTCCCTTGGAATCATTGTAATATGCCACCTCGTTTATCGTATCAACATACTCAATTCTATGCTCAACTCCCATAAATTCAGTACATACTTTTTCAATGACGGCAGCAGGAACGCCCATATAATAAGTCATGGCAACTGCCGCAAGCACATTTTCGGTATTGTGGGTTCCCAAAAGCTTTATATCCTTCAGGGCAAGCACGCTGTTTTCTTCTTTTCCATCGGAAACAACTATCATTCCATCCTTTATGTATACGCCTTCCTCAAGCTCTTTCATTCTGCTGAATTTAATTACCCTTGACGAAATGCGGCCTGCAAGCTTTGCAGCCTCAGGGTCATCCATATTTATAACCGCATAGTCCTCCCCTGTTTGGTTTTTTGTAATATCAAGCTTACACCCTGCATAATTTTCAAATGTATAATGTCTGTTTAAATGGTCAGGCGTAATATTTAATATTGCGCTTACGTGGGGCTTAAATTTTATGATTGTCTCCAACTGAAAGCTGCTTATCTCCGCAACCGTAAGCGTATCTGCTCCTGTCTCGTCAGCTATGCTTGTATACGGCGTTCCGATATTTCCTACAACAAACGTCCTCGGATTATAAGCCTTCAATATTTCGCCCACAAGCGTTGTTGTGGTAGTTTTTCCGTTTGTTCCCGTTATGGCACACACCGTTCCTTTTTCAAAGAAATAAGCAAGCTCTATCTCACTCCACACCGGAAGTCCTAATTCCTTTACCCGCAGTACGAACGGTGCATCAACCGGAATGCCCGGACTTATAACCATAAATTCACATTCCGATACAGCCTCGTCACTAAGCTTTCCCAAAACAATTTCTATTCCCGACTTATCGGCACAATTAAGCCTATCTAATATTTCTTCCTTGCGGTTTTTCGTATTTTCATCAAAAAGCAGCACCTTAACGCCGTTTCTTGCCAAAAGCTCTGTCGCACATATTCCACTTTTTCCCGTTCCCGCAACGATAACCTTTTTGTCAAACATATCATTTCCTCCTAACTTTGAACGTCGCCGCATCCTAATTTTGCTTCGCAATATGTTCCGATTTACAAAGTAAATCGAGAACTCTGTGGCGGCTCAGTGTTACAGTGACTGTGTCGCCGGACATACTCCACAGGTCACACAGCAAGAATACCTATCAGGCAGAGTATGGCTGTAACAATCGAGAAAATGGAAACAACCTTTGTCTCAGGCCATCCACAAAGCTCAAAATGGTGATGAATCGGTGCCATTTTGAAAACTCTTTTACCTGTCTTTTTATAGTAGGTAACCTGAATAATAACGGATAATACCTCGGCAAAATATATAAATGCCACGATGAGTATGATAAGCGGCATTCTTAGCACATATGCGGTCGAGGCGACAAATCCTCCAAGTGCAAGGGAACCTGTATCTCCCATGAATACCCTGGCAGGATATACATTGTAAACGAGAAATCCGAGAAGGCTTCCCATGGTTGCACAGGTGATAGGCTCAATGCCTGAATTATAGCCGATTGCAACTATGGTAAAAAAAGTTGCAATCAACACCGTTACAGAGGAGGCAAGTCCATCAAGTCCGTCAGTAAAGTTTGCTCCATTTGCTGTTCCAAGCATAACGAAGAACATAAGCACATAATACATCCAGCCTATGTCAACCGTCTTGCCCCAAAACGGTATTATCATCTCCGTACCCAAATCTGTATGGGCGTATATATAATATGCGAAAATTCCTGTAACGATAAACTGTCCCAGCATTTTCTGCCATGCCCGAAGTCCAAGGGAGCGTTTCATCACAACCTTGATGTAATCGTCTAAAAAACCGATAATGCCAAAGCCGAGTGTCGCAAAAAGCACAGGTATAATTCTCGGATAATCCTTGATATAGATAAGCGACGTAACAACAATGCTTATGAGAATGATTAGTCCTCCCATAGTAGGTGTTCCCGATTTTTTAAGGTGGGATTCCGGTCCGTCATCCCGTACAAATTGCCCGAATTTCAGTTTTTTCAAAAAAGGAATTACGATGGGGCTAAGCACTACGCTTATGCCAAATGCTATAAGCACCGGAAGTATTACGTCATTTTTAATCATATTTTTTGCTCCTATCTTTTGAACGCCACGTATGTATGGCGCTTTCATTTATTTGTTTTATTGTAGATAATATATTTTAAAAAACGGTGTCAACCCATGTTTCTTCTGTATCGGCATCATTATCCTCAACGCTGTGCTTTTGAATACCCATGTAAGGCAATATATTTTTAAAAACCTCCCCCGCAACGGGAGCTGCTATTGTTCCTCCATAATAGGCCCCTTCAGGCTCATCAATGAGCACAAGCACCATAACCTGTGGATTGTCTGACGGGGCAAAGCCCAAAAATGATGCAATGTACTTTCCATTTCCACGTGGCAGCTTCTCGCTTGTAGCCGTCTTTCCCCCTATGTCGAACCCTTCAACGTAAGCCTTACCGCCTGTTCCCTCCGAGACAACGGCATCAAGAAGATATTTCATCTTCTCTGATGTTTCCTCTGATACGGCACCGTCCGTTTCCTCATATTCAAGCTTTTCAATTATATTATTGTTTTGGTCAGTTACATATAAGCCAAAATGCGGTGTGATAAGCCTTCCACCATTCACAACCGCCGACGCAGCCCTCATAAGCTGCAGCGGTGTTATCTGAAAGGACTGTCCAAAGGACATTACAGCCATGTCAACGGTTTTTACATTCTCCTGCTTATGAAATATGGAGGCAGCCTCGCCGGGAAGGTCTATGCCTGTTTTCTCAAAAAGTCCAAGTGCCTTCAGGTACTTGTAAAAATTATCCTTGCCAAGCCTTAGTCCCACATCCATAAACACGGGATTGCAGGAATTCATAATTCCTTCCTTGAAGGTTTCCTGTCCATGCCCTGCAACCTTATGACACCTTATTCTTCTATCCTCAACAACTCTGTACCCCGGACAATAAAAGCCGTCATCCTCCTTTACAACCCCTTCCTCAAGTGCGGCTGTCGCCGTCACAATCTTAAATGCAGAACCCGGCTCATATGTGTCACTTATCGGAAAGCATCTCCACATCTGATTCAGCATATCCTGTTTTTCCTTATCAGTTGTGCCCTCAGGAAGCTCCACATTAAGCGTAAATGGATCATTAAGGTCATATTCAGGTACATCCGTCAAACCGTAAATCTCGCCGTTTTGAGGATTCATAATTATGATACAAACCCGTTTGGCTGATTTCTTATGCAGAATTTCCATTGCCTTTGTTTCTATATAGGTTTGTATATTTGCATCTATTGTAAGCACGAGATTGTTGCCGGGAACCGGCTCCACCCGTGTCTTAGCCTTATTTTCTATTTCTATTCCCCTTGCGTCCGTAAGGGTATTGATACTCCCATCCGTTCCCGCAAGCACATCATCATACTGTACTTCAATTCCTACAATCCCCTGATTATCTGCACCGGTAAAGCCTATAATTTTCGAGGCAAGCGTGCTGTAGGGATAGTATCTTTTGTAATCGTCATCCACCATAACGCCGTCTAAATTAAGCTCACGGATCGCATCAGCAGTTTCCTTATCAACATTACTTTTTATTTTTTCCCTTGCAGATACCTTTTCAACCCGTTTCCTTATCTCTGCCTCGTCCATATCAAGCTTGGTGGACAAGACCTCTATGACCCTTTCAGGCTCGGTTATCTGATTGTGAATAACCGATATTGAGCAAACAGGCTTATTTGATGCAAGGCAGACTCCGTTTCTGTCATATATAATTCCACGTCTTGCCTTTATGCTTCTCTCCCTTTCCTGTACAAGGATAGCCATTTCCCCATACTCTCCTGCGCCCGAAACCATCAACAAATAAATTCTTACGGCTACTACAATCGAAAATATTATGATGACAGTCACAAAAAATGTAAGCCTTTTCATGCTGTGGACGAGGAACAAATCTGATTTTTTGTCTTCCATACCCATGACCTGAAACGAACATTATTATTAAATTGTATTTCAAAAAGCAAAAATGTATAACATGAAAAACTGTTATTCTGCACCTTCAGGGCCTTCCTCTGTATTACTTTCCTCAGTATTGCCCTCTGTGTCACCGTTTTCGGGTTCTTCCTCTGTGGTTCCTTCCTCTGTAGAACCGCTCTCAGCGTCATCCCCATAAGGATTTTCTCCACCTGCAATATCATTTTCAGGAATTACATCCCCGTAAATTCCGTCTATAACCTCGTTTGTGGCATTATCATAATCAATATCGTAATTGTCATTTGTCTTATATATGTTCATATAAGGAAATACATCCTTTGAAATTTCCCTGAACAAATTTTTAGCCGCAAGGCTGTTGGACTGCTCCCCCGGTTCATCAACAACAACATAAATCATTACCTTAGGGTCATCAATCGGGGCAAAGCCTATAAATGACAGAATATATTTACCATTTCCACGTGGCAGCTTCTCAGCAGTTCCACTTTTTCCTCCTACCTCGTAGCCTTCAACGCCTGCAAGCTCGCCTGTTCCTTCCTCAATAACCTGAAAAAGTATATTTCTCATTGTGGCTGAGGTTTCCTCGGAAATGGTCCTTCTTACAAGCACGTTTTCCTTACTGTCAATTATGTTTCCATTTTCATCCTCAATTTTCTGTACTACGCTGGGTTCATAGTAATACCCACCATTTATAAGGGAACAAAATGCCGTGCCAAGCTGTACCATCGATACACACACGCCCTGTCCAAAGGAGGAGGTCGCAAGCTCAACCTCATTTAACGTGTCCTTATGATATACAACAAGGCTGAAGGATGCCTCGTCGGGTTCCCCCGGTATATCAACATTTGTCATTTGCCCAAAGCCGAAGCGCACCTGATATTTGTCAAATCTTGTCGCCCCTTCCTTTGCCGCAATCTGCATCAGTGCATCATTGCAGGAATTTTCTATGGATTGTGCAATGGTCTGTTCTCCATGTCCCGCATGATACCAGCATTGTATATAATATATATCCTTCTGCTCACCACCATCGCAGAAAAACAGATCATTCTTGTCTATTACGCTTTCCTCTAATGCGCCTGCAACGGTAAATGCCTTGTATGTGGAGCCTGGCTCATAAACATCACTGACTGCAAAGTTTCGCCAAAGCTTGTTGAGCGCCTCAACCCTTTCATCATCCGTGGCATTTTCCATGTATTCCTTAAATTCCTCATCCGTCATATCAGGAAACTGATACCTTACAGCATCAGTATCATATGCGTCATTCGGGTCAAAGGTATGGGAGTTATACAGCGCAAGTATATTGCAGGTTTTCGGGTCCATCACAAGCACCGATACATTGCGGGCGCTCTCCTCCCCATTCATAAACTCGTCCACATTTTCCTGTACAATGGATTGCAGCTTAGCGTCAATGCTTGTAACGAGGTTATAGCCGTTTACTGCCGGCTCTATCGTCTGTGTCATGCTGTAATCCTCATTGAGATAGGAATACTGCCTGCCGTTATAGCCGTTTAAATAGCTGTTATAATTCTGCTCTATACCATACAGCCCCACATTTCCGCTTACAGTAAATCCAAGCAGGTGGCATGCAAGCTCATTGTTGGGATAAATGCGCACGTATTCTTCCTCAAGATATACGCCTGTTACAAGTTTACCCTCATCAGACTTACAATAGTCCTGAAAAGGCTTAACTTCTTCATATGCAAGCTTTTTCTTTGCAATTTCATAATAAGAGTTTTCGTTTGACAAAAACTGGTTCAGCTCTGCATCCGTAAAGCCAAAATACTGCTTTATGGCATTTTTTGTGACGTCTGTTGCATCTTTATTTATGGGATTGAGAATATTTTTCGGTTCAAGTATCAAATTGTAAACTTTTTTTGTAGTGGCAAGCACTGTGCCGTTTGCATCTATAATGTCCCCGCGCCTGTAAGGAATTACCGTGCTTGAATAGCCCTGCTGCGCCAAAACATTCTGCTCATACTTTGCCCCCTTGCTTACCGTTATATTGATAAGGTTCACGATAAGAACGGCAAAAACTGCTAAAAAAGCTCCCATAGCAATCAGCAGTCTCTTTTTCATCTTTGCCAAAAACCTACGATTTTTTTTTGCCATTCAACATTCCACCTTTGTCTTTTCCTAACACCAAAATTTCCCGAGGCTAATTCGCCTCAGGAACATCGCGATATTGCTTTACATAATCCTCATCTGCGCTCTCGTAATATATAATCTGCCCGCTTCTTGCATAGACCATTCCAAGCTCATTTGTCGCCACATCATATATTTCATCTAATGTATACATGCTTTCTATGCTCGACTTATATGCCGCATTATCTGTCTGTGCCTCCTCAACCAGTGCCTCTAAGCTGTTTATGTTTCTTTTCAGCTCATTCACCCTTGTTTCCATGTATAGCATCACAACACATGCGGCAATCATGATACATACGGACGCAACAACAAATATTGTATATTTGAGATTAAATGCAAGTGCCCTGTCAAGCGATGCAGGAACGCCCTGTCTCTTGTTTTCATTTTTATTTTTCCTTGGCGGTTCAGCTTCAGGCCTAAGCCGTCTGGCAGGCGCTTCATTCAACTTTCTTACAACGCTGCCCTCAACTACATAGCCCATACTCCTTGTTCTCTCGTTCATGTATTCATCTCCCTTTTTGAACGCCACTAACCTATGGTGACGCAATTGATTTTTCAAACACTCTTAATTTTGAGCTTTTTGCCCTCCTGTTTTCCTCAAGCTCCTTTTCGCTTGGCACAACAGGTTTTCTCGTGATTACCGTTCCTGTCGGAACCCGCCCGCATGTACATACCGGAAAATTCGGCGGACATATGCATGGCGACATATTTCTTCTGAATATATTTTTTACAATCCTATCCTCCAAGGAATGAAAGGTTATAATGGAAAGCCTCCCACCCGGATTAAGGAGTTCTATCATTTTATCTATGGAATTTTCCAATACACTAAGCTCATGATTGAGTTCTATTCTGATAGCCTGAAATGTTTTTTTAGAAGGATGTCCTGCGCCCTGCCTTACCTTGGCAGGTATCGCCGCTTTTATTATTTCATTAAGCTCTCCCGTCGTTTCTATATCCTTTTCCTGTCTCGCTCTCACAATATGCTTTGCTATGTTTTTTGCAAAGCCTTCCTCACCATAGTCTCTGATTACCCGAAACAGCTCCTTTTCAGAATAGCCGTTTACGATATCCTTTGCCGTAGCTTCCATACTTTGATCCATACGCATATCAAGGGGCGTATCTTCTTTGTATGTAAATCCCCTGTCAGCATTGTCAAGCTGATATGAGGAAACCCCAAGGTCAAGGACTATGCCGTCGACACCGCCGACGGACAGCCCTTTTAATATGGAGTCTATATCCTGATAATTACTATGAACGATTGTCACCTTGTCCATGTAGTTAGCAAGCCTCTTTGTTGCTGCGGCTATAGCATCCAAATCCTGGTCTATTCCAATCAGCCTTCCGTCCGCACTGAGACGTTTGCATATTTCCATTGAATGACCGCCGCCGCCTAATGTCCCATCAACATATATTCCATTTGGCTTTATATTTAAGCTGTCTATTGTTTCGTCAAGAAGAACCGAAATGTGTTTAAATTCCATTTTCTGTCTCCTATATTCCATATTGGGCGCTTACTTCCATTGCTATCTCATTGATATCCATGTTATCCACGCTGTTAAACTCCTCCCAGGAAGCCTTATCCCATATTTCTGCCACAGAGCCATTTCCAACAAGGACAACCTCCTTATCTATGTTCGCCCACGTTCTTAATTTTTGTGGGATAACAATTCTGTACTGTCCGTCGACCTCACAGTCAAATGCTGAGCCTTGAAAGAAGCTTTTAAACCTACGTGCGGTTATATTAGAGATGGGCAGGGCATTTAATTTTTCTGAAAAAGCTTCCCACTCACTTTCCGGATAAGCATATATATTATGGTCCATGCCCTGACAAAGAACAAAATTATCTCCAAGACCCATTCTAAGCCTTGTCGGTATAATTAATCTGCCCTTTGCGTCCAGCGTATGATTTGATTCGCCTTTCATGCCCTTTGTCATCTTCCGCTTTTATCCTTTCTACCCAGGGAACGTCTCCCCTAAGTAAATTTATATGGTGTTATGTAACTCCACTAAGCTACACCTTTAACACCACTTAGCACCCACTTCACACATTTTATTACATAAAAAAAAGAATTGCAATAGGCAAATCGCAATTCTTTTTGCATTATCAGCTTAAAATGTCACAAAACATATGTTTTGTTTTTGTGCATATTGTACAGTGAGTGTTATTCATCAACCTCCACTTTACTTTTTTCAACCTCCACTTTCGCATAATCCATACGTTTTTTTACAAGTATTATAGATGCCGCAAGAACACATATAGCAGCCAAAAGCTGGGAAACACGAATGTTAAGTCCTGAAATCATGAGGGAGTCTGTTCTAAGCCCTTCAATCCACACACGTCCAAGTCCATATCCCCACAGATACATTAAAAACAGCTCTCCATCAAACTTCTTATATTTTCTGTATAGCATTATAATAACGAGAAGCGCAAGGTTCCACAGCGATTCATAAAGAAAGGTGGGATGAACGCTTATCCAATGCATCCCGTCAATGGTAACTACATTTTCTGCCATTTTCTGGGTAATGACTCCCGACGAAACAAGTCCGTTTAAGTTTGAGTTTTCACTGAAATAATTAACAGGAAGCTGCATTGCAAGAATAGAATCCGTATACTCTCCAAAGGCTTCCCGGTTAAGGAAGTTGCCCCATCTTCCCATAATCTGCCCGATAAGAAGCCCTATGGATATTGTGTCAGCCATAAGGGGAAAGCTTACCTTTTTTTTCTTTGCAAATATAATTGTGACAATCACGCCTGCAATGACGCCTCCATAAATGGCAAGTCCTCCGTTTCTTATATTGATAACGTCTATCAGGGTATTCTTAAAGCCTTTTCCCGCCTGAAAATAATCCCGCCAGCTAAAAATAATATAATAAGCCCTTGCACCAAGTATAGCCGGTATAATCAGCCACAGAACATAGTCAAGATAAAGCTCATCATTTTGTCCTGTTCTCTTTGCCTCCTTGGACACCAGTATATACGCAAACAGAAATCCAAGTGCAATGATAACTCCATAAAATTTAATTTCAAAGCCGAAGATGAAAAAACCGTCTTTTATATTTTTCAAAACAATTCCAAGACCTGGAAATCTTATATCATACATAATTTGTCCTCTCTGCTGCCTCGTATTAAACAGCCATGAGCAAACTACTACTTTTGAAGATGTCTGTTATACAACTAAATTTTGATAGTAGTATATTTTACTCATTTCTATCATATCAAACATTAAATTTGAAAAGAATTACGTCGCCATCCTTTACGACATATTCCTTGCCTTCCTGTCTCACAAGTCCCTTTTCCTTTGCTGCAAGCATGGTGCCTGCTTCCATAAGGTCATTAAAGGCAACAACCTCCGCCTTTATAAAGCCTCTTTCAAAATCCGTGTGGATTTTTCCTGCTGCCTGAGGTGCTTTTGTTCCCTTCGTAATCGTCCACGCCCTTGTTTCATCCTCGCCTGACGTCAGATAGCTAATCAGTCCAAGAAGCGAGTAGCTTGCCTTTATCAGCTTGTCCAGACCTGACTCGGAAACGCCAAGCTCCTCCAAAAACATCATTTTCTCATCATCGTCAAGCTCCGATATTTCCTGTTCAATCTGAGCACAGACTGCAAATACCTCACTGCCAAATTTTCCTGCATATTCCTTTACTGTTTGGACATACGTATTGGAGGCACCGTCATCCGCAATATCCTCCTCGGAAACATTTGCCGCAAATATAACAGGCTTTCCCGTAAGCAGATTATATTCCTTGAGCCATTTTATCTCGTCCTCATCATCTGTTTCATATGAAATGGCAAGCTTGCCCTCCTCAAGATGAGCCTTCACATTTTTTTGCAGCTCAAGCTCCTTTGCAAGCATCTTATTGTTATTTGCCCCTCTTGTGGTTTTTGCAATCCTCCTGTCCAACACCTCGATATCAGCAAATATAAGTTCAAGATTGATTGTCTCAATATCCCTGATAGGGTCAACGCTTCCGTCAACATGGATTACGTTTGCGTCTTCAAAGCATCTTACCACATGGACGATTGCATCCGTCTCCCTTATATTGGAAAGAAACTGGTTGCCTAAGCCCTCGCCCTTTGACGCTCCCTTTACAAGACCTGCGATATCCACAAATTCGATAACGGCAGGGGTAGTCTTTGCTGAATTGTACATGCTGGTAAGGGCATCAAGTCTTTTATCAGGTACGGGAACAACTCCAACATTAGGATCTATGGTGCAGAACGGATAATTTGCAGATTCTGCGCCTGCCTTTGTAAGCGAATTAAATAATGTACTTTTTCCCACATTCGGGAGCCCGACGATTCCTAGTTTCACTTTTTACATTTCCTCCTCTGAAACCCTTGATTTTACTGGGTTTTTCGTTTTTCTCTATTTTCTTATTACACCATTTACTACACCAATTTTTTGGGCACTTTGCGGCGTTACACACAAACCAACACTTATAATAACACAGTGCTTCCATAATTTCCATACTTATATTTTTGACGAATAACCCAATACCGGTATATTATGTTTAGTATGCAATAATTATTTCAAAAAAGTATTTATAAAAAAATATATATAAAACAAACGCAAACTTCTTAACGCAAATCGTTAAAAATAGTTGTAAAGGAACTGGCAGCATGTTATGATGTCTATGGGAGCAATCGTGTTACAGGGTGGCTGACCTCTATTCTACATAGAATGGGGGTGGTGCTTATGAACAGAAAAAAGAAGAATAAGAAATTATTTGACTTCAAAGACCTTATGGCCTTTGGTTCGTTCATATTAGCATTGCTGACATTCATTTATCTGATTTGTCATTAATGTTTTAAAACGCAGAAAAACCACCCTATACTTTGACTGAGTGACGGGTGATTTTTCTACCATCAACAAGGTCAACCACTTTGTGGGCGGTTGTTCCTTTGCATTTAATATAACATATATAAAGGATGATTGCAATGCTTTTATCTGAAGCGGACAGCGTAAATTTACTGTAGGAATTAAACAGACAAAGCTGCCCTCAATCTGTTTCAGATTAAAATACGTATGCCTTATTTTATTTCATTGCTTAAAATAAGCAGCTATCTCCTGCATTCTCGCTATCTGATCCACATGGAACGGACATCTGCTGTTACAATGTCCACAGCGAATACAGGCATCTGCTTTGACTGCAAGGGTTTCATAATGGCTTCTTGCCAGTTCATCCCCTGAGCCTGCAAGGTCATAATATTTGTTAATCAGCCCCACGTCCAAGCCTTTCGGACAGGGCTGGCAATGATTACAGTAAACACATTTTCCAGTGGCATCCTGCGGTGCAAAGGAGCCGAGAATAGAATAATCCTTTTCCTCTAGTGTTGCATTACAGAAACCGAGAATCCGTTTCAGGTCTGCCATATTTCGGACGCCGGGAAGCACAGTCAAAACACCCGGCTTATCCAAAGCATACTGAATACACTGATATTCTGTTAATGCTTTGCCAAAAGGAGAAGTCTTTTCATTCAATAGCTGTCCTCCACTAAAAGCCTTCATAACGGAGATTCCCACGCCTTCCATCTCACATCGCCGATACAAATTCATACGTTCAGCTACACTTCCTACCGCGTAGCTGTCCGTTGCATAATCCAATTCACCACCGGCATAATCATAGGCAGGATTGATGCTGAACATCAGCATATCCAAAATTCCCATGTCCAGCACTTTATTTACAAGCTCCGGCGTATGGGAAGAAAGACCGATGTGCCGCACCACGCCTTTTTCCTTCAGTTCTTCTATGTAACGGATGATTCCTGCTTTCTCTATGCTCCGTAAATCCGCAGGCTCATCAATACAGTGGATAAACCCAAAATCAATATAATCGGTCTGTAGTGCTTTCATCTGCCAATCAACAGAACGCTTAACAGTATCCAGATTTGTTGTCCATCCGTAGGTTCCCGTTTCATAATTTGCACCAAAATGAATTTGGAAATATACCTTATCCCGTCTGCCTTTTATTGCACGTCCATAGGAAGCAAAGGGCTTTGCCTCCGACGATGCCATATCAAAAAGGTTGATACCGTTCTCAATGGCAATATCCATAATCTCCTCAATTTCTTTTTCACTTGAAGCCTGAATGGAGCTGGTGCCAATCCCAAAAACACTAATCTGTTCCACTCCTTTCGGCAGCTTACGGTATTGCATAAATTTTTCCTCCTTTAACATCCGATTTCTTTCAGCTTCATCCATGCTTTACAGACATATTATAACGTATTTATACTTTTGGGGCAATGATTGGCGTTGCTTTTGTCATTTCCTAAAATTCTTTTAATGCTGCTTCAATTTCGTCAGAGGAAGCCAAAAAAATCTCTGCCACGATCGGGTCAAAGTGTGTATCCGATTCGCTGCGTATAATCTCATATGCCTTTTGAAGCGGCATTGCCTCCTTATAGCAGCGTTTTGAGGTAAGTGCATCAAACACATCCGCCACTGCCATAATTCTTGCACATAAAGGTATTTCCTCTCCTTTTACTCCATCCGGATAGCCCTTTCCATTCCACCATTCATGATGATATGCCGCCATTTCCACAGCAATATCCAAATATGCAGATTGTCCCAATTGACCTTCCGCCCGTTTCAGCAAATCACGCCCTGCTGCAGCATGGCTTTTCATAATTTCAAATTCTTCTTCCGTCAATTTTCCCGGTTTATTCAAAATGGCATCCGGAATATGTATTTTCCCAATGTCGTGTAATGGTGCGGCAACAACCATATCTGATATATACTGCGGCGTCAGCGTATCCAAAAACAGATTTTGTCTTTTCAGGGCATTTGCAATAATTTCAACAAACCTTGCGGTACGCTTAATATGACCGCCCGTATTCTCGTCCCTGTTCTCCACAAGGTCAGCCATCAACGCAATCATATTAAACTGCATGGAAGAAAGCTGCTCATGGTAGTAGGAACGCTTATTTCCCTGCATGACAAGGACAATCAACGCAACAGTCAGTACAAATGCAGTCACTCCGTATATGCAGACATCCCACGCAAACTGACCACTTACCGCATAGTCATCCCCTGCTTCCTGCAATTGCCTGTTCAATATAATCTGCCTCGCAATAATATTTGAAAAGGATAAAAGCAAAATACCTGACACATACAGTAAAATGCTCTCCCATTTCTGCAAATGGCGTTTGTTCATATTTTCCCGGAACCAATTCCGCCACTCCTTCCCTTTCACGAAAAAGAGCAGCAGAACAAATGCCAGCACGCCATACATCAAAAAACCATAATAAAGCGTTGTCCGTTCAGAAAATCCAAGCAAATTCGGTGCCATTACAAAAATAGGAACGACAAGTCCATTTAAAATACCCGGAATCGGAAGAATCAGAAAAAAGCCACTCAAGCGATGCACATTTCTTCCCAAAACAATATTCAATCCGCCTGCTATCAGTGCCGCAACCGTAGCAGCATCCTTTCCCATGAAGAAAAACACTGCCATAACGCTGATAATGCTGACCAGATAAAACAGCTTTTGTTTTTTGACTTCCATTTCCGGCTCCAAAAATACATATCGTTCTATCAGAAAAATGCCTATCACGATTGTTATTACTTCCAATATATTACTAAGTCCTGCTAACATAAACCCACCCTTCTCAGTTGAACATCAGACCATCCTTTAGGAACGTGCCTGTAATATTAATGCTCCTGTTTCATACAAATTAATTCCCTATCCCAAGTGCTTCTTTTGCCAGCCTGTCTGCAAGGTCATTATACCGGTCCCCCGAATGTCCTTTTACCTTCACGAATTGAATAGCTACCTTAGAAGCAGCTTCCCTATAAAAATTTGCATATGCAATGGTTCCTGCTTTGTTTGCCTTCCAATCGCCATTACACCACTTTGCTATCCCCTCATAATCATGGTATATTGTAACGCTTGCTATATGATTATCTAAGCAGTATTGTATTGCAGCTTCCGCTCCTTTTATCTCTCCTGCCACATTATGCATCTTCGCCAGCTCAGTATCATCAAATTTTTGTGAGAAATGCAGTTCCTGCCCATGATAAAAGAAAACCATTCCATATGAAAATGCATTTTTTGCCGAATCATAACTCCCATCAACATATGCAACTGCCTGTGTTTCCTCACTTTTTTTCGGCTCTCGCTCCCCTTCTCCGACAAAAGCCATCGCTTCTTCCCTCGTTGTAAACCCTCTATATACCGCACCTGAAAACCCATGTATCTGGTTCTGGCAGTCTGCCCACGTCTCATATACTCCCGGCGTTTTTCCTATTTTAACCGCATAAAACTTTTTAGCCATCTTTGTCTCCTCATATGAAATTTAAGTTTTACCAAATGCCTTCGTTCAAGTCAAGGCTTCTCTCAAATTATAACACAGAATTTAAAAAAACAATACCATTCACTCCTTGCGTAACCATTTTTTTATATCAAAACAACCGTTTCTTGAACAATTTAAGGTTTTCTTTTGGATGAATAATAGTGTATAATGACGCTATACTTATAATATTATTTATCATAAAAGAACAAAGTGCCTTTGGCACTCTTTAGGTAATCGTAGTTTTAATGGCACTTTAGGCGAATGCCATGCCTTATAAGAAATTTCAGAGACCTTTCTTACAAAGGTACAAAGTACCTTCGATGCATCATTTTTAAATAAGGACAGGTTTTATTAACCGGAAAGGATGTTTATATGAAAAAAGAAAAACGTTTTTTTGAAACACCGGGAAAAGCAATTGTTACTATTATCTGCTTCATTCCTCTGCTGGCAATCTTTATAGCAGGTATTGTATTTATTGTAAGCTTAATTATCAAAGGAAATTCTATCGGGGCTGAAGGTGCACGAAAAGCAGCATTTGCCGATGCGGGCATTTCTGCGTCTGATGCAAATTTTGTTGATACCGACTTTGAATTTGACGATGGACATTTTGTATATGAGGTTTCATTTTATGCAAACTACACAGAGTATGAGTATTTAATCAAAGCCTCTGATGGCACAATATTAGAAAGAGAGCCATATGTTATTCCTCAGAATATATCCGCAGCTACAAATACTGAAATTGCCCCGACAACAGAAGCCGCTGCACCGAAGGATACGACCCAAGCCACGGAAGCTGCCACAACCGATATAAGTACCGGAAATCCAAATACCGGCTCACGCAATGTTATCGATGTGGAGGAGGCGAAAACAATTGCCTTAAACCATGCAGGGTTTTCCGCTTCAGAGGTTACTCTCCTTAAGGCTGAGCTTGATAATGACGATTTACACGTTACCTACGATATAGAATTTCGCAATGGCTTTACAGAATATGAATACGAAATAAACGCAGAGACAGGCAAGATAATAAAATATGACGTTGAATTTGCAGATTAGCCGTATGGCTTTTCTGCTTTTCTTATTTCCCACATTCGCCAAGGATTTAATTTTCACTTTCCTTTTTTATATACAAACGAAAAGTAATCCTTATCTATCATTAAATCGGAAATATAAAGCCGGTTTTCCACCTGCTCTACCATATCCTCCAAATAATGTTCCTCCAAAGCTTTTTCGTCCGTCAAATATGTAATGTCACCCGTAGCTGTGTTATAGTTTATCTTATCATTCATAAAGCTGTGGTCTGCAAATATAACAAGCGGCTCCGCATCCGATAATATATCCCGCCCTGCCAAAAGCCTTGAATCAAATTTGGCGCCAAGTAAGTTTAAAATCGTCGGAAGCACATCAACACTTGCGCACAGCTTATCAATATATATAGGTTCCTCCATCCTCACATTCCAAATTCCAAGACATGACCTGTGAAGCTCAAACGCAGCTCCTTTGGTTCTTCCACCTGAAAGCTCGTCATATGCACGTTCTGACAGTCCATAGGGATAGTGATCGGGTGTTACAATAAACAGCGTATCTTCAAGCCTTCCCGCCTCGTCAAGCTTATCAATAAGAAGCTCCAGTGCCTTGTCAAGCTCCATCTGCCCTGCAATATATGCCACTGCTTCCTCGGAAAGTCCCATATCCTTTGTAAGCCGTTCTGCCTCCTCCCTGTTTTTTACGCACATGGAGTTATTCCTGTAATCATACGGAAGATGTCCACTGAAGGTCATAAAGTACACATTAAATTTATCCTTATCAATAAATTCCCCATAAACTGCTTCAACCATATCAATATCAGAATACATAACATAGCATGGTATATCAAGACCGTAGCCTATTGCCTTAAAATCATAGCCCATATTGGCATGGGTTTTGCTTCTGTCATAATAATAAAAATCGAAATCGTGATAGGCATAGCTGTCATAGCCCTGCTCATTCAATATATTTCCCAAAGCATAGGGCTGATATGTCTGTTCGGACTTATAAAAGCTCCAATCTGAAGAGGCAGGATATTGACTCAGGCAGTTTACATATTCTCCGTCAATCGTACTGTGATACCACATAGGATTATAAAAATTGTCAAATACAAACCCATCATTCATAAGCTTATAAAGGGTAGGCGTACATGTATCGGATATTCCATATCTGCTTAAGCTCTCCGCAGTAACAAACACGACGTTATAATCCTGAAACATTCCCGTATATTTATTTTTATAGGACGGCTCGGTCTCCGATAAATAGGCAGTAATATTTTTTAAATCCTCGTCCTCCGTCTGATCGTACAGCACAGCAAAATCGATGCTTTCATCAATTTGTTGTTCGTATAATACAATTGGCGGCGTTTTCCCTTCCGTTTCTGCAAACACTGTGCCGATGCTGCCTGAACATGCTGTTTTCTCGTTATCGGTTTTATTGCCCTCCACAAATGAATTTTCATCATTACCGACAGGTTCTTCATTTTGCGACATGACAAACTGTTTCCTATCATCCTTTTGTCCAAGGAGACACATCCCATCCCGCACTGTGGTAACTGCAACTCCAAGCTTACTCATTGAAAGCTCAAGGATATAGTTCTCATGGAACAAGCAATACGGTGAATATGCACCTCTGCCATGAATATTGAGGGAAAGAACGGCGAGCAGGAACGCCAATATACAGCTTCCAAAGCCTATCAGATTCCCCTTAAGCCTTGTATTTTTTATGACATTCTTTACATTTAACAGGATAATGGCTGCTACAGGAAGTATAAATGCAGCAATCCACCCCATGTTTTCCCACAGCTTATCAAACAACACCGATTTAAAATTCATGGCATTTTCCGCCCCGCCAATTGAAACAAGACTTAAAAATGTATTGAAAATCTTGAAATAAATGAGCTGCGCCATATAATAAAATGAAACTATAGCCACAACCACACACCCAAGAAGCTTTCCGGCAAGCCCCGGTAAAATATTTAAAAACGCAAAAATTCCCATACCTGCTGCAATAGCAAATAACACGGGGTAAATAATAACTATATCCACGGATTGATAAACTGCTATATGAAATATAAGCTCCAAATATACAATTATAACGGAATATGTAACAAACCCTATCATTTTTCTTATCCTTATATTTTATCAATGTTTTTATAGTTTAACATACAGGTGCAGTCACAGCAATTAGTTAAATTTTATAATTTTTACATATTATCATCCATAATTTAAAAAAATATCATTCCGTCAGTGCCCACTAATAAACAATATTTATAATTTAATTCCCATATTTTGCATAGAAAACGATAAAATATAAAAAATATATTTATATCAATATCAATTTTTTTCCTATAAAGTTTAGATTTATTCCGCTATATTTCAACTTGATTTTAATGTCATACAGATTTATTCCGTTTTGGCTTGTTCATAGAGAAGTTTAAAATTGATATGCTTACAATAAATTTTTGTATGATAAGGAGTAGCAGTTGAATTATGGTAAGCATCGAAAACTTTGGCAAAAATATTAAAAGGAGACGGAGCAGTCTTGGAATACCACAATATGAGCTGGCAGAACGGCTTGACATATCTCCAAATCACTTATCGTCTCTGGAAACAGGAAAAACAAAACCAAGCTTTGATTTACTTTGTAGGCTGTGTATTGAGCTTAACGTACCGCCTGATTATCTCATGCTTGGAAGCATGCACTCAAATAATGTGCCACAGAATATTGTAGACAAGCTTAAACTTTGTTCCACTGATACACTTTATACTATAGACGGAATCATAGATATTCTGATAGAGAAACAGGACAGACAGAGATAGTAGAACGAAAAATGCAGACTCATACAGGTTACTTCCAACAAAAGGGCTGCCGCAGTAAGGATTTTTATTATGATATAAATACGCTTACTGCGTCAGCCCTTTTTAACAGGCGATTTAATTATTTTATAGCGACCTAATACTCAAATTTAATTTTATGGTTATCGTAGGATGTCTGAGCTGACTACCTCTTATATTATTCAGTTTCCATGTATGAAAAGCACTAATGGGCAATACACCTATATTACGGTTTCATGCTTTTCGTTATCTATCAAAGCCCCTTGACAAAAATCGGCTATTCCGTAACCTTGACGATGCCATGCATCTATACACTACAACATCAACAAAAATAACAATTGAGACAAAAAAAGATGTACACACGATATTATCATCAGACATTATTATGGTGGAAGCCAGATTGGGCAGCGTGATTGTATATACCCCAAACGAAACTTATTATTCCACAACGAAGATGAATGACTGGGAAGCCCGTCTGCCGAAAATCAACTTTTTTCGCTGTCACAGAAGCTTTATTGTGAATTTTAATTATGTAAACTATTTTGACAACTATCTGATTCATTTATGTAATAGTCAATATAAAGCCTATCTGACTATGCGCAAATACAGCGAATTTAAGCATGAGTACTTTGTGTTTTTGGAGCATATCGGGTAACATACTTCTTATCAATCATTTTCACAAGACTTGTTTTTACCTGTATTTTATTTTATAATTGGACACGTATTAAAGGCAGGTGATTTTATGTCAGAGGCTTATTCCGATTTCGCCCTTGTTTATGACAGGCTTATGGACAATATTCCCTATGACGAGTGGTTTCATTATATAAGTCTTTTACTCGATGAATTTAATATAAAAAAAGGCATCATTGCTGAGCTTGGCTGCGGCACGGGAGCAATTACGGAACGGCTTGCTGCGGCAGGCTATGACATGATAGGCATAGACAACGCTCCTGCCATGCTGGATATTGCCCAAAAAAAGAAGGAAGCAAACGGCTCGTCAACATTATATCTCAATCAGGACATGCGGGAATTTGAGCTTTACGGCACTGTCTCCGCCATTATAAGCGTATGTGACAGCGTGAATTATATTCTTGACAGCAATGAGCTTACGGAGGTTTTCAGGCTTGTAAACAACTATCTTGACCCCAAGGGCATATTTATATTTGATTTTAACACACGCCATTATTATCTTGATGTTGTTGCCGATGCTACCATAGCGGAGGACAGGGAGGATATAAGCTTTATATGGGATAACCTTTATGATGAGGAAGCCAATATAAATGAATTATATTTAAGCCTTTTTATCAGGGATAACAATTTAAATGAGGATAATTTATACAGAAAATACGAGGAGCTGCACCTTCAAAAAGGGTATACGCTTACCGAGATGCTTCATATCGTTAAAGCTTCGGGACTGGAGCTTGTATGTGCGTATGACGCATTTACAAAAAATCCCGCTGCCAAAAGCAGCGAACGAATTTATATTATTGCAAGAGAATGTGGAAAATAAGCTGCGTTTTTCAGGAGGTTAAATTACTATGTCCGATTATATTGTCCGGGGAATGGCGGCAGGCAATCAGGTAAGATTTTTTGCATGTCGTTCTACAAATACAGTTGAAAAGGCAAGAATCACGCATGGCACAAGCCCTGTTGTGACAAATGCCCTTGGCAGGCTTTTAACAGGTGGTGCCTTGATGGGTGCCATGTGTAAAAATGATGATGATAAGCTTACAATCCGTATTCAATGTCAGGGTCCCATACAGGGACTTCTTGTAACCGCCGATTCAAAAGGAAATGTGAAGGGTTATGTAAGCGAAGCTGATGTTATGCTGCCTGCAAGAGATGTTGCAAAGGCAATCGACCTTGGCGTAATGAGCGTTATCAAGGATATCGGACTGAAGGAGCCTTATGTGGGGCAGACACACCTTGTAAGCAGCGAGATTGCCGAGGATTTAACCTATTATTTTGCAACAAGTGAGCAGATACCCTCATCTGTTGCTTTGGGCGTTCTTCTTGATGATGACGCAGCAGTAAGCGCTGCAGGCGGATTTATTATACAGCTTATGCCCTTTGCCGAGGAGGCAGTGATAAGCGTTCTTGAAAACAGGCTGAAGGAGATTTCCTTTACCACAATGCTTGAAAAGGGCTTATCCGTTGAGGACATTATAAAAAATATATTTGACGGCTATGACGTAAGCATTACTGACACGCTTCCCGTGGCATATATGTGTGATTGCAGCAAGGAGCGTGTTGAGAAGGCAGTAATCAGCCTTGGAAGAAAAGAGCTGGCAGACATGATTCAGGAGGGCAAGCCCATCGAGGTTGTATGTGATTTTTGCAGGACAAAATATATATTTTCCACTGACGAGCTTATCAGCTTCCTTACGTTAAAGAAATAATTATTTTATTTTGATGTGATGAAATATTATGTCAACCTATATAATCTCCTCTGTCAACAACAATTTCATACCCTATTTTTTCCATGCTTTTCCTAAGCCCATCCACACACTCGGCAGCTTCGTCGCCGTCGCTTATTTTATTGTCATACAAATCATAATCTTTTCTATGGCTTATAGGCGATAAATTCGGCATAACAACATTTGCACCTGCCAATATTCCCTGCTCTCTCCCATCACAGGCGGCAGTTCCAAGCGCCGTTGTTGCAGGAAGAAGCACCATTGGAAACATAATCCTTATGATTGCCAGCAGATAAAGGGTAAGCCTTGTGCTTCCTGCTCTTTCATTTGCAAAGACCGTAGCATGATGCGGAATAAAGGGTCCTATGCCAATCATATGCGGTTCAAGCTCCTTTAAAAATTCCAAATCTTCAGCAAGCTGCTCCACAGTCTGTCCCGGAGTGCCGACCATAAAGCCCGCCCCCACCTGAAATCCAAGCTCCTTTAACCAAAACAAACATTGCTTTCGGTTTTCAAGGCTCATATTATCAGGGTGAAGCATTTTATAGTGCTCCTCATTTGCCGTTTCATGTCTTAACAAATATCTGTCTGCGCCTGCCTCCTTTAGTCTTTTGTAGCTTTCATATGACCGTTCGCCAATCGATAACGTAACTGCACAATCAGGATATTTTTCTTTTATTTTTGATATTATGTCAACTAAAATAGCATCTGTAAAATATGCGTCCTCCCCGCCCTGCAGCACGAAGGTTCTAAAGCCTAACTCATATCCACGCTTACAGCATTCCAGTATCTCATCCTTTGTAAGCCTGTACCTTTTTGCAGTTTTACAGGAAGCATTGATACCACAATAAAAGCATCCATTACGACAATAATTTGTAAATTCAATCAGTCCCCGAATGTACACCTGATTGCCATAATGCATACCTCTAAGCCGCCTTGCCTCCACCATGAGCGTTTCCCTTATCGCATCATCCTCATAGCAGCTTATAAGCGTTACATATTCGCCATGTGTAAGAGTTTTTCCTGAAATAAGCTTTTCAATTTCATTCATATTTTTAACTATTTTATCTCTATTTTTGCAAATATCCTTTCAAAAGCAAGGAATTTCGCAATTAACTATACCTTGTATATCTCATTCAATTTTTTTATCATATCTGTAAATTGCTCACGAACGCTAGAAGGTTCAACAATTTCCACATCATCGGATAGTCCTGCTATCCAGCCAAGGAACTGTCCACTTACCGCCACGTCAACATTTACGATAAAATACTCCTTGTCACTATCAGGGTGAAGCATAACATCCCTGCCAAAACGGTCGATGATAACCCCTGCAAGCTTATTCGACACCCTAAGCTTAACCGTACACATCTCGCCGCCGTACATACCAAAGGTTTGCTTAGAATATGACGCAGCGTCAAACTGCTCAAACAGCGCTTTTCCATTTCGCGGTATGTCCGTTTCCTCAAGCTTTAGCATCTTGTCCACACGATAATGCTTTATTATTTGAGACTTCTCGTCAAAGCCGACCAAATAGTAATTTTCATCGTCCCATATCAGTCCCCATGGACTTACCCTGTATCGTTCTCCATTATTTTTTGGAACAAGCTGCTTTTTCACATTCCATGAGGTATACTGGAACGTAACCTGAACGCCATTATGTATCGCACGGTGAAGCACGTCCACGGATATATATATTTTCTCATTCAGATTTTTTACCCTGTTAAGCACATACACCTGTCTCTGCAGTTGTCTTGCCTCATGCTTACTTGTTAGGTTTTCAATTTTTTTAATCAGCTCATTTGTCTTTTTTACCGTGATAAACTTTGAGGACTGTACGGCATCCACCAAAAGCTTAAGCTCAGCCAGCTCAAAGTCCCTTGAGACAAGACTGTAATACATGTTACGGTCATGCTTTTTCTTTACGATATCCATGCCATACGCTATCAAAGTGTCTATATCATTATAAAGGCTTTTACGCTCTGCCTTTATGTTATGTCCCGCCAGCATGTCTATCATTTCATTTATCGTGACACCGTGTTCCTCGTCCGTCTCACGATACAGCATGTCTATCATGTATATCAGCTTCAGCTTTTGGTTTTCATTTCTTGCCATACAATCCTCCAATTTTTCATATGTCAAAAACAGCAATGAAAATGATTTTAAAGCAGCTTACTAAATTCAAGCACCTTTTCAATGCTTCCGTCAATCTTAAGCTTGCCTAATGTAAATGCAGCCACAGGGTCAAGCTTACCCTCCATAAGGGCAAGGAAATTCTTTGATTTCATTGTAATCTTTGCCTGTCTGTCAAAATACTCATAAGGCTCAACAGAAAGCACGCCGTCCTTTACCTCCACGTAAAAAGCGCCCTCTCCCTCGCCTGTTATATTTACCTGAATTGCAAGTAAATCCTTAACAGCACTTGTGTCTACATCCTTCAGCCTCTTTCTTACTGATTCTACTATTTCCTCGTATGTCATAATAATTCCCCCTTCTTTTGAACGTAACCATGTTAAAAATAAATTTCAACATAATTATATACAATTTTGATATCATGTGTCAATGTAATTTTGTCTATTTTTACTACATTTTAGTCAATTATCATCGATTTGTTTCGACATAGCTTCGTCACTGTCGCCCATTCTTTTTTCCACAGCCTTCACGATAATAACACCTAAGACGCCTGCAATCACTCCGATTAACATGCCTGCAATTACATCGGATGGATAATGTGCACCTAAATAAAGCCTGCTCCACGCTATAAGCACTGATATGATAAGGGCAATTATGCCATATTTTTTAGGCATCATAATACAAATTACTGCCACAGCGACAAATGCGTGACTTGCATGTCCTGAGGGAAAGGAAGCATCCACAGGTTCAGGTATCAGGCATTTCAAGCCCGCTACAACCTCATAGGGGCGTATGCGCCCAACCATATTTTTGAGCCAAGCATTGACAATAAGTGCATTTATCACAAGACCGATGGAAAGTGCAAATCCTGTTTTTCTTGTTGACTTAAATAACAAAAATAAAACCGTCACAGTTATCCAAAAAAGCCCCTTGTTCCCAAGTCTTGTCACTGCTTTCATTATGACAGTCATCAAATCCGTTCTTAAATTTTCCTGTATCCACAAAAGGATATTACCATCTAATTCCAAAAGCTGCTGCATGATACGAGTTTCACTCCTATGTTATATGTATACTTACATCTTAAAAATAACACATTTTGTTCATTTTTATTCCGTCAAGGATAATTTTTTGTTTCGCTGCCATTCTCCATTTCCCATCGTAGCTGCCTGTCAACATCCCGTCCGTTCCAGCTTATTATCTCTGCATGGTTGATTATTTCCCACTATTTGTATATAATATCAGCGACAGACAAACTCATTTTATCCCTTTATGCAGTTTGCACTACATAAAATAACATTGCTTGTTGTATTATATAATAAAAATTTAGGTTTTAATAGGAGTTTTTTTATGGAGTTCATAGATTTACACGTACATTCCAATGCCTCGGACGGTTCCTTTACACCGTCACAGGTTGCCGACCTTGCATTAGATGCAGGGCTTCGGGCAATTGCACTTACCGACCACGATACCATCGACGGTATATCCGAGATTATGAATTACACAAAGGACAAGCCCTTAGAGGTTGTACCCGGCATCGAGCTTTCCTGCTACTACCAAAACCGCGAGGTTCATATATTGGGCTTTTATGTGGATTACGAAAACCCAGACCTGAATCGTGAGCTTTCATTTTTGAAGGAAGCAAGGGAAGGCAGAAATATTAAAATGATTGAGCTGATGCAAAAGGACGGTCTTCCCATAACGATGGAAAAGCTGTTACACGGCAACCCTGACAGTGTCATTACAAGGGCACATTTTGCACGTGTTCTTGTGGAAGAAGGAATCTGTAAGGATAAAGAAGTTGCTTTCCGGAAATATATCGGTATCGGCTGTAAATATTATCTGCCAAAGCCACAGGTTACGTGCGAGACAGCTATGCATATCCTTACAACATACAGCAAAGCTGCCTTTCTTGCCCATCCCCTTCTCTACCATCTGGGTTACAGGCAAATCGAGGAACTGCTTGTTTATCTGAAAGGCTTGGGCTTAAAGGGCTTGGAGGCTTACCACTCCTCAAACAATGCATATGAAAGCGACAAGCTGCGTCAGATTGCCCAAACGCTTGACCTTTGCATTTCAGGCGGCTCTGATTTTCACGGCATCATAAAGCCAAATATTCAGCTTGGCGTAGGACGTGGTAATATGCGGATTCCTTACAGATTACTGGAGCATATCAAAACGCTGTAAGCTATATCTTAGATACAAACACGGAGCTTGGTATTTTGTTTACAATAAAGCCCACTGCCAGTATACCCAGCACGCCAATAAGACCTGCTGCCATGACAAACGGCACCTGCAAAGCATCCGTTATCTGATTGATGTAATTGGACAGCATAATGGCAGGTATATATGCAAGGGTAGGCAGGATTGTAATAATCATCTGCAAAAAATTATTCTTTGTTATCCATAACAAAAAGCTGTAAATGGATAATATAAAGGCACAAAAAACAGGCATCACCACAATCAGCTCCACCCATAAAAGAAATGAAAGCTTTATTACCAGTTGAAATTTCAGGTAGATGGTAACAAGCATAAGCCCAAGTCCCAGCATGGAAAAAAGATAGCCGACAGCAACCCCAAACAGAAGCTGTCCCATCCAAATGCTCATTGCCGACTTTGCAGTGCCAAGCAGGGAATTTAATATCCCCTCTCTTTTGTCAGTGGATATGCTTTGAGAAATTACGATACAGCCTGAAATGCACATAATAAATATAACGAGCGATGAACAGATGCCAAAGCGTGCATAATAATCCAATGCAGCTTCCTCTAACAGAGTCTCTATATTAAAATAAAAGGTTGACACAAATACAAGCATATAAAATGCAATCAGCACTGCGGAGGAACCGATAAACTGTTTCCATTCCTTCCACATCATTCCCTTAATCATTGTCCGTTTCAATCCCATTCACCCCTACATAAATATCAATTAAATCCTTGTACTCCTTGTTAAACTCGGCAAGTGCAATGTCAGCATCCTTCAGTCTTTCGTAAACTGCATTTATATTTTCCTCATCCATAAACAGCTTAAGCTCGTCCGCCTCCAGCTTATAGGTATGGATGAAATCCCCAATGCAGGTTATAATCTGCTGCATGTCCTTACTTTGTGGCACAATTCTTAAGCATTTGAAGCTGTCTCTCAGCAAATCTGTTATATTACCCTGCTTTGCAATTTTTCCGTCCTTTATAAAGCCCAGCCTGTTGCAGAACATTTTTACCTCACTCATATTGTGGGATGTGTATAATATCCCCCTGTTCCCCTGACCAACCCATTGTTTCAGGCACTTTATCATTGTCATCTGGCTGCTTAAATCAAGACCATCAAAGGGCTCATCCAATATGAGCAAATTAGGGTCGAATGCCAGTGTTCTGGCTAAAACCAGTCTTCTTTTCATTCCCTTGGAATACGTCAGAACCTTCTTATCCTTTACGTCATATAAATCAACAAGCCTTAGCACACGTTCCGTGATGTCGCTTCCCGCCTGCCCGAACATTCTCACATAAAATTCTATATTGTCACTGCCTGTTAATTGTGGATATAAACAATTTTGGTCAAGCACCAGCCCCGCCTTATCATGATTTTCCTTAAATGTAATTGTTCCCGCATCAAATTTTACAAGACCCGTTACAGACTTTATGATTGTCGTTTTTCCGATTCCATTTGGTCCAATCAGCCCATAAATATCACCGGTATTAAGGTCAAAGCTGATACCCTTAAGCACTTCTTTTTCCTTGTAGCTTTTGTAAATATCAGACACTGTCAATAATTTCATTTCATCCATAAGTATAATTGCCCCGCTCAATTCATTTTTCCAAATATACCATGCCGTTTACCACTGCGTCAACCGACTGCTTCATTCCCCTCAAACACTACCCGCACAGTAAAAACACCGTCATGATAGACTGCACTTATGTCCCCGCCTAAGCTTTCCGTTAATGCCTTGGCAATGGAAAGTCCAAGTCCTGTTGACCGTCCTGCCGTTTCAACCGTGTAAAAACGGTCAAACAGTCTGCCCACGGAAATCTCGTCAAGGTCGGTGGAATGATTGGAAAATATAACCGTTCCGTCATAAGAAAGCCTTATCGTAAGATCCCCGTCACTATATTTGATTGCATTGGAAATAATATTCGAGAAAATTCTTGCAAGGACATTTTTATTTGACCGTCTTATTACCTTCTCCTCACATATTTCGATGACAGGCGCTATCTCTTTTTCCGTTAAGGCAGCATAAAAATTGGAAATACATTCAAAAAGCACATGATTGATAACCACATCGCAAAGCTCAGTCTGCTGATTTTCAGAAATTGCAACCGAGTAATTTAAAAGCTCGTCCGTAAGCTGCTTTATTGCATCGATACGCCCCTTTATTATTTCCAGATACCTTCTTATATTTTCCGGTTTTTCTTCCTTTTCAAGAAGACGCATATAACCATAAATTGCCGTAAGCGGTGTTCTGATGTCGTGGGATACATTTGTAAGCGCCTCCTTTAGCTCCCTGTCGCCAAGGCTTAATTTCAACTGCTGCTTTCTTAAGCTTTTTAGCTGCACATTCAAATCCTCTGCCAGCAGCTTCATATCCTTATCATTTGAGGATAAGCAAATCAGTGTGTTTGTATCCTCCGAAAGCTTATCGGCAAGCTCCCGCCTGATTTCCCTTGCAGATTTTTTCAACGTATATAGTTTGATTGACAATGCTGCAAGCATAACAGCCAAAAGACACAAACACACCAATTCCAAACAATCACCTCAAATTCAGCTTATTTTAAATCCTTCCTTGAAAATATAAAAATTCCAATTCCCGATAAGCCTGCCGTTTCCACAACGCTTAACGCCATCAATTTTACATACTCTGCCACATCTTCTGAAAGCCCATCCGAACGCACCAAACGGTAAAGCTGACAGCTGGGAAGTATGTCGTATAATGCCTCATAAACCTTGCGTTTCGTTCCTGTAATGTAATAACGGTTTTTCTCAGGCGGCAGTTCAACCAACTCGCCTGTATTACCGTCTACCACAATATCCTGATAATATTCGAGTGCAGAAAGCCGATTATCAATCGTCATTGCAGCCATAATCAGCAGAAAGCCTATCAGTATGGCTGACGCAAGTCCTGCCGATCTTGAAGCCCACACAACAACAATCAACAGATAAAGAGCTGCAAAGCAGATAAGGGCAAGGGTTGCCACAGCAAGCAGTAACAAAATATCCTGCACAGATAAAGCAAAGCCAAACGCAATACCGCCTACAACCAGTATTGTTATAACAGAAATTGAATTTAATATCATTGTTGCCGTTCCACATACAATAAGACTTGACAGGTAAATATGCACTCTTTTATGTCCTGCAATCAGCTTGTTCCGTATTGTTCCATAGGAATAATCCGTACCGATAAAATATCCTAAAAGCACTGCAACCACAATAATTCCGTAAAAGCTGCCGACAAAAAGAAAGCCGTCAGCAGAAAGATAGTCGCTTCCAAGCTCTGCAAATACCTCAGGATATTCTTTCATCTCCATATATCTTGTAACGATACAAAATATCGGAAGCGCAAACATTATAAGCATGGCAAAATAAAACAGCTTGTTTTTCATAAGTCTTGCAAATTCGGTTCTAAGAAGCTTACTCATTTCTCTCACCTCCTACAAGATTTACAAAATAACTCTCCAGGCTCTCGTCATGCTCCTTCAGGGAAAGCAGCCCGCAGTGTTCCCTGTCAAGTGCAAGCACAAGCTCTGTAATATTTACTTCACCGTAGATGTCTGCCCGACTGTCATCGGTCACGCTGTACTCCGCCTGCATTTCGTCAAGCACACGTGTAAGCACCTGCAAATCGGTAACCTCAGCCCTCATACATTTTCTGCATGCCTGCTCCAGCTCCTCGGCACTTATCTCCTTTACCATTCTTCCGCCATCGATAAATCCATAATGTGTTGCAAGCTTGGAAAGCTCGTCAAGAATATGGCTTGAAATAAGCACAGTAATCTGCTTTTCCCTGTTAAGCTTTAAAATAAGCTCCCGTATTTCAATAATACCCTGTGGGTCAAGTCCGTTTATCGGCTCGTCCAAAACAAGAAAATCAGGATTTCCTGCAAGCGCCATTGCTATGCCGAGCCGCTGCCTCATGCCAAGGGAGAAATTCCTTGCCTTTTTTCTTCCCGTTTCGCCAAGTCCCACGAGAGTAAGCAGCTCAGGAATATCGGTAAAGGAGGGCAGTCCCAAATTTCTGTACTGCTCCTTCAAATTATCCTCCGCCGTCATGTCAAGATATATGGACGGTGTTTCAACCACAGCGCCCATACGCTTTCTTGATTTGCTTATATCCCTGTCAAGATTTTTTCTTCCATATAGGGTAAATTCGCCCGACGTAACAGGCTGAAGACCACTAATAAGACGTATAAGCGTAGTTTTTCCTGCGCCGTTTTTACCAACAAAGCCATAAATTGCCCCCTTGGGAACATTCATGTTAAGCTGGTTCAGCGCCTTAAATTTTCTGTAATATTTACACAGATGATTTGTCTGCAAAATATATTCCACTTCCTTATCCTCCTTTGATACGTTTTAGCACTGCCGTATAAGAAGGTCCAAAGAACTTTCTTATACAATACAAAATGTGCTTTACATTCCATGGTATATCAAAAAAGGGTTAAGCAGGCGGTTAAGGAAACGGTTAAGATATGGTTAAGTTTCCCTCATTTTAAAGCCTATCCCCCAAACTGCTTCAATATAATCCTTTCCGTTTATCTCCTTCAGCTTTCTTCTAAGGTTGCTGATATGCACCTTCAGGGAGCCTTCCACACAGTCAGGCGTTTCCATGCTTATTTTATCAAGCATAACCGACTTGGCGATTACCTGTTTTGGATTGCTCATCAGAAGCTTTAAGATTGCAAATTCCGTTTTTGTAAGCTTAACAGTCTGTCCCTCCACGCTTGCTATATGCGCCATGCAGTCAAGACTGATTTCCTCAAATATGAGCTTGCCGCCTTGTACTGCAATCTGCGAATTTCTCAGGGCAACCGTAATCCTTGCCAGAAGCTCCTCCATATCGAAGGGCTTTGTAACATAATCAACAGCGCCGTCAAGAAGAAGCTGCACCTTGTCGTCCACACAGGTCTTTGCAGACACGACAATGACAGGAATATTCTTAATCTTCTTTAATACCGCCTCACCACTTTGTCCCGGAAGCATCAAATCAAGCAAAACCAAATCAGGACGGCTTGCCTCAAGCACCAAAAGGGCTTCCGTTCCCGAATAAGCCCGAAGCGTTCCATATCCTTCCCTGCTAAGCGTTTCTTCAAGCATATTTCCAATATGCTCGTCATCATCTATAATAAGTATTGTTTTCATTTTTTGCTCCAATATCTAAAAATTAAGGACGCCCAAATGCTCCAGCAGAATCTTTAAGCCGATTAAAATTAGTATGATGCCTCCAACCATTTGTGCCTTTTTCTCATATTTTGCTCCAAATATATTTCCTATTTTTACGCCGATAAAGGAACATACAAAGGTTGTAACACCGATAAAGCTTACCGCCACAATAATATTTACCTTTAAGAATGCAAATGTAACGCCTACGGCAAGTGCATCTATACTTGTGGCAACTGCCATGACAAACATTGTTTTTACACCAAAGCAATCCTTACCGCCGCTGTTCCCATCGTCATTTTTGTCAGAGCTATCCTCGGCAGAAGCTGCCTCCTTCAGCATATTAACACCAATAAATACAAGCAGAAAAAAAGCAACCCAATGGTCATATTTTTTTATTGCTCCTGCAAATGCCTGTCCAAGAAGGTAGCCAATTGCAGGCATAAGTGCTTGAAATCCGCCAAACCATACGCCAGCAAGCAGCATCTGCTTTATCGTTATTTTTTTTGTTTCAAGACCCTTACATACAGACACAGCAAATGCATCCATCGAAAGCCCGATTGCAAGCACAAACAATTCTGCAATTCCCATTTTATGTACTCCTTTTTTTGAACGTCGCCACATCCTAATTTTGCTTCGCAAAAGTGGCGACGCTACATGTCAAGTTTTCATAGAAAACTTGACACAACCTTATCAACTTCTACGCATTACCGTATCTTTTCCTGTTATGATATGTTATAAGGCTTGGTTCACAAGGACTGCCTTTATCTCATCCACATTGGAATATCCGTTTTTTTCCATTATGTATTTCAGTGCTTCCTCAATGTCCGCCTCAGACAAAATTATCTGCTTGCTCTTATTTGTTACAACGGTGCATCCTCCCTTCATATCACAGCATCTTCCCGTGCAGACCGTCTTTTGCAGATTTCTTTTGCTTATGGCACCAATCTCCTCCAATATATTTATCATCCTGTATACCGTGGCAATTCCTATATTGGAATCCCTCTTATGCGCAAGGAAATAAACCTCCTTGCAGCAGGAAAATTCTTCATTTGCAACTATATTGATAATAAGTTTTCTCGGTTCGGTCAGCCTTAAGCCTTTTTCCTTTAGTCTTGCAATGATACTTTCTTCGCTAAGGATAACCTGACCAATTGCCTGATTTTCATCCACAGCCATTTTTAAGCCTCCTTATTCTTATCAAGTTGTAGGTCAAATTAAAAATGCAACGAAATACATCAATTTATTTTGCATATTTGTAGCTTGCCGCTAAATCAAATATACTTTCAAATACAAGAATACCACCAATGATTCTTATAATCAGATTATTTGTCTTGAATGGATTTAATAAAATCACAACACCCACAGCAAGCATGATAACAGCGGCAAGCAGCATAGGCTGCCATCTGCTGTCAGGGATATTCTTCTTTACCTCCAAGGAATACTGCAGCTTAATAATCCCATTTAATGCAATAATAATTCCAAGCAGTATTGGTATGATTGATATAAGCACCTTTGCAATAAGGGCCGCCAAAACAATATATAAAATTCCGATAACAATTACGGATTTTGACTTATACTCCATATATCCATAGGCATCCTCCTTCGGCTTTCCAAAATAGCTTAAAATTTTTACCACGCCCATTATCACAAATGCAATTGCAATAATATTCGCAAGCGTTTTTTGTGCCGTTCCGGGAAACACAAGAAGCAAGCCTCCCAAAACAAGCATGATGAGCCTTATGCCGTGACCCCTTCTAAGGTCGTTTATGTATCTCTTGAAACCTTCCATATTTACCTCCTGCTAATCTTCTTCCTCATAAATGCCGAGTATTTTTATTTCGTTATATTTGTTTATGTTTGCAAGTGCTTCCTTAATGCCGCTGACCCGTCCGGCATATGCGTCTATCTCTATATAGAAATTATAGGTTCCAAGCTCCTGCTTTGTAGGTCTTGACATAATGGATATAAGATTTATCTGCTTGTCATAAAACTCCTTTAAAATCTCATACAAAAGTCCGGGACGGTCTGCTTTTGGCATTATGTAAACCGGTATTCTGATTTTTTCCTTGTCAGAATACCCACTAAAGCTTACTTTGTCATCTCTTTTTAACACGATAAATCTTGTATGGTTATTTGCTGCATCCGTTATATCCTCTATAACCATGCGGTTTGAGGCACCGTTTTTTTCTTCCTGTGCAACATGTCTTGGAACAATCGCTGCCCTGCCTGCCACATGCTCAAGCATGTAATAGGATTCCATATTGCTTTCCGTGGTAACGATTTTCACGTTTTCAAGAGAGGCAATAAACCTTCTGCACTGTCCGTTTGCCTTGAATTGCACATAAAGCGTGTCAATATCCTCTATTTTTTCTACATTCGCCACTGCTGAAAATTGAACGGGCACCATATGCTCATCAATAATCCGTACCTGCTTTTCAAGAAGCAAATCCAAGGTTCTTTGCACATATCCGTCCAAGGTATTTTCTAAGGGAACGATTCCCATTTCACATCTGCTGTCTCCATTTTCATCACAAACAGCATTAAAAACCTCATCAATGCTAGGGTAATACGCCGCCTCTATATCACAGCTTTTTCCCTTTTTATCTGAGTGTTCCTTCATAAGCTGCCTATATTCCAAAAATGCCATGTCGCTAAAGGTTCCCTTTGGTCCTAAAACTGCCACCTTCATTAAATCCATTCGTAATTGCCTCCTGTTATTGCAAGACTAAGCAGTGCGTCCATTTTTTCTACATCCTCGCCATACACTACCTTTATGAGTCTGGCGCTTTTATTTTCAGGGGACAGCTCCTCATCAGGACCGATCTCAAGGTCTAATCCTTGCGCACAGTACGGACACTCAATCTGACTTTCCTTTTGAAGGGAAAGAAATCTTGTTTTGCAGCAGTCACATTCATAATAACCACATTCTGTCGTATCGTCAGGTACATAATACATTTTGTTTCTCCTTAGCCAAATATAGTTTTATTTTTGTTCAAATACCGATTTGGGCTGTTTGCATACAGGACATACAAAATCCTCTGAAAGCTCCTCAAAGGGAACATCCCCCTGATAAATATATCCGCATACGGAGCATACCCATTTTTTGCCCGATGCCTCTTTTTCATCCTTTTCTTCAGGCAGATAGGTCGGTGCATTCTTAGGACTTTTTCCATTTTTTACCTTATGATAATATGCATAGGTCATCGGCGTTCCGTCAAGAACCTTGGCATCCTTAACCTCCACAAAAAATACCGTGTGGGTGCTTGTCTCGTAGCTTCCTATCACATCGCCTGCAAAGTAACCACATGTACTGTCTTTTAAGACAGGGTTGCCATATGCCCATTCAAAGGGTATATTTTCAAATTTGTTGATATCCTTTCCTGACTGGAAACCAAAATTACCAATCAGCGTCATGTCCGCATTTTCTGTCAGTATATTTACGGCAAGGCTCTTTGACTCCTTGATGCATTTATTTGTATAGTTATCATGGTTGATGCTTACTGCGACAACGGCAGGCTCCGAGGTTATCTGCATGCAGCTATTGGCAATACAGCCCGTCTGGCGCATACCATCCATGGTTGTCACTGCATAAACTCCGTAAGACATATTTCTAAAAACATTTTTATCCATAAAAGACCTCCTTTAATTGAACATTACCACAATCTATGTTTCGCATACATTATACGCTAATTTGCTTTATTTTACTATTACTTTACCATTATTTTTCCTGTTTCCATTCACGTATTTCCTGCAAACGCTCAAAGACTTTCTTTTCATCCCCCTGTTTTGTAGGATAGTAATACCGTTCCTCCTCCATGCCCTCAGGCATACACTGCATACGGGTAAGCTTTTCCTCCGTATCGTGTGCATACTCATAGTCTTTTCCGTAATCAAGCTCCTGCATAAGCTTCGTCACCCCATTGCGCAAATTCAGGGGTACCGGCTGCGCCCCATGCTCCCTGACAGAGCGCTTACCACTCTCACAGGCTGTATAAAGCGAATTGGATTTCGGCGCCATTGCAAGATATGTTACAGCATGGGTTAAATGCACGTCACATTCGGGAACCCCTAAAAAATGACACGCCTGATATGCGGCAACCGCTACCGTAAGGGCATTGCTGTCCGCCATTCCCACGTCCTCACTTGCAAACCGTATCAGCCTTCTTGCTATGTAAAGTGGATTTTCCCCTCCCTCAAGCATTCGGAGCATCCAGTAAATTGCAGCATCAGGGTCGCTGTTGCGCATGGATTTGTGGAGTGCGGAAATCATATTGTAATGCTCCTCGCCGTTTTTATCATACAGCAGGGATTTTTTTCCTATGCACTGCTCCATAATCTCATCCGTCACGGTAAAGCCGTCCTCGCTTATCTCGCTATTTAATACAACCATCTCTAAGGTGTTAAGGGCAGTTCTTGCATCACCGTCAGCAAATATGGCAATCGTCTTTATGTGGGCATCCGAAATTTTTACGCCTTGCGTTCCGAATCCGTTTGAAGATGCTATAGCATTTTTTATCAGCAAAATCAGGTCGTCCTCCCCAAGTGCCTTTAGGACAAATACCCTGCATCTTGACAAAAGCGCCGCATTTACCTCAAAGGAAGGATTTTCCGTCGTGGCGCCTATCAGCGTTATGCTCCCCTTCTCGACAAAGGGAAGAAACGCATCCTGCTGTGCCTTGTTAAAGCGGTGTATCTCGTCTATAAAAAGAACGGTCCGCACACCCATTTTCTGACTGTCCTCCGCCTTTTTCATAACATCCTTTATCTCTTTTATCCCGCTTGTGACAGCACTGAAATTAATAAAATCTGCGTTTGTCCTTGCAGCGATGATACCTGCAAGTGTTGTCTTTCCAACGCCAGGCGGTCCCCAAAAAATCATGGAGGATACCTGGTCCTTCTCTATAAGCTGTCTTAGTATTTTCCCTTTCCCAAGCAAGTGCTGTTGTCCAACAAATGCATCGAGGGTTTTGGGTCTGAGTCTGCTTGCAAGCGGAATGTGCTTCGGTTCATAATCAAATAATGACATCTGCTCCACAATACACTACCTTCCTTTCCTAGTCTTTATCCCCTGTATGCTATCCTGATTATGTCATCAATCTTTACTTCCTTTATGGTTGCATCCTTTATTTTAGCCCTGTCGGAAATATCGCAAATCAGCCTTGCGCCTGTAATGTCCTTTTTTAAAAACTGATAGGTAACAATATTTCCTTCCACATTGATTATCTGTGCATTTTCATGTTCGACATAGTTCTCATCATAATATTCTACAACAAGATTACGGCTTGGCGCAATACGGTTTACAAGCTCCTCAAGTGGTCCGTCCTCCACAATTTTTCCCTTGTTTATGATAATAAGCCGTTTACATAATTCTTCTATATCCCCTAAATCATGCGTGGTAAGTATTATGGTGGTTCCCTTGACACGGTTGATTTCCTTTATAAATTTTCGGATTGCATACTTACCCTCAACATCAAGCCCAATCGTCGGCTCATCCAAAAATAACACCGACGGTGAGTGCAGCATTGCCGATACAAGGTCGCCCCGCATCCTCTGTCCGAGAGAAAGCTGTCTTACGGGAATGTTTATGATTTCTCCTATGCCAAGTATGTCATCCATCACCTTCAGGTTTTCCTCGTACATGGCTTTCGGAATGTTGTAAATGTGCCGCATCAGCTCGAAGCTTTCGCCCAGCCGAAGATCCCAGTTAAGCTGTGTTCTTTGACCGAATACAACGCCAAGGTCCTGTACGACGCTGATCCTTTCCCTCTGTGGATTTCTGCCGTTAATTAAAATATCACCGGAGGTAGGTACCAGTATGCCTGACAGCATTTTTACGGTAGTGCTTTTTCCTGCGCCGTTTGGTCCTATAAATGCAGTTATCTCCCCCTTGGAGATTGTGAAGCTTATGTCGTCCACGGCACGCAATATTTCATATTTTCTCACAACGAGATTTTTCATTGCGCCCGCAAGCCCTTTTTCCTTTTGGGCAATTTTATATTCCTTTATTAAATTTTCAACTACGATTGCGTCCATATCGTTCTCCCTGTGAATAAATACTGCTTATCGTTTTTTGCATAGCATCACTGGCCTGCACTTTCATAGCTTCTAAGTCCACGCTTAAAAAACAGCGCCGCCAAGGTCATTGTAACAATTCCAATTATCAGTGAAATAACTGAGCCCGTTCCTATGCCCGACAAAAGATCCTTTGCAGGATAATAGCTTATCCACCCAATGGGAATAACATAAGTAAGTATTATCTGCATCATTCTCGGATACATGGAAAGAGGGTACATGGTTGTCTTATCAAAAAACTCCTGTGTAAACCCTGCAAAATCATTCATGTTTTTTGTCCAAAAGGAAAATGTACCCATGATAATATAAATTCCTCCGCGGATAAGCGTAGCCCCTGTAATAAGCAGAATAACCGCAATAACAGCTTCTATCGTCCAGTGAAACTGTATCTTATGACATCCATAGGCAAACACACAGATTCCCGGAATTAAATCTGTAATGCCTATGATATTAAATCTCGTAAAGAAAAACTGAAACAGCACGCTTAACGGTCGAAGCATGAACCGGTCGAACTCTCCTCGCACAACATATCCGCCCATAAACCAGCCCTGCACAAAAAATATCATGGAAAAGGCATGGGATATCACTGCTATTCCATATAAAAATGCAAGGTGTCCGTAGTCCCAGCCGTTGATTGTGCCAAAGCTTGCAACAACAAATTTAATTGTTGCAAAGCCCAAAATAAACTGAATGGGATTTGACAAAAGCCAGCCCACAAAGTTTGCAGGATATTCAAGCATTGTGAGCACAGCAAGCTTTACATGATACAGGCTTACATCAAGATAATGTTTTATATGCTTCATATATTACCCTCCCTGCACCATAACCTTTTTTGTCATGCTCTTTTGGGCTGCGTAAAAAAGTCCGCTTAGTATTACAAGCCAAACAAGCTGTATGGCAAGCTTTGGCATTGCCGTATGCAATGTATATCTGCCTATATAAAGGTCAAGTGGAAGCTGGTAAATATACACAAAGGGAAGCGCACCCAATATTCCCTGCGCCCACGCAGGAAAAAACCATACAGGTATAATGCTTCCTGATAAAAGTCTTAAAATATGCTTCTTAACCTGAATAAGCGGAGACATATTAATCGTCACAAAGGAAAGCATGGAAAACAACGCCGCAAAAATCCAGTTTATGCAAAATGACAAAATGAGGCTTACAAAAAACAATGCTGCACTTACTCCGTCAGCAGGAATCGGTACACCGATAAACAGGCTTCCGATGAAAAGAATCGGCAGTCCGTTTATAAAAATCAGCGATGTTATATTTCCTAAATCCTCAAAGAAATATATGGAGAATAATGGTACAGGCTTCAGCATGTCCATAGCCACGGTCCCCTTTTCCACGCTTTCCATAAGCTTTTGTTCAACCGTTGTCACAAAAAGTATGGACATCACTGCGGAAACGACCGTATATGTAAGCATGTCACCAACTTTTGCTCCCTGCACGCTGTCATATCCACTGTATATTGCTTTCCAAAAAAATGCAGTTGCAAACATGACAATACACTGAAATATAATGTTGGCAAACACATCAAAGCGATAGGCAAGCGCCTTTTGTATCCGCATTTTATATATAAAGCAGTATGCCGATTTGTTGCTTTTTTTGTTCATACTTTGTCTCCAATTTTGCAGATTAGCTTTCATAATACCTGTGATAGCATAATTTGTTCCAATTTATATTACTAAATTATAGCAGAACATCCAGCTAAATCAAGGAATATATGATACTCCGCCATAAAATTACTTTTGAAATTGAATAAAAAAGTGTAAAACTGATTGCTTTCTGATGCACTTTCATATACACTAAAGAAAAATGACTTTTTACCATTTTTTTGAAAAAAGAATAATTTTTAAAAAAGGAAGGTACATTATATGCAGATGAATACCCCAAAGGAAATCGTCGACTTAAATATGCAAAGTGCAGTAGGAAAAGCAAATATGGGACTTCCCAAAATGATTACCTTGGGTATTCTTGCCGGAATGTTTATCGCTCTGGGCGGCGTGACAAGCAGCACGGCTATACATAACATTTCAAACGTAGGGCTTGCCAAGGTTTTAGGCGGTGCAGTATTTCCCATAGGACTTTTAATGATTGTCCTTGTAGGTGGCGAGCTTTTTACGGGTAACTGTCTTATGATTATGGCAGCCTTAGACAAGCGTTTTACCATTACGCGTCTTATCCGCAATCTGTTTGTTGTGTTTTTGGCTAATTTCTTCGGTGCTTTTATCATAGATGTGTTAGTTTTTCACAGCGGCAACTTGAATTTAAGCGGAGGTGTACTCGGCGCATACACCATAAAGATAGCTGTCGATAAATCGAATATATCATTTGTGAACGGACTTGCCTCCGGCATTCTCTGTAACTTTCTTGTGTGCATGGCGATTATGAAGGGTACGGCTGCAACGGATGTTGCAGGCAAAATCCTTGCAACATGGTTTCCAATATTCGCATTTGTTTTAAACGGCTTTGAACATATTGTTGCTAATATGTATTACATACCTGTGGGTATTTTGGCAAAGACGGATTCCCATTATGTTTCCCTTGCCAAGGAATTATACGGCATAACAGAAGCACAGCTTACACATTTAGATTTTGGCGGCATACTGCAAAACTTTATTCCGGTCACAATCGGCAATTTATTAGGCGGCATGTTTATCGGAATTATGCTTTATTTTATAAATATAAAGTTTGACAGGAAAAACCACCAAAGCCCTGAAAATACATCTGCAAATAAATAGCATGGAGGTATATTGTGAGATACAATTACACGGTTCCTAAAAGAAAATATAATAGAATAGCCTACAGAATTATGGGACTTATTTTTATTTCCATATCAGCAATTCAGCTTATTACAATATTGAAAGGTCTGTCAAATCATATAATGCTTACAGGCTTGTTTGCCTTTGGTCTTGGTGCATACGGCATCTATCTTGTTATGTCATCTTTGAGAAAACAGGCATTTGACATAACCTATGTGTTCTCTGACGATGGCATAAGGGTTGTCCATCATTACGGCGAAACAAACTACACCTATGATATGGTTGAATTTATAACAATGATAATACCTGATGAATCCATGCTGTTTTATATGCTGAATCTGAAGGCAGGCAGGGATTTATATTCCATTCCGTTTACTATGAAGCAGGAGCTTTGCGAAAAGATATATGAGCTTGTAAACAGCCATATACCGAAAGCCGAGGCATAATATGGCATACCGCCTAAAAATAATTTTAAACGGTATGCCTGATTTTCTCTTTATCTATTCTATTACTGCTCCAGTTGTCGATGACATGTAACCTATTACTGTCTTTCCATCCGATTTATACACATCATATACTTTAGGAGGAGCATTGTTAAATGCTTCTATATCTTCCGGACTCATAGATTTCGGTCTATCTGCGTCCAGTTCCGATTTGTATACATATCCATATTTTCCGTCATCAGAAACAACTTTTATAAGGTCAGGATAATAAAGAGCGTCACTTCCATATGTCTGTCCATACTCATTTACCTTTAAACCACTATCGCTGAGTAAAGTATTTATGATGCTCGGTGACGCACCAAGATATATGTCTGTGATAAGCTTTTGAAGGTCCCCCTCAGATAAATCAGCCTCTTTAACCTTATCTTTTAATACTTCAATGCAATAATTCAATTCTTCATCTGTCATAAAATCCCAATCATCATCTGCATTGCCCCTATATGCCGCAACTCCATTCGGAAAAAGATACCCCATAGGCGTCCTTCCGTCTGATAAATAAATCATGCTTCTTTTCACATATGATGCATTTATTTCTTCAGGATGCCGTTCCTCCCAATAAACAAATATATCTCCCACATAGTATTCATACCTTCTTTCCTCCCCTTCACGATATATGGAGCCAATCGACACAAGGTCAGGCTTTAATATTTCAATGCCGTAGGTCTGACCATATTCATTCACTTTAAGCTCAGGTACATTTTCAATATTCCTATAAAATTCTTTATCCCTTCCTATTTCATCTACAAGCTGTTGAAACTCCTCCTCCGACATATCAGCCGCCGCAACCTTGCTTCTAAGAATTTCAACCCCCTGTTCAAAGGCTTCATCAGTAAGCTCATAAGCTTCATCTGCCAAAGTATCAGTCTGTGTAATCATAACGGCTCTCGCAGCTATCCCGATTGCCAATACCACTACAACTACTATCCCTATGATAGGCATTACATTTTTCTTCTCCCCATACACATCCATAAACTTTGATTTATCCACATCAGGAATTACATACATATCGTCCACATAATTTGACAACAAATCGTCAATATTTTTTTTCTTATTTTCCATATCCATCATCCTCCATCATTTTTTTTAATTTGTTTCTTGCCCTTGCAAGCCTGTTTCCTATGGTTGACTCATTTTTTTTAAGTATCTGCGCTATCTCCTTTATGGAATAGCCGTCAAGGTAGTAAAGCTGTATGACAATTTTGTCATCTGCTTTAAGGCAGTTTACATAATGTAAGACAGCGCTGTCTCCTACATCCTTTGAAATATATTTATCCTCAAGCTCTGTGATATTTTTATGCCAAAAGGATTTCAGCAAGTCTCTTGATTTGTTTATTGCCACTCTCATCAGCCAGTATTTTCTATGTTCTTCCGATTGTAATTCCTTATAATGCTTTAAATATTTCAAAAATGTTTCCTGAACAATATCCTCAGCATCGTCCTTGTTACAAACATACCGGAAGGCTATTTTAAACAAATCATCTGCATATTTGTTTACGGTAAATTCGAATTCCTTTTTATCCATGCGTTCCTGCCCTCCCCCTCTCACTATATAAACGAATGACAGCAGCTTTTTTTCTCAACAAAAATAAAAAAAGACTGCCGTTTCTTAATGCGACAGCCTCTTTCTAACTTACTTGTTATGCCATTTTCTTCTCTAAAATATCAACCCGATGCTTTAACATACTTATCTCATCAACAATTACCTGATTGGTTGTATATTCCAGCTTCAATGCATTAACCTCATGCTGTAAGTTTAGTATGCTCCTGTCAAATTTTTCTTCCAACCGTCCAATACATTTATCCATTCTTTGATTTATTCGGTCTTCCGTTCTTCCTAATTCCTCGACAAGTGCATTAAATAATTCTTTTGCTTCCTTACTCATATAGTCACCTCCAAATATATGTGACTTGTTTTGAAGTTATTGTATGTAAACATAATTATATTAACTATTCAGTATAATGTCAAGTACCTTTTTATTTTTTGCGGTATATAATATCCTCCCTGCCCGGTCCGTTTGATACCATTGTAATCGGAAAGCCTATCTGCTCCTCAATGAACTCAATATACCTACGGCAATTTTCAGGAAGCTCCTCATAATTCTTGATACCCCTTATGTCCGTCTTCCAGCCAGGCAATGTCTTTAAAACAGGCTTTGCTTTTTCAAGCTTTGTTGTTGTAGGGAAATCTGTCGTTACCTCTCCATCAATTTCATAGCCTACACATACAGGAATCTCATCAAGATAGCCGAGGACATCAAGGACAGTAAATGCAACATCCGTTGTGCCCTGAATACGGCATCCGTATTTTGATGCTACACAGTCAAACCAACCCATGCGCCTTGGTCTGCCTGTTGTTGCGCCATACTCGCCTCCGTCACCGCCGCGACGCCTTAATTCATCCGCCTCGTTACCAAATATCTCACTTACAAATGCACCTGCGCCTACCGCACTTGAATATGCCTTACATACAGTAATAATCTTATTTATTTCATAAGGCGGTATGCCTGCGCCTATTGCTCCGTATGCCGCAAGGGTTGAGGAGGAAGTAACCATTGGATATATACCATGGTCGGGATCCTTCAGTGAGCCAAGCTGTCCCTCCAAAAGAATGTTTTTGCCCTCCTTAATCGCCTCATAAAGATATGCTGAAACGTCACACACGTAATGCTCAACCATACGCTTATACTCCATAAGCGTATCAAATATTTCGTCAGCCACTAACAGTGGTTTATGGTAAAGATGCTCCAAAATAACATTTTTTTGTACAATGACCCTCTCAATTTTTTCCTTAAGCGCAGCCTCGTCAAAAAGCTCGCTTACCTGAAAGCCTACCTTTGCATACTTGTCAGAATAAAAAGGCGCTATGCCCGATTTCGTCGAACCGAAGGATTTGCCTGCAAGCCGCTCCTCCTCATACTCATCAAGCTTTATATGATAGGGCATAACCATCTGCACCCTGTCTGACACCAAAAGCTTAGGCATAGGGACATTTTGGTCAGTAATGGATTTTATCTCATTAAAAAGCACAGGAATATTAAGTGCCACGCCATTTCCAATAATATTTGTCGTGTGGGCATTAAACACACCCGATGGAAGCGTATGTAATGCAAACTTTCCATAGTTATTCACTATTGTGTGTCCTGCATTTGCCCCTCCCTGAAATCTTACAATTATGTCTGCCTCCTGGGCAAGCATATCCGTTATTTTGCCTTTTCCTTCATCGCCCCAATTAGCTCCTACCACTGCCTGTACCATTTTAAATACCTCCAATTACTTTATACTCTGAATTGTCCCATACGGTTTATCAGGCTCTTAGATTCCGTCTCAAGCACTCTTGCATTTTCTGCCGCCGTATCACTGTTTGTGCTTACCGTCTGCGTGTAATTTTCAAGTTCTTTTGCAGACTCTGATATTTGCTCAGTTGCCTTAAACTGCTCATTGGCAGTTTCCTGCATATCAAATGCAACCTTGTCTACCTTTTCCATAAGCTCGACCAAATGCTTAATCTTTTTGTTTGTCTCAGCCACCTTTTCATATACAACATCAAAGGTTTCAGTAGTTTGTGTGACAACAATTGCATTTTCCTTTACCTCGTACACACTCTGTTCCATCTGACCCTCTGCTTCCTGCATAGTAAGGCTTATTTCTTCCGTAAGCCTTGAAATGTCCTCCGCCGCATTTTTACTATTCTCTGCAAGGGTGCTTATCTGCTCCGCAACAACTGCAAAGCCTCGTCCTGCCTCTCCTGCACGTGCAGCCTCAATGGACGCATTCAGGGAAAGGAGATTTGTCTCGTCTGCAATATCCGTAATGAGCGTTACCATCCTGCTGATATTTGATGTAACCTCTCCAGCCTTTTTTATCTGACCGGCAAGGCTTCCGATTGTGTTTTCTATGCTGTACATCCCACTGCTTACCTTCTGCATATCACGCTTTCCACCCTCTGAGGCGTCAACAGTCTGAAGCATAATGTCCCCTGCACGCTCACACTCTGTCTTTGCAGCCAAAATAACATTTGTAAGCTCAGACATATGTACGGAAACGTCCTCCGCAGCCTTTGAAAGTGAATCCACCATTTCATTAAGCGTTTCCACAGCATTGCTTTGGTGCATTGACGAATCCGCCAATTCCTCAGACACACGACCGTTTTCCTCCGACTGTTTACTGAGCCAGTCAGCCGTATGTGAAATATCAGATATTGTAATACGCATATTTGTGAGGAAGTTCTGCATATTGCGGCTCATATTTGCAATTTCATCGTTCCCCTTAACCTCAATGTCGTGGGAGAAATCTCCCTCAGCCACATCCTTCAATACATTTGTTACATTTTCAACAGGCTTTACAATACTATTTACGATTCTGATTATAACAAATATAAGCACAAGCGCCGTAATGACAGCAATCATAGTCATAATAATCTCAACACGGGTCAGCTCCTTTAAAACATCCGATCGTTTCATGCATGTAACAAGATACCAATCCGTATTTTCAATTTCGTTTATGCTGACATAATATTTTCCATCCTTGCCCTCAAGCATCAAAAGCTTTATCTTCCCTGTATCTCCTTCACTGATTGCCTTGCTTATATTGCCATAAAGCTTATCAAGACCTGCATCGTCCAGCTTTACATCTATCATGCCGCTGTCAGGATGGGCAAGTATCGTCTGCGTTGTCTTTGTCACAAAGAATGCATTTTCAATGCTGCCTTCCGTAATCTCCGTTGCAAGCTCAGAAAGGTAATCCAAATAAACATCCACGGCAAGAACCCTGACTGCCGCATCATAATCCATACGCACGGTTGCACTCACACAAACATCTCCTGTCTGTGAATCATAATAAGGCTCGCCAAATGCAAATTCCTCATTGTCAACACCCTCAATATACCAATCACGCTCCGTAAGTACCCAGTCATCCTCCGGTACCCAGCCTGAGCCGTCAAGATATATGCCTGAGTCATCACCCATATAAAGACCTACAGGGTAAGCAGGATTTTTCTCGCAGGAGGTTTCCATATATGTAAGTATGGCAGCATCATCCTGAAAGCCTGCCTCATTTATTGTGTTTTTGTATATATTTAATTCACTGATAATCTGTCCCGTCCATGCACTGATTTTTTCAGCATAAACCTCAGATTCCGTTCCAAACCTATCCGTTGCAAGCTCCAATATGACACCCCTGCAAAGTACAAAAAAAGCAAAAACCATAATAATGAATATTGGAATTATCAAGCTGATAAGCTTGAAGCGTACACCCATCTTTTTTCCTTTGCCCATTAGACGCAACCTCCATTTTTGTTTATTTGACAGCATAATCATTAGTCCCTGCCTATCACACACATACATTATTATATTTGTTTTTATGTGCAGGGTCAATGTTTTTATTTATACATTTATCTCTGCCTTAACGCCAAGTATATCCTGATTTGCCTCAAGCATCGGTCTTACGACCTCACTAAGGAACTCCTCTGTCTGCTGAGGCGCACGTCCGACAAAATTAATCGGCTCAAGCAGAGAAACAATTTCCTCCTTACTCATTCCAAAGGCATCATCTTCTGCAATCAGGTCTACAAGGTTATTTTCCTTTCCATATTTCTTTACCTGCTCTCCTGCCTTCATGGAATACTCTCTTATTTTCTCATGAAGCTCCTGTCTGTTCCCGCCACGCTTTACGGCATCCATCATAATGTTTTCCGTTGCCATAAATGGAATTTCCTTCATAAAGTGCTGATAGATTACCTTGTCATACACAACCAGTCCATCTACAACATTCAAATACAAATCAAGTATGCCGTCCACTGCAAGAAATGCCTCCGGTACGGATATTCTCTTATTTGCCGAATCATCAAGGGTCCGCTCAAACCACTGCGTCGCTGCGGTTATGGCAGGATTAAGGGCGTCAACCATCACATAATTTGCAAGGGACGCTATTCTCTCACTTCTCATAGGATTTCTCTTATATGCCATTGCAGAGGAGCCAATCTGCGTTTTCTCAAACGGTTCCTCTATCTCCTTGAGATGCTGCAAAAGCCTTATGTCGTTTGAAAATTTATGCGCGCTCATGGCTATCCCACTGAGAACATTTAAAACCCTTGCATCCACCTTTCTTGAATACGTCTGTCCCGAAACAGGATAACACGCCTTAAATCCCATCTTATCGGCAATGATGCCGTCTATTTTTCTTACCGTTTCATGGTCGCCGTTAAAAAGCTCAAGAAAGCTTGCCTGCGTACCTGTCGTTCCCTTAGAGCCCAGCAATTTTTGCTGGTCTATCATATATTCTATATCGCTTAAATCAAGTAAAAGCTCCTGCATCCAAAGTGTTGCACGCTTTCCCACCGTAGTAGGCTGCGCCGGCTGAAAATGCGTAAATGCAAGTGTAGGAAGGGCTTTATATTTATCTGCAAATTTTGCAAGCTCATCTATTACATTTATAAGCTTTTTCCTCACAAGCTTTAATGCCTCTGTCATAACAATGACATCCGTGTTATCCCCGACATAACAGCTTGTAGCGCCCAAATGGATTATGCCGTCCGCCTTTGGACACTGTACGCCATAAGCATATACATGACTCATTACATCATGTCTTACTTCCTTTTCCCGTTTCTTTGCCACTTCATAATTTATATCGTCTACATGGCTTTTCATCTCGGCAATCTGTTCATCTGTTATTCTTGGATTTCCATCTGCATCCTTAAGCCCAAGCTCTTGTTCTGCTTCGGCAAGTGCAATCCAAAGTTTCCTCCATGTTTTAAACTTCATGTCAGGCGAAAAAATATACTGCATTTCCTTACTTGCATATCTCTCTGACAGCGGACTTACATATTTATCATTCATAACATACATCCTTCCATTTTTTTGTCTAAAAGCCCTGTTCATCAGGCAGCTTTCACGTCAATCTCAGCAACAATGTAAATTATGCCTTAGTTGGATTAAACTGTCAAATATTTTATGTTGTGACATATGAAAAAAATTATGGAAATATATATATTTTTTTGATATAATATGCACAACAGATTTTATAAATGTATTCGGAGGATTTTTTTATGCAAGAGAAAAGAAAATACGAACGATTACCAATTAAGCTGAAACTTGAGGTTTCAAACCTTTTTAAACAGGATGGAATAAACATAGATGCCTTAGATGCAGAGATTGAGGTTTTTGATATTTCAAAGGCAGGTATCGGTTTTATGTCTGCCAGCAAGCTTCCTGTTGATTACTATTTTAATGCCACAATCGAATTTGTTGGTACTGATGAGATTATTTTGTCAGTCGTCAAAATCCTCTACGAAACTCCAATCGGTAATGCAGGTTACAGGTACGGATGTGAATTTGTGGGGCTTCCATCCATGTATCATCACCTTTTTGATGAATATGCCGAGCGGTATAAAACTTCAAAAGAAAAATAATAAATAAGGGGCTGTCACAGCCCCTTATTTATTATTTTCTGTTCTCCATGTATTCTTTCAGTGCATCCTTCCACTCTGCAAACTGATAATTCGTTGTAAGCCTCAGCATATAATTATCCAAAACGGAATATGCAGGTCTCTTTGCCGGCGTTGGATATTCTTCGGTTGTAATATGCTTCACTTTTGTGGAAAGCCCTGCAAGCCTGAATATCTCCTCGGTGAAGTCTGCCCATGAGCAAAAGCCCTCACAGGTTCCATGAAACACTCCATAATTTTCCGTAGGTTCGATAAACTTTATCATCCTTGCAAGCTCCATTGCACTTGTAGGGGAACCAATCTGATCTCCTACCACGCTTACCTCGTCGTGGGTTTCGGCAAGGGTAAGCATTGTTTTCACAAAATTTTTTCCATCGCCGTAAAGCCATGCCGTCCGCACAATAAAAAATTTGTCTGCAAACTGTTTTACAAATTCCTCGCCTGCAAGCTTCGTCTTACCATATGCTCCAAGGGGTGCAGTCTTTGAAAATTCGTTATACGGCTCAACTGCTGTTCCGTCAAACACATAATCTGTAGAAACATGTATCAGCTTTGCACCTGTTTTTGCCGCTGCAATGCTTAAATTTCTTGGTCCAATGGCATTTATCTTATATGCCAAATCCCACTGCGTTTCACATGCGTTTACGTTTGTGTGTGCGGCACAGTTTATAATAACATCAGGCTTTTTTTCGGAAATAAAATCCACAACAGCGTCAATGCACGTTATATCCAAATCCTCCACATCCGTGTTAATAAGCTCTGCCTGTTCATTCTTATATACCTCATTGATTGCCCTGCCAAGCTGACCGTTACAGCCTGTTACCAAAATCTTTTTCATACATTTCTCCTAAATCATCAAAATATAATCATATTTATTGTTCTTTGCCGTCGCCGCTGTCATACCCCTCAAATTCCATTTCATCCTCTCTTTTGAAGGCTTCCGTACTATCCTTTTTTAACAATACGGTAATTGTCTGAAATATGAGCTTTATATCAAGCCAAAAGCTGTATTCCTCAATATATATAAGGTCAAGAATCAGCTTGTCCCTTGGGGATGTATTATATTTCCCCGCTATCTGCGCATGTCCCGTTATACCTGCCTTTACACGTAAGCGGTACTCAAACTCAGGAAATTCCGATGTGTAGTTGAAAATATTTGCAAGCATCTCAGGTCTTGGACCCACAACACTCATCTCTCCCCTTAAAACATTACAAAACTGTGGTATCTCATCTATTCTGTATTTTCTTAAAATTCTGCCTACCTTCGTTACCCTTACATCATCCTCTACCGCCGAATAATTTTCCACATCCTCTTTCATGGTTCTAAGCTTGTATACAGAGAATATTCTTCCGTATCTCGTAGCCCTGTTTTGCTTGAAAATAACCTTTCCGCCATCCTCAGCCTTGATACAGATGGCTGCCACCAAAAGAATTGGCGAGGTGACAATAAGCGCAACAACTGATATTACAATATCAAATGCTCTCTTTAATATTCTTTGCTCCAGTGTAAGTCCCTTGGAAAAATTCCCAAACAGTGAAACATCATCCAAAATAATATGCTTTGTATTTCTTTCCACAACGTCATGCATGCTTGGGTTAAAGTAAACATTTTTCATATTCTGATAACAGTATTCAATAATATCCGTCCGTTCCTGCACCGGAACATCATATATAAAAACTGTATCGTTTTCTTTAATATACTGTTTTAAATTTTCATTACGGTAATCAACAGCCCGCTTTATGCTGTATTGCAGCTTGTACTTTTTTATTCCCCGTACTACCTCGTTTAAGCTTCTTTGGGACGAGGTTATAATAATACATTTTTCAGGGTCGTACAGCTTGAAATACAATGCATTACCGCCATATACATATATCAGTATCACAACATACTGAATGGCAGTTATGGGAATAATTAAAAAGGGCTGCTCCAATTGGAACACATGATTATTTTGTGTATTTGTGTTCATGACGGAAAGTGCAAGCATACCTATGATGTTTGTAAATAATATCGTGAGAAAAATAGAATTTACAATAGGCTTGCTTTTTCTCTTTCCGATGTCATATCTTCCGTATATATTAGAAAACATATATCCCATAATAAGACATGAAACAATCACAATGACTGATGTTCTTGATACATTATAAAGCTGCCTGTTTTTTTGTGCATACATCACGTAAAATATAAAAAACAATATGGCATAAAGAGACATCTTCAACACAAATATGATTGATGTTTCAAGCTTTCTAAGTTTTCTTTTCATCCTAACACCTTGATTACTGTACCTCGTAACCCTTAGCCTTTATAATTTGCACCACGGAGGCTACACAATCGTTACATATTTCATCCGTTTCTGCTTCAACCATAACCCTGACAACAGGCTCTGTTCCACTTTCCCGAAGCAGCACACGTCCGTTATCGCCTAATTTTTCTGCCACTGCGTCTACGGCAGCGAGAACGTCAGCATCCTCCATCACAGGTTTTTTATCAACAACCTTAACATTTTCAAGGAGCTGCGGATATATTTTAACATCTCTTGTAAGCTCAGACATTGTCGTCTTGCTTTCTATTACCGTCTCCATGAGCTTCAGCGATGTGAGAACACCATCCCCGGTTCTTGCATATTTTGAAAAGATAATATGTCCACTCTGCTCACCGCCAAGCACATATCCGTTTTCCATCATACACTCATAGACATATTTGTCTCCCACAGTTGTCTTAGCGTACTCTATGCCCTCAGCGTCCAATGCCTTATACAGACCGAGATTTGACATGATTGTCGTCACAATTGTATTTCCAGTAAGCTTTCCGTTATCCCTCATATATTTTCCGCAAATATACAGTATTTTATCGCCGTCAACAAGGTTGCCCTTTTCGTCCACAGCAAGGCAGCGGTCGGCATCACCATCGTATGCAAAGCCTGCATCCAAATTATTTTCAATTACAAATTTCTGAAGTCCCTCTATGTGGGTGGAACCACAATTTGTATTGATATTCGTTCCGTCAGGGTCATTGTTTATAACATATGTCTTTGCGCCAAGTGCATCAAAAACTGCCTTCGCAACAGTGGAGGCAGCGCCGTTTGCACAGTCAAGACCAATTCTTAAATTCTTAAAGGAACGGGTAGGGAGCGTCATAAGATAGCCGATATATCTGTTTCTTCCCATGGAATAGTCCGTAGTCCTTCCGATATTTTCCTTTACGGCAAATGGTATCTCCGGTATCTCGCCGTCAATATACCGCTCAATTTCCTCCTCAACCTCAGCCTCCATTTTTGAGCCTCGGCTGTTAATCAGCTTTATGCCATTATCATAAAACGGATTGTGGCTTGCAGAAATCATTATGCCACAATCAAACTCATCAACTCTTGTTATATATGACACACTCGGAGTCGGTGTTACATGCATAAGGTATACATCAGCACCGCTTGCCGTAATGCCTGCCACAAGGGAATATTCAAACATATAGCTGGAACGTCTTGTATCTTTTCCTATTACGATGCGCGCCCTTTCACCATCTGTTCTCTTTTTCCCAAAATAATAACCTACATATCTTCCAACTTTATACGCATGCTCTACAGTTAAAAAAACGTTTGCTTCTCCTCTAAAGCCATCCGTACCAAAATATTTACCCATGGTAATATATTCCTTTCTATAGACATATTACCTTATATTATATTCTAATTTCCATAAAATGTAAAGGAAAAGGAAATGCCTCGATTTAAGATACACACGCAGACAGCAGCCTACTCCCAGCCATCATAGTAGTCGTCATACATGTCATCAAATTCCTCCAAATCAGTTATGGCGCTTTCATCACTGCTTTCGCTTTCCGTTATTCCCTTTGCATAGCTTGCATCATGGTAAATGCCCACAGCCTGCTTTTCATTTATGATTGTAGCCTCATTTGTTTCTCCGCCAAATTCGCCATCAAGCGTCCACTCAATAGGGGTCTCACTTATTATATGGATTTTTGCCGCTTTTATTTGAAAAAACATTTCATTGCCTTCAACATCATCATTTGTCACAATCGCTGACAAAATCTGCTGTAGCTCCGCAGGATTTTGCGGTTTTTTTATGAAAAAGCAGTCAAACTTGCCATCGTCCAAAACAACGTGCTTTGTGCCTCTTATTTTAAAGCCCGCAACAGAAAAGGAGTTTGTTATCATTCCATATATATATTCTCCTGTGATTAAGGCATCATCAAATTGTGCCTCAAGCTTATATGACTTGAAGTTTGCTATGTTTTTCAATGCCTCAACAACATAAGCGCTGTGTCCGAGCACTCTTTTTAAGGACTGCTTCGTGCTGTAGGATATGTCCGTAAAAATTCCAAATGCGGCAATATAAACAAAATGCTTATCCTCAAATCTCCCCACGTCCACAAACTGTTCCGTGCCGTTTACAATCTGCGCCGCCGCCTCAATCGGTTTTCTTGATATGCCAAGACTTCTGGCAAAATCATTCGTCGTACCTACCGGTATATACCCTATGGAGCTCTTTTTTTCTCCCATATCCATATAACCACATACCGTATCTCTTAAGGTTCCGTCACCTCCGGCACACACAATCATATCATATTTTGTCCCATCCTCACGTACCTTTCTTGCCGCATCATTTGGTCCCTTTGTAGGATAAATGCAGACATCATACTCCCTGCTGGCAAATGTCATGATGATTTCAAATAAGTCGCCCTTGATTGCTGTTCTTCCTGCTTTTGGATTTATAATAAAAAGTAATTTCTTCATATAACCTCCTGCCTTGTCTTTACGTATGCGTCCAAGCCTTTTTTTCTAAGCTTACATGCAGGGCAGGCGCCGCATCCGTCACCCATGATGCCATTATAACATGTAAGCGTCATATTTTTAACCGTTTCAAAGCCTCCAAGCTTATCTGCCAGCTCCCATGTTTCTTTTTTATCAAGCCACATAAGAGGCGTAATTATGTCAAATTCATAATCCATGGCAAGATTTAATGTCGTGTTCAGTGATTTTATAAAAACATCCCTGCAATCAGGATAACCTGAAAAGTCGCTTTGGGAGACACCCGTAATGATATCTGTAATTCCTTTTTGCTTTGCAAATACAGCCGCAAATGTAAGAAATAACATATTTCTTCCATCAACAAAGGAGTTGGGCGTTCCGTTTTCAGGCGCATCACTGTCAACCTTTATTTCAGCCCTTGTAAGTGAGTTTGGCGCAAGCTGATTTAAAAGCGACATGTCAAGTATAGTATGGCTGATGTTATATTTATCACATATTTTCTTTGCACATGCAAGCTCAAGCTTATGTCTTTGGTTGTAGTCAAAGGACACTGCATACACATTGTCATATTTTTTAATTGCCCATAATAAGCAGGTCGTACTGTCCTGTCCTCCACTGAAAACAACAACCGCTTCCTTTTTATTTTTCATTTGTCCCAAGTACCTTTCATTTTTCTTATTTTTCCAATGTTATTTTTATCATGCTTTTATCTTTATCACTTTAAAAGCAGCATAAGCCGTTCCTGCAAATCCTTGTCAGCTTCAAAGCTTCCCCTCATTGTAGTCGTCACAGTTTTTGCATGTGCATTTTTTATTCCTCTTGCAGTCATACAGCTATGACTCCCCTCAATAATAACAGCTATATCGGGCGAGCCTGTAACCTTTTCCATAATATAGGCAATATCCGAGCCTATGCGTTCCTGAAGCTGCAGACGTTTTGCCGCCATATCGGCAATACGGGCAATTTTGCTAAGCCCTAATACCCTTCCTCTCGGAATATATGCCACTGAAACCTTCATGTCATACATAAGCGCCAAATGGTGCTCACAGTAAGAAAATATATCAATATCCTTAACAAGCACCATATCCTGCGTAAGACCCTCCGGCTGTTCAAAGGATTTTGAAAACAGTTCGGCAATCTGGTCATTTGTATAATTCATTCCCTCAAATACTTCCTCATACATACGCGCAACCCGATCAGGCGTATCTCTTAAACCCTCTCTTTCAGGATCATCGCCAAGTGCTGCAAGTATTCCCTTTATATGCTCCTTTATTGCTTCCTTATCTATTGCCATTTTATACTCCCTTCCTGTCAGGCTCCCAAATGTATTTATGCATCTGAAGCTGTATGCGAATCTTATTCATATTATTTTCAATCATAAATGCAACAATATCCTTCGGCGTAATACTATTAAATGCAGCGCTTAAATACACCTTTGTTTTATCTGCCAGTCCATAATCCTCTATCACTTTTTTTGCTTCCACTAAATCATTATAATCAGAAACGACAAATTTAACCGTATCTTTGGACCTTGCTTTTTTAAAGTTGTCAAGACACATCTTATCTGACATACCGCTTTTCGGCAGCTTATAATCAATGGTAAATTCTATGTTATCGCCTATGTCAAAATAGCTTGACACATCTATTGAGCCGTTGGTTTCTACTTCTATTCTAAGATTATCATTTTTTGACAGCTTAGAAAGCAGCTTATCAATATCAGGCTGAAGCAACGGCTCGCCCCCAGTCAGCGTCACGTTAAAAACCCCGGATTTTACTATGTAATCGCATAGTTCCTCACCAGTTACGCTTTCAAATAAAACATCCTTTTTATTCGCCCATGCTGTATCACAATAGCTGCAATTAAGATTACAGCCTGCAAACCTGATAAAGCAGGCAAGCTCACCCGCATGCGCCGCCTCTCCGTTTATGCTTACAAATTTTTCAACGACATGAAATGTATCCATTTTTCATATTACCTCTATTATATATTAACAGCGTTTATTCTGCAAAGGAGGCGCAGTTTTTCGGTGTTTCATATACTGTTGCCCTTTTGACGCTGTACCCTAAGCATTTCATGCTGTCATAAAAGTATTTTGCAAAATTTTCCGCTGTCGGCCTAAAATCAAGCTGAATAATCTCAAAGCTCTCCTCCAAAAGAGCCTCCAGCGTTTTTTCCTTCAGGCTTCCCCTTTCTATTATGAGGGCATGATCCAGCCTGCCTGTTATTTTTTTTAAATCCTCTTTCAGCTTGGCAAAGTCCACTATCATTCCTCTCAGACTTCCGCTTTCCACAAGTTCCCCGCTGAAAACTTCAATTTCCACAGTCCATCTGTGTCCATGAATATTTGAGCATTTCCCATCATAGCCCTTTAGAAAATGTGCGCTGTCAAAGTCAGAATCTGTTTTTAATGTATACATGTTTCGCCTCCCGTAAAGATAAATTAAAGCTGCCATAAGTAACTATCAAAAAAACAATCCTATGGCAGCCTCACACTTTACATTTTATTAAGGTCTGCCCTAGTTTTTTTTATAGACAGGATGGTGCAATCGAACTGTCTGCTATCTGCCTAAATTCCAAGGAATTTTTTTACCTCATCAGGCATAGCTTCCTTATCACAAACCGTATCATGTCTTACAGGCGCAGTTCTTATTTCCTCAATTGCATTTGGAACCTTTACGCCTGAAAGTCTGCAAAGCTCATCGACAAGCTCAAAATCGGATTTCTTATCATATTCCGTATCAATGGCATTCATAACGCTTCTTGTAAATTTGTATGGACTTGCCGTTGACGCAATTACCGTAGGCGTATTGTCGCCTGTTTGGGCTTTATACTTATCATATACTGCTGCGGCAACAGCGGTATGGGTATCTATAATATACTTGTCAGTTTCGTATGTTTTCTTAATTGTAGCGGCAGTTTCTGCTTCAGTTGCATAATTTCCGTAGAAGTCCTTAAGTCCCTCCTTCATGGAGTCAGTAATTACATACTCTCCCTTTCCGGTTAATGCCTCCATAAGCTCACGGTTTTTCGCTGCATCATTTCCCGCTATCCTGTATATAAGCCTCTCAAGATTGCTTGATATAAGTATATCCATAGACGGTGATGAAGTGAGAATAAACGCACGGTTTCTGTTATAGCAGCCTGTATCAAAGAAATCATAAAGCACCTTGTTCTCATTTGAAGCACATATGAATTTATTAATCGGCACTCCCATTTCTTTTGCATAATATGCCGCAAGTATGTTTCCAAAATTGCCTGTCGGAACAACTACATTTATTTTTTCGCCTGATTTTATTTCACCGTCTGCAATCAGCCTTGTATATGCATATACATAATAAACCATCTGTGGAACAAGACGTCCTATGTTTATGGAATTTGCAGACGAAAACTGAAAGCCCTTTGAATCAAGCAGGCTGCAAAATTCCCCATCTGAAAACATCTTTTTTACGCCTGTCTGCGCATCGTCAAAATTACCCGTAATACCGACAACAAATGTATTGTCGCCCTTCTGTGTAACCATCTGCTTTTCCTGTATTGGACTCACCCCATTTTTAGGATAAAAAACAATAATCTTTGTTCCCGGTACATCAGCAAAGCCTGCAAGTGCAGCCTTTCCTGTATCTCCTGAGGTAGCTGTAAGTATGACGATGTCATTCTTTACATGATTCTTCTTTGCAGCAGTTGTAAGCAAATACGGCAAAATCGAAAGTGCCATATCCTTAAAGGCAATCGTAGAGCCATGAAACAGCTCAAGAAAATATCCCGTAGATTTTTTGTTTAATGGCGCAATCTCCTTCGTGTCAAATTTATCATCATACGCACTATTTATACAATAATCAAGCTCCTCCTCCGTAAAATCGGTGAGCATAAGCTTCATTACATTTAATGCGACCTGTCTGTAATCCATTGTTGCAAGCTCATCAAGGCTTTTGTCAAGCGCAGGGATGCTGTCAGGCACAAAAAGTCCGCCATCATTTGCAAGCCCCTTTAAAATTGCCACGGAGGCAGTTGCCTGTTCCTCAGGGTTTCTTGTACTTTTGTATATAAGCTCCATGTTCTCAAACTCCTTATAAATAAAATTGTTTCTTTTACGGTATTTCATTTTATGACATTTTGTTCTACGACATATTAACACACAAGTCACACAAAAACAAGCTGTGTAACTAAAAGAAATAACAAAACAGACAGCCTGGCTGCGTGTTCATGAAGAAAACCATCTGAACATACAATTCGGCTGTCTGTTGTAACATTATCTTTATGCTCTTATTGTACCACTCTGTATACCTGCGCACTTTGACGTCCAAAGTTTATTGCTTCCTGATGTGTATTAAAATATATATCTATTTTATTTCCCTGTATTGCTCCTCCGACATCCTCTACCGTATATACCTGCCCATTTATAACAAGCTGTGTTCCAAATGGAAATCTTGACGTGTCAGCAGCTATCGTTCTTCCTGCCGTTGCCGTTGTTCCGCTTGCTGTTGTCGGGTTAGCCGGATTGCTCCACTGACCACAGCATATTGTACAAGGGCAATATGCCGTAAGGGTAAAGTCACCAACAAGCTCATAGGTGCCATTTTCATCCGCATATGTTGCCACAGCTGCAGGCTGTGCTGATGTCTGCTGCGTCTCCGTGGCAACAACAGTTGCCATGACAGGCTCAGCCGCTTGTGCCGTAAGCTGTTCAACAGCCGCCTGTTCCTTCTTGCTCTGCTGCCTTGATGCAAGGATTCCCTCTATCTGTTTCTCAGATTTTTCAAGCTTTGCAAGCTGGTCTGCATCATATATTGTATTTTGCATCTGCGTATAAGTAACAGAGGTAACTGCAAAAGCTTCTCCCTGAAATGCCTTTTGCCCTGCCGCAACATCCGAAACAGTCATCATAACACCCACAGGCACATTTTTGTTGCTTGCATTCGTTATCATTGTTCCGGCACAGATAACAACAAGTGACGTAATAACTGCAACAGAACCTATTTGCTTATAATATTTTCCTGCGTATTTTTTCACAGCATTTACATGCTTATCACTTTTAACTTTTCCGTATAGAGCTTTAAACGCTTTTGAACAATTCCTTATTCTCATTCTTCACCCCTGTATGAATATTCTTTTTCGAATTTGTTACAATTCAATTACATCTTTCACACATTTTGAATTATAGTTTACATAAAGCTTACGGTCAAGTTTTTTTTATTTTTTTATGAAAGCTTGTGAAAAATATCTATATGCCGTTATATATTTTGTGCATGTTATACATTAATATACAAGGACTGGTATCACTCTTTTTTGTTCTTTTAATAAGAAAGTTCTCCGAACTTTCTTATTAGGCAGGATTAAAAATCCTGCTAAGATTCGAACAAGGTGCCATAAAAACTGTAGCTGCATAAAGGATATCGAAGGCACTTTGTTCTTGCATATACACTGCTTTATACTATATAATTTTAGATACAGAGAAAACTGCGTTTTAGAAACAGCACATTTTATCCATAATTATTACAGGAGAATGACATAACATGAAAGGTGTTTACATAACACAGAAAAAAGACGGCTCCGTCTCATACAGGGTTTCCATTACATTTCACGGCAAGCATATTAGTCTTGGCAGCTACGACAGTATGGACACAGCAAAAAAGGCATACCTTGACGGCAAAACCATAATAGACTGTAAGCTTACGCCTGATGATTATACATCCGGGCTTGCATTACCCCACGACAAGTTTATCGTGCTTTCCAACTATGCAATTAACGGACTTTATATTCCAAATCCTATTTTTTTAAGGAACCGTTTTTTTGAGTATTACATGTCTGCAAATCATATTCTTAAATTTGACCGTGACGACTTATTTTTTTATTCAGCCCATAAAATACAAAAAAAGGGCGGGTATCTTTTTGTCAGTGATTATGGCAGCCAATATAAAATTTTATCCAGATACGGAATCCGTCCCTTTGCTGTTTATGGCAGGGACTATATTATGGTAAATAACGACCCTGACGATTATCGTTATGCAAACATCAAAATTATAAACGGCTATACGGGTGTACGGCAGAAAAGCGTAAAGGGCAAAAACATTTTTGAGGTCTATATACATGTCAAGGGCAACTATCTTGTCGGCAGATATGAGGATGAGGTATCCGCTGCGATTGCATACAATAAGGCTGTGGATATACTGCATAAAAATGGAATCAAAAAACAGTACAATAAGAATTATATTGTCTCATGTAAAAAACAGGAGTATCTTGATAAATACGAAAAGCTTGCCGTTTCCGACAAGCTTTACAAGATTGGCTTTACAAAGCCATTATCAGCGCCTCAAGCTCCCTGTAGCTTTCAACCGCATTTACCCTCGCCCTGAGCTTTGCAGAGTTTTTTAATCCCTGCGTATACCATGCAACGTGCTTTCTCATTTCATGCATTCCCGTAAATTCTCCCTTATATTCAATCATAAGCGCCGCATGCCGAAGTATCATGTCACGTATCTTCGATATATCAGGTCTGGGAATTATGGTTCCGTTTTTTAAATATTCCTTTATTTCGTGAAATATCCACGGATTGCCCTTTGCCGCCCGTCCTATCATTACGCTGTCGCAGCCTGTCTGCTCCTTCATTTTAACCACATCACTGCCATTTGTTATATCTCCATTTCCAATGACTGGTATTGACACTGCTTCCTTTACCCTGCGTATAACCTCCCAATCAGCCCTTCCCTGATAAAACTGCTCTCTTGTTCTTCCATGTACTGCTATTGCCGCTGCGCCTGCCTTTTCAGCAATTTCGGCAACCTCAGGTGCATTTACCATATCCTTTGAAAAACCCGCACGGATTTTTATTGTTACGGGAAGCCTGCATTTATTTGAGATTGCATAGACAATTTCCCCAATAAGCTGTGGATTTTTCATAAGTGCAGAGCCCTCGCCGTTACCTACTATCTTTGGCACAGGGCATCCCATGTTTATATCTATAAAATCAAACCCTCTGTCACAAAGTATTTCTGCCTGCTGTGACATAAGCTGCGGCTCACTGCCAAAAATCTGGACGCCTATGGGTTTTTCCTCAGGTTTTGTCTTTATAAGCGGCTCCGTATTTTTGTTGTTGTAGTACATTCCCTTTGCGCTTACCATTTCCGTATATAGTATGTCGCAGCCCTGCTCCTTGCACAGCAAACGAAATGGCAGGTCACAAATTCCTGCCATTGGCGCAAGTATAAGCTTGTCTTTAAAATCTATCATATTGTTTACCCCTGCAATGAACATCGCCCATTTCAAACTTTACTGTTTTTCATATATTAAACGCAAGCCCTGTAAAGTCAGGTTTGGATCGTATATATCTATGTCATTGGTGTTTTCTGATATGAGCTTGCCAAGTCCGCCTGTCGCAACAACTTTTATATTTTCCAGCTTTGCTTCCTCTTTTATTTTTCTTATAATGTATTCCGTCTGACCGATATAGCCGTAAAATACGCCTGCCTGCATGCTTGATACCGTGTCCTTTGCAAGTATGGTGTCAGGTCTTTTTATTTCTATTTCGGGAAGCTTTGCCGCGCCCGTCCAAAGCGCACTTGCCGCAAGCCTGATTCCGGGAGATGTTACGCCTGAATGAAAGCTTCCGTCTGCAAGTACAAGGTCATGTGTTGTTGCAGTTCCAAAATCAACCACAATAATAGGTCCCCCATAAAGCTCATATGCTGCCACTGCATCTACAAGGCGATCTGCTCCAAGCGTTTTGGGATTCGGTATCGTTACATTTATCCCTGTTTTTATTCCGGGTGCCACTATAATCGGCTGTATATGAAAATATTTTATGATTCCGCTTGTAAGGGAATGCATGACATTTGGAACAACTGACGCTATGATAACCGCATCAATATCAGTTAATTTCATATTTCTAAGACTCAGCCAGTCACCTAAAAACATTCCGTACTCATCGGAGGTCCGGGCAATTCCCGTCGTCATTCTGAATGTATTAATCAGCTTGGCTTTATCAAATAGACCCACCGTTATATTTGTATTTCCAACATCTATCGCAAATAACATGTTTTTACCTCGTTTTATGCCAATTTTCCAATGAAAGCTGACAGATTTCCTTATGCTTCATTTAAAAGAATGCCGCAAAATACTGCTCCAATTGATGAAAAAGCTCTTTTTTCGTTTCCTGAAGCTGTTTTACCTTGAGAACGCTGCCTATCTCATCATACAAGATATCTTCCTCATATGCCTCCGTCTTTATCTGAAGGTTTCCCTCCTCATCATACTCAAGTATAATAATTCCGCCAACATCCTCAGTAAAAAGGACACACATAATCTGAAGCTCCTTTTTTACCTCCTCAGGAAGCCCCTCAAAATCCTCATTCAGGTAATATTTTTGCGTATATTTTGACGCACTGCAAAGAACAATGTTGTCCTGATACATAATTTATCTCCTGTTTTAGCATATCACGTCTGCCATATCGTACATTCCCGCAGGCTTTCCCGAAAGAAATTTTGCCGCCTCAACAGCGCCCTTGGCAAATACTGATTTTGAGTATGCCGTATGCTTAAATTCTATAACCTCATCTATGCCTGCAAATATAACCTCATGCTCACCTACGATTGTTCCACCCCTCACGGCAGATATTCCAAGCTCCTTTGTGCCTCTTTTCTGCCTTACCTGTGAACGGTCATAGACGTATTCGTATTCATTGTTTCTTGCTTCATTGATGGAATCAGCCAATGCAAGTGCAGTTCCTGACGGCGCATCCACCTTTTGGTTGTGGTGCTTTTCAATGATTTCAATATCATATCCTGCGGGTGCAAAAACATTTGCCGCATCCTTAAGAAGCTTTATAAGCGTATTGATTCCAAGGCTCATATTGGCTGATTTAAGTATGGCAACCTTCTCTGCAGAAACCTTGACCTTATTAAGCTGCTCAGGGCTTAAGCCCGTTGTACAAAGAACAACTGGTATGGCTTTTGCCACTGCAAAGTCAAGAAGCTTATCAACGGCAGCAGCTGCTGCAAAATCTATTATAACATCTGCAGGGACATTGCACTTCTCAATATCGGTAAAAACCGGATATCCGTTATCCCTGTTGTCCACCACATCGATACCTGCAACAATATTTACAGCAGGGTCTTCCTTGCAAATTCCGGTTATGACCTGACCCATTTTTCCGTTGCAGCCATGCATGATTATCCTTATCATTGTACTTCCTCCTAAAGCTTTATTCCAAAATCCTTCATTGCCTTTGTAAGCTTAGCCTCGTTTGCCTCCTCAATATCCGTAAGCGGCATTCTAAGCTTTCCGTTACAATATCCCATAAGCGCAACGCCCTTTTTAACAGGAATTGGATTTACCTCACAAAACAATGCATCACAAAGTGCAATTGCCTTAAGCTGTATGTCCAAGGCTCCCTTCACGTCGCCCGCAAGGTATTTTGCAACCATATCATGGGTTTCCCTTGGTGCAACATTTGAAAGCACAGATATGACACCCTTTCCTCCAAGAGAAAGAATCGGTATCACCTGATCGTCATTTCCAGAATAAATATCGATACATCCGTCTGCCAAGGCAGCGAGCTTTGCTATCTGGGAAATGTTCCCTGACGCTTCCTTTATCGCCACGATATTTTTAACATTCCTTGCAAGTGCAACTGCTGTTTCAGGTAAAATATTTACCCCTGTCCTGCTCGGTACATTATACAGAATAACAGGAATGGAAACGCTGTCTGCAATAGCCGTAAAATGGGCAATGAGTCCCTTTTGTGTTGCTTTGTTGTAGTAAGGAGTCACAAGCAAAAGTCCGTCGGCACCATATTTTTCTGCCTCCTCGGAGAGATAAATTGCTGTTTCAGTACAGTTTGAGCCTGTTCCTGCTACCACAGGTATCCGCTTGTTTACTACCTCCACACAAAATCTGATACATTCAAGATGCTCCTCATGTGTAAGCGTTGATGCCTCTCCTGTCGTTCCACATACAATGATACAGTCCGTACCATTTTCAACCTGAAACTCAATCAGCTTCCTAAATGAATCGTAATCTACTGAACCATCCTCATTAAATGGTGTCACAATTGCAACACCTGCACCTGTAAAAATTGCCATACTATTATCCTCCTAAAAAAATACGGTCAGCACAGACAAAGTGCCAACCGTAAAATAAAAGCTTATTTATTCCACTAGTAGCGCTCCATCTTACCTGGAACGTCACCGAGCCTGATTTTTCTTCGGCGAAACAGTGACGCTGCATACCAAGCTTTCCTTTGAAAGCCTGATACATCATCTGATGACAGTCATACAGCTATTAACTGTACAACCAGAAAAATATTACTTAGATAATATCCTTCTTCGGCAAAATCCCCTTTTGCCCGTGCTCCTCTGCTCTAAGACATCACACAGGGTACTTTTGAATTTTGCACCTCTACTATGTAACTACATTGAATATATTAGCATACCTATAATATATATGTCAATGAAAGAATGCGGGCTAGCTTTCAAGGCATTCCATTTTACTTACTGATACCTCATAAGCCACCTTATTTACAATCTCATCCTGACCAACCTTTTTTTGATATTCCCTGCTCTGTATTCTGCCCCATATGGCAACATGCTCTCCCACAGCAAGCTTTCCTGCAAATCTGGCATTCCTGCCCCAGCAAATACAAGGTATGTAATCGGATTTTCCATATGCACGATTTACCGCCAGCAATATGTCGGCAATCTCCCTGCCAAGCGGAGTCATTCTGTATATAGGCTCCTTGCATATGTATCCGTCAAGGTAAATCTGATTCGGCTTATTGTCCCTGTCGTCATCCTCCCCAAGTAGTTCAATTTCTCTTACAAACACTGATAAAATAAGTCTGTTCTTATTTTCCTCATGCTTGTTGTAGGAACGAAATTGTCCTTTTGCAAGAACCTTCTCGCCAATGTGTGAGCCCTCCACATCAAATAATCTGTCTGATACCATAAGCGGTATAACGTCATGGGCATCACTTAATCTGCTGACAATAAGGTCCACCATGTAAAATCCTTCCCCGAATATCTCATGGCTGAACCTGAAGTCCGATACTATTTCTCCTGCCACCACTACCTGATTGTTATTTAAAATCTTCTCTGTCATATTTCTCCTCCCCTTTTAAATCGTAATGTGAATGATTTTATACAATGTTTACATGTACATATTAAATATATTCAAAAAATAATAAAATAGACCTTAAATAAAAATAAACCCTTCGACATGGTTTTACATACACAATACTCGAAAACCATCGAAAACCATTAAAGTCTTTGGCGCAAAACCTCATAGCATATAATAGATGCAGAAACCGCTGCATTTAAGGATTCAATCCCTCCTTTCATTGGAATATAAATAAGTGCGTCCGCTGCGGCAGCTATATCCTCACTAAGCCCGTTCCCCTCATTTCCTATAAGAAATGCCACAGGCTTTGTGAAATCTGCTTCATACATGCTCTCACCCTTAAGATGCGCTCCATATAGCTTTATATTATTTTTATGAAGTAAATTAATATCCTCCTTTAAATTTTCCGAAACATACACTGGCATTCTGAACAAGGAACCCATTGTAGCCCTTACTGTTTTCGGATTATAAATGTCTGCGCAGTCATTACTTAAAATAATGCCCGTAACGCCTGCTGCCTCGGCAGTCCGTATCATGGTGCCAAGATTTCCCGGGTCCTGCAATCTTTCAGCAGCTAAAATAAACGGACAATTATCAAAAGCATCTGCACAGCCGCAAATATCCGCAAGGGTATAATCCTGCATCCTTACAACCGCAAGGATTCCCTGCGGCGACTTCGTATCTGACACAGTCTGAAATACATTGTCCGATAAAACATGGCAGTCATATAATGCGCCGGAAACGTCAGCCTCATATTTTTCAAGTGCTCCCTCACTGATATATGCCTCGGCAATTTGAGATTTTGGTATCTCCCTAAACATCCTTATGCCTTCCACTATATATAAGCCTTTTTCCATTCTTTCCTTGGATGATTTAACAAGCTTCCTAAGCTGCTTAACCTTCTCATTTGAGCCTGACCTGATAACCATAACCAGTCCTCCACAATTACTATAAGCGATTGCTCTCAACATAATCTGCAACACTTTATTTATTTTTACTTACAATACGGACATTTTCTTCCCCAAATGCCATTTTCATTTTCTCCATGCCTGCCTCATTGGAACGCACCCGCAGTTCTCCAAGGCTTTTCATCTTTTTTTCGGTTTCAAGGAAAATAATTACATTCGATTTTCCCTTGTTTTCCTTTATATATCCAACAACATCTTCAGAAGCCTTATTGTACGCCGCCTCGTCATCAAACCTAAGCCATACATCCCTTTTTTCATCCTCAATATCACTTCTTACGTCATCAAGGAATTTTATCTCCGAAAGCAGAAGCTTTGCCTCACTCTCAGACACGGAGGCATTTCCGGTTACCATTACCTTGCTGTCCTTTACAAGACAGCCTCTGTATCTCGTATAGTCCCTTGGAAATACAACAACCTCAACCGTTCCGTATAAATCCTCAAGGGTAATAAAAGCCATATTGTCTCCATGTCTTGTTGTCTTTATGGTAACTGCCTCTATGGAGCCTGCAATGCTGCACTGCTGTCTGTCAAAAACGCCGACACCCTCGTCCTCATCCTCCATGGAAAAATCAGAGGATTTTACATTTACCTGTTTTTCAATAATATCCATGTAGTCATCCATAGGATGTCCCGACAAATATACTCCAATCATTTCCTTTTCCTTTGCAAGAAGCTCGTCCTTTTTATATTCCTCCACGTCAGGATATTGAACAGCAAAATTACTTTTTTCCTCCTCGCCAAGAAAATCAAGCAGCGACATCTGCCCGCTCATGGCATTTTTTTTCTCCTGTGTCTCCTGCTCAAGGATTTTTCCATAAACCTGCATCATCTGTCTTCTGTTTGCCCCAAATCCGTCAAATGCGCCCGATAAAATAAAGCTCTCAATTGTCCTCTTGTTTGCCTCCTTATTGGACAGCCTTTTTACAAAATCCTCTAAATCCTTAAACGGTCCGTTCGCCTCAACCTCATGCCTGATTACGTCAGTGACTCCGTCTCCAACGCTTTTTACCGCCGACAGACCGTATCGTATGCTGCTGCCTGAAACGGAAAAGTCTCCCCTGCCAAGATTGATGTCAGGAGGAAGAAGCTTAATTCCCATCGTTCTAAGCGTCTGTATATATGCAGTTACCTTTCCCGAATTTTCCTTTACGGAGGACATAAGCGCCGCCATAAATTCAACAGGATAATGACATTTTAAATATGCGGTCTGAAATGCCACAACTGCATAGGCCGCCGCATGGGATTTATTAAATGCATACTTTGCAAAGTCTGTCATCTCGTCAAATATTTTATTGGCAATTTCCTCTCTGATTCCCCTGCTTACACAGCCCGGAACACCGTCCGCTTCATTTCCGTATACAAAATTCTGGCGTTCCTTCGCCATTACATCAGCCTTTTTCTTGGACATTGCCCTTCGCACAAGGTCGCTTCTGCCAAGCGTATATCCTGCAAGCTCCATAACAATCTGCATAACCTGCTCCTGATACACAATACATCCGTATGTAGGCGCCAATATTTTTTCAAGTGCAGGATGGTCGTAGGTTACCTGATCGGGATTTTCCTTTCCCTTTATATACAAAGGAATAAAATCCATAGGACCCGGTCTGTAAAGTGATATTCCTGCAATAACATCCTCAATATTTGCAGGCTTAAGCTCCTTCATAAAGTTTTTCATCCCGGAGCTTTCAAGCTGAAAAACACCCTCGGTCTTTCCTGCGGAAATCATTTCGTAAACCTCTTTGTCATCAAAATCGAGGTTATCCATGTCCAACTCTATGCCGTGATTTTCCTTGACAAGCTCCGCAGCCTCCTGTATGACGGTAAGGTTTCTAAGTCCAAGAAAATCCATTTTCAGAAGCCCAAGCTCCTCTATGGTCGTCATGTTATACTGGGTTGTGATTGCGTCCTCACCGCCCCTTGAAAGGGGTACATATTCTATGATAGGCTCCCTGCCTATTACAACGCCTGCCGCATGCATGGAGCAGTGTCTTGGAAGCCCCTCAAGCTTCACAGCCATATCTATCAGCTTTTTCACGCTTTCATCCGTATCATAAAGCTCTTTAAGCTCCTTACTCACATGAAGCGCCTTCGGTATTGTCATTCCCAAATCGCCGGGGATAGCCTTTGCAACCTTATCACATAGGCTGTATGGCAAATCCATCACACGTCCAACGTCACGTACGCACATTTTTGCCGCCATTGTACCAAAGGTTACGATCTGTACAACCTTTTCCTTCCCATATTTTTTTACTACATAATCTATAACCTCCTGCCGTCTGTCAGGACAAAAATCTATATCGATATCCGGCATTGTCACACGCTCAGGATTTAAGAACCGTTCAAAGAGCAGATTGAATTTTATCGGATCGATATTTGTAATATCAAGGGAATAGGAAACAAGGCTGCCCGCAGCAGAGCCTCTGCCCGGTCCAACGGCTATGCCGTTATCCTTTGCATACCTTATAAAATCAGATACAATGAGGAAATAGTCCACAAAGCCCATGTCTTTTATGGTGTTTAACTCATAAGAAAGCCTTTCCTTCAATTCCTCAGTAACAGGCTGATACCTTTTTTCAAGTCCCTGCTCGCACAGCATTTTCAGGTAGGAAAACGCATCATACCCTTCAGGAACGTCAAACCTTGGAACCTTCTGCTCGCCAAAAACAATTTCCACATTGCACATGTCGGCGATTTTACATGTATTTTCAAGTGCAGAGGGCGCATACGGAAAAAGCTCTGCCATCTCCTCGGCAGATTTCAGGTAATACTGTCCTCCCTCATATCTCATTCTGTCTGTGTCGCTTACAAGCTTTCCCGTCTGTATACATAAAAGGACATCGTGCGCCTCGGCATCATCAGCCGTTATATAGTGGGAATCGTTTGTAACCACCATCGGTATGCCCGTCTCCTTGGAAAGACGCATAATTCCCGTATTGACAATTCTCTGCTCAGGAATTCCGTGGTCCTGCATCTCAAGGTAATAATTGCCCTCGCCAAATATTTCAAGGTGCCTTACTGCCGCTTCTTTTGCCGCCTCATAATTATTTTTTCTTAGATTTACCGCAACCTCACCAGCAAGACATGCACTTAAGGCAATGACACCCTCACTGTAGCGTTCAAGCACCTCCATATCCACACGTGGTTTATAGTAATAGCCCTCAATAAATCCGGTTGATACAATCTTCGCAAGATTGTGATACCCCAAGTCATTTTTTGCAAGCAAAACAAGGTGATAATATCTATCATCACCCTTAACAAGCTCCCTGTCAAATCTTGAATTTGGAGCAACATATACCTCACAGCCGATAATAGGCTTTATTCCCTCAGCCCTGCACGCTTTATAAAAATCAATTGCACCGTACATAACGCCGTGGTCTGTAATGGCAAGTGCTTTCATTCCAAGCTCCTTTGCCCGTTTTACAAGCTCCTTTATTTTTGCCGAGCCGTCCAAAAGACTGTATTCGGTATGCACATGTAAATGTGTAAACTCCATGGATTTACCTTACCCTTCTTAATGCTTTAGCCTTTGTTAAAAATATACGGAAGAAACGGAAAATATCTTGAAAGCTTTGCTTTCCTAAGTGGTATCACCTCATTATTTTTTATATACCGAAACGTATAATCCTCGCCCTTTTTCTTTAGCATGTAAAGATATTTTTCCAAGGTTTTTCTTGTATCGGGATGAAGCAGCTTACTTGCCCTTCCCTTCAAATAATATGCAAGGGGTTGTCCTTCATTGTAATTGTCCTTATTGTAGGTTTTGCATGCCGCAATTCTGTCACAGAACATTTCTATAATATATTCCTTTGGCATAGGCATTCCCACAATACCCTCTGACTTATCTAAGCTATAGTCAATCCAATATTCCAAATGATGCTTATTGCGTCCTTTATGATGCAGCCATGAGGTAGTATACCCCTTATCCTCACGCTCCGCATCATTCGGGCTTCTGTTTCCCTGATAATATTTTGCACCCATGGAAAACTCCGTCCATGAGTATTTAGACAAATCATGCAGGATTCCCTGCTTATAAAGCCCTACCGCAAAGCAGTGCTTCATAACAAGATATTTATGACTGTTTATGGTTTTTAAATGCTCTAACCACTTCATAGCAACACCTTTCCTTTAAAGAAACTAACTACATATCACAAAAGCTAAACAATTTCTATCTGACACATTGACATGGCTTTTAACGCATTGTCATGGCTCTCAGGCGTAACACCTGCCGAGCAGCCGCCCACGACACGCACAGTCGCCTCAGGCAGTGCTGCCTTAACAAGCATTGCATTTGATATCACACATATATCCGTACAAAGCCCAAGCAGGGTTATCTCATCAAAGCCCTCTTTTGCAGCAAATTCCTGAAGCTTGATGCTCCCGAAGGTTGGCTTGTCAAATATAAGCTTTCCTTCTGCAAGGGGCTTTAATTCATCACATAGCTCCCAACCGTCCTTGCCCTCAATGCAATGCGGAACAGGAAGCTTTTTGCCCTCCTGGGTATTCATATAGTCCTCATGGTGTGTATCTCTCGTAAATACAACCTCCACACCCTCATCCATTGCCTTTTTTATATAGTCAGCGGCAGGGCTTACGATGGCACACGCCTCCTTTGTGCCAAGTGCTCCATCAATAAAATCCTTCTGCATGTCAACGACAATCAACAATTTTTTCATAGCATTCTCCTCCATTTTTAATCTGCATCCGTCTTACTTTGAAATTTTCCTATTCGTCATTTATGGGCATGAATTTCCCTTTCAGTCCGTCCGTTATGATTATAGTTCCGTCCTCCTCCACAAACACGGCATCGGCATTATATTTTTCAAGCAGTGCAAGCGAGCTGTCATATCCAAGCACAAAGCAGGCTGTCGAAAGCCCATCACTATAAAGCCCCGACTCGCATACTACAGTAACGGAAATAAGACCACTCCTTGCAGGATATCCTGTACTTCTGTCAAATATATGATGGTATCTCACGCCATCTGCCATGACATACTTTTCATAATCGCCTGAGGTTGAAATACAGGCTGTCTCATTTGCCTCAAATGTAAGACGTCCTATCAGCTCCGTTTCATTGCCTCTCGGATTTCTTATCCCAACGGTAAAGCCTTCCCCATTTGTCTTGCTTCCATATACAAGAATGCTTCCACCAATTGTTACACATGCACCCTGCACTTCGCTTTTTTCAAGCGTTTCCCTTACTATGTCAAGGGCATAGCCCTTCCCTATGGCTCCTATGGCAAAATCAATATTTTCCTTATCAATTAAAATATACCCTGCTTCATTATTACTATCTTTATAAGCACTTATAGTTTCATATCCCACCAAATCAAGCGCCGCTCTGATTGCATCATCATCCGGAACCTGAAAGCCGTCATATTTTCCTTCAATGCCCCAAAGCTTATTTAAAGGCTCAATCGTTATATCCAATGCTCCATTACTGTCGGCACATACAGAAAGCGCCCCGTTAAACGCATGATAAAGCTCATCACTTACCTTGTAAGGCTCTCCTGCCTTATAATCTGCAGCAAGCCGGTCAATTTCCAGGGTAAGCACCTGCCCGTCAAGCCTGTCTACACACGAAAATGCTAAAGCAGCCGTTTCTTTTGCCCCTGCACCATAAACCGTAACACTGACTAGCGTTCCCATACGGTAATCTTCTATCCTGCTTTCCCTTCCGTCTGCCGATGTACTGACATAGGCATATTCCGTCTGCGAACCATTCCTTGCTATGTCATTTTTATGTTCTACACCAAGCTGATAGAGAAAAACAAGCGCTATAGAAAGTGCCAGCATTTTAAGCGCCACTGATAGTTTTTTTTCCATATGCATACTCCACCAATTTATACCACTGATTCCATAAGTATTAACCTGCAAGTAATTATTTCAAACATATTCAATAATTTTCTCCTTCAATATAATAATCGAGCAGCTCATACACCCAATCATTGATATTTGAAAATGTAAAGCCAAGCTTATTTGCTTTTTCCGTATTTACACTAAATTCCGGCGTTCCATTATATGGCGCTGCGTCACCGTCATGGTTTAAAATTGCCTGTCTGCCACATTTCTTCTCCACATAATTAATGATTTCCCGAATCGAAACAGTGCCAAGAGATGCACCGTTTATCGCCCCTGTAATATCTGTTGTAGATATATATGCCATAAATCCCCCTGCTTCCCTTGAAGCGATAAAGCTCATCCTGCAATCTATATTATCTATGTACATTGGCTTTTCCTTTAAAATATGCTCCACATAAAATTCCAATCTTTTCGTATAATCGTCCTTTCCAAGCACAACCGGATATCTTACGGAAAGCATTTTTTTATCTCCATAGCATTGTGCCATTGCATATTCAGCCTGCCTTTTTGCCTCACTATAATCAAAATCAGCTCGATTTCCCCAAACAAGTTCATTTTTTAATGGATTAAAATCAGCTTCAACCAAATTCAGATGAAACGGAGTATACACTGCCGTACTGGACATCTGAACATACCTTCCACAGCAGGCATAATCAAGAACGCTCTTTATGTCATTGGAAGCATATGCAATTTTATCTATAATAATATCATAATAGTTACCTGATAAAATATTTTTTACACTCTCGCAATCGGTTCGGTCATATTTCACCCGCTTAACCTTGTCGGCAAATGAATCCTTTGACAGCCCTCTTGTCGCAATTGTAACTTCATGCCCCTTGGCAAGTAATGCGCTGACCGTATACGTTCCAAAAAAACGTGTTCCGCCAAGCATCAAAATATTCATTCGTTTTTCCTCCTGCTTTCCTGCTCAAACAATATCTTCATCTCTTTTATAAAACCACATTTAATATCATAATGGCAAGCGGTACAGCCGATAAACAAGTAGTAGCTTTCTTTTTTCTCTTTCTGTTCCCTGCAATTGCTATTATTCCAAAAATGCTGCCGATTATAGTGCCAAGCATCAAATCAACCCTAAAATGCAAAAAGGAATACGGCTCCATTTTATCAAACAAACCTGTAATGATTGTTATAATGGGACAAAGCACTGCAATAACGCTTAATACAAAAAATTCATCTTTTATTTTATATATCATCAATAGTTCCTCTCCATTAAGCCAGTAAAGTCACTGGGAAATATAAATTTATTGTTTTTAAACTACTGTAAAAAATAAACCTAACATTAAAATAATAATAAATATGATTGACAATGTAGTCCCTGCTTTTGAAAATAGGTTATCTTTAAATTTTAATCCTAATATTGATGCCGGAATTAAGAATAGAAACGCATAATATATTGTATAATGTATTCCACTTGCACTTGACATTGACATATTCGACCAAGCCGGAAGATTAAAAGCTGCTAAGATATGATCTCCAACACATATTCCAAAAATTTCAAATGACCAAACAAATGCTATTAAAACCAGTAGTAATGATAATGAGCCAATTCCTATTTTTTTATTTTTCATATTCTTTCACACTCCCAAATATAATAATTACTTATTATAACATAACCCAAAAAATTATACAATGTCACTGCAAAACCTCACAACCTCACAAGAAAATAAAAAAAATGCTTGCAATTCACACACGCATATGGTAATATCCTATAGAAGCATTGTTCTATTTTGTCTTTGACGGGGTCAACCTGTTTCTCGTATTCAAAAGCTTAATTCTTCGATGCTTTACTATCACTATACTACAGGCAGAGAAGATATTGTTTTAACAGCAACAAGACAGCTTTTGTAAATTACACCTTATAATACTATCTTCCGCCAAATAAAGGAGGAATTTTTTTGAAGAAACCGGAAAAGGAAAAAATTTTGGAGCATTACTTTTTAGACTATGAGATTTTACGAAACAGTAAAGAACTTTATCTTGCCGACAGCAGCGGCAAATATGGTTCCGCAAAGAATGGCGCTGTAACAACTCAAAAGGCGAATTACGCAGATACCAGAAATGAAATTACTACAATGAGTATGTCTGAATACAACAAGGGGCTTCATAAAAATATGTTATATGGCAGAACAACCCAATATATGTAAATAAACAGTTTTATTTAATGGCTGCCATAGGAATGATTTAGCATAGTTGCATTTTAAATCACTCCTATGGCAGCCATTTATTGTATCATGAAAAAATTAAAACAAACCTGCAATCACGCCATTATCATCCACATAAATCCCCTCTGCCGCTGGCTTCTTAGGAAGTCCCGGCATCGTCATAATCTGCCCCGTTATCGCAACAACAAAGCCTGCACCTGCACTTACATAAACCTCACGTATATTAATATCAAAGCCCGTAGGTCTGCCAAGCTTAGAAGCATCATCAGAAAGTGAATACTGATTTTTTGCCATGCATACAGGCATATGGGCAAATCCCATTGCCTCTATCTTTGCAATTGCAGTTTCTGCCTCCTTGCTGTAGGTGACATCGTCCGCCCCATATATTTTTGTCGCTACAGTCCTTATTTTTTCTTTTATGGAAAGACTATCCTCATATAAAAGCTTAAAGCTGCTCTTTTTATTTTCAAGTGTATGAAGTACTGCGTTTGCCAGCTCTATTCCGCCTTCGCCGCCTTTCTCCCACACATTTGCCAGTGCAAAGTCACAGCCCTTATCCTCACAGAATTTTCTTACAAAATCAAGCTCTGCCTCCGTATCAGACATGAATCTATTTAGTGTAACCACCACAGGCACACCATACATCATAAGATTTTCAATGTGCTTTTCAAGGTTTACAATGCCCTTTTTAAGCGCTTCAACATTTTCATCTGCAAGCTCTGCCTTTGGCACTCCGCCGTTATACTTTAATGCCCTTACAGTGGCAACAAGCACGACTGCATCGGGTACAAGCCCCGACATTCTGCACTTTATGTCAAAAAACTTCTCTGCCCCAAGATCTGCGCCAAAGCCCGCCTCCGTTATAACGTAATCTGCAATTTTTAATGCTGTTTTCGTTGCCCTTACTGAATTACAGCCATGTGCAATATTGGCAAAGGGTCCTCCATGGACAATTGCCGGCGTATGCTCAAGGGTCTGTATGACATTTGGCTTGATTGCATCCTTTAAAAGCGCAGTCATTGCTCCCACTGCCTTGAGATCGCCTGCCGTAACAGGTTCATTATCTACATTGTAGGCAACTATTATTCTTGAAAGCCGTTCTTTTAGGTCATTTATGTCAGAAGCAAGACAGAGTATCGCCATAATCTCTGACGCAACGGTAATGACAAATCCATCCTCACGCATCACTCCGTCCGTTTTCTTACCAATTCCAACAATAATATTTCTAAGCACCCTGTCGTTCATGTCAAGGCACCGCTTAAAAACAATCCTTTTTGTATCTATTTTAAGCTCATTCCCTTGATGGACGTGATTATCCATAAGGGCGGCAAGAAGATTATTTGCAGATGTTATCGCATGAAAATCCCCCGTAAAATGAAGATTTAAGTCCTCCATTGGAACAACCTGGGAATATCCGCCTCCCGCAGCACCACCCTTTATGCCAAAGCACGGTCCAAGAGAAGGCTCACGAAGTGCAATCACAGACTTCTTCCCAAGTCTGCCCATCGCCTGCCCCAATCCAACCGTCACGGTAGTTTTACCCTCACCTGCCGGCGTAGGGTTTATTGCAGTTACAAGAATAAGCTTCCCATCCTTGTTGTCCTGAACGGAATCAATAAACGCATCGGAGAGCTTCGCCTTGTACTTTCCATACAATTCCAAATCATCCTCGGTTATATCAAGCACAGACACTACATCCTTTATATTTTTCAGTTCAGCCTGTTGTGCAATTTCAATATCAGTCATACTTAACTCCTTACCAATTTACATCTGATTACTTATAAAAAATACATTTAATCATTTCACTATATTACAGTTACAGATTTTCTTCAACATAATTTTCAAATTCTTCCATGGTCATAAGCACCTTTCTTGGCTTGGTGCCCTCCTCAGGTCCCACAACTCCCGCATCTGAAAGCTGGTCCATGATTCTTGCAGCCCTGTTAAAGCCTATCTTGTATACTCTTTGGAGCATACCAATAGATGCCTTTTCCTTGCCTATGATAAATTTTCCTGCATCGGCAAAATAATCATCATATTCCGAACCGCTGCTTCCTGCCTGGGATGAGCCTCCTACATTTGACTTATCTATCTCGTCAGTAATTTTACTGTCATACTGAACATCTCCCGACTGCTGTTTTAAGAAGTCAACAACATCTGCAATTTCCTCATCAGATAAAAATGCCCCCTGCACTCTCACAGGCTTTGGATAGCCTGTCGGATAAAAGAGCATATCTCCCTTACCAAGCAGCTTTTCCGCTCCGTTCATATCAAGAATCGTCCTTGAGTCAACACCTGACGATACAGTCATGGCGATACGGGAAGGAACATTTGCCTTTATCAGTCCTGTAATTACGTCTACGGATGGTCTTTGCGTTGCGATTACCAAATGGATTCCTGCCGCCCTTGCAAGCTGGGACAGTCTTACAATGGCATCCTCAACCTCGCCATGTGCCACCATCATAAGGTCAGCCAGCTCATCTACGATAATGACAATCTGCGGAAGCTTCTTAAGCTCCTCATTGCCTTCCTCCTCGCCTGTCACAGCCTTTACCTTTTCATTGTAGCCTTGAAGGTTACGCACATTATACTGTGCAAAAAGCTGGTATCTGTTTGTCATCTCCATTACTGCCCAATTAAGCGCTCCTGCCGCTTTTTTAGGGTCGGTAACTACCGGTATCAGCATATGGGGAATCCCATTATAAATGCTAAGCTCAACCTGTTTCGGATCGACCATGATAAGCTTAACCTCATCCGGTCTTGCCTTGTAGAGAATGCTCATGATAAGCGTGTTTATACATACAGATTTACCAGAGCCAGTTGCACCTGCCACAAGGAGATGGGGCATTTTTGCTATATCGGCAACAACAACCTGACCACTGATATCCTTTCCTACTGCAAAGGCTATTTTTGACGGAAATTTTTTATAATTATCCGACTCAAGCAAATCCCTGAAATATACCGCCTGACTTTCCTTATTTGGAACCTCTATTCCGATTGCCGCCTTTCCCGGTATTGGTGCTTCTATTCTTATATCCGCCGCCGCAAGGTTAAGCTTAATGTCATCTGCAAGTCCCACAATTTTACTTACCTTAACACCCTGTTCAGGCTGAAGCTCATATCTTGTGACGGAAGGTCCACAGCTATAATCCGTTATTGTTACATTTACGCCAAAATTCTCTAATGTGCTTTTCAGCTTCATGGCAGTTTCCCTGACATGCGCATCACTGCCTGCGTTTCTTCCTCCCTTTGCCATCTTTAAAAGATTAATTGGTGGGAATTTATAATCCTCCGGTGCTATGCTTCCTGCCGATTGCCCGCTGCCTGCGGCATTTTGCGGTGTGGAATGTTGTCCTGCTTTATCCGATATGGCAGAATTACTTTTTTCATTTTCTGTTTTTTGGGAAACCTCCGATGCCGTAACTGTTGTTTTCTTTATTTCATCAGATATATTGTCTCTTTCATCCAGCATGTCATTATAGGTTTCTTTTGTTTTCTTTCTTCTTCCCTTCTGAACCCCTGCTGCCTGTTCACCTTCTGCTTCACGATCAGCAAAAAAGTCCTTTGCGCTGTCGTTACTATTCTCCTTGTCAGCTTTAAAAATATCCTTTTCGTCTGAATAATCAAGGCTCTCCTCAGCAAAGAAGTCCTTTGGAGGAAGCGGCTTAAGCTCATGTATCTCCTCAGGATTCGGCTTTTTCCTTTTATTTTTCCCCTTCGATTTTTTACTGTCAGCAGCTTCCAAAACCTTTATATTATTTAACATATTCTTATTTTTTCGACGATTTGAAACAAGCGCCTCCTCATCCAAATCATCCTCGTAAGCATCCTCCTCTTTATCAAAGCCATCCTTTATCATTCTCACAATAGACACATCCATAACGATTATGATTCCGATAATCGTAAGCAATACGATAAGTATAATTGAGCCCGACATTCCTATAAGCTTAAAAAGCAGTGCAAGAATACCACCTAAAAGTACACCGCCCCCTCTTTTATGCTTTGCTCCCTCCTCGTAAAGCGTTTTTACGGATGCATCATCAACACCGCTTATAAGCTGACAAATAAATGCAAGCGCAACAATAAATATGGCGATACACAATACCCTCTTTACAATTTTTTTCTGGGCACCGTTTGAAAGAAGAAACGCTGCTGAAAAGAAAATATAAAACGGAAGGATGTATGCTACAGAGCCCACAAAACCAAATATTATTTTTGAAATAAAATTACCGACTACCCCGCCAATTCCAAAATTGCTTAAAACGAGAAACACAGAAACAGCAAGATATATAAAAAGATATATCTCATTTTTTCGTGAACCGCCTTCTTCATTTAAAGCCTTTACCGCAGCCTGTTTACGTTCGCTTGTATATGTACTGTCTGTCTTATTGCTTTTTTTCGTGCCGCCCGAAGCTTTTGTAGAACCTTTTTTTGACGAAATACGTCCGGCATTTTTTTGTTCAGCCATTCATATATCTCCTTATCTATAATTTATCCAGAGCTGCCACAACAAGGATTTGTTTTCTTAGCAGTGATGCATTTTTAACAAAGAAAAGCGGAAGTTAAGTAACACGTTGGAGCGTTCTTTGTTTAAAATGCATTATAAAAGAGAATTAAAATCCTTATTGCGACAATCCCATTATATAACTAAAACACAACATAAAGTAATTTTTTTCCAGGTAAACCCCTCATATTGTACTATTTTTCTTTTGATTTATCAAGTCATATAAGCAATTCATAGCACAGTTTATTCCGCCTACGTTATCAATAATTCCTTTTTCTACCGCCTGCTTCCCAATAAGCACAGAGCCAATATCCTTTGTAAGCTCCCTCGTGTTAAACATAATATCACGTAGTTCATCCTCCTTTATCCTGCTATGGCTTGCCGTAAAGCTTATAATTCTGTCCTGCATTCTTTCAATATATTCATAATTCTGCCTTACTCCAAGCACTGTACCGTTTATCCTGATTGGATGAACAACCATTGTTGCAGTAGGCACAATATATGTTACATCACCCGAAACAGCAAGCGGTACTCCTATGGAATGTCCGCCGCCTAATACAAGGCATACCTTAGGCTTATCTATGGACGCTATCATTTCAGCAATTGCAAGTCCCGCCTCCACATCACCGCCCACAGTATTTAATAAAACGAGCAGTCCTTCTATGTTCTCATCACTTTGAACGAGTGCAAGCAGAGGAAGAATAAGCTCATACTTACTTACCTTTGAACTGCCCCCAAGAGACTCATGCCCTTCTATCTCACCTGCTATATTAAGTAAAACAATACCTTTTCCGTCTGTTTTAGCCCTCAGAACATACTGCCCTAAATCTTTTACAAGCTTGCTGTCATATGTTTCAGTTTTCCCCTCATATTTTTCAGGCTCTCTTTTTTCGTCATCATCTTTATTTTCGCTGCACATAATAAACCTCCGTTTTTTTGTTATTATACACACACTTTTTTTTATTATTCTCTGTTATATATGAAAGGTTTTTATTTTCCGTAAAACAAAAAAAGAAGCTCTAACTAATTCCCAAACAACCAGGAAAAAAATCAGAACTTCTTTTATAATGAAACACCCCACATGAATTATTGAAAAAACAATTATTCATTAGGTAAATTCTATCACGCAAAAGCATGAACAACTAGCTACCAAGGGTTACCTTTTTTACATGATAAGCAAAACGTCGTTTTCCTCTTTCAGCTTATCAAAAGGTATATAATTATCGGACAGTTTTTCATCATTTAATGTTACTGTCTTATATCCACTCTGTGCCCCATCCGGGTTTGATACCTTAATATTAAGCTTCTTCCCCCTGTACATTTTGGTAATTTCAAATTCCTTCCAATCAGATGAAACAGAAGGCGCCAGCCTAAGACCCTCAAAGTCAGGTCTTATTCCCAAAATACCCTCGACACAGCCTACCATAACTGTAGATGCGGTACCTGTAAGCCAATGAACATGGGCTCTGCCCTCAAAAGGACTGTCAGAGCTTTCTGTAAACTGTCCATGACAGTATGGCTCAAGCTTACGGATTTCCGCCTTATCATTCATTGATGCAGGCGAGCTTTCCATAAAATATTCAAATGCCCGGTTTCCATGTCCCATAAGTGATTCGGCAAGTATAACCCACCCCTGCGGCTGCGAAAATATACCTCCGTTTTCCTTTGTGGAAGCATTAAACAGCAGCATAAGCGCTCCATCAAATGCATGGTCTGCATAGGCAGGCGCCATAAGCCTTACGCCATAAGGCGTATTAAGCTCCCTGTGTACCGACTCAAGAGCCTTTTCTGCCTGTTCCTTTGTTGCAAGCCCGCTTATCACTGACCAAGACTGTGGATTAAGCCACATGTTAGCCTCAGGGTCATGCTTTGAACCTATAATCATGCCGTCTTCCTTGTAGCCTCTTATGTATCTGTCATCCTCCCAGCACTTAGACTGAATGGTGTCACCAAGCTCTTTCTGTATCTTATCAAGATATGCAATATATTCCGTATCATTTTTTCTTACGGCAAAGCCACGAAGGACGGTCATTGCATAATAAAGCTGCATTGCTACAAAGGTTGACTCTCCCTTCTTGCCAAGCCTTAGGCAGTCATTCCAATCTGCGTGAAGTCCCGCAGGCATGTTGTTATTTCCCAAGCGGTTCATGGAAAAGTCAATTGCTCTTTTTAAATGCTCATAAACGGTTCCCTCACCGCCATTTGCAAATACGATAACCTCGTCTATAAAGTCCACATTACCCGACTCTGCAATATACTTGTATACTGTAGGGAAAAGCCAAAGCGCATCATCTGCCCTGTATGCAGGATGACCTGTTGCCTTTACATATGAAGCATCATCAGGCGTGTCCTCATGTCCCGCATTATGGTTAAATTTGACAAGCGGAAGTCCTCCTCCGTTGTCAACCTGTGCGGAGAGCATAAACCGTATTTTTTCAAGTGCCATTTCAGGAGCAAGGTGTATGATACCCTGTATATCCTGAACAGTATCCCTATATCCATATCCATTTCTTAAACCACAATATGAAAACGAGGCAGCTCTTGACCATATAAATGTCATAAAGCACTGATATGCATTCCATGTATTTATCATTGAATTAAATTCCGGACTCGGAGTTTTAACCTGTAAATTACCAAGCTTATCACCCCAATACTGCTTAAGCTCTGCAAGCTCCTTTTCAGCCTGCGACCTTACGTCTGCATAAGCCTTCATAACTGCTTCTGCTTCAGCATCATTCTTCATGCCTACGACAAACGCTATATATTTGGTTTCTCCTGGAGCAAGGGTCATCTTCGTTTCCAATGCACCACATGAATTTGAATTATAATTTAATTTATTTCCACAATTACCATTTATAACTGCCACTGGATTTGCATATGAATGATATAAGCCTAAAAATTCCTCTTTGTCACCACAATAGCTGGCAACCTCTCCACCTGCCAATCCGAAAAACCTTGTAAATGTGACATTTCCGTCTACAGGAGCATCCTTGTTTACATTTTCATTTATAACCTGCTTTATTCTGTTTTCCTTAAAATATGTTCTCGTTATAAATAACGTATACTGAAGATTCACCTGGTCCTGCTCATAATTATTATCATTTGTAAACTCACAATATCCGATTGCGGACAAATTTCGTGGCTTATCTGAATGATTTGTAACCTTTAAATTCCATACCTCATGGGTTTTATCGAGAGGGACTAAATAAAGAGCCTCTGTATCAATGCCGTTGTATGATGCCTTAATATTCGTATATCCTGTTCCATGATGACATTCACTTTTATAATTATCAAGCGACTTTCCGACAGGCTGCCAGGATGCAGACCAATAATCCTTTGTATCATTATCTCTCAAATATATATACCTGCCCGGCTGGTCAAAGCTATTAAAAACATATCTCAAAATTCTGCCGTTTGCCCCGGACTTTACAAAACTATAGCCTCCGGCGTTATTTGAAATAATGGCACCGTACTCAGGTGATCCCAAATAATTCGCCCAAGGTGCCGGAGTGTCGGGTCTGTCAATCACATATTCTCTTGCAGCATCATCAAAATAGCCGTATCTCATTATTTGCCCTCCATGTCTTCTTTAAAAATATAGCAAATATGCCCCGCATTAGCGTAAACGGGGCATATGCTTGAAAATTATTTATGCGTCCTTGAGGCTTAAGCTTATTTTGCCCATTCTGTCAATGTCAAGCACCTTAACCTTAACCTCATCTCCGATATTAACAACATCCTCAACCTTTTCGACCCTATGATCTGCAAGCTTAGAAATATGAATTAGTCCATCCTTATTTGGAGCAAGCTCGACAAATGCACCAAAGTTCATGATTCTTACAACCTTGCCCTCGTATGTCTTTCCAACCTCAATAGGATCAACAATTGAACGTATAATTTTAAGCGCCTTATCCATGCCTGCCTGCTCAACGCCACAGATTGAAACACGTCCGTCATCATCAATATCAATCTTAACACCTGTCTCCTCAATAATTGAATTGATGGTTTTTCCTCTCTGACCAATAATCTCACCAATTTTTTCAGGATCAACAACAGTCTGAATAATCTTTGGCGCAAGCTCACCTACAGTTGGTCTTGGCTGGCTGATTGCAGGCTTCATACATGTATCCATAATGAAAAGTCTTGCCTCTCGGCATCTTGCAATAGCACCCTCAACAATAGGTCTTGTAAGTCCATGTATTTTAATGTCCATCTGAATTGCAGTGATACCTTCCGTTGTACCCGTAACCTTAAAATCCATGTCTCCAAAGAAATCCTCAAGCCCCTGAATATCAGTGAGAAGTACATAATCATCATCCGTATCACCAGTTACAAGTCCACAGGATATACCTGCTACCATTTTCTTTATCGGTACTCCTGCTGCCATAAGCGCCATACAGGAGGAACATGTAGATGCCATGGAGGTTGAACCGTTTGACTCAAACGTCTCTGAAACGGAACGAATGGCATATGGAAATTCCTCCTCACTTGGAAGTACAGGAACAAGCGCCCTCTCTGCAAGCGCGCCATGTCCAATCTCACGACGTCCCGGTCCTCTGGAAGGCTTTGTCTCTCCAACTGAATATGATGGAAAATTGTAATGATGCATATATCTCTTTGATACGACATTCTCATCAAGTCCGTCTAATTTCTGAGCCTCTGACAAAGGTGCAAGCGTAACAATATTACATATCTGCGTCTGACCTCTTGTAAACATGGCTGAACCATGAACTCTAGGAATAGTATCAACCTCAGCAGCAAGCGGTCTTATCTGTGTAATCTGTCTTCCATCAGGACGCTTATGATCCTTTAATATCATCTTTCTTACTGTTTTTTTCTGATATTGGTAAACGGCCTCATCCAACACCTCAAGCCATTCTTCATTATCTGCAAAAGCTTCCTCAAGCTTGTCCTTTATCTGTCTTATATTTTCCTCTCTAACCTGCTTCTCATCTGTAAATACAGCTTCTTCCATTTGTTCCGGCGTTACGATAGCCTTTATAGCCTCGAAAAGCGCCTCAGGGACTGCACAGCTTGTATATTCATGCTTAGACTTTCCACATTCTGCCACTATCTGGTCAATAAACGCTATAACCTTCTGATTCAACTCATGGGCTGCATATATAGCCTCAATCATCTTATCCTCAGGAACTTCATTTGCCCCTGCCTCTATCATAATAACCTTATCCCTTGTAGAAGCAACGGTAAGCTTCAAATCTGAAATAAGATTTTGAGCCGCATTTGGATTAAATACCAAAGTACCGTCAATCATACCTACCTGAGTAGTTGCACATGGACCATCAAACGGTATGTCAGATATAGCGGTTGCAATAGCAGAACCAAGCATTGCCGTAAGCTCAGGTGAACACTCAGGATCAACAGAAAGCACCAAATTATTCAGCGTAACATCATTTCTGTAATCCTTTGGAAAAAGCGGTCTCATAGGACGGTCTATCACTCTTGAAGTAAGAATTGCATTCTCACTTGCCTTACCCTCTCTCTTATTAAAGCCTCCCGGTATTTTACCTACCGAATAAAGCTTCTCCTCATACTCAACGGAAAGCGGGAAGAAATCAATCCCCTCCCTAGGCTTTTCAGAAGCCGTAGCTGTTGATAAAACAACTGTATCTCCATAATGCATAAGTGCTGCACCATTTGCCTGCTTCGCAACTCTGCCGACATCAACCCGAAGCGTTCTTCCAGCAAGCTCCATCTCAAATTTCTTGTACATAATTACTCTCCTTAAAACATATTTTGTATTAGAATCCCGAAACAACTGAAAAAAACACTATATGATCGGAAATGTTTTTTTCAGAAGTCTCGGTTTTATTCTAATTACAATCTATAGTAGTATACCATTTATATTTTGTTTCTTCAAGATAAAAATGAGGCTGGAATGAGTTTAGGCTGTCACACTAAGAACCAGACGCATATGGCACACCTGTGTCAGTTTTTAGCACGACAGCCCGAATTTAAGTATGTAAGCAACTGAAAATCACTTTACAACATTCATATGTAAATTCTTTTTTATATAGTTTACCTCTGTTTCTAAAACCCCAACTCTTACTACAAGCACTTCCATCTCATTATTTGGTCTAATAACATCATGCATGTTCCTTGATAAATCAAGATGTCCTTCTGCTATTCTTTGAATGTTGACACGAAGCTCATTTTCAATTATGAGGCTGGTTTTTGTGAGTTCCTCCTTGACTTCTTTAAGCCCCTTCTCAACATTGTCCATTCTGTCTTTTAAAAGATTTACTTCTTCCTTGACCTCTTTAAGCTCCTCCTTCAGGATTGCTATCTCTTCTTTGACTTCTTTAAGCTCCTCCTTCAGGATTGCTATCTCTTCTTTGACTTCTTTAAGCTCCTCCTTCAGGATTGCTACCTCTTCCTTGACTTCTTTAAGCTCCTCCTTCAGGATTGCTACCTCTTCCTTGACCTCTTTAAGCTCCTCCTTCAGGATTGCTATCTCTTCTTTGACCTCTTTAAGCTCCTCCTTCAGGATTGCTATCTCTTCCTTGACCTCTTTAAGCTCTTCCTCAACCCTGTACATTCTTGTATTTAAGTCAATTACTCCCGTCAAAATCAAATCAAGCTTTTCACTGTCACTCATGATCTCACCTTCTTCCGATTATTAACAACGTGCTTCATCTTATGGGTGGTAATAAAATGAAATCTTAATTACAAACGCATATCATGTATGGGTGGCAATACATGCACTTTCTGATATATGCGTGTATCACATAATAACACAATCCGCAACAATTAACAAGTACATTTTTTTAAACAAAGCGCGACCAATACTGTAGTTCTAATCCTCCCTTACAAGAAAGTCCAAAGAACCTTCCTGTAAAACAAAAAAACGTAAGATAACAGATTATTTTTTACGGCTATTATAAATCTCCCTTGCCACATCCTCCACGCTCTTATTATCAGTATAAATCAGGACATCAGCAGCAAGCTGATAATCAGGCTCTCTTTCATTTAACATACTACATATTCTTTCATATGGATTTTCGCACAGAAGAAGCGGTCTGTCCTCATTTCCCGAAATCCTCCTAAAAATAGTATCTGCTTCTGTTTTAAGATAATAAACCGTTCCCAAATCTTTAAGCAGCTTTTTATTTTCGTCTCTCAGAGGAAGTCCTCCGCCTGTCGCTATCACTGCATTATGTAAGCTTGCGCCTAATTCCCTTACAGTATCGGTTTCAAGCTTTCTGAAGTATTCCTCCCCCTTTTTAGAAAATATGTCATTGATTGACATTCCCTCTTTCTTCACAATATATTCATCCGTATCTATAAATTCATATCCCAGCTCACGTGAAATATATTTGCCTATTGTTGTTTTTCCCGAACCCATATAGCCGACTAAGACAATATTATTCCCTGAGCCGTAAGCTGCCGTACAAAGTGCCCTGTACACTTTGTCTGCCGTATCTTTATCAACAGCATTTTTATTCCACAGTTCATTAGCCATAATGCCCTGATACAAAAGCATTTTAAGCCCATTCATATTTTTTATGCCAAGGCTGCCCAAAAGCTTTATAAACGGTGTTTTTGCAGGGTTATAGATTAAATCCACTCCAAACAGAGCCATTTTATAAAATTTTTCATCATCTACAACCGGAAGCCCATCGCCCTCGTGAAGCCCCACGGATGTACATTGAATAAAAATATATTTATCATTTGGTATTTCCTTATATTTGTCCGCAGCAACGACATATACAGAGCATTTACATTTTTTCCCACTGCTGTCATCAACACAAAAAGCAGATTCCATGTCATCAGCAATTTTCCTTGCATTTTCTATCGTTCTGTTAATTATGTAAACCTTTTTTGCTCCATATTTTATGCACATATAGACGGCTGCCCTTGCCGCACCGCCTGCACCAAGAATTATGATGCTTTTATTTTCAAGACTTATTCCCTCGCTCTCTATCGCCTTGGCAAGTCCCGGCATATCTGTGTTATACCCTGCATATCCATTCTTGGTTCTAACAAGTGTATTGACTGCGCCTATCGTTTTTGCCGCCTCATCTACCTCCACAAGACATTCCATAACCTTCTGCTTATGGGGAACGGTTATATTAAGTCCTAAAATCCCCCTGTCAAATGCATCCTGAACAGCCAAATTCAAATTATTTTCTATGTGAAACGGAATGTATCTTTCCTTCAAATTTAAAGCACTGCTTATTGTATCGTGTATCACAGGGGAAAGGGTATGCTTTATGGGATTGCCGAAAATCCCTATATACTTTTCCGCTTCCACATCCTTATATTCGTCTAAAACATAATCCATCACATTATATTTTTTCATATTGCGCCTCCAAGTTTTTACAACATCGTATCCATACGAAAAGACCTACATTTCCTGTTAAAAGAACAATGCGTCTTCAACGCTGCAGTTCGCATCCTGGCAGAATTTTTAATCCTGCCTTATAAGAAAGTTCGGAGAGTTTTCTTATAAAAGAACAAAGTTCCTTCGCCACTGCAGTTCGCATCCTGGCAGAATTTTTTATCCTGCCTTATAAGAAATTCAGTGAAATTTCCTATAAATCAAAAAGAGGCTGCCGCAGTAAGAATATTATGATATCAATATTCTTACTGCGACAGCCATAACATGTCTTACTTTCTAAGTCCAAGCTTCTCAATAAGCGTTCTGTAACGCTCAATGTCCTTGCTCTTGAGATAAGCAAGTAAATTTCTTCTCTGACCAACCATCTTAAGAAGACCTCTCCTTGAGTGATGATCCTTTGGGTGAGCCTTGAAATGCCCATTTAAATCGTTGATTCTTGCGGTAAGAAGTGCAACCTGTACCTCAGGTGAGCCCGTGTCGCCCTCACATCTTCCGTACTTCTCAATAATTTCCTTCTTCATTTCAGTTGTTATCATATTTTTTCCTCCTAAAATTAATAATATCCTATCACCGGGTTATGGTCGGAGTGAGCCGATAACTAAGTGATGGCTTTGCTTATAATAACACAACAACTGCTCACTGTAAACACTTTTTTATATCACATTTACGCGAATGAGAAATGTCAAAATTTACGATTGACATTTACCATGTAACCTTACGCTCCTTCAATTTCATTTAGCTTTTCCTGTATCCTGTCCTTGACAAGCTGTGCAAGCTGAGGCTTTTTCATACCATTATATTCATCATAATATATCGGCTTTAAAAAATGCACCTGCGTTTCAACCTTCTCAAAGGTATTGCTGTTCATGGATTTATATGAATCATAAATACAAACGGGCACAACGGGTGTTTTCGTCTTTAATGTACAGCTAAAACAGCCTGTGTGAAATTCCTGAAGCTTATTTTTGTTATCTGTGTAACCACCCTCAGGAAAAATAAGAAAATCACGGCCTTTTCCCACTTCCTCCGTAACTTTTCTGATGGCCTTCACTTCATCTCTGGGATCCGTAAGATCTATCACAACGCCCTCAACAAGACCTACCACCTGCCTGCTTAACAGCCTGCTTGCCTGTACCTTTCCGAAAAGCATTCCGCATGGCTTATCCAGTGCAAGTAAAATTCCTAATGCATCATACTTTCCTTGATGATTTGAATAAAAAATACATCCGCCGTCAGAAGGTATATTTTCTTTTCCTGTAACTACTGTTGTTGTGCGCGCCCTTTTCCGCAAATGATTCATGATACATTTGGCATGCTCATAGCGAATCTCAGGGCTATAGTTTTCCTTTTCCCTAATCATTTTATTCGCCTTTGGAACTGCCCAAAGGACAAATAATCCGCTTGAAACAACAACATATTTAAACCGTAAATTTAACATTTTTCCACCCGCTTACATCATAAACTCTTTCAATTTTTCAAATTGTTCTTCCATGTATTTATAGCCCATCTCATAACATTCATTAAGCTTTGAGCTGTCGTTTTCAAAATGTCCTACAGTATTATCCTTCGGTCTTAAAATTAATGCCTTACCCTCCCTTTCAAGTGCAAGCAATGCCTCCATCTGTTTATCATATGATGCCTTTCTTGAAATCATTGTATTACACAAATTAGGATATTTCTTCTGATATTTTAGTCCTATAACTTTTTTAATCTTCGAATAATCGGTTGCCGAGCTTCCTTCAGGCTTTGTCAAAACAACAACGAGCTTGTCACACCCCTGCTTCATGGCATGCTCTATGGGAATACCGTCAGCAAGACTGCCATCTAAATATGGCACATTATCTATAAGAACCGGCTGACATGCAAATGGTACTGCACAGGATGCCTTGCAGTTAAGAAGAAGCCTGTCCCTATCGCCGTCACTGGATAAATATTCAGCTTCCCCTGTAATACAATTTGTAACAACACACTCACAAAATGTATCGGAGGCAAAATATGCATCAAAATCCAAAGGAAAAACATTAAGTGCATAATCATCAACAAGCACATCAAGATTAAGCAGCTTTCTGCTCTCCTTTAGCTGCCCCACGCCATAATACGGTTTTGTATCTTCATGGGTTATGACCTTTTTTGAACGGCCAATCTGACGCGCTACAAAGTTTACCGCATTGCCCGAACCGGCAGATACACCAACCACGTACTTAAAAAATACATTTTGTTCAAGAAGGAAGTCAAGAACACCTGCAGTAAAAATCCCTCTTAATGCGCCGCCTTCCAATACAAGTCCAAGCTTACTCATTACCCCTCATCCTTTTCTAAGTTTGTAAACATAATTATCGTCATTGACAATTACTATTTGTGGATATAATATATTAATGATATATTTTCTGTGATTTAAAATGTCGTAAAACGACGAACATATAGGTAATTATATATATGGTTTCCACTTAAGTCAACGGATATTTTTGTATTATTTTTTCCAAAATATGATTTATCTTATAAAGGGGATTTTATTATGGCTGGTTCTACATATGGCAATATTTTTAAAATAAGTACGTGGGGGGAATCTCATGGACGGGCACTTGGCGTAGTTGTTGACGGTTGTCCGTCAAATGTGCCGCTTTCCGAGGAGGATATCCAGCTATTTTTAAATAGAAGAAAGCCGGGACAAAGTGATTTTTCAACAAAGCGAAACGAATCGGACACAGTTCAGATTTTATCAGGCGTTTTTGATGGAAAAACAACGGGCACTCCTATTTCTCTTATTATTTACAATGAAGATCAAAAATCAAAGGATTACGGAAATATCGCATACTGCTATAGACCCGGACATGCAGATTTTGGATTTGATGAAAAATTCGGTTTCAGGGATTACAGAGGCGGAGGACGTTCCTCAGGCAGGGAAACTGTCGGCAGGGTTGCCGCAGGTGCAATTGCCTCCAAGGTTTTAAATACCCTTGGCATTCATCTCTTATCCTATACACGCTCTATAGGTGATATTATAATTGATTATTCAAAATTTCAAAAAGAAGAATTATTTAACAACCCGCACTATATGCCTGACCCTGCTGCCGCAGAAGCTGCAACATTGCTTCTAAAAGAAGTCATGGCTGACAAAGATTCCATAGGCTCATCAGTTGAATGTATCATAAGCGGTGTTCCCGCAGGCATAGGCGAGCCTGTATTTGATAAGCTTGATGCCAGTCTTGGGAAAGCAGTCATGTCCATCGGCGCCGTGAAAGCAGTTGAAATAGGCGACGGCATCCTTGTTCAGCGTGCCAAGGGCTCAGAAAATAACGATGCCTTTCGAATTAAAGATGGAAAACCAATTAAAGCTACAAATCATTCAGGCGGTACATTGGGCGGCATAAGCGACGGCGGCGATATCCTTGTAAGGGCTTCCTTCAAACCCACTCCGTCCATATATAAAAAACAGCAGACAATAACCTCATCACACGAAGAAACTGAAATTGCGATAAAAGGACGCCATGACCCAATCATCGGTCCACGCGCCGTTGTGGTAGTTGAGGCAATGTGCGCAATTACATTACTTGACCTTATGATGATAAATGCAACTGCAAGGCTTGATAACCTCATAAAAATATACAGTTAAAAATAGGGGCTGCCGCAGTATGGCAAGCCCCTTGTTCTATAATTTTAAGTTTACATAAGTTGTAACAAGCTCCACAATTGCATCACTGTTTCTTGCGGTCACAACCTCAGCAAGCGCATCTAAAAAGTCTTTATCCTCCCCCTCAAATTCCATAGTGGATATCATCTCCATTGTGGCATCAAGAAGCTCAAAGTCATTATCAACTGCATATTGCTTTATGCTTTCTAATGCTTCTTTATTTAATGTAGTTCCAGTGCCGCCGTCATCCTCGGCTAAAGACTTATCTTCAGCAAGCTTTTTATTATATTCCTCATCTGTCATGCCAGTCACCGTATCAACAAATTCCAGATATTCCTGAATGATTTGCAGAATATCCCTCAACTTTTTAACAAATTCCCTTAAATTTCTCCTGACATATTCCTTATTTCCTATGTTAATGGCAGCCTCAAGCTTTGACGCCTCCTTTGCAATACTTAACGCTCCGATATTTGTGCTTGTTGTCTTTAACGTATGAATTTTTGCCTTAAAGCCTCTTATATCCTTCTCAAGCTTTTTTGAGAGCTCATCAGGTGCACTCTCATTCTGATTGTAATATGCAACGACCAGTCTGTTAAATACATCTATGCTTCCACCAATACGCTCTATCGCATTTTCAACATCAACATGCGCCGCAAGCTTTTCTAAGCCCTCCCTGTATCTTGAACCATGAATATATATCGCAATATCGTTTGTTTTTTCTTTCAGCTTACTTTCAGGCAGACAATCCTTAAATATGGCTGCCACCCTCCTTATATCCATAGGCTTGACAAGCGTATCCGTAAAGCCCTGCTCCAAAAACTTGTCATTACTATCCCCTATGGCATCTGCATCCATGGAAACAATAGGCAGCATTTTGTACTCCTTCCCATCAAGCTCCCTTATCTCCTTCATGGCATCTACGCCACTCATAATAGGAAGTGTCAAATCCATAAATACTACATCGTAATCGTTATTTAAAACCATGTCTATGGCTCCAATACCCGATGTAGCAACATCCACCCTAAGCTCAAACTGACCAAGAACCTTCTGCGCAACCTGTCTGCTTACCTCATCATCCTCAACAAGCAGTACACTTACCTCCGGAAGCCAAAGCTTTTCCGCTACCTCCTTAGACACTGTCTCCTCCACCTTTGATGCGGAGTTTACCATACCGCTGTCTGCCACGGTTTGATTTACAGAAAGGGTAAAGGTCGAACCTGCACCATAGGCGCTTTCTGCTTCTAAGTCAGCATTCAATATATCAGCAAGTCCCTTTGCGATAGCAAGTCCGACACCGTTCCCTGAATGGATATTGTTCTTTTTATTATCAACGATTTGGAATACCTCAAATATTGTTTCAAGCCGTTCCTCCTGAATACCAATTCCCGTATCTGAAACGGTAAACACAAAGTTGACTGCATTTTTGTTTGACTTGTCGGTATATTCATAACAGTCTACAGAAAGTGTTATTGAGCCGTCCTTTGTATATTTTACGGAGTTTTCCAAAAGTCTTTTTAAAATGTTTTTTATTTTTTCCTGGTCCCCCACAACATTATCAGCAAAAATATCCCCTATTTCTACAAAAAATTTCACGGTTTTTTCGCCTATACTCTGCATTACAAGCTCAGACAGCTCATAAATCATTGTTGTCACAGAATATTTTTCATTGACAACATCCACCTTGCCTGCCTCTATCTTTGCAAGAAGAATAATATCGTCAACCTTATCTAATATTTCTCCGCCGGTCTCATATATGCTTAATATGCTTTTTTTATACTCATCATCCTCCACATGAAGCTGAAGCAGCTCGTCCGCCTTCGCCATCATAACATTGATAGGCGTCTTTATCTCATTACTCATATTTGCAAGGTAATCATTTTTTACGCTGCTTGACTTTACAGCCTGCTCATGCTCCTTGGAAAGCTTTTCTATTTCCTCGCTGTTTGAAATTAATATTTTTCTTACTCTGAAAACAGCATAAATGATAAGACAAATTCCGAGTAGCATCGTCATCAGTATAAAATACCGCGATGCGCTTTTCTCAAAAAAGCTCTTTTGCTTTTCAATCTGAAAGGCAACCTCCTCGTCGCACATTTTACCATCACCATTATAAGCCTTTATCCTGAACTGATACTCTCCGCCGTCAAGATTTGTGTATACTGCCTCCATGGTATTACTTCCACTTATTATAATTGGATTTTCGTCAAAGCCGTCAAGGAAATATTCTACGGAAATATTATTTCTGTTCGTGAAGCTAAACACCGCAAAATACACAGTAATACGTGCTGTATTGCTGTCGACCACAAGTCCGTCTGACAAATCATCATACTCATACCTCGTCCCATCTACATCGATAGCCGTAACCCTTATCTTTGGTGCGACGTCATTATACCATGTTTCTCTTGTATCTAATGTACAAATACCATTATTACAGCAAACATAAAGTATTCCGTTTGCATCTATGGTACTATGGCACAGAGTATTGATATCCTTGGTGAGACCATCACTTTTATCAAACGGTCTTCCCGCTATCCCCTGGCTTCCCAAAAGCTCCTCCTCATTTGTGAGGAGCACGCCCTTAGAGCCGATAACCCACACGACATTTCCCCGCACGACAAGGTCATATACACTGTTTGAAAAATCTACATTGCTGACGGTTCTAAATGACTCATTATAAAAGCAAAGTCCATTATCCGTTGCAATCCATAATCCCTCTTTTCCCTTTTTAATCGCCGTAACAACATTAGAATTAAGTCCATCCTCCGTATTGTAGTTTACAATCTGTCCTGTTGCCAGGGTGAGACAGCTTATTCCGCCACCATCTGTTCCGCACCATAAAACACCCCCGTCCTGATAAAAGCACAAAACATTATTTGCATCCATTCCATCAGAGGTATCATATGTATCAGCGACCACGCCATCATTTCCTATTATGGCAATGCCCTCCTCAGTGGCAACAGCAATTCTTCCATCATTCAGCTCATAGGTACAATTTGTTGCCATGCTCGGAAGTCCTGCACCTCTTGTCAGGGTACTTATCGTATTATCACGCTGTACCATAACCACACCATATCTTCTGTGCGTGCTTATCCAAATCCTTCCCGTTGAATCCCGCATGATATGCCTTATACTTACGCCCTGAAGCATATCGGTCAGTTCGTTGCTTTCCTGTTCGTTATCAGAATTGTAAATAAACAGTCCATCATCCGTTCCAATGTATTTATTTCCACCATGTATATATACACAGTTTGTCATAGCCTCCTGCATACCTGATTTTATGTTATAGTCGGAAAATTTGCTTTTTGCAAGCATAAGCACACCCATACGAGTTGAGGAAATCCAATAATTCCCCTCATAATCCTGAATAATGTCCGACAAATAATTATCTATCTGACTGTTATTTATCTTATAAAACTGCCCGTCTGCCCTAAAAAAGCCAATACCATTATCAGCACATATCCATGTCCGTCTCTCACTGTCCTGCATAATCTTATTAATACCGTCTATACCGATACTTACAACCTCAAAGCTTGACTTGTCCTTAAATACAAGTATATCGTTTCCTGAGGTTCCCACATAAATATAATTACCAACAACACTAATACATGTAAACTCATCAAAGGAAAGCTCACCGATATCTATCACAGAACGATTACCCATTTCATCAATAACAAAAATATTGTTATTGTTTATTGCCCATATTTCATTGCCAAATGTAACCATATCCGTATACTTTCCTGAGCCTGCTTCATTTGCAATCGGAAAAAGCGACAATTCCCCATCCAATGTTCCGGCACACATATATAGTCCCCTTGAGGTTGCCACATATAAATTCCCATTTTCATTTTCACACACTCTGTATATCGTTTTTATTCCATCATAATACTCTGTCTGAAAATGATGGGTTTCTCCATTTTCTATATAAAAAAGTCCATAATTATCCGTTCCAATCCATACCCTGCCCTTTGTATCTTGTGTAATACAATTAACGGAATACACATCCGTTCTGTCCATATCCCATAAATTAACCGATGAAAACTCATATCCATTTGAACGGTACAAGCCGCCGTCAGTTCCAACCCATATGTACCCTGAGCTTGACTGATAGAGACAATTAACCTCATTGCTGGCGATTCCGCTCTTTGAGTCATATATGGTCTGAATATAATCTGCTATAAAGGAATCCTTTGCCACTGTTATATCTTCTTGCAGCAAAAACAGGCACACCACAAGGAGTACCTGAACTGCTGCTATTTTTTTAATTGTTTTGTGAATATTCATAGGCGATTTCCTCGTCAGATTACGCTTCCCTTAAAAACACCTTATAACCTTTAAGCGTCTCATATATATCCGCCTTTGATGTTATCTCCCAAGGTGCGTGCATATTTAAAACGGCAACGCCGCAATCAATAACCTCCATGCCGTACAATGACAAAATATAAGCGATTGTTCCACCTCCGCCTACATCTACCTTACCAAGCTCCGAGGTCTGATAGCATATATCATTTTTATCCATCATTTTTCTTATTCTTGCAATATATTCAGCATTTGCATCATTAGAGCCTGATTTTCCCCTTGAACCGGTAAACTTGTTAAATACCATCCCACGTCCAAAATATGATGCATTATTCTTATCAAATGCATCTGCAAAAAGCGGGTCATAGGCCGCATTTACATCTGAGGAAAGCATGGATGAGGCTGCAAGGCATCTTCTCACTGCTATCTCACTGTATTCCCCCATTGCATTCATAAGCTCAACAACCGTATTCTCAAAAAATCTCGATTTCATGCCGGTAGCTCCAACACTTCCTATCTCCTCCTTATCAGTAAGAAGACAGCAGGTTGTCCTTTCAACATTATCAACCGCAAGCATTGCCATCAGTGAGGTATATGCGCACACTCTGTCATCCTGCCCATATGCCATAATCATGCTGCGGTCAATGCCAGCCTCCCTCGCTTTGCCTGCCGGTACAACCTCAAGCTCCGCCGATATAAAATCCTCCTCCTCAATATCATACTTTTCCTTCAAAAGTGCAAGGACATTTTCCTTTACCGCATCCTTATCCTTGTCCTTTAAAGGCATACTGCCAAATAAAATATCAAGCTTTTCCCCCTCAATCACCTTATTTGCTTTTTTCTCCATCTGCTCTGCGGCAAGATGAATCAGTAGATCCGTCACACAAAATACAGGGTCATTTTTATCCTCGCCAATAGAAATATCTATAACACTTCCATCCTTTTTTGCGACAACCCCATGTATTGCAAGAGGAAGCGTAACCCATTGATATTTCTTTATTCCGCCATAATAGTGCGTATCGAGATATGCAAAATCGCCATTTTCATACAGGGGATTTTGTTTTATATCCATGCGCGGGGAATCTATATGTGCTCCTAGTATATTCATCCCCTTTTCCAGCTTCTTTGAGCCTATATTAAACATTGCCACAGTCTTATTCATACATATGGCATATACCTTATCTCCCTGCTTCAGCTTCTTACCTTCCTTAATGATTTTACTTAAATCCAGATAACCGTTTTCCTCAGCCGTTTTTACGATCTGCTTTACACACTCCCGCTCGGTCTTACCTGTATCAAGAAATTCACGATATGCCTTACAAATCTTTTCCAGCTCATTTACTGATTTTTTTGTATATGTTGTCCATGCATTTTTTCTTTCCATACTATTCTCCTTATCTTTATAACTATAGCTGTCAGATACGCTTTCTGCCACATATTATATCCATTTTATCTGTTTATCAATCCCAAAACGAACGGTTTTAGACAAGCTTTGATACAACCGCATTTAAAATGTCAAATGCCTTATCACACTCAGCCTCCGTTACATTAAGCGGTGGAACAAGTCTTATGACTGACGGTCTTACAGCAGTAATGAGAAGTCCATTATCGGCACAGTTATATTTTACATCATTTGAAATATCACTGTTAAATTCCACTCCTATCATGAGACCCTTGCCCCTTACCTCTTTCACACAAGGAAGGTCTTTTAATTTTTCCATAAAATATGCCCCGACCCTTTTTGCGTTTTCAGGGAGCTTCCCTTCAATTATCTCATTTATCTGTGCGTAGGATGCAGCACAGCATACAGGATTTCCGGCATATGTGCTGCCATGGGCCCCAGGACCAAATGTGAGGGCAAGCCTTGTGCTTGTACACATGGCGCCTATAGGCATGCCGCCTCCCATAGCCTTCGCCATGCTGACCGCATCAGGCTTAACGCCGTAATCCATAAAAGCCATAAGGGCTCCGGTACGTCCCCAGCCTGTTTGAACCTCATCAAACAAAAGCAGCATATCCTTCTCGTCACAAAGCTTACGAAGTCCCTGTAGAAATTCCTTTTCGGCAGGTATGACGCCCCCTTCCCCCTGTACAGGCTCAACCATAACTGCTATTGTATTTTCCGTACAGGCAGCCTCAAAGGATGCCAAATCATTGTACTCTGCGTAGGAAAATCCCGGGATAAATGGACCATAATTTTTTTGGATGGCAGTATCAGGCTGTCCCGTTGCGGCAAGCGTTGCCAAGGTTCTTCCGTGAAAGCTGTTATATGCGGTAACAATGTTATATCTGTCAGGACCGTAATTGTCCTTTCCATATTTTCTCGCAAGCTTTATCATAACCTCATTTGCTTCAGCACCGGAATTTTGAAAATAAATTTTTTCCATGCCGATACTGTCACATATCAGCTTCGCAAGCCTCGCCTGCGGTATTGTATAAAAATAGTTAGAGGCATGCAGCATTGCTTCTGCCTGTTCCTTTATGGCGCTTACAACATTTTTATTGCAGTGTCCTGCACTGTTTACGGCTATTCCCGCCATAAAGTCAAGATATTCACTGCCATTTTCATCATATACATAAGAGCCCTCGCCTCTGTCGGCAACAAAATCAAAGCGCTTGAAGGTCTCATAAAAATATGTATCATAAAGCTCCTTTAATTGTTCCTTCGTCATGTTAAAATCACTCAAATGCATGGTATACACCTCAATTCACATAATAGTTATATAAAATCTTTATGGGGTTGCCGCACAAAGCAGCACCCCCATACAAGACAAATATCAAAATATTTTCTTATCCATATATCTGACTTGCAACCAAATTATCAAGTATGCTTACAAGCTGTCCTATCTCAGGCTTACTAATCTGCGAATCGGCACCCAATGCCTGTCCCTTTCTTTTCATGTCATCATTAATCAGTGATGAAAATACAATAATCGGAATATGCTTTAGTCCCTCTGTATCCCTTATCAGCCGTATCAGTCTGTGTCCGTCCATCTGCGGCATCTCAATATCGGTTATGATACATCTTGCGCCATAATCAACGCCGTTATTTTTCTTAAGCTCGCACAAATAATCCCAAGCCTCCTGACCGTTATTCTTAACTGTAAGCTTATTGTAGCCCGCTCTATAAAGAGAATCCTTTATAAGTGCGCAAAGCAGGCTTGAATCCTCAACAATGAGTACAGGAATATCATTTCTTTCCCTCGACTCAAGCTTTTTAATCTCCGAAACCTTAAGGCTTGTCTCAGGGCAAATCTCCTCGACAATACGCTCAAAGTCAAGTATTATGAGAAGATTATCCGCATTTTTTATAATCCCTGTTGCAACGCCTGAGCCGGGACCACTTACTGTTGAATCCGGCTTTACGACATCCGTCCATGAAACCCTATTTATCCCAAGCACTGCCTGAACATCAAATGCAATATTAAGATTATTGAAGTTTGTTACAATAAGAAAGTTGTTTCTGTTATCATTATTTGGAAAGCCCAATGTTTTGATAAGGTCAATCACGGTAATAATATCACCGCGGGGCATAAATATACCCTCAATACACGGATGGGCATTTGGAACGGGAGTAATATTCTGGAACTGCAATATTTCTCTTACCTTCTCAACATTTATGCCATAGTGATTTCCCTCAATGACAAATTCCAACACCTCTAACTCATTTGTTCCACTTTCCAGTAAAATATTACTATCCATATCAAACCTCCTATTATTGTAATTGCATAACTTTATCTAAACCGTCATATGTAATCTTAAGCTTTAAGTCATCAATATCATTCGTAAGCTCTGACGAAACCTGATATATAAGTACAATTTCCTCACGGCTGCTCGCCTCAAGCGTATTTTGGTATGTATACATATCATCAAGCAAAATAGTCAGCATCTGCCTTGCGATTTTTGAATCGTTTATTATAATGTTATAGCCTGCATCCTTGGAATATAGGTCAATATACTGATTGTCATTTGTCTTATTTTCCAATTCAAATTTTAAGACAAGCAGCTTATATCCACTTTGCGCTTCAAGCTCAATATATACCCCGTCCTTGCCATAGGAAGGATATGTATCAAGCAGCATGTAATAGGAATATTTGATGTTAATGTTATTCTCACCTAAAAATTCCGCTATGTTAAAATCAGCAGCCACATCGGAAACTACACCGCTTACATCCTCAGCGTCAACCGGTTCCTCCGTTACTACGTACTCTGAATTATTTATCTCTGCCTCCGTAGAAGCATCCGTTACAGTCGCTGTGTTCTCAGTGGAAATCTCGATGACAGCTTCAGTGGAATTAAGTGCTTCAACCTCCGCCTCAAACAGACCTTTCTCATATTTTGAGTCGATATTCCTGTCGTATTTTAATAACAACCCTCCTGCATACTCTGCAATCTGCTTACTTTCCTCATCCGTTAAATCTATAACCTTTTCACATCCCACAAGAAAAAGTGACAGAATCAGAACAATGCAGGGAAACAATTTCTTTTTCATACGCTTCCTCCGAATCATTAAACATAAACTATGTCCTAATTCTATCACTTTTTTTTCATATCAGCAAGGCATATTCGCATCTAAATCAAAATAAAAGGTCACACCTTCCTCTGTATTAAAAACTCCGTACTCCTTTCCATGTGATTTCATTGCCGCCGCCACAATGGAAAGACCAATTCCACTACCGCCGTATTCCCTTGTTCTCGCCTTGTCAACCTTATAGAATTTATCAAACAGCCTGTCAATATCCTCATCCGGTATTTTTTCTCCCTGATTGAAAACAAAAACCCTTACGTTATCCGCCCCACGGTCAAACGTGATTTTTATATCCCCGCCGGGCTTTACATGATGAATTGCATTTGTAAGATAATTTGTAAATACCTCCTCAATCAGAAATTCATCCGCCCATACATAAACAGGCTCAGCTTCATCAAATAGAATCCTTGCCTCTGCCTCCTCCGCAAGAATTGATGACGCATCAATAATATTTTTTACAAAATCAACAAGCTCAAATCGTTCAAAGCTAAGAGTTGACTGTCCAAATTCAAGTTCATTTAAGTTGAGCAGCTTCACCACAAGCTCATTCATTTTCTTTGCTTCATCTATGATAACTTCCGTGTAAAACTCCCTGCTTTCCATGTCATCCGATAAATTGTACTTAAGTCCCTCGGCATACCCCTGAATCAAAGCAATCGGAGTTTTCAGCTCATGGGAAACATGGGACAGAAAGTCCTTTCGCATATCGTCAATCTGCTCCTTTTGCTCGATATCCTTCTTTAATTTTGCATTGGCTGATTTAAGCTCGGAAATTGTGCTCTCAAGCTTTTCAGACATTTCATTCATACAGTTGCCAAGCTCACCGATTTCATCATTTGTAATAACGGGAACCTTAACGTCAAAATCAAGGTGTGTCATTCTTTTCGCAACTGTGCAAAGACTTTTTATAGGCGCAGCAAAAATATTGCCAAATGCAAGAATAAACATGGAACCGAAAATAAGCAGTCCGACTGCTACCTTAATAAACACATTTTTAACAACATATACCACGCCGTCAATTCTTGAGACAGGACTCCTAACGATAATGCTAAATCCATTGTCCAGCCATCCCACCAAATCATAATAATCCGCATTGATTACCTCATCATGGTTTTTTGTAATAACGTAATTTGAGTATACATTTCTGGAAATAACATCCGCCGTTTCCATGGACCGTATGGCATTATTTAAGCTTTCCATGATACGGCTCTCATCATTTATGGATGTGTAAATTTTCACATTTTTGCTGTCAAATATAAGAATGGTTGCATCCAGCGGATTATATATATTCCCATAGAGGTCGCTTGAGCCATAATTGTCTTGGTTTGAATTATGCGAAAAAAAACTGTTGCAGGATTCATATGTGCTTTTAAGATTATTCTTCACGTTGGACACAAAAATATCTCCAATAAAAAAATTACATATAACCCATGATGCAATCAATATAAATACACAAAAACTAATTACCATAAAAGTAATTTTTGTTCTGATTGAACTTCTCATATTTAAACCTCAAATTTGTAGCCCATGCCCCAAATAGTCTTAATGTAGTCTCCTCTGTTTCCCAGCTTGCTTCTAAGCTTTTTTACATGGGTGTCTATCGTTCTCGCATCACCAAAATAATCATAATTCCAGACATTATTTAATATCTTTTCCCTTGAGAGGGCAACGCCCTGATTGACAAGAAAATAATTTAAAAGCTCAAATTCCTTAAAGCTAAGCTCAATTTCCACCCCATCTACAAGAACCTTGTGTGCGGATATATCCATTTTAATGCCCCCGCACTCAATATTTTTCTCATCTGCCGCAAGGCTGCTTCTCCTCAAAACCGCCTGTACTCTCGCAACAAGAATTTTGGGACTGAAGGGCTTTGTAATATACTCGTCAATGCCAAGCTCAAAGCCTTTTATCTCATCCTTTTCATCACTTTTTGCCGTAAGCATAATAATAGGCACCATAGAAATTTTCCTTATTTCCTGTGCAACCCCATATCCGTCAAGCTTAGGCATCATAACATCCAAAATAATGAGCGCTATGTTCTTTGTGGACATAAAAGCATCAACAGCCTCCTCGCCGTTAGCAGCCTCCAAAACAACAAAGCCCTCCTTTACAAGAAAATCCTTTACCAGCTTTCTCATACGGCTTTCATCATCAACAACAAGAATTTTTAGCCCTTCCATAAAGATTCCTCCTTTGACAGGTAACATAATAAATACTATTATATTTCAACTTTATGTTAAAAATGTGAAATTCCATCATTTATAATATTCTTTTTCAAGTTCAAGCAGCTTATCCTCCCTGATGGTAAGCTCCTCCTCCCATTTTTGCAGTCTTTCCTCCCATGCGGAATATTTGTCCAAAACCTTTTCCTCCGCATTAAAATACCCTACATTTTCGTTTGTTGCCATAATAAATATCATTCCCACTATAATGATTATCATGGAAACGATTGCAAGGATCAGTCTGTTTTTTGTCCTGCTCTGTTTATCATACTGTTTCTGAAGCTCCATATACTGTCTGCTTTGTTCGCTGCGGTTTTTCACTCCGCCTGAGGAAGCAACGGGAATATATGCCACACCCACATTATCGTTCCCCTCCTTAAGAAATGCCCTTAGCTCATAAAGGAAGGATAAGCCAACCGGTGTTTGAAAATATCGTTTTGAAACAAGCCTGTTATAAAGCTCAATCATATTGTCCTGATTATTCAAGTCAATTTTCTGCCTAAGCTCTTTTATTGTTTCATGCTCTTTTTTTGCTTTTTCAAATTCTTTTTTACTTCTGAAAATAAATCCATCTACAACAAGCTTATCATCCATTATTTTTCCTCCTTATGTTTTTATAAAGTAAACAAAAACTGCCATGCCATATGGCACGACAGTTTTTCTTGTAATCTACTGTGCATCTGTCGAAGTACCTAAATTACCATAAACCGTTATATCATTGTCCGCAGCAAGTGCTTTCAGCTCCTGTTCATACTGTGCAAGATATGTTTCAGACTGGGTAATCATGCCCGAAGCATCTGTCAGATAGTCTGAATTTTCTTCTTTTATTGCAAGAACCACCTTATTCATCGCATCATATTGAAGCTGGCATGAAAGGGAATAAAGCTCTTTTAAATCCGTAACCTCGTCCGTAGTCGTTTCAATGGCATCCAGCGCATCCATATATGCTTTCATGCTTGGAATTGCCGTTGTCTCCATGTCATTTAAGAAAATCCTTATATCAACATTTTCATTTTGAAAATAGGAATTGTAAATATTGATTGCCGTATTTTTTTTGTCCTCAATCGCAGGCAGTTCCTTATTTACAAAATTAAGAAGATCCGATTTTACATCAGATTTTTTTGTTTCTTCCTTTTTGCCGCATCCCACAGCAAGTAAAACAAGCATTACCATCATAAACAGTGCATATATTTTCTTCTTCATATGTTTTCTCCTCATAAACTTTTAATACCACATGATTATACATCATAAAATTTACAAACACAAGTATTTCGTAAACAGGACATGCTACTCTTTTCCCTTTTCCGACATGTATTTTTCATACAAGTCAGGTCTTCTTTCCTTCGTCCGCATAAGCGACTGCTCATGTCTCCACTTTTCTATATTTTTGTGATGTCCCGAAAGAAGAACAGGTGGAACCTTCTTTCCCATAAATTCCTCCGGTCTTGTATACTGGGGATATTCTAAAAGACCGTCATAAAAGGATTCATATACAGCGCTCTCATCACTTCCCAAAACGCCCGGGACAAGTCTTGACACGGCGTCAACAATCACCATTGCAGGAAGCTCACCGCCTGTAAGCACAAAGTCACCGATGGACACGTTATCCGTAACAATAAGCTCAAGCACTCTCTCATCTATGCCTTCATAATGTCCGCAAAGTATAATTAAATCCTCTTCACAAGAAAATTCCTTTGCCATATCCTGATTAAAAACCTTGCCCTGCGGTGTCGCATAAACGACACGCGGTCTGTCTTTTTTGCAATATTTTTCAACAATGTGAAGATAAGACTGATAAACGGGTTCTGCCTGCATAAGCATTCCTGCTCCGCCGCCGTAGGTATAATCATCCACATGTCTTGATTTATTATTTGCAAAATCCCTTATATTTACCACATCTATATTGATTAAGCCTTTTTCAATAGCCCTTCCCGTAATACTTTCTCCAAGACAGCCTTTTATCATGTCCGGAAAAAGCGTCAGTATGTGAAAATTCATTTTAATCAAGCATTCCTTTCATAAGCTTAACGATAACCTTCTTGCCTTCCGTATCAATTTCAATCACACAGTCGTTTATAACAGGCACAAGAAGCTCCTTCCCATTTTCCATGGCTACTATAAATACATCATTTGCTCCGGTCTGAAGTACGTCATCGACCGTTCCCAAACGGCTGCCATTATCCTCATAAACCTCAGAGCCTATAACATCTGAAATATAATATTCTCCCTCCTCAAGCGGAACTGCGTCCTCCCTCGAAACATATATATCACAATTTCTGAACGCTTCAACCTCATTTATATCATCATATCCCACAAATGATAAAATAACTAAATTTTTAAAAAATTTACAGGATTTTTTTTCTGCCTCTATATCTCCTTTTTTTGTCCTTATTACACATTTTTTCAGCTTTTTAAATCTCTTTGCGTCATCAGTAGTAGGAAAAACCTTTACCTCTCCCTTTAAACCGTGAGGTTTTGTTATAACTCCTATTCTAAAAAAATCTTCCATATTTTCTCCCGTTAAAATATTTAAGGGCTGTCGCAGCAGCCCTTACACATTCTTATTTGATGTCTACAATTACCTTCTTGTCACCCTTTGATGCTGCTGCTTTCACAACAGTACGAATGGACTTAGCTATTCTTCCCTGTTTTCCAATAACCTTACCCATATCATCTGGTGCAACCTTAAGCTCAATTGTAATGGTATCTTCACTGATTGTCTCATTTACAACAACTTCCTCTGGGCAATCAACAAGAGATTTTGCTATAAATTCTACTAATTCCTTCAAAAAACGCACCTCCCTTGTATTACTTTTCGATACCTGCATGTTTTAAAAGCTTAGCAACTGTCTCCGTAGGCTGTGCGCCATTTGCAAGCCATTTTTTTGCTGCGTCCGCATCAATCTTTATAGCCGCAGGATCCTGATTTGGGTCGTAAGTACCTATCTCATCGATAAATCTGCCGTCTCTAGGTGACCTGGAGTCTGCTACGATTACTCTATAATAAGGATGCTTCTTGTATCCCATTCTTCTAAGTCTGATTTTTACTGCCATGTTTTCACCTCCTTAAAAAATATTATCTATAATAGTTAAATCTATTATCAAAATCCAAAGGGCAGCTTAAAACCGCCTTTCTTTTTTCCACCCATAAGGCCTGACATCTGCTTCATCATCTTTCTTGACTGCTCAAGCTGTTTGATAAGCTTGTTTACCTCGCTTATGGGAACGCCTGCGCCATCGGCAATTCTTTTTTTCCTGCTTGGATTTATTATATCAGGATTGCTTCTCTCCTTCGGCGTCATGGAAAGAATAATTGCTCTCGGCATGCTCATGGCATTGTCGTCTATCTCAATATTTTTAAGCTGTTTATTTGAATTAAAGCCCGGGAGCATACCAAGAAGGCTGTTCATTCCTCCCATTTTTTCCATCTGCTCCATATTGTCAAGAAGGTCATTAAAATCAAAGCTTGCCTTCTTGATTTTCTGTTCCATCTCCCTTGCTTTTTCCTCATCAATGGCATTTTGTGCCTTCTCTATCAGGCTTTCTACGTCGCCCATGCCAAGAATACGGCTCGCCATACGCTCAGGATAAAACTGTTCCAAATCCTCAAGCTTTTCACCCATACCGGCAAATAAAATCGGTTTCCCCGTTACAGCCTTTATGGAAAGTGCGGCACCACCTCTCGTATCGCCGTCAAGCTTTGTGAGAATAACACCGTCTATGCCAATTTTATCATTAAATGAGGTTGCTACATTTACAGCATCCTGACCTGTCATGGCATCCACGGTAAGTATCGTGTATGTTACGGAAATATTTTCCTTTATGTCTATCAGCTCATTCATCATGTCCTCATCAACATGGAGCCGTCCTGCCGTATCTAAAAATACAAGATTTAACCCATTTTTTTGTGCATGCTCTATGGCAGCCTTTGCAATATTTACAGGCTTATGTCCGTCTCCCATGGAAAACACCGGAACACCAACCTTTTCACCGTTTATTTCAAGCTGTTTAATCGCCGCAGGTCTATAAACATCACATGCCACAAGCAGAGGCTTTTTCCCCTTTTTTACATACTGTCCCGCAAGCTTAGCAACTGTCGTTGTCTTACCTGCACCCTGAAGCCCGCACATCATAATTACGGTCACTTCATTGGAAGGAAGCAGCTTTAGCTCCGTTGTTTCCGAACCCATAAGCTTATCCATTTCCTCTTTTACTATCTTTATAACCATCTGTCCGGGATTGAGTCCTTTCAGAACCTCCTCACCGACAGCCCTCTCACTTACCGAATTAATAAACTGCTTTACAACCTTAAAGTTTACGTCAGCCTCAAGGAGTGCCCTTTTTACCTCCTTCATGGCTTCCTTAACATCAGCCTCAGTAAGCATACCCTTGCTTCTAAGCTTTTTAAACACATTTTGAAGTTTGTCCGTCAAACTGTCAAAAGCCATGCGATACCTCCCTTAATATCGTTATTAGCCATGAGCAAACCATTACTTTTTTGAATTACCGTTGTACAATATAGACAAATCACCACAAGGCACACATGATACCCTGCCGAATTTACATCCTGTTAAAATTCATCCAGCAATCCATCTGTCAGTTCACCCAAACAATCAATCATCTCATCTAAACCAGGATTTGTATTTTGTTCCTTAATGATAAGTACCTTGCTTTTTATATTCTCCGCCTTTTCTCTCGCTGCCGCAAACCGCTCAACCAGCTTAAGCTTCGCTTCATAATCCTCAAGTATCTTATCACAGCGCTTTATCATATCGTAAACGCCCTGTCTGGATATTCCGTTCAACCGTGCTATCTCGGAATAGGATAGGTCATTCATTGCCACATCCTCATATATATTTTTTTGATGCTCTGTCAACAGCTCACCATAAAAATCATAAAGTAACGACTGCCTGACAATCTTTTCCATATCCCACACCACCTGTAAAGTTATTTTGCTTTACAAATCTTTTGTATCATAAACGATATGCGAAGCATTGTCAAGTATTTTTTCTTGACATTTACCTTTCCTTAACCCGAAAATGCAATATTATGATTTTTTGTCATCCAAGGCATAGCTTATATCAATTCTTCGGAACAGCTCATCATTCGGCACTGACCCATCCAAAATAATCGTATACCAGTGTTTCTTGTTCATATGCCACCCCGGAAAATAAAGCTTTTCGTCAACCAGCTTTTCCAGCTCCTCCGGCTCCGCTCTAAGGTCAACCACCTCCACAATCTCCTGTGAGTCGATACCCAGCTTACATCTTTGAATGGTAAGAAGTGCACCATACCATTTATTATTGTCTTTTCTTCTCCATATAGCATTGTCTGGTAATTTGGACCACAAAAATTCAAGTTCATCCCCATACGTTTCCCTGACATACTCTATCAGCATTTTGGACTGCTTTGCCTTAAATATCTCAGGACTATAGCATTTATCCGAAATATCAAGCAAAACCTCTTCAATTTTAAGCCGCACCTCACCCACAAATGCACCAAGTGCATTTGTCTTGTAAAGTGTGTATTCCTCATCGCTCCCCACATCCGTCAGGGATGTATCCACTATACCCTTTTTATCAATGGTAATATGCAGTGAAAAGCTGTCATCCATAATGCTGGTTTTATATGTATATTTTTCATCTGCCTGCTCAAAACCATATGCAAGAAGCTTTGTTACATTCAGCTTTTTTCTCTTAAATATATCTTCAAACATCGGTTATCACCCCGTATAGGCATCATTTACATTATTGAGGAAGCTCTGTTTTTCAAGCCACAACTGTTCTTCTTCTGTTTCAGGAATATCAATTCTTTCAATTTTGAAAATTACAGGTCTTGTGCCATCGTTACAACAGGCAATCATCATTCTTTCATCATTTGTCCATTTATGCATAATAGAACCGCCCTGTAATGCCGTGTAAACATATCTGCTGATTGCATCCCATGCCTCGCCGCAGAATTTTCCATTCATCAGGTGATAAAAGTCATCACATTCAGGCGTTCTTTTCAAAATAAATGTATCTCCAGCCTTGAAGCATGGACATGGACCTGACTTCGGATTGGCAAGATACTTTTCCTGATAATCTGTGAAAACCTTTGTTTCTAATACTGTTATTTTACATTCATGCTGCATTGATTACTCTCCTTTCACAAATTGCAGTTTGTCACTTCCACATCATTTAATACTTTAGTGTATAAAATCCCCAAACACAGTTACTAAACTCGCCTGCCGCAAATTTCTGTTCCTGTCCATTAATTGTAACTGTATAAATGTCAAATGTAAACTCCTGACCATATAATGGGTCCTTCACTTTCACGGCTTCATTTGTATTTTCCCATTTGTAATCAAATATATTGACATTAAATAAAACAACCTCTCCCTCTACACCGGTTACTTCGTGCTGCCATGTTTTATTTTTTAATGATTTCATTGTGTTTTCTCCTCCCTGTAGTTTGTAAACTTGTTAGCTGCTTTTCGTGTTGCGGGTCGCAGACTGGCAATGTTCTTTCACAAAGCAAGCTACGCATTTGTGCATATTTTATCATAAATCTATTATAATAACTACATATGTTTTTGCTCCCTGCCACTCTTTATTAAATGCTTTCACGTTTCAAGCAATCCACATTCCCACGTAATAGCCAAACGCCATTTGACAGACAATATTCTTCTTTGACATTTTTGTGCTTTACAGGCATATAATATAACAACGTCATTTTAGGATTTTATTTATGGACTCAAATAACATCGATACAGGGAAATTAAGGATAAGGGTTACGGGACCTGAGGGCATTGTCCCTATTGATAATGCGAGTATTCAAATTGCAAACACAGGAACTCCCAATACGGTTTTGGAAACGATTAATACAGATACAAACGGCAATACGGAAACGATAGACCTTGCAGCCCCGCCTGTTGAATACAGCATGGAGCCGACGGATAATCAGCCCTACTCTGAATATAACATACGGATAAATGCACCCGGCTACTCAGAGCAGTTAATAACAGGCATCCAAATTTTTTCCACACAGATAGGCATACAGAATATAAGGCTTGTACCAAATCCAAGTGAACAGGAGCTTTACGACCCTACCGTAATCGGAGGACATACCTTATGGGAATTTTACCCGCCCAAAATTGCCGAGGCAGAAATTAAGCCTTTAAATGAATCAGGTGAAATTGTTTTAAGGCAGGTTGTTGTTCCCGAAACAATCGTCGTACATAACGGAACGCCAAGTGATTCAACTGCCACAGACTATTATGTGCCATACCTTGACTATATCAAAAACGTAGCAAGCTGTGAGATATACTCCACATGGCCGGAAGCGACAATACAGGCAAATGTTCTCGCCATCATGTCATTTACACTGAATCGGGTTTATACGGAGTGGTACCGAAACAAGGGCTATAATTTTACAATCACTTCATCCACAGCATACGACCACAAATGGATGAAAGGAAAAACAATATACGAAAGCATTGACCGTGTTGTTGACAGCCTTTACAACAATTTTCTTGCACGCCCAAACATCAAACAGCCTATTCTCACCCAGTACTGTGATGGTAAACGTGTCTCCTGTCCAAACTGGATGACACAGTGGGGTTCAAAGGCACTTGGAGATGACGGATATACAGCAATAGACATTTTAAGATACTATTACGGCAGCGACATGTATATAAACTCCGCAGAAATTATTTCAGGCATACCTGCCTCTTACCCGGGATATGACCTTACAAACGGATCCTCCGGTGAGGCTGTCATTCAGATACAGGAGCAGTTAAACCGCATCGCACAGGTTTACAGCGCAATTCCTACCATAACTGTAGACGGAATATACGGACCTGCCACTGCGAACGCAGTGAGGGAGTTTCAAAAAGTGTTTAACCTGCCACAGTCGGGAATCGTTGATTATCCTACATGGTACAAAATATCACAGATCTATGTGGGCGTCACAAAAATCGGCAGTTGAAATATTTTCAATGAAAAAAGTGTTGCATTACTTGTACGCATATGGTAATATCCTATTAAAGCATTGTTTCTCATATTTCTTTAATGGGTAAAACCATTTCAGACATTCTGAAAATAAGTTACTTCGATGCTTTATTTCACATAATACTGGCAGCGAAGAAGCTGTTTTGGGAATTGGTCTGAACCAAAGGGTAAAGAATAAATTGCTTAAAGCTGTCGTGTAGTATGCATGATATAACAAGAACCCGCTTATGCTTATTTTATATGCTGTGTTTTTCTTGTATTTTCGTATACCGTTTCCTGCACGACAGCCTGAGCAAACTGTATTTTCCATTTTTTTCTTCCTGACAGCTACAAAAGGAGGAAAAGAAAATGAAAAAGCACAAAATTCATGCAGAAAATGCAACAAGCAACAAAAACGACAAATTTGACACAACGAATAACAATACCAAAAACGATTATAGCATTATAAACCATGTTGATACGTTAATCGCTAATATGCGTCATAAAGATACTGTTTTTAGACGGGTATTCTCAGACAAAAAGGAGCTGCTGACGCTTTACAATGCCGTCAATGAAACAAGCTATGACAACCCTGACGAATTGGAAATTACAACTTTGGAAAATGCCCTATACATGACAGTAAAGAACGACTTGTCATGTGTTATTGACATGAGGTTGAACCTATATGAGCATCAATCGTCCGTCAACCCAAATATGCCGCTTCGGAATTTAGATTATGTGTCGCGAAGCTTCAGCCATTTTTATGCTGATAAGGATATTTATTCGGCAAAGCTGATTCAACTTCCGAATCCAAAGTTTGTTGTGTTCTACAATGGTGCGGATAACCAGCCAGAGCGAAAAGAATTTAAGCTTTCCGATGCCTATACACACAAGGAAGAAAATCCAAGTCTTGAGCTTGTAGTTCTTCAGCTTAATATTAATCCCGGTTACAACGATGCACTGATGAAAGCTTGCCCTACCCTGCGAGAATATATGTTGTTCGTCGATAAGATACGAAAGTATAATCAAACTATGGACATCCATTCTGCTGTAACGTATGCTGTCAATACGTGTATTAAAGAAAATATCCTTGCTGATTTTTTGAGAAAAAATAAGAGGGAGGTTATTGCCATGAGTTTATTTGAATATAACGCTGAGCTCCATGAAAAAACATTACAGGAAATAGGATACGAGAAAGGACACGCTGATGGACGCATAGAAGCAATTACCACTACTGTATCTTTTCTGAAAGAAAACGGCTTCTCAAACAAGCAAATAATTGATGCCCTTATTAATAAATTCAAGCTGACCTCTGTGGAGGCTGAAAAATACAATTCAGATATTTAAAATTATCATACAGATGCAGTCATTTCAATGTGATTTCCTTCTGAGTCGACAAACTCAACGACCCAATTTTTTCCTATTGTAGTCAACGGAAAACATATCTCTTTACCCTTGATTTTTTCACTAAGAATATCAAAATTCTCCACACTAATACTGGGTAAACAGTTGCTTCCAAAAGTATGTTTCTCGTTGACAATCTTATATGCAAATAAACCAAATCGAAAACCATTTATAGTAAATACACTATATATATCATCACGTTCAGTAACTGGTTGCTCAAAAAAATCTTCATAGAATTTTATTGCTCTATCCATATCCTCCACGCAGATATAAAGTGACCCAATATTGCAATTCATTTTCTATTCCTCCATAAACTCCAATTTAATCAATATTTTTATCTCTATACGCTTCTTTTAATATTGATATGTACTCATCTATCGTTTTATCTACTAACTCTTTAGACTCCCACAATTTGGGAAATAGTCCTGTATAAGTAAGTCCTATCAAATGGGTTAATGCCAAAATCCTGTAACTATTTGCATAGGTTTTTGACGTTTCATTTAAAATCTTATCCTGTTTTGCCGCATATTCATAGGTAAACCGATTTCTCCTGTCAATTTCTTCCTGTTCTGATAACGGAGAAGATTTCCAATAGCTGTCCATAATTCTAATTCTGTCTTCCGCCTCATCGTTTCTTCCATTTTTCTTTAATATATAAACCTCCAAGCCCCACACAAGTAAAAGATAATCCCATACATTAAATTTTCCTTTTCCCGGAAATTCAACATCGTGCGTGATTTCACATAGGGCGATCACTTCATCTTCATAGCCATAGACATATAACCAATACGCTAAATTACAAAGATTTCTAGCACATTCCCCACTATTAAAGGAGCATTTTTTAAGCAATTTCTTACTATATGAAATAATATTTTTTTCTTTATGATGATTCAATATTTCTTCCAGCAATTCTTGAATACTCATATTTGACACCCTCCAAGCATTTGACTTTTGTATTGCCTATTTAAGCATAAATTCAACTTGATTTCCACTCAATTCAAAACAATCAATTATTTTCATTCTAAATTCTTTATCATATATAAGCTTTTCGCTGCATGTCACTTCGTAACAGCACGTTCTACAATCGTATACCACCCTGCCACACTCAAGCGTTTTATAATCTTTTGATACACTTTCTTCAAGATTTGATTTACGATTATCAGATACTAACTTACGCCAGAGTGTCATATCATTCTCTTTTGTGCTGTACTGAAGATATGGACCATCTAATTCTCCATCATCTTTAGATGTAGAAACCACCCATATATCACCATCATCTGTATACCACCATATTCCTACTTGAGCATTTCCTTTTTGAGTCTTCACATTATTACCTCTTTTCTACAACAACTATTAGCCATGCGCAAAAACTCTACTTTTTACAAACATCCGTCGTACTATATAGACAAATCACCTTCCGTTTTTCTTGACTATTTGCCTGCCTCTATTTTTGCCTGTTCTATCCAAGCCTCATTCTCCCATTGAATCGGGGTCTTAAATTCAACTTCCTTTCCCTCAATATTAAATTTCTTCCCATCTATTGCCTTACGTATTTTTTCCTGAAGCTCCCAATATTCATAATAATCATTCCATGAACTCCAGCTATCTTTATTATTCTTTGTAAATTTAAACTTAACACCTAAAAAATATGGATTTTCTTCACATGAACACGCAGCTTTGATAATATACTTATCAATTGGAATATGTAAATATTTCTCTTTGTCTTCTTTAATTAATCCAAGTAACCACATATTTTTAAGTGCCATATTCAACCACTTTTGAGCCTGCCCATGTGTTAAGCCTCCTGTAATAACATCTGAATATTTAGCAAAAATCTTTTTTATTGTATCACATGCCTGCTTATGCCATGATTTATCAATAATATCTTTAATTTTTTCATCCATAAATGTATCTGTAATTATATCATTTGTAATTTCAGCAGCAATATAATCATTTACTTTTTTTGGGCTGTAGCTTTCTGATTTTCATACTCTTTTTTTTCTCCACTATTCAATTTATCTAATTCACTTAATGAGTATTTGTAATTATGAATGGTTCTAGCCATGTCACGATAAGCTCGTTCACTACAGCTTTTCTTTATTCCCATATACCCCTCATCTCCATAACGCTCTTTTATATCTACTCCAAAATATGAATACAACAAAAATCTAAGTCTTGTAACCTCATTTATATACTCCATACATTTTCTCCCTCCGTTATATGCATTTGCATTACATTATAATAATTTCATCAAGCAAATTCTCTTAATGTTTCAAACACTCGTTCATCTGATACCTCCTTAGATATTTTAACATTTTAACCCATACCAAATCCTGTACTGCTATTGTAATCACCCATTCAATAATTATTTTTCATCTTTATCAATCGCCTCCCTCAGCTTCTCTAACACCTTTACCATCGCAAAGGTATCCAATCCACAATATTTCAGCAAATTCTCTCTAATATTTACAATCTCTTGCGGTGTATGATTCGGCAAATCTGCAAATGCCGCTGATGCCTCATCACCTTTATGTATTCCCTCCAAATTATGATAATCCAGCGATGGTTCGTCCGGCCAAAGTGCAGGCAATACATATTTGATTGAATAAGAACCCTGCATAGCTTCCGTATAATAATACTGCTTCTGAAAAGGAATCATTAGGTCCTGAATATTCTCCCAAATATTCATAAGTGACTGTGCCAAATCAGGGAATTGTTCTGCTAATCTCTTAATCACCCTTCTTTCAAATGCCATATTATATGCCAAAACACACACATCCATCGGTATATCTCCAATAAGACTTTCTGCCAAGCTTCTTCTCGGATCTGTACCTTCCTTTGCCAAAAACTCCCTATGTTCCAAGTGTCCATCTTCATATTCAATATGAAGTGAATATTGAAATGGAATCTGCTCATAAGGGCTGATTCCATCAAATTCCGGTATCGCCAACTGATACGTTTCAAAATCAAGATGGTACAACGGATATGAAAGCGTATTTAGAAATTCTTTTATTTTATCTTTGTCAACAACATCAGACTTATGATAAAATGCTGTTTCCACCTGATTTAATTGGCTTTGAGAAAGCTTAGGTTTTTTAAAGATAACATCCTCATATGAAATGATACCATCGTGATAATAAGCATACTTTGTCTTTTTACTCAGCCTGCGAATATCAAATACAGATTGCTCTGGCAGATGTCTACTACAAAATTCACGATATGCACACTCATATGGTTCCTCACAACATACATCAATATCCTTTCCCGACTCACTATCTGACCGGATATACACAAGAATAGATTTGACATTTGCTTCTACCTTGTTCAATCTATCCTTTGCCTCATTAGTGCAATCTTCAAGTATAAATAATTCCTGCAAATCTATTGCTCCACGTTTTACATAGTGATTATTTATGTACATTATGTATGCACGATTAATCTGAATTCCAGCTTTTGTCAAAACATAATATTGGAAAGCAATATCATCTATGTATATTGAGGATATTTGTGTAGAGCTTTTTACCTCCACAATATCATAACCAATCGGCATTTTTCTAAGAATATCAACATTGCAAAATAAACCATCTGTCAGGAAGCTTGCTTCTGCAATAATACCACATCCCTGTTTCAAATATTCCTTTGTCTGTTCAACCATTACCTCCTTACTAAAATCATATTCTACCAATGTGCACTTCCCAAAATATTCTCTTGCCAGTTCACCGACTTTTGTACCGTTCAACAAAACATTCCCGGGAAGATTTTGACTCGCTTTCTCTGGCATATTTATATCCATCCACAAAATTTTCGGACACTGCAACCCCTTGCAAAACTTAGACTTTGTAAGTATGTATTTTTCATTCATAGGCATTCTCCTTTAAATGAATTTTTTTCATCATTGAGCTTTCTTAACATTCTGCAAATATTTTGCATTAAATGTTATATCGCTATTTTACTTCAGTTATAATGTAATACAATTCGCTTTCAGAATTTTTTATCGTAGTTTTTTTCCACTTCATTTCTATATCAAATTTAATATCTAATTTGCGATACTTACCATCAACCTTTCCAACAGCAGTTCCTGTATTTATGTTGAAAGTTTTGTCTTTCCCGTGACCAATCCAAAAAGCAGAATAGGATTTTTCGTTCTCTAATTCGCTCAAGTATCTACCATCATTCGTCAAAATAATCGCATAGCCTGTGCCAAAATTTCCTTTGTGATTTTCTTTAAATTCATTAATTCTACAAACATCTCTCAAATATCCATAACTACCCGCATCATATGCTCCATGATCTTTAAGGTCAATTTCTTCAATATACTTATTTCTTATTTTTGCTTTCTTAGTTCTATATTTTAATTCAATCGGATAAAATTTCCCTGATTTTTTGTCTACCACCATAATATCTATGTATGCTAAACGATTTTTCTTTAAAAAATCCTCTTCAACTCCTTTAGTTCCCTTCTTCTCAAATTCTTCTTTGGATAATGCCTTATATTCAACACTCGATGTATAAGGATATTCACAAATCACTTCAATACAATCTTCTATCAATTTGTCTTTCAGATGCATTGCCAACGCAATTTGAAAATCTTTCTCCGAAACAAAAAGTTCATCCAATTTTTTCATATACCCCTTCAAGCACTGATTCAATTTTTCCTTAAATTGTTCATCACTCATAATTCCTATTTCTCTCATTCGTACACTTTCAATCCCTTTGCTATTTCTGTTTTTATCTTAACCCTCAGTTCCACTGGCTCCAATATCTCAATATCCGGTGCGTAATTTTTTGCAAATTGCAGCATAGCCTGTTCATTTATGCTTGCAGATACACATACACTATCTGTTGTTTCATTGTAAAATCTGACATCCGTTCCAAGCATATCTACAATATCACTAATCATAGGCTTCACAATACGAAATTTTACCGTCACATCCGGGCTTGCATACATATAAATATGCTGATTCATATATTGCTTCAAATCAAGACGTTTACCCTCAGACCACTCCAAATCCTTAAATGGCTTTGCTTTTTCCTCTAGCAACTGTATATCGGTAATCCTGTCCAATCGATAATTTGACACGTCATCGTATTTGTCATAATTACAAATCAAATAATACTTTCCCTCTCTTGCAGCCATCTGATACGGACTGACAACATATACCCGTTCGCTGCCGTCCTCCCGGCATTTTATATGCTGTTTCTTATCTGTTCCATATTCCAAATATTTAAAAGATACCTTACGATTTTTGGCAATTGCCTCATCCAGCACATCTATGTTGTAAAATAACTGCTTATTATCCGTCTTATCCGTCGGCATAGTATGTATATGCGACATCCTCGGTTGAAAATATTTGTTTGACATTTTTTCCAACTTTTCAACCAATTCCCTGCATTGACTATAAGGAATATGCCTTGAGAACAGCAAGCCATCTATCAACAAACGCAGCTCTGCATCCGTAATGTCACGCACAAGGTAAAAATCCGACATAATACTGCTTTCTTCAAGCTCGCCTGTTTTACTATCTTTAACCATTCTTATTGTTTCGCTATACTCAATGTCATAGCCAAAATCAATGAGTTCCATAAGGTTTCTTTTAATCGTCTTTCGATCTATAGACATTTGATAATTCTTTATCAATAGCTCCGATATATCTTTTTGACTCAGACGATGATTTTCGTCTGTATAGGTTTTAAGAATATCCAAAATATTTAACATGATCCATTTTTTCGAGGAATTTTCGTACATTTAACTATCTCCTTTTCGCAGCGTAAATTCTGAATATTATTATAGCCTACATTCAGGGTAATTTGAAGCATATCCTTACCCATCTTTCTGCCGCTTCCAATTAATAAACTTTCTCGCCTTTTAAGAATCATGCTAAGGGCAATCTTTCCACCTGTTGTCTCCTTAAAATAATTCATCTATATTGTTATCAAATTTGAATTTCCTACAGCCAATTTTATGCCTTACACAGTAATCTCTAATCCAATCAGCTTCTTCCTTCGTACAATCTACATTGAATCTGTGATATGCCTGCATCAATTCATTATTAAATATTTCCATTGTTATAAACGGTTTGTTCACATCATCCTCTTTTCTCACAAATAAAATTGTCGTATCTCCGTGTATAAAAGCAGTTACATATGTAAGAAGACAATTTCTCATATAAATTGCTTCCCGACAGAAATCATTTATCGTTTGCGGATATCTGACAACGTATCCCCTTCCCCGCTCCTGCCACTCAGCATTCCTCTTTCTGTTAGACCTTTTTATATCCTTATCATATTCCTCACGTTTAAGAAGAAGATACGTCTTTAACTCTGTAATTCGATAATCATTCAATCCCTGCTCCACCTCAAAAACAATTGGAAGATTTTTCTCATAAATGCTATCTATCTGACCGAGTTCTTTCATTGTCTCAATCGTTTTTTCTCTATTTTTCTCTTCCCGAAGAAACATCTCGTATTGAGCATCATTCCAAAGCATCATCAGATGCATTTTCCTTGCTTTAAACAATCTGCCAACTTCTCCAACAGTAAGCTCTCCGGTTATCAAATGCTTCAGATAATTACACTGTGCATCATTCATTCTTTCCTTAAATATTTCAGGAAACTTCATTTGAAGCTTCTTAATAAACTCTCTGTTATATTTCCGACTAAGAAGGGATGCTCCAGCTTTACAATTAAGCGTCCTTAGGGTTCTCATTGATATACCCTCATATATTTCTGACGGCTTTGAAGCCATCAGATTAATCTCATCCACTTCTTCAATGCCAACTGCAAGCTCATCCAAACCTGCCTTATATAGCATTTCCTTCGCCGTACCTTTTCGCATGCAATGATACAAATGATCAAGTAATCGAAATGGCTTTGTATAATAACTGCTAAGCTTCCAATCAGGATATTTTTCTGAGTAATACTTGTATATTTCTTCTATGCACGCATATTCGCATCCACATCTTGAATTATTAAGGCATCTGTCAATATAAATTTGTTCATCCTCATAAACCCAAACATAATTCTCCTTAAACACGAACCGTCTGCTATATATCGGACATTCAGATACATAATCAAAATAAACATATAATGCATCAATATAAGGCTTTGTCTGTAATATAACTAAATAGTCATTATAATCATCGGGTACCTCCTCATAATATTTATTCAGAGCATCTTCAGCTATTTTAGGTGGATTCCATGTATTTTTAATTTGAAAAAAATTTAACATCGCTTCCTCCTTGGACTATCAGTTCCATACCTCTCACCTATATCAAACATATTAAAATTTTCATCAGGTTTTTCCACCACAAAGCATTTGTTTCTTACATCCTTAAGCTATGTCTGTGTAAATTTAATCTCCCCATTCAGACCTTTTAAGGCTCTTCGTCTGCTTATCTCTAATTTGTATCTTTAAACATATAATATCAAACGGAATGGGGAAAAATTTACACACAAAAAACTCACCTTCGAATGACGGTACTAAGAATTGTGGGTATGCCATAACTAATAAAATCATTTGAATACATCGACACTTAAATTGCCGGTCTAAGATATCCTTACTTGGATTACCTTAAACCGGCAATTTCCAGTATCGCTGCGTCTTTAAACGAACGCACGTAGATTTTTGTGTTATTGTAGGCATACCCACAATTCGAGTACCACCACTATTTTGACAAATCCGTATTCCTTACCTGGTTTCTCACCTTAAGCACAAAGCCCGGTGATACGGAAAGCTCATCAATTCCCATTC